>CBFHYP010000003.1:0-180044 GCA_965660095.1 Puniceispirillaceae bacterium (SeqCode)
CAGCCCGCCAACAACACCTGTTGAAAAAGGGCCAGGCTCCTTTCTTACAGGCAAAGATGAGCAAGGCATAAAGATTGGCGAACTTTTGGGTGGCGGCAATCAAACTGCTGGCCTGCCAATTAATGCGATTTTATGGCGTGCATCTTTAGATATTCTATCCACCATACCGATTGATGATGTTGATGCGTTTGGGGGTTCAATTGTGTCTGAATGGTATGCAACTGCGGAGAATCCTGACCAACGTATCAAACTATCTGTGTTTGTGCTTAGCCAAGAATTGCGCTCAGATGGTATTCGTGTCGTCGTAAATACGCAAAACAGAAACGCCGGCGGTGAATGGCTTGATGGCGGAATTGATGACGAATTATCCCGAAAATTAGAAGACCTTATCTTAACCCGCGCACGCGAGATAAGAGCAGAGACAATTGGCGAGAATTAAGGTCTACATTTCCGCAGATAGCTACAACACCCCTTGAGACGATAATTTAAAGGCTTTCACATGGCTGTTTTTAACGCATCAGCACTTGAGAATAAATGGCAGCAAATCTGGGCTGAATCAGAGTGTTTCAAAACTGAAAACTTCCTAGATAAGCCTAAATATTACGTCCTTGAAATGTTTCCCTATCCATCAGGGCGCATTCATATGGGGCATGTACGCAATTATGCATTGGGTGATGTCGTTGCACGATATAAAAAAGCCAATGGTTTCAATGAGCTCCATCCAATGGGGTGGGATGCATTTGGCTTGCCTGCTGAAAATGCTGCAATAGAACGAGGCGTGCACCCTGGCAATTGGACAATTGAGAATATTGCGGCCATGCGGAGCCAGCTTCAATCCATGGGGCTTTCTTATGATTGGAGCAGAGAGCTTGCGACCTGTACCCCCAATTATTATCAGCATGAACAGAAGATGTTTCTGGAATTTTTCAAAAAGGGCATCGCTTACCGCAAAGAAAGCTGGGTGAATTGGGACCCTGTTGAAAATACAGTGCTTGCAAATGAGCAGGTTGTTGACGGAAAAGGATGGCGTTCAGGTGCTGATGTGGAACGCAGACAACTTTTTGGCTGGTTCCTTAAAATTACCGATTATGCAGATGAGTTGCTTTCAGCAATAGAAAAACTGGATAGATGGCCCGATAGGGTTCGTCTAATGCAGCATAACTGGATTGGTAAATCACAAGGTGCTTCTCTGCAGTTCAAGATTAGCAATGCGGAGTTTGACGATATTGAAGTCTTCACCACCCGGCCTGATACGCTTTATGGCGCTTCTTTTATTGCGATTTCACCGCAACACCCGCTTGCTGTTCAGCTTTCTGAAAATAATCAGGATGTTTCTGATTTTATTGCGGAATGTGCGCAAACAGGCACATCTGAAGCTGCTATCGAAACGGCGGAGAAAAAAGGCTTTCACACTGGGCTTGAGGTCGAACACCCGCTTATTGAGGGACGCAGATTATCGGTATATATCGCTAATTTTGTATTAATGGATTACGGTACTGGCGCGATTTTTGGCTGCCCTGCGCATGACCAGCGTGACCTTGATTTCGCCCGCAAATATGGGCTTGAGGTACTACCTGTTATCAAGCCGGCGGATGAGGATATCGATGTTGATATTACCGACACTGCCTATACAGGAGCTGGCCATTTGATTAATTCAGGGCCGTGGGATGGTCTTGATATTGAAGCTGGCAAAAAGGCGGCTATTAAAGCCTGTGAAGAGGTGGGCTGCGGGACTGCACGCACAACCTTTCGGTTACGCGATTGGGGCGTATCGCGCCAGCGTTATTGGGGCTGTCCTATCCCGATTATACATTGTGCTGATTGCGGGGTTGTGGCGGTACCAGATAGTGAGCTTCCGGTTCAGCTTCCTGAGGATGTTGATTTTTCTGAGCCCGGAAACCCGCTTGAGCGGCATCCAAGCTGGGCGGATACAACCTGCCCTGAATGCGGTAAAGCGGCAAAAAGAGAAACAGATACTTTTGATACATTTTTTGAAAGTTCATGGTATTTCCTACGTTTTACAGACCCTGATTCTCCTGAAGGATTTTCTGCAGAAGCTGCACAATATTGGATGCCTGTTGACCAATATGTTGGCGGGGTCGAGCATGCGGTGCTTCATTTACTATATTCGCGCTTTTTCATGCGCGCCCTATCAGATGTGGATTATCTAGATTTGGATGAACCTTTCGCAGGCTTGATGACCCAAGGCATGGTCTGTCATCAAAGCTTTAAGGATGCGAGCGGGCAGTGGCTGTTCCCTGAGGAAGTCGAGAAGGTCGGCCAAGACTGGAAGCATAAATCTACCGGTCAAGCTGTGCAGGCTGGGCGCGTTGAAAAAATGAGTAAATCAAAGCGCAATGTGGTTGATCCAGAACAAATTATTGGAACATATGGCGCTGATACAGCGCGGTTGTTCATGCTGTCAGATTCGCCCCCTGAACGTGATTTAGAATGGACAGAATCAGGGGTAGAAGGGGCATGGCGTTTCATGCAACGGATTTACCGGATTGCTGAAACCAGCGATAAATCTGGCCTTAATCTGGATATCACGCCTTATTTAAATCAAGAAAATGAGGCTTCGAAACTAATCTCTGCGGTGCATAAGGCTATATCTGATATTTCCACAGATATTGAGCGCTTTGCTTTTAATAGATGTGTTGCACATTTCCATGTGCTTGTGTCTGCGATTAGTAGCGTGAAAGCTGAAGATGAAGAAGCTGGGCAGCTGAAAAGCTATGCGTTGCGTCATTTGGCGATATTAATTTCGCCTTTCTCGCCCCATATCGCAGAGGAAATTTGGGAAAAAGTGTCAGGGGAAGGGCTAGTATGTCAAGCACATTGGCCCGAAGCTGATGAGGCGTGGTTAGGCTCAGACCAGATTGAAATTGCGGTTCAAATTAACGGTAAAGTGCGTACGAAAATCAAACTTGCCGCTGGCACCGATAAGGCAGAAGCAGAGCAAACAGCCTTGCAAGATGAGACGGTAATCCGCTATCTTGATGGGAAGCCGCCGAAACGTGTGATTGTCGTTCCAGATAGGATTATCAATGTCGTATGCTAAGCCATGGATTAATGGGGTAATAAGGCCATTTGCGGCTATTGTGGCAATTGCTGTAATGCTGATAATGGCTGGATGCACTACAGATATATCAGGGGAAAAAAACCAGTCTGTCCAAGTATTTTTATCCTCTATCGCATTGCAAAGCCCAAATAGCCGGATTGAACAGCTTTTTAATCAGCGTTTTGAAGCTCAAATTCTTAACCCATCTGCTGAAAAAGCCTATCAGCTAAAATATTCGATTAGCGGCACCTCTTCCTCCACATTATCGGTACGCGGGTCAAGCTCTACCCTTGTTAATTCTAGCTCGACTTTAAATTATGCGCTTCTTGATGCTGTTTCAGGCGAGGAAGTATTGTCAGGGTCTATTTCAGCGCAGGCAACTTCGGGCACCATTAGCTCGTACTATGGCCAGGAAAAATCAAAACAATTTACATCTGAACGTCTTGCAGGGCTACTGTCAGAAAAATTGATGAATAAATTAGGCCTGTTCTATATCTCCCAATACGACTCATGAAAATCTCAAACAGAGATGTAGAAAGTCTGTTAAATACCCCACACCCGCGTTTTTGTATCTATTTATTATATGGGCAAGATAGCGGGTTGATGACCGAGCGTACAAAACGGCTTGAAAAGCTGTTTATGCAAGGAAATGGGGATGATTCTGCTTTGATAAGCCTAAGTTCGGCTGAGGTGGCTAAGGATAAAACACTGCTGTCTGATACGCTTAATGCTATTCCGATGTTTGGCGGCAGCCGCGTGGTCAGCCTATCTGGACAAGGCACAGAGATGAAAGAGGCTGTTGCCGCCGCCGCCGAGCAAATGGATGAGCAATCGCGATTAATTATTCGGGCATATGATGTAAATACGCGTCATGCCCTTGTTAATTTCTGTGACAAGCATGAAATTTGTGCCTCCATTGGCTGTTATCCTGATGAAGCTCGAGATTTATCACAGTTAGTTGGGCAGATTTTTACTGAATACCAAATTAAATATGACAGGGAATTGGTTTCAGTGATTACCAACAGATTAGGCGCAGATAGACAAGCTAGCCGGTCTGAAATAGAAAAATTAGCGCTATTTGCAGGGCAGGGTGGACAGCTCAACACTGAAGATGTGGAAACATTGCTTGGGGATGGGGCAGCCCTGCAAACAGATTTGCTGAATACAGCTATCTTAACTGGCGATATTCCGCAATTTAATGCCCATCTGTCGCGATTAAAGCAAGAAGGGGTAGCACCAATTCGGCTACTTCGCCAATTATTAGGGCTATTTCGAGTAATGCAAAGTGCCTATACACCGCACGGTCAGCCAGAACTCAAAGCCTTAGATACTGTAAGACCGCCTCTGCATTTCAAAATTAAACCTGTTGTACAACGCGCCCTAACCACATGGTCAGCACCGTTTGTTGATGAAGCGATTGAAAAGCTGATTAGCTTGGAAATTGCGTTAAAATCACGTCAAATTGGGGATTCTTTTGCCCAAACAGGACAGGTTTTGCTTGGCTTAGCACTACGCTCACGCAGCCTATCAAAACGCTAAAATACGGATAAAATTAAATTTATCCGTTTGATATACCAATTTTCAAGAGCAAATCATCAAGCTGGTCAAGCGAGGTTACACGAATTGAAACCTTCCCTTTTTGACTTTCTTCATTCCAGTCTAGGGAAAGGTTTAAGCCCAACTCTGTTTGTGCTTTCGTTTCAATTGAGCGAATATCGCTCGATTTTTCAACCCGCTTAGACGGGACAGCAGGCTGGTCTAAGCGCCGTACTAATGCTTCTGCTTGGCGTGCAGATAATTGCTCTTGCATTATCTGCTGTGCCAATTCTTCTGCATGTGGATGGCCGATTAAGGGTCTGGCTTGTCCCATGGAAATTTGATTATGTAGAAGCATCTGACGCACGGCTTCTGGTAGATTTAACAAACGCAGCAGATTTGCAACATGGGAGCGTGATTTTCCAACAATTTCAGCACATTCTTCTTGGGTATAGCCATGCGACGACATCAAAGCATGATAGCTTTCTGCCTCTTCCACCACAGATAAATCACGGCGCTGAATATTTTCAATTAGTGCTAATTCTGCCGCATCCTGGTCAGAAAAAGCCTGAATAATGGCTGGAACTTCATGTAATGAGGCACGTTGTGCCGCACGCCAACGTCTTTCGCCTGCGATAATCTGGTACTTATCTGGATTATCTGCATCAGGGCGCAAAATCACAGGCTGGATAATGCCCTTTTGCGCGATAGATTTAGCAAGCTCATCTATCGAGGCTTCATCAAAATGTTGGCGAGGTTGCCATGGGCCTGCAGAAATAAGCTCAATAGGAATCATTTTGAAATGCTGCTGCGCAGAGATGGCACTATCATCACGAGCAGATGCAAGGACACCCTCTACTTGGGCAGAATCACCAAGAAGACTAGAAAGGCCTCTGCCTAATCGTTTCGCTGATTCTGGTTTTTTCTTGCTGCTCATGCTGCTTTTTCCTGTTTTAAAACCTCTGCGGCTAACGCTGCGTAAGCTTGAGAGCCAGCACATGATATATCATACATCAATACAGGCTGACCAAATGAGGGGGCTTCAGAAACACGAACATTTCTTGGAATTACAGTATGATAGACCTTGTCGCCAAAATATTCGCGTACATCCGCTTCCACTGATTCTGATAATTTATTGCGGCTATCATACATGGTTAACACAATACCTTGCATTACAAGATTCTTATTTAGCCCTGATTGAACCCTATTCACCGTACTGATCAGCTGAGAAAGCCCTTCTAGCGCGTAAAATTCACATTGCAACGGCACCAATACCGCATCAGCAGCAACCAATGCATTCACCGTCAGCAGGCCTAGGGAAGGCGGGCAATCGATAAAAATATAATCATATTGTTCTGAACATGGTTGCAGCACTTGTTTTAAGCGATATTCCCAGCCATCCTGTTCACTTAGCTCAATTTCAGCAGCTGAAAGGTCAATAATAGCCGGAATAAGGTCAAGTTGCGGTACAATGGTGGTGCGGATCGCTTTTTGTGTATCCCCGCCTGAGATCAATAGCCCATAGCTATTCACAGCCCTGTCATCCGGGGCCACACCTAATCCAGTACTTGCATTACCCTGCGGGTCAAAATCGACAAGAAGAACACGCATCCCACAAGCAGCTAAAGCAGTAGCTAAATTGACAGAAGTCGTTGTTTTACCCACACCGCCTTTTTGATTTGTGACTGCAATTATTTTCGCTGTCATCTTTATACCCACTTTAACTTATTGAAATATATACAAAAACTAGAAGTTTTGAAGTTTCAATATCTGACTATCTTGATCTGTAATACTTGCTTGTGCAGTTATCATCAGTTGTGACCAGCCTGTCAATTCTTCTTTTTCACTTCGCGCAGAACGCCCTTTTAAAAATAGACAAGTTAGCTCAGCATGATGTTGTTTCAGGCAGAGTTCAAGCAGTTTTTGCAAGGGCGCAAGGGCACGCGCTGTAATCACATCTGCCTGCATAAAAGGCAAGCTTTCCACCCGTGTTGCATGCACCTGTGCGTTTGAGCCTGTTTCTCGTATCACAGTACGCAAAAATGCTGCTTTACGTGTATCTGATTCGACAAGATGCACCTCATGCGCTGTCATCAGCACAAGCACAAGCCCTGGAAACCCGCCACCACTGCCCATATCGATGATCTTTAGCTGTTTATCCTCATCCTGTTTTGGCAACATCGGAATAATTTGCGCAGAATCAATAATATGGCGTTCCCACAGCTGAGGCAGGGTGGAGTTTGAGACTAGGTTTATGGTGTTTTGCCATTTAACCAGCAAATCAGCATATAGGGATAGTTTGTCGATTGTTTCACGTGAAACAATATTGCCTGTAAGTTTCTCAAGCATCTGATGGTGATAGCCCTGAAAATCACGAGACATAATGTCTATCCATGTAGATTTTGTGCAGGTTGAGAATGCTGACGCGGTTTTTTAATATGCCGAAGGACAGCTACAAGGGCGGCAGGGGTAAGCCCTGCAATTCTTCCAGCCTGTCCAATTGTTTCAGGCTTATGACGGCTTAGCAATTCTTGGCTTTCTGCTGATAAGCCGCCAATTCTAAAATAATCAATCTGTGCAGGAATTTTCAGCGCATCATCTCTGCGCATCGCATCTATATCTGCCTGTTGACGCGCAAGATACCCTGAATAATGCGCATCTGTTTTAAGCTGGCTTCGCAAAGCAGGTGAAATTTGTGCTAATTCTGGCCATAAGGCAAGGCAGTCCGAAAAATCAATCTCATCATGGCTAAGCAGTTGCATAGCTGTCTTTGGTGCGCCATCTCTGGAGACAGGCAGACCTGCAGATGCTAATGCTTTGGGTTTTTGAGGATTGCTGTTTAGTAAATCCCGTGCCTGTTCCAATTCTAATTTACGGTTTTGCCAATGGGCAATGCGGCTTGCCGAAGCACATCCTACTTCAATAGCTTTGTCGGTGAGACGTTGGTCGGCATTATCTGCCCTTAGCCATAGCCGATATTCAGCGCGGGATGTAAACATTCTATAGGGTTCTGGCGCCCCACGCGTGATTAAATCATCAATCATTACCCCGATATACGCATCTGCCCTATCAAGGTGGAAAGTTTTTTCGTCCTCAGATTTACCCGCATATAAAGCGGCGTTTACACCAGCCATCAAACCTTGGGCTGCCGCTTCTTCATACCCTGTTGTGCCATTTATCTGACCTGCAAGATATAAGCCGTGCATATTTTTCAACCGCAATTCGCGGGTAAGGGCACGCGGGTCAACAAAATCATATTCAATCGCATACCCAAATTGTAGAATCTTAGCCTCTTCCAGCCCCTCAATCGTTTCCAGCAATGCTGTTTGAACATCACGGGGCAGGCTTGTGCTAATACCATTAGGGTAGACTGTATCGTCATCTAAACCCTCAGGTTCTAAGAATATCTGATGGGAATCGCGCTCAGCAAACCTGTTCACCTTATCTTCAATCGAAGGACAGTAACGCGGGCCTTGCCCTTCTATCTGGCCTGAATACACCGCAGATAGATGCATATTTTCTGCAATAATTTCATGTGTTTGCGCATTTGTGCGGGTAATTCCACAGGCAATTTGCGGAACCGTAATTTTATCTGTAAGCGATGAGAAAGGCACAGGGTCTTGGTCTGCAAATTGCTTTTCTAACACATCCCACTTTATCGTTTTGCCATCTAATCGCGCAGGTGTTCCTGTCTTTAATCTGCCAAGCGGAAGCTGTAATGCGCGCAATGTGTCTGCTAATTTAATCGATGGTGCTTCTCCAATACGCCCTGCTGGAACACGTTCTTTCCCAAGATGGATAAGACCCCCTAGAAATGTACCTGTCGTAAGCACAATTGCCCGGCACCTAATCTCTTCACCCTGCTCGGTGCGTATAGCTGTAATCTCGCCCTTCTCATGGCAAATGTCACCAACAGCAGCTTCGATGATTTCCAGATTATCACACGCAGACAGCAAAGATTGCACCGCCTGACGATATAATTTCCTGTCTGCTTGGGCGCGCGGCCCATGCACTGCAGGGCCACGAGATTTGTTTAACATCCGAAATTGAATGCCAGCTTGGTCAATGGCTTTTGCCATTATCCCGTCTAATGCATCAATTTCTCGAACCAGCTGACCTTTTCCTAGCCCGCCAATGGCAGGATTACAGGACATCTCGCCAATTGTTGCTTTTTTCATGGTGATTAGTGCTGTAGATGCACCCATCCGCGCAGATGCAGCCGCAGCTTCTGTGCCTGCGTGACCACCACCAATGACAACAACATCAAACCACCGCATCCTCTATCCTTTATGCAGTTCTGAACCTTAATAGCTGAAATGAAATTGCCGCCATCCTACTGTGTTTCACGTGAAACGTCAAATAAGCCTGCTAGAACCTATTTTCCAATACAAAAGCGTGAGAAAATATGATCCAACACCTCTTCAACATCAATTTTCCCCAAAATCCGAGATAAAGATGTTGCCGCTGTGCGATATTCTTCTGCAACGAGCTCTGTTTGGGTAAAAAGCGAAAGCCTTTGTGCCGATTTCAAACATCTTGATGCCTGTAACACTGCCTCTCTATGTCTTTGGCGGGTAATAAGCGGGTCTTGCTTATATGCCATTAAACCGGACACTTGTTGTGCGAGACGCTTCTCTAATGCCTCAATATCATGACTGTTTTGCAAAGAAAGCGCTATTACGTCTGTGCCATTAATGCAGGGGGGTATCGCTTGTTTTTGCGCGGTTGAGAGTAATTCTGATTTATTTGCAATAATAAAAGCCTGAGATGCGCCGATATGTGCGAATTCAGCGGCTTGTGTTACCCACCCTTTACTCGTTGCATCCATGATAATTAATCTGAAATCGGCTTGTTCTGCACGCTCCCGCGCCATCTCAATCCCTTGGCTTTCCACGCTATCGTCTGTTTCTCTAAAGCCTGCTGTATCCATAATCGTAATCGGGATACCTTGTATATCAAGCCTTACTTCAATTACATCCCGTGTTGTGCCTTCATGGTCTGAGACGATAGCAGCAGGGCGTCTTGCTAGCGCATTCAGCGCCGTTGATTTACCAGCATTCACAGGTCCGATAATCGCTACATCCAAGCCAGAGCGGATAATCTCACCCACATTCCCATCATCCAAAATAGCATCACATGCGGTAATAATACTGGCTATTTTATGTTGTATCTCTTTTTCTAACGTATCTGGCAGTTCCTCATCAGCAAAATCTATGAGGCTTTCAATAAGGGCTGCTTGTGCAATAATTTCAGCCCGCCATTCTTCAATAGGCGTGCTTAATCTGCCAAACATCTGGTCTGTTGCTTGCTGACGTTGCCGAGAGGTTTCTGCATCAATTAAATCAGCTAGCCCTTCTGCTGAGGTGATATCCATCTTACCATTATCGATAGCTCGCCGCGTAAACTCCCCAGGGATTGCCATCCTGAAACCCGCACAGCTAGACAGAAAATCTAATATTTCTTTAATAACAGCATTAGAACCATGACATTGTATTTCTGCCATATCCTCGCCTGTCGCTGAGGCAGGAGATTTAAAGCAAAAATAAATCACCTCATCAATAATCTGACCATCTTGTGCTTTGAGCTGTAACAGTTTAACCCTACCCACCTGCACCTCATCAGCACCAAACAGTGCCGGAATATCCCTTGCACGCGGCCCTGAAATCCGAATAACCGCAATAGCTGACTTTCCCTTTGCCGTTGCAAGTGCATAGATAGTCTCATTATTCATTATATTCATAAAAAGCTGACTTTAATTCTTAATCGATTTAGACTTCAATTTGTTCTGCCTAAGCAGTGCTTGAATATCAACATAGAAAATTCAATATAAAGCATTTAAAATTACAGTCCTGTCTTAACATGCTTTGTCGATTCGGGAGAAGCAAATGTATTTCACAACACTCACTACACCTCTTGGTTATATGCGGGCACATTCTACCGGCACTGCCCTGTTTAGATTAGACTGGCAACAAACACCATTTGTTGATGCTGACAGAGCTGATGATGTTTCACGTGAAACAATTTCAGAACTAGAGGGGTATATGAATGGCAAAATACGTACCTTCACCATACCCATAGATTTAAGCGCGTTAAGCACCAGCCTGCAGCTATGGCTACAGGCTATGCAAAAAATCCCCTATGGCCGAACCGTAAGCTATGCTGAGTTTGCTGCATTGTGGGGAAACCGAAAAGCAGCACGCGCCGCAGGGGATGCGTGCCGGCGTAATCCTATTCCAATTATTATCCCGTGTCACCGTGTCGTGAAAGCAGATGGCAGTTACGATAATTATTCAGGAGGCGCTAAAACACATCCTAGAGACCCTGAAAACATTAAAAGAAAACAATGGCTTATTGAAAAAGAGGCTGAAAAATAAACCTCGTTTTTCACTTCACCAATTTCATCGCTTAGCTATTCATCTGTTCAAAGAAATCTTCATTGGTCTTAGAATGACGCATTTTGTCGTTTAAGAATTCCATTGCGTCCACAGGACCCATTTGCATCAAAATACGGCGTAACACCCACATCTTTGATAAGGTTTGTTTATCGACCAAAAGCTCTTCTTTACGGGTGCCTGATTTGGTCACATCAATTGCTGGGAATACACGCTTATCTGATAATTTACGGTCAAGGATAACTTCAGAGTTACCTGTACCTTTAAATTCTTCAAAAATCACTTCATCCATGCGTGACCCGGTTTCGATAAGTGCTGTTGCGATAATGGTTAACGAGCCGCCTTCTTCCACATTTCTTGCTGCCCCAAAGAAACGTTTTGGGCGTTGCAAAGCATTTGCATCTACACCGCCTGTTAAAACCTTTCCTGATGAAGGCACCACCGTGTTATAGGCTCTTGCTAATCTGGTGATAGAATCAAGCAAAATCACCACATCTCTTTTATGCTCAACAAGACGTTTTGCTTTTTCGATAACCATATCAGTGACTTGAACGTGACGTAATGCTGGCTCATCAAAAGTAGATGAAATTACTTCACCCTTCACAGAACGTTGCATATCCGTAACTTCTTCTGGACGCTCATCAATCAGCAACACCAATAAATACACTTCAGGATGGTTGGTGGAAATTGCGTGGGCGATACTTTGCAGCATCATTGTTTTACCGGTGCGTGGTGGTGCTACAATTAACCCGCGCTGGCCTTTACCCATTGGCGAGATAAGATCAATTACGCGCGGTGTATTATCTTTTTTATCCGGATCAAACGGTAATTCAAAAGTAAGTTTCTCATCTGGATAAAGCGGTGTCAGATTATCGAAATTAATCCGATGACGCACTTTATCTGGCGCTTCAAAATTAATTGATTCAACCTTTAATAACGCGAAATAACGCTCACCATCTTTTGGCGCTCTAATTTCGCCCTCAACCGTGTCCCCGGTGCGCAAACTGAACCGCTTCACTTGCGAGGGAGAGATATAGATATCATCAGGGCCAGGCAAGTAATTTGATTCTGGCGCACGCAAAAATCCGAAACCGTCTGATAACACTTCCAACACGCCCATGCCGCGGATAGTGACATTGTTTTCAGCTAGCTGTTTTAATATCCCAAACATCATATCTTGCGTACGCAAGGTTGATGCGTTTTCAACCTCAAGCTCTTCTGCATAGGACAGCAATTCAGCTGGGCTTTTTGTCTTTAATTCCTGGAGATGCATAATAATGCCTTTTGATGCCAGATAACATAATGGAATAGGGAGTGTGCTGCTATCGCGTGACGAATAGATGCGCACATCTTCTTAAGATGGTGAGGGTTCATATACCTCTATCATAATCATTATCTCAAGGTGGACGCTAAATCTAGAAAATTTGTGCATATTAGCCAAGATTGATGAAAAAACAGCCAGATTAACGCTATTTTTTCTTAAAATGGCTCTGCAACTGCCATAATGACGATAATAATCATCAAAATTGTCGGTCCTTCATTCCAATAGCGATATCGTTTATCATTTCTGATTGCGGTATCTTCTTCAAATTGCCTGCGCATGCGTGCAAATACCATATGGCAGGCTGTCATTGCGACCACAGCAATAATTTTCACCCACATCCATACCATCTCAAATAAAGCTGGATTTTTTGCAAGCATCCATACCCCAAGACCCCAACTTACAATCATTGCTGGGTTCATAATCGCTTTTAATAAGCGTCTTTCCATTAATTTAAATGTTTCTGAACGCACAGAACCTATTTCTGCCTGCGCATGATACACAAAAAGTCGCGGCAAATATAATAGGCCAGCCATCCAAGACATCACAGCGATAAGGTGAAATGCTTTAATCCAGTTATAATCCATGTCACTCTCTCACTATCTTTATTTGTTTAAGCTTCAAGCTCACTTTTCACTTGCGCAATAAGCTCTTCAACATGCGCAATCGGGGTTTGCGGCACAATTCCGTGGCCTAAATTAAAAATATGCGCCCTGTTATGCATCGCCTCTTTAATATGCTCAATTCCTTTTCGCATCTCATCGCCGCCAGCAACCAAAGCTAACGGGTCAAGATTGCCTTGCAAAGGCAAATCCGCACGCAAATTCTGATTTGCCCAGTGAATATCTGTCATATAATCAAGTGCCAAACCATCCATATCGACCTCATCACTATAGGAAATAAGGCCTTCACCTAACCCTTTTGGGAAGCTGATAATAGGCTGGGTAAATCCGCGCGCTCGCAAGGTTGTGATGATTTTCTGATGTGGTTTAGTAACAAGTTCAGAACGATAATAAGACGGCACTGCACCCGCCCAACTATCAAATAGTTTAAGAACATTTACCCCACTTCTTGCTTGCATAGACAGAAATTCGATCACCTGTTCTGTCAGCTCATCCATAATTTTAGAAAAATAGCTAGGATTGTTAAATAAGAACGCTCGTGTATTAGCAAAATCACGTGAACTTCCGCCCTCTATCATATAGGTCATCAAAGTCCATGGTGCACCCGAAAACCCAATAAGCGCTTTATCGTTATCTAAATTATTTCTTACCTTCTTAAGCGCAAGTGAGATCGGTTGATATAGATTTTTTAACTCATCTGATGATGGCACATGTATAGCTTCATTATTTTCCAATGGTTTTAAGACAGGACCTGTGCCTGGTATAAACTGCACATCTCTCTGCATTGCCCATGGGATCATAAGGATATCAGAGAATATAATTGCTGCATCAAGATGAAAGCGTTCTAAAGGTTGTAAGGTTACCTGTGCAGCTTTTTCAGTATCTAAACAAAACGAGATAAAGTTTTCAGCTTTACTCCGCACTTCACGATATTCAGGAAGATACCTTCCAGCTTGACGCATTATCCAAATAGGCGGGGTATTTTGTTTTTCGCCTAAAAGCGTTTTAACTAATTTCATCGCTATGTCCTGAAAGCTAAGAATAACAATAATATATATTTTATATATAAAAATTGTAGTAGGTAGTTGTTCCTGTTGATAGCTTAATTACAAGTTTTCCAGAATTTATCCACAGAAATATTCAAATTTTTAAGACCTATTTAATCTGATTAAGCTTTTGTTAAAATGAAATATTTTCAAAAACCCAAAAATTAACCCCATAACAAACTTAAGCAAAATAGTTTTTACCCACAGTCGAACAAAATATGAGTATAATTGGGGATAACTCTCATCACATTCAAATAGGGCTATTTTATCCCCATTATCCCCATCCCCTTGCATATTATGGGGATAATAGAAACTGGAGTGTTTCGCGGTCATCTGTTAAATTATTTTTCACAATAAAAGGGTAAGGTAAAGACATAAGGGTTCCGGTACATACGCAATGACAAGTATAGAGAATATGAAAACACAGCTAAATGTACATCTTATATCTGATTCAACTGGCGAGACAGTGCATCAAATTGCGCGCGCATCGCTAGCACAATTTAGTCAAGTTCAGCCTTCTGAATTTATTTGGACACTTGTTCGCACTACAGAGCATGTGAAGGCAATTTCTCAATCCTTACACCAAAATCCCGGCCCTGTTTTATATTCTGTGGTTGATAATGATATTCGCAAGCAGATTGAGGCTTTGTGTGAAGAAAATAATGTGCCTGCCGTTGCGATACTGGACCAAGTCGTTGATTTATTAAGCGATGTTCTAGGCCATGAACGCAATAGCAGACCTGGCGGACAGCACCGTCTTGATAAAGCATATTTTGAGAGGATGGGTGCTGTTGAATTTGCGGTCAATCATGATGATGGGCTGAATATGGATAAATTGAAAGATGCTCAAATCCTTATTGTTGGCATTTCACGCACCTCCAAGACGCCGACCTCAATGTATCTTGCCCATCGCGGCTATCGGGTGGCAAATTATGCGCTTGTACCGCATGTGCCATTTCCAATTCATCATCTAGAGGGGTTGAAAGATCTGTTGGTTGTTGGTCTAACCACAGATGCAAAACGGCTAGCACGGGTAAGACGGAGCAGATTGCGCCATATGGCAGCGCATAAGAATGAGCATTATGCAGATATTACCTCCATCACCAAAGAATTAGCAGAAGCACGCCAGCTTTTCACCTCACATCAATGGCCAATTTTGGATGTATCAAACCGTTCTGTTGAGGAAACAGCCGCAGCGATAATCAGACTTCATACCGAAAAAATGATTTAATCCTAACATTAAGGAAACCCATATGCGCTGTTTTGCAATGCCAGATGGAAAGATAATTCTTGCCTCTGCCTCTCCGACACGTCAGGACATGCTTCGGAAAATTCATTTATCTTTTGAAGCAAAGCCTGCCTTTATTGATGAAGAAGCGATTAAAATGGCAGGCCAAGAAGAAAATGTGCCCCAAGATGATATTGTGGTGACGCTTGCTGAACTGAAAGCACAGCAAATCGCAGATAGCGCCCCAGATTATATTTTGGGATGTGACCAAATATTAACCTGTGAAGATAAAATATTTAGCAAACCACAACACCCAGATGATGCACGAGCTCAGCTTGCCCAGCTAAGCGGTAAAACACATTATCTGAAAACAGCAATTGTTGTTTTTCATAATCATAGACGGATATGGCACCATCTTGCCACCTCTACATTGCATATGAGAAAATTAGATAAGAGAGATATAGAAGATTACAGTTTGCTATATGAGCCGCAGCTAACGCAATCGCCGGGAAGTTATCAAATTGAAAATGGTGGCGCACATCTATTTCACAAAATAGAGGGCGATTTTTATGATATTCTAGGCTTGCCTTTGCTTCCATTGCTTGATTTTTTAAGAAATAGAGGCCTTAGCCTGTCCTCTAAAGCATAGAAAAAGGAATATCGATTGAAAATCATCGGCCTTACAGGTTCCATCGCTACTGGTAAATCTACTGTTGCCCTTATGTGCAGGCAGCTTGGCTTGTGGGTGCATGATGCAGATGCTGCAGTGCATGGGCTATTAGGGTCTTATGGTTTGGCGGTGGCGCCTGTGCTTGCCGCTTTTGGGGATGTGGGAAGCAGGGAAGCTGGCATTGACCGCACTAAATTGGGGCAAATCGTCTTTGCAGACCATGGTAAGCGCCAGCAATTAGAAGCGATTATCCACCCGCTTGTTTATCAAAACCGCGAAAAATTTTTAGCCCATGCTATCCGGCATCAGCAATCTACTATCGTGCTAGATGTGCCGTTATTGTTTGAAACCAGAGGGGATATAGAGTGTGATTATGTGATTTCTGTATGGGCGCCGTATTTTTTGCAAAAACAGCGTGCTTTATCCCGCCCATTCATGACAGATGAAAAATTTCAAGCCATCATATCTGCGCAAATGCCGCAATTCGAAAAGCAAAAAAAGTCTGATTTATGGCTCTCAACAGGCCTTGGCAAGGCAGATACTTGTCGTAAACTCAAAAGATGGATAAGCCACCATCACTTGCTGAAATCTGCTAGTTAGGGCAGGTTAAGTCTACGCCCTTTATCGCGTTTTAGGATTATCACATGCGCCATATTATATTAGACACTGAAACTACTGGCTTATCGCATCAAGACGGCCACCGCATCATTGAAATCGGCGCAGTTGAAATGGTTAATTATGCGCTAACAGGTAATAATCTTCATCTTTATATCAATCCAATGCGGGAAATTGATGAAGGGGCGGTTGCGGTGCATGGCATCACTTCTCACTTTTTAAGCGATAAGCCGGTATTTGCTGATATTGCGAAGAATTTTCTCGATTATATCGGTGATGATGTGATGGTTATCCATAACGCCCCTTTTGATATTGGTTTTTTGAATGCTGAATTAGCATTATTGGCAAAAACGCCATTATCGATGGATAGAGTTGTAGATACATTGCAGGTTGCACGGCAAAAATTTCCAGGTGCACAAGCTAGCCTAGATGCATTATGTCGGCGGTTCGCGATTGATAATACGCACCGCGATTTGCATGGAGCATTGGTTGATGCCCATCTTTTAGCAGATGTATTTGTTGAGCTTGAAGGCGGAAAACAGCCTGTTTTTGATTTGAATATGCAAACAGAGACAGGCGTATCACAGCAAAATACAGATACACAAGATGAGACAGGTTTTCAAGGTTTTGCGTTAGATGATAGACCCATCCGTGCGGTAAGGGAGCATCATCTAACGGCGTGTGAAATTGAAGCCCATGAACACATGTTATCTGAATTAAAAAATCCGATCTGGCAGATGCCAGCAACAGATAATACAGAAACAGACAGCTAAATTATTCTGCGTCTTCAGATGGCTTTTCCTGTGCTGCTTTATTGGCAATATTCTGCCGATAGAGGGACACAAAATCGATAGGATTAAGGTTAAGCGGCATAAATCCGCCTTCTCTGGTTACGTTTGAGACGACTTGGCGTGCAAACGGGAATAGCATACGCGGGCCTTCAATCATCAAAAACGCATTGATATTTTGCTCAGCAATATTTTCTGGAACGAAAATCCCTGCAAAATCAAGCTCTAGATCGAATAATACAGCATCGTCATTTTTAGCCTTAGCTTTAATAGAAAGCACTATTTCATAATTCGTATCGTCAATTTTCTCGCCATTCACATTAACGCCTAAATCAAGCTGAGGTGCTTCGCCAGGGTTAATGAAGCTTTGCGGAGAAGCAGGGCTTTCAAATGACAAATCTTTCACATATTGTGTCCTAATTTGAAGTGTAGGCTGGGCTTGTGCTTCTTGTGCATCTGCATTTTCTGGGGTGGCTTCGGCCATTAAAAAAGCTCCTAAGAATTTAATTGCGTATAAAAATCAGGTTATTGACCCATAGTATAAACGCGTTAATAAAATTTGTTTATTTTTTTTCTGTAAAATCGCCTTCAATCGTCTCTTCTTTTGCATCTATTTCAGGTTCGGTATAGGTGCGGGTGGCATCATCTGCGCTGAAGGGGGAAGCTGAGAAGTTAAAATGCGCTGCTTTGGCAGAAAAACGTGCATTTTTTAGCCAAGATATAATGGCAAGCCCGATATAGGGGCGAATGCCAGGGGTAAAACAGATAAGCCCAATCGCATCAGTGGCATAACCAGGCACGAGCATCAATATTGCGCCAGTAATCAACGCAACCCCAGAACTAAGCCCAGCAACAATGCTTAATTGCGGGTTAAGCATGTTTTTTTGCACTTCTGCAATAATGGCCCTAGATTGGCTTTTCAGTAAGGACAAGCCAATAAAAGCAGTAAGAAAAATACCTAAAAACGCCCAAAATCCGCCAATAGCCTCCGTCATTAAAACAAATGTTTCAAATTCAATCCATCCATACAGGACAAAAAGAATAATAATGATGAAAAACATTGTGTGTCTCCGGCTTGTTTCCGCCCTCTAAATTACCTATGTAAAGAGAAGGGATATGCTTAATATCATGTTTCGCTTTCAGCACTCATGTTCAAGAGTGCTTAAATCACAATGTCACAGATAACGCATTTGTGCTACATTGTGGCAATGATATATGATGCAGGTGGCTGTTTACCTAACCAGCCATGCAAATACAATAGGGTATATGGGAATTAAAATGCAATTTGTCGATATTCTTATTTTTGCTGTGATTGCGGTTTTCTTAATAATGCGGTTGCGTTCAATTCTTGGAAACCGTGATGGATTTGAGCAAGATCAGACAAAGAATAATGCTTTCCAAACAGGTGAGCAGCCAGAAAATGCACAAAATATTATTCCGCTTAGAAGCGACCAGAATAATGGGGTTGGGCTAGATGCGGTAAGACGTGCAGATAAAAGCTTTTCTGATGATGGTTTCGCGCAAGGTGCAGCATCTGCATTCTCGATGATATTAACAGCTTTTGCTGAAGGTGATCTGGCAAGTTTAAGACGTCTTCTTGGCTATGATTTGAATGAAGAATTTACCCATAGCATTAATCAGCGCATAAAAAGCGGTGATGAGCTTGAAATCACTATTCATGATATTCAAGATGTTGAATTGATGGATGGTGAAGTTACAGATAATATTGCATCAGTGACGGTTAAATTTACCTCGAAACAGTCCCGTATCCTAAAAGACAAACAGGGCGATGAGATTGAGGATGAAACATTCACCGAAACAGAAATGGTAGATATTTGGGTGTTTGAAAGAGATATTAGCCTCTCAGACCCGAATTGGAAGCTTGTCGAAACCCGGGCAGAGGATAATGAGTGAGTTTTCATCTGATGATGAATTATGGGCTAAAGTGACAAGTACGGTTCGGAAAACACCATCGAGCCGTACCCATCATTTGCAAAAATTTGCAACCCCACTTAAAAAAACCTCTCCCCTCGATAAAAAGAAAACCCCTCCATCTGTAATTCCAGTATCGCCTAAGCTCACACCAAGCCAGCAAAAGCCTGTTGAGATAGCAGATTTAAGGCAGAACCATATTGCAGGTATCGATAGACGTTCTGCAAAACGAATGCATGCAGGCAAAATCGCGATTGACGCTAGTCTTGATTTGCACGGCTTAACCCAAGCTGAAGCCCATCAACGTCTTATCCGCTTTGTTGAAAATGCTGTGCATCGAGGCCATAGGATGTTGTTGGTAATCACAGGAAAAGGCCATGCTGGTCAGGGGGTTTTACGAGGTAAGCTTCCGCAATGGTTAAAACAGCCTCCACTTGCACCTTATATTAATGCGATTGACCATGCGGTTCAGCGTGATGGCGGCACAGGGGCATATTACATCAAATTAAGAAGGCATAAAGAGGTTCGATGACACCATTTGGCCAGATGATGCGATATTACCGACAGTCTCGTCAGCTCACGCTTCAGCAACAGGCCGATGCGTTAAATGTGTCTGTTGCGTATCTCTCTTCATTGGAACGCGGCATGCGCTCTCGCCCATCTGCAGCTTTGGTTGATCAGATTTGTGTGTGGCTTGGATTAATCTGGGATGATGCTGAAC
This sequence comes from Puniceispirillaceae bacterium (SeqCode), assembly GCA_965660095.1. Lineage (GTDB taxonomy): Bacteria > Pseudomonadota > Alphaproteobacteria > Puniceispirillales > Puniceispirillaceae > WTJO01. The sequence continues at coordinate 19,934 of CBFHYP010000003.1, forward strand.
AGCTTAAACAGCTTGCAGCGCTCTCTCATCCTCGGCCTGTGGTGGATACACGGCAGCTCAACGCAAATGCCACCAAACTTGCCAATCTTCTCGCCCAAAATATAGATAGGTTATCCGCAGATGATTGCGCCGAGATAATTACACAACTACAACAAAAGCTCGGGGTACAGAAAAAGCTTGGGGTTAAACATTAATCAACTGTGCTTATTTTTGCACAATGCTAGCTTCTATCCTATAAATCTGTTACATCAAGATTGCATTATGAGGCGTTAGGATAAGAGGGTTTTTATGCGTTCTGCAGAAATACATAGAAAAACAAATGAAACAGATATTACCGTATCTGTAAATCTAGACGGCACTGGAGAATTTGACATCCAAACAGGTGTTGGCTTCCTTGACCATATGCTAGAACAATTATCCAAACACGCTCTCATCGATATTAGCTTAAAAGCGTCGGGGGATTTGCATATTGATGCGCATCACACCACCGAAGATACAGGCTGGGCACTTGGTGAAGCGTTTAATAAAGCCCTTGGCGATAGAGCAGGCATTAACCGCTTTGCCCATTGTATGCTGCCAATGGATGAAGCACTTACAACAGTAGCGGTAGATATTTCAGGCCGCCCCTTTTTAGTGTGGGGTGTTGAATTGCCCGCACCTAAGCTTGGTGACATGGAAACTGAGTTGTTCAGAGAGTGGTTCCAAGCTTTTGCGATGGGCGCAAAAATAACCGTTCATGTGAGAAATGAATATGGGGTGAACACTCATCATATTACTGAAAGCAGCTTTAAAGCGCTTGCACGCGCTTTGCGTCAAGCGATTGAAATTGACCCGCGTGGACAAGGCCGCATCCCTTCAACCAAAGGTGTGCTGTGAGAAAAAATTCTGTGAATAGAGACGGAATTTAGCCGATGAAATGTGCGTTAATTGACTATGGTTCAGGCAATATCCATTCGGTTTCGCGTGCCATATCGCATGCCGCAAATCAGGCTGAAATCCCCTTTGAACTTACCCTAACAGATAATCCTGATATGGTGTTGGCATCTGATGTGATTGTGCTTCCTGGGGTTGGACATTTCGCTGATTGCTATCAGTCTTTGGCCGCATGTGATGGGTTATTGGAAGCGTTAGATGAAAAGGTTCTAAAAAAAGCAGCACCTTTTTTAGGCATTTGTGTGGGCATGCAGCTTTTGGCAGATTGTGGCCGTGAGGGCGGCACACAAACAGATGCGCTAGGTTGGATTGGCGGTGTTGTCGATAAAATACCGCATGAAACGGATACTCAAACTAGGCTAAAAATACCGCATATGGGCTGGAATAAAATTAGAGCTACCCAGCAGGGCCATCCGCTATTCGCTTCGTTTCCAGAAGAGGCGCAAGGGTATTTTGTGCATAGTTTTTACTATCAAGATATCCAAGAAGATGCGGTTTTAGCTGTTGCAGATTATGGTGTTGAAATTCCAGCGATTATCGGAAAAGATAATCTTTTAGCAACACAGTTTCATCCAGAAAAGAGCCAGCAAATTGGTCAACAGTTTCTCCAGGCTTTTTTAAGATGGAAGCCGTGATCTTTAAACCTGGTAGGATGTAATGGCAGATAAATCTACATCAGCTACAGTCTCTGTTGAGATGGTAAAAGAGCTTAATCGCAATGATATCTCTGAGCTAAGTGATGCAGCAGAAAGCGCGATTGAAGCTGGCGGCGGGTTTGGCTGGCTTACACCGCCACCACGTTCGGTGATGGAAAATTACTGGAAAGGTATTTTGCTTATCCCTGACAGAGAGCTGTTTGTGGGCAAGTTGGATGAGGTGATTGTGGGCTCATGTCAAATTGTTAAACCGCCAAAAAATAATGAGGCGCAGGCTTTTGCATGTCAGCTTACCACCTTCTTTTTGATGCCTCAGGCACGGGGATATGGGATTGCACAAAGGCTCGTTGCTGAGGCTGAAGGGTTTGCAAGGTCTGCAGGGTTTAGAGTGTTAAATCTTGACGTACGTTCTACCCAAGACAGGGCAATACATGCGTTCCAAACCCTTGGATATGAGCATTTTGGAACCAATAAATATTATGCACTTGTGGGCGAGGAATATGTTTCTGGCCAATATTTCACGAAAAAATTATATGATGAGAACAGCTAGATGATGAATATTTACCCTGCTATTGACCTTAAAGATGGACAAGCGGTGCGCCTGTTGCATGGTGATTTTGACAAAATGACAGTCTATGCCCCTGACCCTGGATTGCAAGCACATGAATTTGTTGATGCGGGATGTAAATGGATACATGTGGTTGATTTAGATGGCGCTGTTGCTGGCAGCCCAATGAATAAAAAAGCAGTGCAAGATATTTTAAGTACAGGGGCTCAAATTCAACTTGGTGGGGGAATACGCAACATGCAATCCATTGAGGATTGGCTAAATGCAGGTGTAAGCCGCGTTATTTTAGGCACTGCTGCCTTGAAAAACCCTGCATTAGTGCACGAGGCTGCGAAAGCATTTCCATCGCAAATCGCGGTTGGGGCAGATGCCAAAGATGGGTTTATCGCAGCAGAAGGTTGGCTTGAAGCCTCTGAAGTTGCTGTGCTGGATTTGGTGAGGCGATTTGAAGATTGTGGTGTAGCTGCGGTGATTTTCACAGATATCTCACGCGATGGCGCGCTGACAGGGGTAAATGCAGATGCTACCGCTGCCCTCGCTGCTGAAGTGGATATACCTGTGATTGCATCAGGGGGTGTGGGGTCTATGGCAGATGTTGTTGCATGTGTAGCGCATGCCCATACCGGGATAGATGGGGTTATTATTGGCCGCGCATTATATGATGGGCGGGTCGATTTAGCGGAAGCTTTAGCTATCGCAAATCAGCAAAATGCAGGCAACCCATGTTAACAGCGCGCGTAATTCCATGTCTTGATGTGCATGATGGCCGAGTGGTTAAAGGCGTTAATTTTGTAAATTTGCAAGATGCTGGTGACCCTGTTGAACAAGCCAGAATCTATGATAAAGCTGGTGCAGATGAGCTGTGTTTTTTAGACATTTCTGCCACCCATGAAGGCAGGGCTACCTTATTTGAAGTGGTCTCCAGGACAGCAGATGTGTGTTTTATGCCTGTTACGGTTGGCGGTGGGGTACGCCAAGTTGAAGATTTCAGAAAATTGTTGCGGTGCGGGGCTGATAAAGTCTCGGTGAATTCTTCTGCTGTTGCCGATCCTGATTTGTTAAGCAGGGCAGCAGATAAATTTGGCAGCCAATGCGTGGTTTTAGCGATTGATGCAAGATTAAATCAAGATGGTTTTTTCGAAGTATTTACACGTGGCGGCAGAACATCCACAGGTATCGATGCGATAGAATGGGCAATTGATGCTGAAAGCAGAGGTGCAGGCGAAATTCTGCTTACCTCAATGGATGGTGATGGCACCAAAGATGGTTTCGATATTCCGCTTACGCGTGCGGTCAGTGATGCGGTGAATATTCCAGTAATCGCATCAGGTGGTGCAGGCAAGCCACAAGATTTTGCAGATGCGATTACAGATGGTCATGCGAGTGCCGTTCTTGCAGCGTCTGTATTTCACTTTGGACAATTTTCGATAGATGATGCAAAATCAGCTATGCAAGATGCTGGCGTTCCTGTCAGGCGACTATCCGCGCTATAGCGTTGGCACTGTGCTACACGCATCTTTCGGTAAATAATAGAAGAGCAAAAATGACTGCATCGCAAAAACAACACCATATTCTCGATAGATTAGCTGAAACCATCAAAGCGCGTGCTATGGCAAAAGATGAGAATAGCTATACAGCAAAATTACTTGAAAATGCACCTGAAATGCCTGCGCGAAAGCTCACCGAAGAAGCAACCGAAGTGCTGATTGAAGCGCTTGCGGGCAATACCGAAAAGCTAGCAGCAGAATCAGCAGATTTACTGTATCATTTGCTTGTGGTCTGGCAAGCAGCTGGTTTGTCCCCAGCGCAAGTGTGGCAAGAACTTGCCAAGCGTCAAGGTATCTCAGGCTTAGATGAAAAAGCATCTAGAAAGGCTGACTAAAACAGCTTCATTTTAGACAATATAGTGAATAGGATTAAGCATATGACACGACCAACCTATGATACTGAAAATGTATTTGCCAAAATATTACGCGGTGAAATCCCATGTCACACGTTTGATGAATGCCCGCATACTTTGGCGTTTCACGATATTCAGCCGCAACGCAAAGTCCATATTTTAGTTATTCCCAAAGGCGCTTATGTCGATATGACAGATTTCAGCCTGCATGCATCCGCAGAAGAACAAACAGCTTTTATGGCAGCGATTGGACGTGTGGTTGAAAAAGCTGGATTGAAGGATGAGGGGTACCGGGTAATCTCAAACACAGGTCAGAATGGCCATCAGGATGTACCGCACCTCCATATGCATGTGCTTGGCGGGGAAGCTGTGGGCCCGATGTTGATGAAAAAGGCTTAGCCTACATAGTATTTTAGCGCTGAATTAAAATTTTCTAGCACTATACCTTAACACTAAATTTTGCTAGCTTTGGTGTATCTGAATACATCTAAAAAGCGAAATATTATGCAATCCATCGTACAATCCGTGTCTTTGCAAGGTGTGGATGTTGTGCCTGTTTCTGTGCAGGCACATATCTCAAACGGTTTGCCAGCAATGGCGATTGTGGGGCTTGCAGATAAATCTGTGAATGAATCCAAAGAAAGGGTGCGTGCTGCTTTATCATCGCTGGGGCTTGCATTACCTGCAAAACGGGTTGCGATTAATCTTGCGCCTGCTGATTTGCTGAAAGAAGGGGCGCATTTTGATTTACCCATTGCGATGGCAGTATTATTGGCAATGGGGGTGCTTCCAGCAGATGCCTTAGATGGGTTTATTGTCTTGGGCGAGCTTTCTTTAGGAGCTGAGATTAACAGAGTTTCAGGTATATTACCTGCAGCCTTGCATGCAGTAACCCATTCCTATGGGCTTATATGCCCTTTTGATAATGGCGCTGAGGCGGCATGGGCTGGCAAGCTGGATATTGTTGCCGCTAAGACGTTGCCACAAATTTTAAACCATTTTCGGGGCTCTCAAATCCTCACCCCGCCTGAGCCGCAAACCTTATCTCACGTCACCGAAGGTCCTGATATGGCTGATTTGGCAGGTCAGGAAACAGCACGAAGAGCGTTAGAAATAGCGGCATTAGGCGGGCATCATATGCTGATGGTTGGACCGCCAGGTGCAGGAAAATCTATGCTTGCAAGCAGATTGCCAGCATTATTGCCGCCGCTTACCGCACAGCAAGCTCTAGAAGCAACGATTATCCATTCCATCGCCGGGCAAGTGCCGCCATCCGGGCTTATCAGCACACGTCCCTATCGAAGCCCGCATCATTCTGCTTCAATGCCTTCACTTGTTGGTGGCGGGATAAAAGCGCTCCCTGGTGAAGCATCCCTTGCCCATCATGGCGTGTTATTTTTAGATGAGCTTGCTGAATTTAGCAGGCAGACCTTAGATGGGTTAAGACAACCGCTTGAAACAGCTGAAATTGTTATTGCCCGTGCTAATCATCATGTGCGATATCCTGCTCAATTTCAGCTTATCGCTGCTATGAACCCGTGCAGATGCGGGTATTTATCAGACCCTGCACGGGCATGTAACAGAGCGCCTAGCTGTGCTCAAAATTATATGGCCAGAATATCAGGGCCAATGCTTGATAGGTTTGACCTTATTTTGGATGTTGAGGGGCTTTCCCCGCAGGAATTACTTACTCCCGCCCAATCTGAATCAACAACCCAGATAAAAGCCCGCATTACCCGAGCCAAAGATTTCGCGCAACACCGGCTAGCAGAACAGGAACTCGTCCCAAATGTCTATATGAGTGCAGCAGATATCAAAGCAGAAATTGCAGATAGAGGCGAGCTTTCAGATCTATTAAACACAGCAATGGTGAAACATAATTTATCTGCGCGCGGGGTGCATAAATCCATTCGTGTTGCCCGAACGATTGCAGATTTAGCCTTAAGTGATGAGATACAGCTTGTTCATTTGGCAGAAGCATTATCTTACCGCCATTATTTAAGTGGTATGATGCGGGCAGGCTAGCTGTTTTATCTAGCTAAAATCGTGTTTGACAGTGGATATTTGCGCTTTTCTTCCACGCAATCCCAAAATATCGCTGCGATATTTTGACCTGTAAAACGGCTCATCTCACGAATGCCTGTGGGTGAGGTAACGTTAATTTCGGTTAAGCAGGAACCAATAACGTCAATACCCACAAAAACCAATCCGCGGCGTGATAATTCAGCACCAATACGCTCACAAATTCTCAAATCGCTTTCGGTGAGATCAACAGCTTGTGGCATTCCGCCAACATGTAAATTAGATCGTGCCTCGCCTTTTTGTGGCACCCGGTTAATCGCGCCAACCGGCTTCCCATCAATAAGGATAATACGCTTATCGCCATGCACCACATCAGGTAAATAGCGCTGTACCATCACAGGCTCATTAGACTGTGCAAAAAACACCTCTAACAATGCAGAAAGATTCTGATCCTCTGGCTGAAGCCTAAATACAGCAGCACCGCCATTGCCATATAATGGTTTGATAATAATATCGTGATATTCTGCCCTAAACGCTTCAATATCTGATTTATTACGGCTGATTAAAGTCGGCGGCATTATATCAGGGAATTGGGTGACGAGGATTTTTTCAGGGGCATTCCGCACTTCAGCAGGATTATTCACCACAAAACAAGATGCTGGCAGGGTTTCTAACAGATGGGTTGCTGTAATATATCCCATATCAAAAGGCGGGTCTTGACGCATTAAGATGACATCACATTCTGCCAGATTACGCTTTATGACAGGCTGTTGGGTGAAGTGATTACCTACCTCATCCAGTAACTGTGTTACCGACCCCCAAGCCATTACCTTATCACAGTCGAAACTTAAATCATCTACCTGATAGATAAATAGCTCATAGCCGCGCGCTTGGGCTTCAAGTGCTAATGCGAATGTGGTATCGCCAGTAATATCAATACTAGCAATATCATCCATTTGAACGCCAATCGTAAGGCTCATGCCGTCATCTAGTCCCGCTTATCGGTGGAAAGGATGATGTAATTAACCACTTTATTGGCAAATTTGACTTTCTGGGCATGGGCGATCACTCTGTCGCGTTCTGCTTCATCATCCGCAACCCCAGAGATGTAAATTATGCCGTTTACCACATCGATAGAATAATTCAGCGAAGACACATTCTGATCACCAATCAGCTTTGCTCTTAATTGTGCAGAAGCAGATACATCTTTTGCTCTATCTTTGATGGAGACATTTTCAGTAACCTGAACTTCATTCACCACCTCCCGCACGCCTTTTATCTCCCAAGCTAGTCGGGTTGCGAGCAATTTCTGTTCTTGGGTAGGTATCCGCCCTGTCAGTATCACAGAACCATCATTCACAGAAGTTGAGATAGCGGTTACAAGCGCTTGGTCTTGTTTAAGAAACTTATCTTTGAGTTTCGCCACAATCACCGTATCCCCAACAGAAGTTGAGAACCCTTTTTCTGTGGTCGATGCTGCAACGGCTGCTGTTCCAAGACCAACTGCTGCAGGGGCACATGCTGATAGCATGGTGCCGCATGCTCCTAAAAGCATAAAAAGGGCGATAAGCTGACGCATTTCAAACTTCCTCTTTTGTATTTCTATCTTTGTGCACAATAACGCATTTTTCGGTTTTTCAGCAACTACCTTCTATTGAAACGATATTGTTTAAGCGCAGATAACGGTGTTTTAGCAATTTTGGAAATATTTCCATTTTTGCCAGCCATATAGTACCACAATATCAAGCCTGATATCTGTCATATTTTTTGCCTGATAAGATGGCCAAATCATGGCCATTGTGTGTTTTAATCGCTTGATTTGAGCCGGTGCCGGCAGCCCATATCCTTCATAAGCCTCTGCGCGCCGGAATTTAACTTCTACACAGACAATCTGTCTGCCCTTTCGCAAGATGAGGTCAAGCTCACCAAAAGGTGTTTTATAGCGGCGGGCTAGTGGCCAATATCCTTTCAAAATATAGATAATTAGCACACACCATTCTGCTATTCTGCCAGCACGTTCAGCGTCTTGTTTAGCATGTTTTTTGCGGTTAATTTTCGGTTTTCTGGCGAATTTGAAGGGCAAGATGATAAACCTCTTTATGGCGTCTGCCGGAAAGTTCTTGAACTTCTTTGACAGCATCCCGAAGGCTAAGCTGATTAAGCTTTTCTGTCAAAAGTGCTTCTATTTCATCATCTGTGATTTCTGCTACTTCCCCACATCCCTCAATCACCAGCACCATTTCACCTTTTGGCGGCTCTTCTGCAGCATATTTTTCTGCTAGATCGGCAAGATTACCGCATTCAACCTGTTCATATAATTTAGTTAATTCGCGCGTTACGGCACATTGCCGCCTGCCTTGTACTTGATGGAACAATGCAAGGGTTGATGCACAACGCCTTGGGCTTTCAAACCAAATCTGCGTCATAGGCAATTTTGCAGCTGCTGAAATGGCTGCTTCTGCTTGTTTTTTCTTTGTCGGCACAAAACCAAGAAAGGCAAATTGATCGCTTGGTAAACCTGAAATCGTAAGCGCCATTAATGCAGCAGATGGTCCAGGGACAGCAGATACAGCTATATTTTCTGCATGACATGCGGCAACAAGCTTATAGCCAGGGTCTGAGATAAGCGGTGTGCCAGCATCGCTCACCAGTGCAATTTTCTTGCCCTCTTTCAGGGCTGATAATAATTTAGGGCGCATTTCTGCCCCATTATGGTCATGATAGGGGTATAATTTACCCCGAGGCTCCAGTCCGGTTAGGCTTAGTAATTTGCGTGTTTGACGTGTATCTTCACAAGCTATGATATCCACCTCACAGAGCGTTTCACCTGCCCGAGCAGATAAATCTCCAAGATTTCCGATTGGCGTTGAGATAAGAACAAGCATCGCTTAAGATAAATTCACTATTAAGGTTACAGATTGTCCCTACCCTATACAGAGATACAAAACTTTGCCAGCGCATAAACAGTCAAATAAAATGCCAAACAAGATGAGGTTGCAAGAGATGAGTAGATATGCCATTTCATTTTCAGCTAGGCTAGGCATGATCCCTGCTATATGCGCTATTGTATTGCTATCTGCCTGTCAGCAAACCGCACCGCCTGAACAGTCAAGTATTTCATCGAAACGACCTGTTACACAAACCGCCATCACTTCACAAAATACCCAAAGCAATGCGCCTGCGCGCCCTCAGACAGATATTGTTGGTGATTTAATCTCTCAAATTGAGGAAGATGCAGGTTCTGCACTGATCACACAAACAGATGAAAATACCGAACAGAATTTAGATGAAACAGATGAGGTGATGATAGCATCGCTCCCCCAGCAAGGTGCTGAGCAAGAGCCTATTTCAGGACAGGCGAGCGAAGCGTTAGATGCTGCTCTTTCGCTTTTGAAACAAAGAACAAAGCCGCAGCAAAAACCGGTATCTTCTTATATCATGCCATTAAAACAAGATGACCATATTCGGGTAGGGGTATTTTTGCCGCTTTCAGGTGATTTTCGCCAATTGGGACTAGATATCGCCGCAGGGGTAGATTTCGCTTTTTTCCAAACAGGCTTAAAGCAAGTGGAGCTGGTTTATTTTGATACAGCAGGGGGGCGCAATGCTGCACAAGCTGCATCTCATGCGGTGGAAGCAGGTATAGATATTTCTATAGGGCCGCTTTTCTCGACCTCGATTAATGCAATTGGACCAATTATGTCAGCGTATAATATCCCTGTCCTTTCCTTGTCTAATAATCTGTCAGCGGCAGATTCTGGAAGATGGGTTTTGGGATATTTGCCTGAACAGCAGATGGATAATCTGCTTGCTTATGCCATTGAGCAAAATAAAACCAAGATTGCAATTCTTGCATCACAAGATGATTTTGGTCAAAAAATTAGGCAGCATGTTGAAAAAAGATTGCGTGATTTCGCAATTACCCCAAGCAATATCACTATTTTAGATCAAGCAACCTTGGATGATGAAGAGCTTCTAAAAGCAAACATAAAATCATTCACAGGGTATATCCCGCCAACAGAAGAGGACAATCAATTACCGCCAGCCTTATATGATACGGTGGTGCTTGCTGGTAATCCTGATTTTATTCTCCGCACAGCCCCGGTACTTGACTATTATGATTTAGGGCCTAGCAGAGTAACTTTTTTAGGAACAGATTTATGGAGCAGAACAGAGCTTGTTACCGAGCCTTCATTGCAAGGGGCGTTGGTGACGCAAGCTGTTTTGCCAGACACCCAAAATTTCAACCGGTTATGGAAACAGCATTTCCCATCTCAGCCATCGCCACTAGCGCGTCTTGGTTTTGATGTGATGGCAGTTGTTGCCCTTACCGCTTCCCAAGAATTGTCAGGCGCAAATACAGATCACGGAAAAATAGATTGGCGGAAAAGCTTGTTAAGGGATAAAGGTTTTGCAGGCTTTTCAGGACGTTTTAGCTTACTTCCCGATGGACGTAACCAGCGCCAATATCAAATTAAACAAATTAATGATGGCAAGCTTTCCTCACCCCTAGAAATCTCATCATAAATTTTGACATAGCCGATTAGCTAAGTATTTTTTCCAAAATTTGATTAAGGCGCAAACGCCCATCAAGGGTTGTTCTTAGCCTATCATCAGCTTGTTCAAGCCAGCCTTCATCACAGAAAATATTCACCCACTCTTTATTAAGAGCATAGGCCTGTAAGGCTGGGTATGCTGGTTTGAGTAACATCCCTGAAGTAAGCCTTAACCCCATCATCCAATAAATCTCAAAAGCCTGTTCCGCTGTAATTTCAACCTGCTCTTCAAATCCATGATTATGGTGTTTAACATCTTCAAGCCATCCTGCAGGACTACGCCTATTTTGGGTGTGATATCGTCTATCTTTTGCCCAATATTGGCCATGCGCACCAGGGCCAACAGCAAGCCAATCTGCTGAACGCCAATATCCGATATTATGCTGTGATTCAGCGCCATATTTTGCGTAATTCGATACCTCATAGGCTTTAAGCCCAAAGGCGCTACATATTTGTTCTGTCATTTCATATAAATCAGCAACATGGTCATCTGCTGCTGTCATCACTTCACCTTTGCGCGCGCGCGTGTGGAAGACCGTTCCAGGCTCAATGGTAAGCTGATAGGCTGAAAGATGTGAAAGCCCTAAATTTAGCATATGTTCAAGCTGGCTTTGCCAATTTTCAGCTGTTTGTTCAGGTAGACCATAAATCAAATCACAAGATATATTTTGCATATATTTTTGGCCAATTTCTAAGGCGGCCAATGCTTCATAAGAGCTATGTTCTCTGCCTAAATATTTCAGCCCTTCACTGCTTAAAGACTGGATGCCAAGGGATAATCTGTTCACCCCTGCTTGTGCAAAATCCTTAATTTTAGCTGTTTCAACGGATGTTGGATTCGCTTCTGCTGTGATTTCAATATCTGCGCCGGTATCAAACAACTCAGATGCAGAATTGATCAATGCCTCCATTATTTCTGTCGGCATAAGGGATGGGGTGCCGCCGCCAAAAAAGATCGTATCTAGCGGGGCTTTTGCGGTGAGGTTTTTGTGGCTGTGATAGTGTTCTGATTGGGTTTTTAAGTCGGTAAGTAAAGCTTGTTTCCAAGCTTGTGTATCCACTTCCTGCGCCACATGTGAATTAAAATCACAATAAGGACATTTAGCAAGACAAAATGGCCAGTGAATATATAGACCTAAGCGGGTTCTAGACATGATACCCAAAGTTGATTAAAAGCATCTGCCCGGTGGCTCATAGCGTGTTTTTCTTCCTGATCCATCTCACCAAAAGTCTGCTCTCGTCCAACAGGGGTGAATATAGGGTCATATCCAAAACCTGCATTGCCTCGTGCAGGCCAGGTAACGGTGCCTGAAACGCTGCCTTGAAAATTCTCGCAATGACCATCAGGCCATGCAAGGGAAAGGGCACAGATAAACTGGCAGCTTCTATCCATACTTCCTGAGAGTAGCAAGGCGTCCGCGACACGCTCCATCGCAATATTAAAGTCTTTTTCAGGACCTGCCCATCGTGCAGAATAAATACCGGGCGCCCCGCCTAATGCTTTCACAGCAAGACCTGAATCATCTGATAATGCAGGAAGATTTGAAGCTTTTGCTGCTAGGCTTGCCTTTAAGACAGCATTTTCAATGAAGGTTTTGCCTGTTTCTTCAGGCTCTTCTAAATTTAATTCACCTGCACCTATAACCGTAATGTTAAGAGGTTCAAGCAATTTACGAATCTCTATAATTTTGCCTTGATTATGACTTGCAATGACTAATTTATCACTGTCTAAACGGCGATGTGCCATGCCGAACCCTTTCTTTATTTTTGCACCCTAGAGGCTTCTAGCTGCGCGTCAAACAGGCTGTTGCATCCCATTTGTGCCAATCTCATAAGGGCATTAAATTGTTCTGGGCTAAAGGGGTGCTGTTCTGCTGTCCCTTGAATTTCCACAATACCCCCTGAGGCTGTAAGCACAAAATTAGCGTCTGTTTCAGCTTGGCTATCTTCTTCATAATCCAAATCAAGCAAGGTCTCGCCGTGATGAATTCCGCATGAAATAGCGGCGACTTGGTCGGTGAGAACAGGGGATGAAATTGCCCCTTTCAGCAGTAAATTTTCACAGGCATGCGATAAAGCAACCCATGCTGCGGTAATCGATGCTGTGCGGGTACCGCCATCAGCTTGGATAACATCACAATCAATTTTGATCTGTCTTTCACCCAAAGCATCAAGGTTGGTCACTGCACGCAATGCTCTTCCAATAAGGCGTTGGATTTCTTGGGTTCTGCCAGATTGTTTGCCTTTGCTTGCTTCTCTATCCATTCTGCTATGGGTAGCGCGTGGAAGCATACCATATTCTGCGGTTACCCATCCCCGTCCTGTACCGCGCAAGAATGGCGGAACCCGCTCATCAACTGAGGCTGTGCATAACACATGCGTGCCGCCCATTTTTATGAAGCATGAACCTTCAGCATAGGGCGAGAAATGTGATTGAAAGGTAAAGGGACGCAGCTGGTCTGATGGTCTGTTCTCAAATCTAGATACGGGCATGTTAAAGAGCCTTTTTGATTATGGTGTGTCCATGCTTATACTATAAAATGTGCTATTGTGAATGAGAAGTATGGATGTATATGGTTTTGTGTGAAGATTCTTTGCACATTTCAGGAGAAGTTGACCCTATGAGCCCGGTATCTTTGGATGAGCTAACCCAGCGTACACAAGATATTTTCAGCCGTATCGTCTCTCACTATTTAGAAGGGGGAAGCGCTGTTGGCTCTTCTTTGATTGCAAATCAGTCAGATATGACGCTTTCATCTGCTTCTATTCGCTCTATTATGGCAGAATTAGAAGGTGCGGGGTTGTTATTTTCACCGCACCGTTCTGCGGGGCGTATTCCCACCCAAGAAGGATTGCGGCTATTTGTGGATGGTTTGATGCAAGTCCGCACCGAATTAACCCAAGAAGAACAAGCTCAATTTGCCGGGATAACAGCATCTCAATCGATAGGTGTTGACCAATTGCTTGAAAAAGCAAGTCTTACCCTATCCGGTTTATCAAATCATGCCTCGCTCATTATGTCTCCAACAGAAGAGCTATCTATTCGGCATATTGAATTTGTACCAGTGCAGCAGAACCGCATTTTGGTTATTCTTGTCTATGAAAATGGCCGGGTTGAAAACCGTTTGATTTTGCGGCCTGAAGCTGTTGCACAAAATGTTCTTATTGAAGCTGCAGAATTTATGAATAGACGCTTTAAGGGCAGAACAGTCTCAGAAATGAGTGCCGATATCTTGGCAGAACAACAGCAACATTCAGCAGAATTAGACGAATTGACAGCTAATCTCATCACCTCAGGCATTGCGTGTTGGACAGATGGAGAGGGCGGCGCGGATGCATCGCTTGTGCTAAACGGACAATCAAATCTTTTGGAAAATGTGAAAGCAGGTGAAGATATCACACGGGTTGGCGTTTTGTTTGATAAATTGAAAATGCAAGATCATACAAGCCAATTGCTCGACGCTGTATCGCAAGCAGATAAGCTGCAAATTTTTATTGGTTCTGACCATGATTTATTCGCTGAAACAGGCTGTGCGATGGTGCTTAGCCCATACCGTGATAGCACCCGCCAGATTATCGGGGCAGTGGGGGTAATTGGCCCAAGACATATGAATTATGCCAAAATTATTCCGATGGTTGATTATACCTCAAAAGCCTTAGAAAAATTTCTAAGCTAGCTAGGTTTTTCTCCTCTAGCCTATCGCTCTAGCTTTTCATGTTCGCAAGAAGCTGTTGCAACATCTGAGGAAAATTTTCCAATAAAACAAAAATACTATCTAGCCATTCTCGCGCGATAAGCCCTTCTTGGGCGGCAAGAACAGCTGCTAGGGTAAAGCCAAATCCGATAAGCCCAAACCCTGCAATCGCTTGCCCAGATAGAGTATGTTCAGCAGTGTTAACTATCTGTTGTGCAGATTTTTCTTCACCATCTTTAATCGCTAATTTAGGGGTGTGCTGTTCAGGCTGAACCTCTTGATCTTGCGGGTTTACAGCTTCGGTTAAAATATGGGTGATATGGGTTAGGCCTTCGCTCAGATTATGATGGCATTTTGCACAAAATAGCTCAAAAGCGTGTTCTGTTACTGTGCGGAAAGACTGTGAATCTAAGCGCGATGTATGACGACATTCATTACAGCTTAATTCAATCTGTCTTTCCATGCCTTCAGGCCCTGATAATACAGGGGCATAATAATGTTGGTGACAATAATGACATGCAATAGGCCAGTCCCCTGCAGACATCATGATTTGCGGAACAACACCAATAGTTTGGCAATGAGGGCAAGCCAGCTTTAACATTATTTTTGGCTCTTCTTTGAATTTGTGGCTTTTTTAGCGCTTTTCTTTGCGCTTGCTGTGGTTTTATTTCGGACTTTTCTAGCTGTTTTATTTTCAGCCTCTTCAGATGCCGTTAATTGCTTGTATTTTGCTTCTGCTAGTCTGGTCTCAACCTCAAGCTCAATCAAATGTGATAATTGCGAGACTAAATTTTCAAGTGCCGTTTTCTCTGAGCGTGGGGTTTTATCTATGCGCTCTTCAGCTATTTCATCCTCATTTATCGGAGCAGTATCAAGCGGTTTTTTTTCCGCTGTTACTGACGAGATTTTTGCCGAAAGCACAGCTTCCTTAATCGCGTTAAACGGATCGATAGGGTGCTCACTACCTTCAGATATGTCTTCATTGCGCGCTGTTGGAAGCGCTGTTTGAACAGGTTTGTGTTTGCTCTTTATGTTAGTGCTATTCTCTGTTTTGCTATGCGGCTGCCGCCGTGTGGTGGTTTGAAGTTTGAAAGGTGTGTCTAGCGCTGTATCAGATGCTGTAGCAGGCTGTTTTAATCCTGAAAGGATCACATTATCTGAAAACCCTGTCTCTTGGCTATCTAGGTTCGCACCCTCATCTAAATACATCGCAACAGGTTTGCTTCTGATAAGGGGTAGGCGAAAACCTTGCCGGCGATGAAGCGGCATTTTTGGCTTTTTAGTAGGACGGGTTTTTTGTGTCGTATCAAGCTGAGACTGCTTATACAGATTTTCGATCGACAACATCGTCAGATTTTGTTTTTGCCGTTCCGCAGTCATTTTATCTTTCTTTAGCGTTCAAGAAGCTGTTTTACGAGTTATATTGCTGTTTCTTATAGCGCAATTTTCCATGCATTCGCCAGTTTTATGGAAAAAAATGGAAAAAAACCTTCTCTTTGCTCTTGGCATCTTCATGATGACTTCCCACATCTGCTCTAGTTATAGATTTAAATCCAGACTGTTTTTTTATGCAGCTGGTTAAAAACATTAGGTAAACCAAGATAAGATTGAGGGAAGCTGTCACTATGACTATCTCTGATGTAGACCATAATACTGCTGAAGAAGAGCAATCCGAAAAGGTTGAGCAAGAGGCCGCAGAAGAACAAAAATCTGCTGGTAATGCACGACAGGCTGAGATTTATGCGCAGATGGAAGAAGCTGAAAACCTTTCTGAAGATGATGTGCAAATTGATATGAAAGACCAAATGCTTCGTTTGATGGCAGATAATGAAAATCTGCGCAAACGAACCGAAAAAGAAGTAACAGCTGCCAAGAAATATGGCGCGATGGGTTTCGCAAGGGATTTGCTGTCTAGTTTTGATAATCTGGAAAAAGCTGTTGAATTGATTCCAGAAGATAAGTCTGGGCTTGATGAAACCTTAAAAAATATTCTTATCGGTGTAGAAATGACAGCACGTGAATTCGCATCAACCTGCGAGCGTCACGGCATTTCGATCATTTCGCCTGAAGGTCAGAAATTTGATTATAACTTGCACCAAGCCATGTTTGAAGTCCCCACTGATGAGGTGGAGGCTGGGACCGTAGTGAATGTCGTTCAAAAAGGCTATCAGCTTCATGACAGGCTATTACGTCCTGCGATGGTCGGTGTTGCAAAACCTGCTGAACAGCCAGCAACGAGTGATGATGAGAAAACAACAGACTGATTAAATTTATGTCATGCCCTTGCATGGCAAAGAACAGTTCTTATATCTCAAAAGTCAGAAGATTACGGGCAAAGGTAACAATCTGGCACAAAATGTGTGCTGATTACGCCCCAAAAACTGAAAAGGATTGAAAAGATGGGAAAAGTTATCGGTATTGATTTGGGTACTACCAATTCATGTGTTGCTGTGATGGACGGCAAAGATACCAAAGTTATCGAAAATGCTGAAGGTGGTCGCACCACCCCTTCAATGGTTGGATTTACAGATGATGGCGAGAGGCTTGTTGGCCAATCTGCCAAGCGTCAAGCCGTAACAAACCCGTCTAAGACTATTTTTGCGATGAAGCGTCTTATTGGCCGCCGTTCTGACGATGCCGCCATTTCAGATTTTGCCAATTTAGTGCCATTTGAAGTAAAGCCTGCAAAAAATGGTGATGCGTGGATTGCGGTGGATGGTGAAGATTACTCCCCAAGCCAGATGTCTAGTTTTGTGCTGCGTAAGCTAAAGGAAGATGCAGAAGCATTTTTAGGGGAAAGCGTTGACCAAGCTGTGATTACGGTGCCTGCATATTTTAACGATGCACAGCGTCAGGCAACAAAAGATGCAGGTAAAATTGCTGGTCTT
This sequence comes from Puniceispirillaceae bacterium (SeqCode), assembly GCA_965660095.1. Lineage (GTDB taxonomy): Bacteria > Pseudomonadota > Alphaproteobacteria > Puniceispirillales > Puniceispirillaceae > WTJO01. Next base: position 37,152 of record CBFHYP010000003.1, read on the forward strand.
GAAGTGTTAAGAATAATCAACGAGCCAACAGCTGCTGCACTTGCATATGGTTTGGATAAAAATGAATCTGGTATCATTGCTGTCTATGATTTAGGTGGTGGTACGTTTGATGTATCTATTTTGGAAGTTGGCGATGGTGTGTTTGAAGTAAAATCCACCAATGGGGATACCTTCTTAGGTGGTGAAGATTTTGACCAAGCGATTATCGATTATCTTGCGAGTGAATTCAAAGCTGAGCAAGGGATTGATTTGCGTTCAGACACAATGGCGCTACAGCGTCTGAAAGAAGCTGCTGAAAAAGCTAAAATTGAATTATCAAGCGCAACACAAACCGAGGTCAATCTGCCCTTTATCACCGCAGATGCTTCAGGGCCAAAGCACTTAGCATTGAAGCTTTCACGCGCTAAGCTGGAACAGCTTGTTGATAATCTTATCACCCGTTCGCTTGAACCTTGCCGTAAAGCCTTGAAGGATGCAGATATTAGCGCAAGCGAAATTGATGAAGTTATCTTGGTTGGCGGCATGACAAGAATGCCAAAAATCATCGAAACTGTGCAGGAATTCTTTGGTAAAGAGCCGCATAGAGGTGTGAATCCTGATGAGGTTGTCGCAAGTGGTGCTGCTATTCAGGCAGGTGTGCTAACGGGCGATGTGAAGGATGTTCTGCTTCTGGATGTAACCCCGCTTTCACTTGGTATTGAAACCTTGGGCGGTGTGTTTACACGTCTGATTGACAGAAACACAACAATTCCAACAAAGAAAAGCCAAGTCTTTTCAACAGCTGATGATAATCAATCTGCTGTGACGATTTCTGTTCACCAAGGTGAGCGTGAAATGGCGTCTGATAATAAGCTTTTAGGACAGTTTAATCTAGAAGGTATCCCTGCTGCACCACGCGGTACGCCGCAAATTGAGGTGACCTTTGATATTGATGCAAACGGTATCGTAAAGGTAAGCGCAAAGGATAAGGCGACAGGTAAAGAACAGGCAATTAGCATTAAAGCATCTGGCGGGTTAGATGATTCTGAGATTGAACAAATGGTTCAGGATGCGGAAAACTTTGCTGAAGAAGATAAGAAGAAGCGCGAGCAAGTAGAAACACGAAATCAAGCTGAAGCGTTAATTCATGGTGCAGAAAAATCTATTGCTGATCTTGGAGATAAGGCAGAGCCCGCATTAAAGGCAGAAGTTGAAGAAGCAATTACAGCCTTGAAAACAGCAATCGAAGGCGATGATGACGCTGAGATTAAAGAAAAATCAGAATCACTTTCCTCTGTGTTGATGAAAATGGGTGAAGCTGCCTATCAAGCAGAAGAACAAGCAGGTGGTGAGGCTGGTACTGGCGGAGATGCAGCTTCTGATGACGGTGTTGTAGATGCTGAATTCGAAGAAGTTGATGACAGTAAATCTGCTGAAAATAGGTAAGTCTATCTAAGCTTGGGTAAGATGCTAAATAAAGGTAGATAGGCAGGATAGTCGATGGCCAAACGCGATTATTATGATGTATTAGGCGTAAGCAAAAATGCAGATGATAAACAAATAAAATCTGCATATCGCAAACTGGCCATGGCTAATCATCCAGATAGAAATCCTGATGATGAAGCTGCTGCCGAACGTTTCCGTGAAGCAAGCGAAGCCTATGAAGTTTTAAAAGATCAGGAAAAACGTGCCGCTTATGATCAGCTTGGTCATGCTGCGTTTGACCAATCTGCTGGTTTTGGCGGTGGCGGCTTTGGTGGCGGCGGTTTCTCTGACATTTTTGAGCAAATGTTCAGCGAATTCTCTTCTGGCAGGCAGGGCGGAAGCCAATCACAACATGGCGCAGACATGCGTTATGATTTGCGTATTAGCCTAGAAGAAGCCTTTACGGGAGTAGCTAAGGATATCACTGCCTCGATTGCGGCAAGCTGCGGTACCTGTTCAGGAAGTGGTGCAAAACCTGGTTCATCCCCTGAATCATGCAGAAGCTGTGGCGGGGTTGGTAAGGTGCGTGCCCAGCAAGGGTTTTTCACGGTTGAACGTACCTGTCCGTCTTGCCGCGGAGCAGGCCAGATGATTTCTGACCCTTGCGGTGATTGCCGTGGTGCTGGCAGGGTAGAGGAAACCCAAACCCTATCTGTAAATATTCCAAAAGGGGTAGATACAGGCACACGGATTAGATTATCTGGCAAGGGTGAGGCAGGGTTGCGCGGCGCGCCAGCGGGTGATTTATATATATTTGTCGAGGTGGCGGATCATCAAATCTTTGAGCGTGATGGCCAATTGCTTCATATCAGCGTTCCAGTGCCGATGGTAGTAGCAAGTCTGGGTGGTTCTATTGATGTGCCTACGCTAGGCGGTACCATGGCGCGTTTGCAAATTGATGCTGGCACACAATCAGGAAAGCGGTTTAGAATGCGTGGTAAGGGAATGCCTGGATTACGCGGAAGTTCTATGGGTGACCAGATTGTAGAAATTCAGGTGGAAACCCCAACACATCTGAGCAAGAAACAAAAAGAATTGCTCAAAGAATTTGCTGATGCAGGGGATTCAAGCCCTCAGACCAAGAAATTTATGGATCGCGTGAAAAAGCTCTGGTCATAATCGCATCCAGTACTATGGCCAGTGAATACGGCCACTTAATATGGAAAAAGAATATGATGCAAAAATCCACCTTTTCAGTCGCTTTGCCAGGTGCAGCCGGTAAAATGGGTAAAATGTTACAGTCGGTGATGGCTGAGCAGGATATTGCGCTAAGTGCGGCCACTGAACATGAAAATAGCCCTGCTATTGGCAGCACGATGATGGGGGTTGAGGTTGTAAGTACAGCTGATGCACTTGGTTGCGGGCCTAATACAGTAATTGTTGATTTTACCCGCCCCACTGCAACACAGCAACATATTGAAATTGCGCGCGCTACCAAGACCCCAATGGTGATTGGCACAACAGGTCTTAGCGATGAAGATGAGAAACTAATCAGGCAGGCTGCTCAAGATATCGCGATTGTATATTGTGCAAACACATCTGTTGGGGTGACACTTTTATCGCAAGTTGTGCGGCAAGTAGCTAGTTTGCTATCTGACAGCTGGGATATCGAGATTGTTGAAACCCATCACCATCACAAAATAGATGCACCATCAGGCACGGCCTTAGATTTAGGAAAAGCGGCGGCGGCTGGCAGAGGGGTGCCATTAGAGGAGGTGCGTGATAGCGGCAGAGATGGTGAGACAGGCGCGCGCCGCCAAGGCGATATTGGCTTTGCAGTGATGCGCGGCGGTGATGTTGCAGGCGAGCATACGGTGACTTTTTTCGGCCAGCAAGAACGGATAGAACTTACCCATAAAGCAACAAGCAGAAGTATTTTTGCACGCGGTGCCTTGCAAGCCGCCGCTTTTGCTGTACAAGCCCCTGCAGGATTATACACTATGGATGATGTTCTTGGCAGGCTAGCAGATTAATATCCTGCGCCCCTGAATTTCATGATACGCGCATATTGTTATTGGCGCATCCGGATAAATGCATCATTTAAAGCCTTTGCTAAGGCAGGTTTTTCAACAGGGGGCAGAAATGCTCCAATTTCAAAACTCTCTGCATGCATTTTCAGCAATAGCTTTTTTCTTTTCGCTTTTGGGGGGAATAATTCTGCACTCACCCACGGGCTGTCGAGCGTGTGCTGTTTTGAGCTGCCCTTCCAATCTGTGCGCTCAATGGTAACGCCAGATGTGGAGATATGGACTTTTTCAACCAATTGTCCCGCGCGATAATTCATCCTAAAAGCCAGCCAAACAATACCTATTTCAAGGCCTAGAAAACCCACTACTGGCCACGCGCCAAGCATCATAAACCCCAGGCTTAATCCAGTTAAAGCGATAGCAAAAAAACCAATGATTACCCTGAACCCCTGGATGGAAAGTGACCGGTAAGGCCACATCGTTATGGTTATCATTTCTTTTTCATTTTTGTGCTGATGAAACCATCTTGTGGGCTGTGTATCTTCGGCCATAAAAAACTCGCACCTCACCAAAAAACAAGTATGATATTAGAACAGATTAACGTTAAATCTAGGGTTTGGTCAAAAAATGCCAAAGAAAATGAAACTCTCTGATATCCAAGACGCATTTGAGATTTTAGCCGAAGGCAGGCCTAATCCCAAGACAGAATTAGAATTCACAAACCCCTATACATTGTTGGTGGCAGTAGCGCTTTCAGCCCAAGCAACTGATATATCCGTGAATAAAGCAACAAAGGCGCTTTTCAAACGGGCAAATAACCCTGCTGCAATGATTGCATTAGGGCTAGATGAGATTAAGTCCCATATCAAAACTATTGGCTTGTTTAACACCAAAGCAAAGAATGTATTAGCGCTTTCTAAATTACTATTGGAAAAGCATGACGGCCAAGTGCCGCAAGATAGGCAAGCGTTAGAGGCCTTACCTGGGGTTGGCAGAAAAACTGCAAATGTTGTTCTCAATGAAGCTTTTGGTGAGCCGACTATTGCAGTTGATACGCATATTTTCAGGGTCAGTAACCGAACAGGTATTGCCCCTGGAAAAGATGTGGTGGTGGTAGAGCGTGAATTACTCAGGCGGGTTCCTGAAGCCTTTAAATTAGGGGCGCATCATTGGCTTATCTTGCATGGCAGATATGTATGTAAAGCTAGAAAACCTGAATGTTTTAACTGCGATATCAGCCATTTATGTTTATATAAGGCAAAAACAGAAGCATAAAACCGATGCGGTTTTAACCTCTTGCTTGGGATTTTCTATCTGCAAGTTGAGCTTCACATTTTAGCTGATCAAGCTGCCTGCCAAATTCTTTTGCGCGCATATCCCAGCTAAATACAGTTGGATTTTCGGCGCTCTGTGCGTTGCGGTTAAAAAAGAAATCTACCACACAATCAGCCTGCTGATATTGCCAGGTAACAATGTTTCCTTCTGCACGCTGTATATCTGGTAATCCGATAAGCGCGCGAAGCTGGGTTTGTTTCTTGCCAAGCTGATTAACAGGTTTTAGACGGCTTATAACAGCCACCTGTTTTTTCTCAATAATTGGTGTTTCTGGCACTTCTTCAATGGTGGTCTCAGCCTCATCTGCTTTTAAGGCAAGTTGGTTTGTTATAACGGTCTCCTCCAAAAGCTCAACCGTTTCTGTCTCTGTTTGGGGCGCAGCTGTAGTGATACTCTCTTCTTGTATATTCAGCTCCTCAGAGCTGTTTTCAGCTGGTGTTACGACTGGTGTCACTATAACGTCTGGCTGGGTGATTGCTGGGCTAGATGTTTGAAGCTTCACGGGCTCACAAGCGGCAAGTGCTAAGAGTACCAAGCCATAGGCTAAAATAACAAAGTAGTTTTTCATATCACCGGTGAGGTTTTCTTTGCTATTTGCAGAATAGCTTCCGCAATCTTGTGATACAGTCATCATATTGTTCCGCCGTTAACACATAGTATCTAGTGTTTTAAGGAACATTACGCTTAAGACAAGTAAAATACGACTTTATTAAAAAAGAAGCTTTGCTATGTGCTGAACTCACACTGCCTCAAGCGCATAGCCCATTGAGCGAACCGTGCGGATCATATCTGGTTTGCCGCCTTTATTGATGGCTTTTCTAAGTCGCCTGATATGCACATCAACGGTGCGAATTTCAACATAGACATTATTGCCCCAAACATGATCCAAAAGCTGATCACGCGAATAAACCCGCCCCTGATTGCGCAATAAATGCTCAAGAAGTCTGAATTCTTTTGGACCTAGCTTAATATTCTCACCATCACGTTTTACGCGTTTAGACACAAGGTCCATTTCTAAATCGCCGCAGCTTAACAGATTAGCTGCCATACCAGAGCTTCTGCGCAGTAATGCACGGATGCGTGCAATTAATTCAGCAGGGCTAAATGGTTTCACCACATAATCATCTGCGCCATCATCAAGCCCTCTTAGCCGGTCTGTTTCATCGGCTTTTGCGGTAAGCATAATAATCGGAATTTCAGCTGTTTGTGGTTTTGCGCGCAAACGTCTAAGCACTTCAATACCTGACATTAAGGGCATCATCCAATCAAGGAGGATCATATCTGGCGTGGTTTCGCGTGCAACCATCAGACCTTCCTCACCATCACTTGCAAGGCTGACCGAATACCCAGCTTGCTGCAAATTATATTCAAGCAAGGTCTGAATATCCATATCATCTTCAATAACAAGGATGTGAGCTGTCTGCATTGTCATGAACGCTTCTTGTTTAACATCGTCACTTCTTAACGGATAGTTTTCAAGCATATCAGATAACCCTATTTTAGCAATTATTTGCGAAGCTACCAAAAGGTTATGACGTTTTTGTGACGTTCGGAATAGTGCTGACGCGCGGCAGATACACCGCAAATTGACTTCCCTTGCCAAGCTCAGAGGTGATTTCAAGATGGCCGCGGTGACGATTTACAATATGTTTCACAATCGCAAGCCCAAGGCCGGTTCCGCCTTTGCTGCGGGATCTATCTTTATCAATTCGGTAAAATCGCTCTGTTAGTCTTGGCAGATGTTCAGGGGCTATTCCCTCCCCATCATCTTCGATGCGAATTTGGGCAAATGACTGATTAGATGATAATTTAGGGCTTGTAGCATGTGCTGTTATAATTGCCCTCACCTCACCTGAAGGCGCGCCATAGCGAATAGCATTTTCAAGCAAATTCTGAAGCATTTGAATAAGCTCATCATGTTCTGCAACAACCATCACTGCTTCTTCTGGATGGATGATTTTAATATTACAATTTTGTTTTTCAGCAACACCGAGAAGTATTTCTCTGGCGCGCTCTGCAACAAGATTAAGGTCATGATGTGCGCGCGGCTGAATTGCTTCACTCCGTTCAATCGAAGATAAGGAAAGCTGATCAGCAACTAAGCGTATCATGCGTGCGGCTTGGTTTTCGACAATGGACAAGAATTTATCACGCGTATCAGGATCTTCACCCGCAGGCCCGCGCAAGGTTTCAACAAATCCAAGAACAGAGGTTAGCGGGGTGCGTAATTCATGGCTGACATTTGCCACAAAATCCACTCGCATCTGTTCTGCCTCTTTGGCTTCAGAACGGTCAATAAGAATAAGTGCGGTTTGGCTTTTATTATCAGCTGAAAATTGTGAGATAAGCAGGTCAAAAATCTGTCTTTTATTTTCCCGATGGATAAATTCAACCTCATCAAACGCATTATCATTTTTTCCAACTGCTTCAATGCGTTTAATAATATCGCTGTCATAAATGAAAAAACTAATTGGTTTTTGCAAGGCTAATGGGGTGAATATTTCCTGTGCCAATTTGTTAAATTCAATCACATAGCCGCGCCTGTCCAAAAGAATAAGCGGGAAAGGCAGGTTGCGTATAGTGTTTGTGAGATAGTCATTTTCAACTTGCAGCTTACTTGCCATCTCGCTGCGCTTTTTTTCAGCCACTGATATCAGCCAGGTTAATTCTGAAAGTGGCGAGCCATCATTTAAATTCTGGCTTTGCTGAAATGTTGTTGGCAGCTCATTTTTCTTTGAGCCAATTTGATTTGAAAAATAATTTTTAAGCTCTTGGATAACCCGGATATCATCTTGGATTAACAGATAGGTAATGATACTGCCCACGCTCAGTAACAGTGCGGCATCTAATATATCAATCCGGCCTACAAGAACAAACAGACCAGTGACAACGCTAAAGCCAATGGCAATGCGAATTGTTCTGAATAATATTGCTAGCTTTTCAGCGTTTGTTTTCATTTCACCCATAAGCTTGTCTATTTACTATAACAGGAACAATGCGTGAAGAAACCCACTCTGAAAATTAGCATATTATCAGCAAATAAGTGATATATCTAAATCACTTAATCCAGAGAATTATAGGCCGCTATTGCCGCTGCATTTACCAAATCATTCACCGAAGAATTCATCGAAATAATCTGGAAAGGATGCTCTGCATTCAGGATTAATGGTCCGATTACGCTTCCGCCGCCAAGATATTGCATGATTTGGAACGATATATTCGCTGCATGCAACCCAGGCATGATGAGAATATTAGCAGGGCCAGTTAATCTAGAAAATGGATAGCGTGCCTGCATCAAATCGAAATCAAGCGCAATATCAGCAGTCATTTCACCTTCATATTCGAAATCCACACCGCGTTTGTCCATAATGGATGCTGCCTCATGCGGCTGGTTGGTGATGGTGCTTAGGGGCTGCCCAAAATTGGAAAAGGACAGAAATGCCACTCTTGGCTTATGCCCCATCGCCTTTGCCTTTTCAGCGATAGCGATAGCGATATCTGCCATCTGTTCTGCGGTTGGGCGTTCATGGATAGAGGTATCGCCAATAAAAACCGTTCGACCTTCTTTGGAAATCAGCATCGAGGTTGTGCAAAATTCTTTATCCTTTTTTGCATCAATCACCCGTGTGACATGCTCAAAGCTTTTGGCAAAAGGACGTGTCATCCCTGTGACAAGAGCATCTGCATGGCCATTTGCAACCATACAGGCAGCAAACACATTTCTGTCCAGATTCACCATGCGCTGACAGTCACGTTCCATCATTCCGCGGCGTTGTAATCTTTTATACATAAACTGGATATAATTATTATTATGGTCAGAAATTTTTGCATTTGTAATTTCAATATTTTCTGCACCTTCCAGCCCAAGTTCAGCGATTTTGTCTTTCACACGCTGTTCTCTGCCAAGCAGAATTGGATGTCCAAACCCTGCATTTCTAAAAGCATGTGCAGCACGAATGGATACTTCTTCCTCTCCTTCTGTAAACACAATACGCTTATTGTGTTTTGAGACGCGAGCAAACACATCTTCAAGGAAATTGGCCGCAGGGTCGAGCCGTCCAGATAGGCTTCTGCGATAGCTATCCATATCTGCAATAGGGCGTTTTGCGACCCCTGAATCCATTGCAGCTTGTGCAACTGCAGACGAAACAGCAGATATCAGGCGCGGGTCAAACGGTGCAGGAATAATATAATCCTCACCATATTTTAAGGTCTCGCCTGCATAGGCTGAATTAACCTCATCAGGCACATCTTCACGCGCAAGATAGGCAATAGCTTGAGCAGCTGCAATTTTCATTTCTTCATTAATTGCCGTAGCGCGCACATCTAATGCACCTCTGAAGATATACGGAAAACCTAGAACATTATTCACCTGATTTGGATAGTCTGATCTGCCTGTTGCGATAATCGCATCTGGGCGAGCTTCTTTCGCATCGCCAGGTAAAATTTCAGGATCAGGATTAGCCATCGCAAAAATAATCGGACGGTCTGCCATTTTGGATATCATGTCTTTTGACAACGCATTGGCAACAGATAATCCAAGAAATACATCTGCACCGTCTAACGCGTCTTCCAAAGAACGCGCTTCTGTTTTCACAGCATGCGCTGATTTCCACTGGTTCATGCCATCTTCACGGCCTTGATAAATGACCCCTGTTCGATCACATAGAAGCACATTTTCATGTTTTACACCCATCGCCTTAATCAGCTCAACACAAGCGATTGAGGCCGCACCAGCGCCATTAGATACCACCTTAATATCTTGCATCTCGCGCCCCGTAAGGTGCAAGGCGTTAATCAAGCCAGCAGCAGTAATAATTGCCGTGCCATGTTGGTCATCATGGAAGACAGGTATATCCATTTTTTCCCGCAAACGTTGCTCGATAATAAAACATTCCGGGGATTTGATATCTTCAAGATTTATGCCGCCGAAAGAAGGCCCTAGCAAGCTGACCGCATTTACAAATGCATCTACATCTTCTGTATCAAGCTCAAGGTCGATACCGTCAATATCAGCAAATTTCTTAAATAAAACAGCTTTGCCTTCCATCACTGGCTTTGAAGCGGCAGCACCAATATTGCCTAGTCCAAGAACAGCAGTACCGTTTGAAATCACTGCAACCACATTACCCTTAGCAGTGTAGTCATAGGCTTTGTCTACATCTTTCTCAATACTTAGACATGGTTCTGCCACACCAGGGGAATATGCAAGCGACAAATCCCGCTGAGAATTGAGTGGTTTTGTAGGGCTGATTTCCAATTTCCCAGGTCTTCCTTCAGAATGGAAATCAAGTGCGTCCTGTTTTAATGACTTTTTCATCGTAGCGATCTATCTTGTTTTAACATTTAGTGTTGAAAGAACATTAAAGCTCAAAAGAACTTCAAAGCCCGAGTTAAAAAATACCATGGTATCAACCAATTCTAAAAATACAGCTAAGAAAACTGGTTTGACACCAATGATGTCACAGTATCAGACAATAAAAGAAAAGTACCCCGATATTTTGCTGTTTTACCGCATGGGCGATTTTTATGAAATGTTTTTCCATGATGCGGAAGTAGCCGCGTCAGCCCTTGGCATCGCGCTTACCCATCGTGGTCAGCATGAGGGGAAGGATATTCCAATGTGCGGTGTGCCAGTGCATGCCATGGATAGTTATTTACCAAGGCTGATCACACAAGGCTTCAGGGTTGCGGTATGTGAGCAATCCGAAACCCCTGAAAGTTTTAAGAAAAAAGGGGGTAAAGGTCCTTTGCCGCGTGATGTGGTTCGGGTTATCACCCCAGGCACGTTGCATGAAGAAGGGTTATTACAGCCTGAACAGCCAAATATTTTAGCGTCCATCGGCAGGTCTTCTGGCGCATTTGCGCTTGCATGGACAGATATGTCTACAGGCAGTTTTACGGTTCAGGAATGTGCGCAAGACCAGATTGAAAGCCTGCTTGTTCGGCTTGGTGTAGCTGAGGTTATATATCCTGAAGATTGCGCGGCGGTGCTTGCTAGCTATGGCGAGAACTACCCGATTGTGCGTTGCCCTGCCGCACAATTTGACGTTAGACGAGGGGCTGAAACACTGACCTCATTCTATGCTGTACAAAGCTTAGAGGGGTTAGGAAATTTTGCGCCAGCCATTATTAGCGCAGCAGGGGGTTTGCTGCATTATTTAGAAGCGACACAATTAGCACAAATGCCACGATTATCGCATCCAACGATATTAGGCACCTCTAGTATGGTTGAGATTGATGCTGCAACGCGCCGCTCTCTTGAAATTACCAAAACACTTTCTGGGGAGAAAAAAGGCAGTTTGCTGGAGGCTGTAAATCACACCTGTACTGCTGCGGGTGCGCGTGTGTTGTTTACCCGGCTTTCATCACCAATCCGCGATATTGATAAAATTAATCATCGGCTTGACCTTGTTGAATGGTTTGCATCACAAACAGATATTGCAGATAAAATCACCGCAATTCTGGGGGGGGCAGGGGATATTGAACGTGCATTAGGACGGCTTGTTTCAGGACGCGGCGGTCCAAGAGACCTTGCAGGACTTGCGCATAGCTTAGCTTGCGGCAGGCAGATTTATCTGTTGTTAAATGAAGTTAAAAATGAGGTGGATACATCCCGCACAGACCAGGTGCGCAAAATAGCATCTGATGCTGCGGCACCTGCACATATCGCCGATTTGATTTTGCCGGCACTTGCAGATGATTTGCCTTTACTTGCACGTGATGGTCAATTTATCCGCCAAGGCTATAATGACCAGCTTGATCATTTACGCAGGTCAAGAGAAGAAAGCAGACGTCTCATCGCTGCCCTGCAAGCACGCTATATCGAGCAAACCGGGATTTCTTCTTTAAAAATAAAACATAATAATGTGCTGGGCTATCATATCGATGTGAGAACAGCACATGGCGATAAATTATTTTCAAATACAGATTTTATTCACCGTCAAACCACTGCGCAAACTGTGCGGTTTACCACCACAGAGCTTGCTGATTTAGAAAATCAATTTGCGCGCGCCGCTGAACAAGCTATCGCATTAGAGCTTTCCTTATTCGAAGATTTAAGAAGCCTAATTGAAAAATATGCTGAACAGATTAGTAGTGCAGCAAAAGCGGGTGCACAAATAGATGTAGCTATTTCATCTGCCTTTCTTGCGCGGCACCATCACTTCACGCGGCCCATATTAACATCAGATACGCGCTTTAAGATTGTAGCAGGTCGGCATCCGGTCGTAGAACAGATGCTTCCTGCGTCTGATAATTTTGCAACGAACGACTGCGATTTATCCCCTGGCAATCATTTATGGTTGCTTACAGGGCCTAATATGGCAGGTAAATCAACCTTTTTGCGGCAGAATGCGCATATTGCGATACTTGCACAGGCTGGTCTTTATGTGCCTGCCCAACATGCGGAAATCGGAGTGACAGACCGTATTTTCAGCAGGGTAGGCGCATCGGACGATCTTGCACGCGGGCAATCAACCTTCATGGTGGAAATGGTCGAAACAGCAGCAATCCTAAATCAATCCACCGCACAATCATTAGTCATTTTAGATGAGATTGGCAGAGGTACTTCCACCTGGGATGGGCTTGGCATTGCTTGGGCGTGTTTAGAATATTTGCATGAAAAAATTAGCTGCCGAACATTATTTGCAACCCACTATCATGAATTAACATCGCTTGAGCAACAGCTTGCCCATCTAAGCTGTCATGCGATGCAAGTGAAGGAATGGAAAAAGCAAATTATCTTCTTGCATCAGGTTGGCGCAGGGCGTGCTGATAAATCCTACGGGGTGCATGTGGCAAAGCTAGCAGGCCTGCCGCAAGCTGTAACAAAGCGCGCATCACAGCTTGTCGCGATGCTAGAATCACAAACCATTTCATCATCGCCAGCAATATCGCCAGCAATTCAAAGTGAGCTACCTTTATTGGCGCAAATGGATATTGGCGCAGAGGAGGCAGAAACAGGCTCTGAGCTATTGGAAAAACTAGCTGAAATAGAACCAGATAGCCTTACCCCAAAACAGGCGTTAGACCTGATTTACACCCTAAAACAGCTTTACGATAAAGAGGAGGGCTAACATTATGGCGCTCACGCATGAGATAACCTCCTCAAGCGAAAATCAGACATCCTTGCCTAACTGGATGCGCTGGCTAGACCCGCTTGAAACTGCAAAACAGAATTTTTCCCAACATCCTGATAGCGCGTTTGCTATGCTAATACTGGATTTTGAAAAAGATTTAAATGCGGCGGCTGAAAACGCATCTGATACTACCAGCTTCATGACAGTAACCCGCCCGCTCGCTACCGCAGTGCTCAATGATGGCAGAACACTATTACAAGACGCGTTATATCAAAACAGAGATGGCGCTGATTATGTTGGTAATCATGCTTTGTTGGTGGATAAAATTATCGGCGTCGTTAGTCGCCATCTCAAAGCGTGTTTTTTCACAGATTTACCACCTAGTGCGATTATGGCAACAGGCGGATATGGCCGAGGCGAGCTATCCCCTTTCAGTGATATTGACTTATTGTTTGTGCCGTCTGCTAGCGTGCCTGCAGAAGGCGCCCCTGAGATAAAATATATTGAAGCTATTTTATATCTTTTATGGGATTTGGGACTGAAGGTGGGTCATGCAACCCGTTCTATTCGTGAAAATCTACATGCTGCAAAAGATGATGTCACGATATGCACCTCTTTGATTGAGCTGCGTTCTATCGGCGGAAGCACAGAATTGGCTGAACAGCTAAAAACCAGTTTTAAGAAGTGGATGTTGCGCCAGCCTGTTCCGCCTTTTGTGCAGGCAAAATTAGCAGAAAGAGATAGTAGAATTAAATTTCATGGCGGCACGCGCTATGCTGTTGAGCCGAATGTGAAAGATGGCAAAGGCGGACTGCGAGATTTACAAACATTATTCTGGATTGCGAAATTTTCTTTTCGTTTGGACAGCATTACAGATTTGCTAGAGGGGGATGTATTGCGTGAGGGAGAAATCCGCAATTTTGCCTTAACCCAACGTTTTTTATGGACAGTGCGGTGTTTTGTGCATCTGCATCATGGCAGGTCAGATGATAGATTAACCTTTGATGCCCAGAGGGAAATCGCGCCAATGCTAGGCTTTGCCAATAGAGCAGGATTACGAGATGTTGAACGCTTTATGAAATATTATTTTCTAACTGCTGTTCAAGTTGGAAATCTTACCCGTATTTTCTGCGCTGCAATTGGAAGTGATTTTGCTGAAAAGACATTTAGTCTGCGCAGTTTTCTACGCTCTAGCTTGCCAATTGGCCTTGATATAGCACCTTTTGAGCTGAAGGATGGAAGACTGCACTTACCATCAGATAGGATGTTCCGCGATAATTTTAGCCTGATTGTGCGTATTTTCTATCTTGCTCAGATGAATAATTTAGATATACACCCTGATAGTTTCAGGCGTCTGACACGTGCGGTGCGTGCAGCGCGTACCTCTGATCTGCAATCTGCGCGTGCGTTTGATACATTTTTGAAAATTCTCACTGCGAAAACTAGCCCTGAACGTATTTTGCGTTTGATGAACGAATCTCAATGGCTTGGTAAGTTCTTGCCTGATTTTGGGCGTATTGTGGGGATGATGCAATTTGATATGTATCATAGTTACACCGTCGATGAGCATACCATAAAAGCAGTTGGGTTTATCCATGGGCTTGAGCAAGGTGAGTTAAAGCAAGATGCACCGCTTGCATCCAGCTTGATAGGCAGTATTGAATCAAGACGCGCTCTTCATGTGGCGATGCTGCTTCATGATATTGCCAAGGGACGCGGTGGTGATCATTCTATACTTGGTGCAGAAGTGGCAAGTATACTCTGCCCAATAATAGGATTGAGTGAGGAGGAAACAGAAACGGTAATCTGGCTTATCCGACATCATTTATTGATGAGCAAAATTGCCTTTCGGTATGATTTGAACGACCCGCAAACAATAGAAGATTTTGCATCAGAAGTGCAATCACCTGAGCGTTTGAAACTTTTGCTATGTCTTACGGTTGCAGATATTCAAGCGGTTGGCCCTTCTGTATGGAATGGCTGGAAAGCTTCTCTGATGCGGAATTTGTATCATCGGGCACAAGCGGTGTTGGGCGGTGCTGCCCCAACAGAAGTTTCATCCCAAGCTGTTGGGGATGCCATTACAGAGATGAGGGCTGCCCTGCCGCAATGGACAGATCAGCAAATGGAAGAACATATAGCGCAATTCTATCCAAGCTATTGGACGAATTTCTCGCTTTCAAGCCATCTTCACCATGCAGATTTGGTGAAGAAATATACTGAAAATTCAGACAAAATTCTGATCGATTTCAAAGATGATGAAGATAGTAAATCAACCATCATGGTGGTGATGGCCGCAGACCATCCTGGGTTATTTTCCCGCATTGTAGGGGCTGTTGCGATTTCAGGATGTTCGATTATGAATGCCAGAATTAACACCCGGCAGGATGGTACTATTTTAGACCAATTCAGAATTCAGCGTGATCTTCAGGCCCTGTCAGACCCACATATCAAAAAGCGGATTTCAAGCTTAATTGAACAATCCCTGGCAGGCGAGGTTTCGCTATTCACCAAGCTTAAGGAAAAAACCGCACAACGCTCACAGCGTGTAAAGGTCATGGATGTGCCGCCGCGTGTGATTGTGACCAATAAACGAAGCCGTACCCACACCGTTATCGAAGTAAACGGACCAGATAGGCCAGGGCTATTATATCAAATCACCTATCATTTAGCGCAGCTTAATTTGCAGATTAATTCAGCAACTGTATCTACCTATGGCGAAAAGGCGGTGGATGTGTTTTATGTCAAAGATGTATTTGGTCTGCAAATCACCAAACAAGCAACCCAAGAAAAGATAAGCCAAACCCTAAAGGATATTTTCCAGCTTTGAAAATGGGTAGGAAACTGCATTGCGGGCTGTGATGGTGACGTGAAATCGAAAGGTTAAATGGGGGATTTATAAGTAATGGCATTTCGCTCCCTTCTTTCTGCTGTTAGCGTCATTGGCGGGCTGACAGCATTATCCCGTATCTTTGGATTTTTGCGAGATATTGTATTTGCCTATATGATGGGAGCCGGCCCTGCGGCAGATGCTTTTCTGGTGGCCTTTAAGCTTCCTAATTTGTTCCGAAGACTTACCGCTGAAGGGGCATTAACCCATGCTTTTTTACCAGCCTACAGTATGGCAAAGGAGCAAAAGAATACCGCATATGCGTTGATACTAGCAACCGAAGTGCAGGCGTGGTTGTTTTTTGCCTTATGTATCATTGTAGCCATTATGGAAGTTGCGATGGGCGGGGTGATAGCTGTGCTTGCACCTGGCTATGGTGATGGGGATGCCCGCACAGATGCGGCTAGCTTGCTTGGCCATATTACGATGCCTTATTTGGTGATGATTTCGCTTGTCGGCTTATGGTCAGCTATTTGCCATGCTGAAGACGATTATATCGGCAGTGGCGCAACCCCTATTGTGCTGAATATCTGTTTAATAACAGCAGCTTTACTAATTCCGGCTAGCCAAGAATATTATCAATATGACACTGTCTATATCGCCCTTCCATTGGCTGTTGCGGTGCCGATTGCAGGGGTGTTGCAAATGCTTGTGATGCAACAACGTCTGATAAAGCTTAAACGCAGGCCACAATTTAGGCTTAAAGCATTATCTGCGGAGGGGCGCGCCATGTGGCGTTCATTTTTGCCAGCAGCACTTGGTGCAGGGGGAATGCAGCTTAATTTAATTATTGATTTGGTGCTTGCGTCGTGGCTCGCTGTTGGGTCTTTATCTTGGCTATATTATGCAGACAGGCTAGCCCAATTGCCATTGGGGGTAATCGGCATCGCTATCGGCACAGCATTATTGCCGCGCTTATCTGCCATAGAAGCAAAAGATAGCCGCCTAACTGTGAAGCAAAACCAATTTGCAGATTATATCTCACAAAGTCTCATATTGGCATTTATTACTGTGCTTCCTGCCACTTTGGGGCTTGCTTTTTTATCTGACACGCTTATCGCAGGCTTATTTGTGTCTGGTGCATTTACAGAACAGGATGGTGCAATGTCATCCGCCGCCCTTATCGCATATGCGACTGGGCTTCCTGCATTTGCATTTATCAAAATCTCTCAAGCTGGATTATATGCGCTTGGAAAACCAGGGCTTGTGTTACGCATATCACTGGTATCTGTGGGCGTTAATTTAGGTTTATCCTTACTCTTGATGCGGATTTATGCCCATGTTGGACTTGCGCTCGCTACCTCGCTGGCATTATGGGTAGCTTTGTTAGCCCAATTTGGTTTTTTACTTTATTTTAAAAGAATGGGATGGCAATGGCTTGTCGCAGGCATCAAGGCTGGTATTGCGTCTGCTATAATGGCTGGCGGGTTATATGTTTTAAAGAACAGCCTTATTATCAGCCATCTTAATATACGGATTTCTATGCTTGTCCTTGTGATAAGCGGCATCATCCTTTATACAGCGTTGGCGTTGGCGTTGGGGCTTCATCATCATTTGCGAAAGACAGATCACAGGAACGATTAACATGACTAACTCTGTATCACAAAAAGGGCGTATTTTTTCAGGTGTGCAGCCTACGGGTAATTTGCATTTAGGCAATTATCTTGGTGCTATCCGAAACTGGGTAGATGTACAGAATGATTTTGAATGTATCTATTGTGTGGTTGATTTGCACGCCATTACCGTACCGCAAGACCCTGCCATGTTGCGCCAATCTATAAGAGAAGTGACAGCATGTCTAATTGCATCAGGCATTAACCCTGAAAAATCTATCTTATTTAATCAATCAAAAGTCCCACACCATTCTGAATTAGGCTGGATTTTTAACTGTGTCGCACGGCTAGGCTGGCTAAACCGGATGACACAATTCAAAGAAAAAGCAGGAAAAAATAGGGAAAATGCCACGGTTGGTTTGTATTCCTATCCTACCTTAATGGCATCAGATATTTTAGTGTATAAGGCCACACATGTGCCTGTTGGTGAAGATCAAAAACAGCATCTTGAGCTTACCCGTGATATTGCATTAGCATTTAATTCTATGTTTGAAAAAGAAGTGTTTCCAACCCCAGAACCGCTTATTCAAAAGACAGCTGCACGGGTGATGTCATTGCGTGATGGCAGCTCGAAAATGAGCAAATCTGATAGCTCAGATGCAACCCGTATTAATCTTACAGATTCCAGTGATGAGATAATGCGAAAAATCAAAAAAGCCAAAACGGACCCAGAACCATTGCCAGAAACCCCAGAAGGGCTAGAAGGGCGGCCAGAGGCTAAAAACTTAGTGGGTATTTTTGCTGGATTGAAAGGCTGTTCAGTAGATGAAATTCTAGCTGAGTTTGGCGGTAAAGGGTTTGGTGAATTTAAACCTGCATTAGCGGAATGTGCCGAAGCTGTAATCGCGCCTATCAGCGCAGAAATGAGACGTCTTTTAGATGATCATCAGGCAATTGATGCGATATTAAAACAAGGCGGGGAACGTGCCGCAGCACTTGCTGAACCAGTGATCAATGAAGTGAAAGATGTGATGGGTTTAGTACGCTAGGCTTCATAAGCCCTGTTTTATAAGATCAGCTTTTGCCTTTTGGATGTGAAAAGTTTATAATCATTTCAAATCAGGGCTTCAATTTAGCCCCTCTGCCACCTATATCATGAATAGGGGCGGTACAGTATTAAAGCCAAATGCTTTAGCTACATGATTTGTTTGAACGCATAACTGACTGAAGAGATAAAACATGTTTATCCAGACAGAAGACACACCAAACCCATCCACCTTGAAATTTATTCCAGGTGTTGATGTGGTACCAAATAGCACTGCTGAATTTACCTCCTCTGATGAGGCTGAAAATTCACCATTAGCAACACGGCTTTTTGCGGTAGATGGTGTTGAATCCATCTTCTTAAGTGATGATTTTATCGCTGTGACCAAATCAGAACAATCTGAATGGTTTGCGTTAAAACCTTCTATTCTAGCTGCAATTATGGAACATTTTGCTTCTGGCATGCCGGTATTGAATAAAGTAAATGACGATACCGCTGAAGATGGTGAAGATTCTGAAATTGTTCAGCAGATTAAGCATTTGCTTGATACGCGTGTTCGTCCTGCTGTGGCGATGGATGGGGGTGATATTATTTTCCATTCTTTTGATGATGGTGTGGTTACGCTTCAGATGCGCGGCGCTTGTGCTGGCTGTCCTAGTTCTACGGCAACATTGAAAATGGGTATTGAGAATATGATGCGGCATTATATTCCTGACGTGCGTGAAGTGCGTCCATTGGAAATGTAGCTTGGCTAAATTCATCGATTAATCAGCTCCCTACATCGCTAACGCATTTTCACCAGAAGAGAAATTTAATCTGCCCCTACAGCTTGAGGCAGTTTCAAAAGACAGACAACACCGTCACTAAGGACGAATTGCCATGTCACTTCACCGCACCGTTGAATTAGAAATACCTAACCGGTCTATTATTATCGGTATGGTTTTTTGTGTGCTAGCAGGTGTGTTGCTGCCCACATTGGGTGTCAAACCCCCGCCTTTGATGGTGGCTTCACCTGGTGAGATTAGCATTGCTGAATATTCTGCAAAAGTATCTGAAGAAATAAAGCTACTCACGAAACAGAAATCACAGGCCGGCATTTCTGCGCTTGAATATGAGCGGATTAGAAGACGTTTAGACGATGCAAATACGAAATTGCTAGCCACATTGTTTCGAGAGCAACAAGGTAAGGAAGGGGCTGTCAGCCAACCGCCTATTGCATTTCGCCCGCCCATTCCTGTGTTTGATTTCACCTTAGAATATGGTCAGGAAAGCATAGTTGCACGCCAATTTATGCCGCGCTTGCCTGATCTATCAGATTTGACAGTACAAAAACGTAAACAGGTTTTCACTCAGATTATGCTGCCTCTCATTCTCTATGAGAATGAGCGGATAAAGCAGCAGCATGAGGAGATGACACAAGCCTATGAAAAGGGTGATGTAGAAATCTTGGCTGATTATGCAGCTTTATATAAGCTAAAGGCTGATGATAGTTGGGATGCTGCTAAATATTTCGCTGCGCTAGATGTTAGAATAAGGCCTGTTCCTGTTGGATTGGCATTAACTCAATCAGCTATTGAATCAGGATGGGGCGGCTCACGCTTTGCACTAGAGGGAAACGCATTATTCGGCCAGTGGGTATATAATGACGAATATGGTATTCAAGCAGCAGGCTCGTCAGTGACCGTAAGACGATTTCCTGATTTGATTTCATCGGTGCGAAGCTATATGCGCAATTTGAATACCCATCGCGCTTATCGCCAATTTAGAAAACAGCGCTATCAAATCCTGCAATCAGGAAATGCGCTTACAGCAAAGCCGCTATTACCATATCTGAAAGCGTATGCTGAAGATGGCAATGCCTATGTTAAGACGTTAAATTCAGTTTTGCGGACAAACCGTTTTGATATGTTTGTTAAGGCAACATTAGCGCCTGCCGCTAGAGGCTAAATTATCGCGTTAAGAATTGTCTGCCAAACCACCGCCATCTTTGGTCAGCTGCTGGCATTGTGCAATTAATCCGTGATCGTGGTGATGGAAGTGGGCCAGGCGCTCTAATTTCTGCGCGGGTGCCTAAGATGGTGACCTCTAGCTTTCCATAGCTTGATGCAAAACATCTTAGCTGGCTTACAGGCTGCATTTCTTCACTTAAGGTAAATCCGTAAATTGGCGGATTTTCCTGTATCACCATATCTGTTGGGGTGATATCTGTCACTTTTAAGGGCAGACCATCCACCGCAAGCTTCAATCTGTCAATCGTGCCGTAATTCTCATTGAAAGCGAAACGTGGCAATTCAAAAAAGTCACTTTGTGCGTGCATTATGCCTGAATTTTGGCCAAATGCGGTGGTAAAGCCTGTTTCTTTGACGATATCAATTACAAAGGATGAATATTCCCCATAAGGGTAGGCAAATAGCTCAGGCCTAAAACCGAGCTCTTCTAAGAAACGTTGGTTAGATAACTCTAGCTCTTTTCTTACCTCATCTTCAGACAGTCTGTGCATATGCGGGTGGGTATGGGTTTGTGAGCCAATCGTAACGCCTTGTTCTTGTAAAAAGCGCAAATCATCCCAACTCATATAGGAATTTAATTCTCTATCAATCGGTGAGGTTGCGACAAACAGAGTGAACGGAAAGCCTGCTTCTTTAAGCCGAGGCCATGCATGATCAAGAACAGAACGATAGGCATCATCAACCGTGATCGCAACCGTTCTATCTGGCAGGAGCTCACCATTTTTCAAAGTCTCAATAATTTGCGGCAGGGGTAAAACCGTGTAATCCCCATTTTTTAAATGAGCAAGATGTGCATCAAATTGCTCTAGGGTCACATTGGTGGATGGATAACGCGATTCCCCAAATCGGTGATACATAATAACCGTTGCACTATCACGCATTGCTTCTTGCGCAATAGCTGCTTTGAGTATGCCATTTTGACCAATATTGAGCATAGAAATAGAAGCAGCGAAAAGGGCTAGGGCAAAAACAGCCTGTTTGAATAGGATGCTGAAATGGGTTGTGCAGACTTGCCACAATTTTCTAGCTGTCATAGATGCACCTCGTCAGGAATAAGTATTAAATAGCGCGCTTGACTAATTTTACTGGTATCCAAAGCAAAACTTACCCCTAATGTAAAGAGACAATCTGCATCTAATGCTTTTCGAATGATAATATGATTGATAATAGTGATAATAATTCCTGCTTTGCTGATAAAATTTAGTTCTGTTACATAACAATGATGCCACATACCGCTCTTTCCTCTTTTTCGCACACCTCTATTAGCCTTTGTCTTGAAGCAAGTGCTGAAATGTCTTCTGCGGCCATATTTAAAGGCCAAGACTGCCTAGCGAAAGCCCACCATCAAGCACGTTTTGGGCATAGTGAAGTGCTTATTGGTCTGGTGCAGCAAATATGTGATACAGCAGATATATCTGCCTCAGCGTTAGATTTTGTGATTGCTGGATGCGGACCAGGTTCATTTACTGGTTTGCGCGTGTGTCTTGCCGCAGCACAAGGGTATAAGCTAGCCGCAGATGCGACAGGCATTGGGGTGAGTGTACTTTCAGCTCAGGCATATCACGCTGTTACGGCCTTAGAAAATAATTTGCATGACCGTGCTGAGAAAAAGCAAATCATTAGTTTTTGTGATACGCGGCGGAATAGTTATTTTGTTCAAAAATTTGATAGTGAGCTGAATATATTGACTGAGATTGAAGAGGTTGAAAAGGATAAATTGGCTACAATTTTAGCGCCATTACCCTCTATTCTCACAGGACCTGCACTAGGGATAGATGCACATAATTTGGGTGATACTTGGCGTGGACATAATATAGCTATCCACCCTGTAACCCTTGAAGCGCATATGCTTGGCGAATTATGCTTAAGCCCAAAACAAGCCTATAGCCATTTATTTCTGCCGCTTGAACCGTTATATGTGCAGCCTGCAATTACTGTGAAGTCAGATAAAAAATGACAGGTTTTCGTGAAGGTGAAAAACAGCTTCACCATTATGCAGATAGCATTACCGCGTTATATGAATTGGCCTATTTACAGGCTCGTTCAGGACAAGCAGATGCGTTGAAACGGCTTATCCATCACCAAAATAGTTTTGGTGCAGTAATTTTTTCTGATGCTAGATTAGCTGGGTTTATTATTCTAAGTGATTTGAAGTCAGGCTCAGCAGATATAATTGAGCTTATTATCCATCCTGATTTTCGCCGCCTGTCTGGGGCAAAGATGTTGCTTCAGATCGGGTTTGCACAGGCAAGGGCACGCCATATTACAGATATTTTGCTTGAGGTGCGTTCAGATAATAGCCCTGCCATTTCTTTATATGAAGGTATTGGTTTTGCACAAATTGGGGTACGCAAAGGGTATTATCGTAACAGCCTTGCGAAGCCCTCGGCCATGGATGCTATTGTGATGCAAAAAAATATCACAGTTTAAGGGTAGGGTATAAGAGAAATGGGTGCGGGGAAAAAGATGCGCTTTTTGCCTGTTCTAGCCGTATAGAGAAGTAGTTTTTCTTGACCTGAAACAGCTTTATAGGCTTAAAGATGGGCACATGCATAAAGATGCAAAAAGATAAAAGGATAATTGGATTATCCGTGTTACGATTTAACAGCTATCATTAAATTTAGGCATTAAGTTTAGGTCACCATATGAAGAAGCTTTTTATCAAGACGTTTGGCTGTCAGATGAATGTATATGATTCAGACCGGATGGCAGATTTACTTGCCCCAAGCGGTTACATGCCAACAGATGCTGTTGAAGAAGCGGATATGGTGATTTTGAACACTTGTCACATCCGTGAGAAGGCGGCTGAAAAAGTCTATAGTGATTTAGGGCGTTTAAGAGCGTTGAAAAACCGTGCAGGTGAACAGCAAAATAGAAATATGCTGATTGCCGTTGCAGGATGTGTTGCGCAGGCTGAGGGCGAGGAAATTACCAGACGCGCTCCTTGGGTAGATATGGTGGTCGGACCACAAACCTATCACCGCTTGCCTGAACTTGTGAGCCAAATTGACCCTTCAGTGCGCAAAAAATTAGTGGATACTGAATTTCCAGCTGAGGTAAAATTTGACTTCCTTCCAGAAGAGCAACACCCGCGTGGTCCTGCGGCCTTTTTATCTGTTCAAGAAGGCTGTGATAAATTCTGCGCTTTCTGTGTCGTGCCTTATACTAGAGGTGCTGAATTTTCGCGTCCGGTGAAAGATATTATTGCTGAGGCAAAAAGACTGGTTGCTTCAGGCACCAGCGAGCTCACCTTATTAGGTCAAAATGTAAATGCATTTCACGGTGAAGCACCGGATGGCTCAATATGGGGGCTTGATAGGCTGTTATATGCGCTGGCTGAAATAGATGGGATTGAAAGGCTGCGCTACACCACATCCCATCCATTAGATATGGATGATGGGTTAATGACGGCGCATCGCGATATTCCTGAATTAATGCCGTATTTGCACCTGCCTGTCCAAGCTGGTTCTGATAAAATATTGGCCGCTATGAATAGACGCCATACAGCAGCTGATTATCTGCGGATTATTGAACGTTTGCGTGAATTAGTGCCGCATATCGCTCTTTCAGGGGATTTTATTGTTGGTTTTCCTGGTGAGACAGATGCTGATTTCGCAGATACCATAAAATTGGTTGATTCAGTGAAATATGCATCTGCCTATTCCTTCAAATATTCGCCGCGTCCTGGTACCCCAGCATCACATGATACCTTGCAGGTAGAAGAACATGTTAAAGCAGAAAGACTAGCAGCCCTTCAGCAATTATTAGATGCCCAACAGCTTGCATTTAATAAAGGGTGTGAAGGACAGCATATGGATGTGTTGATGGAACGCGCTGGGGGACGTGATGGACAGTTGACAGGACGAAGCCCCTTTATGCAATCTGTATATGTACATGCTTCAGAAGATGAAATTGGAAAGATGAGAAAAGTTAAAATTCTTAAAGCAGGTCAGAATTCGCTTAGTGCTGAACTTGTAGATGAATATCATACCAGCTTAGAGACAGCACGTGCCTGAACAAGAAATTAAAACAACCTCTTTGGAATTTGAAGATAATCATCTGCTTGCCACTATTTGTGGTCAGCATAATCAGCATCTTGCTAGAATTGAGCAAGTGCTAGATGTGTCGATGGATAGTTTTGGAAA
The DNA here is from genome assembly GCA_965660095.1 of Puniceispirillaceae bacterium (SeqCode). GTDB lineage: Bacteria > Pseudomonadota > Alphaproteobacteria > Puniceispirillales > Puniceispirillaceae > WTJO01. Next base: position 61,641 of record CBFHYP010000003.1, read on the forward strand.
TCAAATCAGAATTACCGGTCATCCAGATAATCTGGCGCGGGCAGAAAAAGCTGTCAAATCACTCTATCATGAATTTAGCCAGCAAATCGAAAGCGAAGAGATGACAACACAGCTCATTGATGAAGTGATTACCCAAGCTGAAAATGGCGATGTAACAGATGAGCGGGTTGTCGATAAAGACATTTTTGCAACAACGTGGAGAAAGAAAATTTTTGCGCGGACACCGTCGCAAGCAGATTATTTCAGAATGATGCAAAAAAATGAGGTGGTGTTTGGGCTAGGGCCTGCTGGAACAGGTAAAACCTATATGGCTGTTGCTTGGGCTGTGGATTGTCTGAAAAAGCGGCTTGTTGAGCGGATTGTGTTATCGCGACCTGCGGTGGAAGCTGGCGAGCGGCTTGGTTTCCTGCCAGGCGATATGAAAGAGAAGGTCGATCCTTATCTGCGCCCCTTATATGATGCGCTTTATGATATGATGCCAGCAGATAAAGTCGATAGAATGCTTGCAAGTAATGAGATTGAGATCGCACCGCTTGCCTTTATGCGGGGGCGTACATTATCAGATGCTTTTGTAATCATTGATGAAGCTCAAAATACCACTGCGGTTCAGATGAAAATGGTGCTCACACGTCTTGGGCAAGGTTCTCGGATGGTGATTACAGGTGATTTAAGTCAGATTGACTTGCCTTCTGGTCAATTATCAGGCCTTTCAGATGCTGTTACCCGGCTAGCAGAAGTCAAAGGGATTGATATTATCCGCTTTTCTGGTGAGGATGTGGTGCGCCATCCAGTTGTAGCGCGTATCCTCAAAGCCTATGAAAAAACCCAGACTTGATCTGCTAGACAGCACCCCAGAAACAGGGCAATATAGAAATATATCTTTGTGATTAGAATATAGATGAGCCATCCTATCATGCCTGAAAGGCGTATTTTAGATACTGAAACAGACCCTGAACCTGAGTCGATGATAACTGGTACTGCTCAGATAAAAGATGAGGGTATCGGTGTTAATGATGAGACTTATCTGCTATGGCAGAGCCTTTCCGGTCATCAGTTAGAACATAATATTACCCTAGCTGATTGGCAGTCCCACCTCACCCCTGAGCTTGAGATATGTGTATGTACGCTTATTGACAAGCTTAGCACTACACTTACCACAGATACATTACACCTATCGATATGCTGGACAGATAATCTGCATATTAAAGCGCTAAACGCAGAATTCCGTTCTCAAGATAAGCCAACCAATATTTTGTCTTTTCCAAGTGATGAGGATGAACATATCGGCGATTTGGTGCTTGGATATGAAGTCATTCTAGATGAGGCTGAAAAGCTAAAAATTCCGATGCAAAACCATCTCGCACATTTGCTGTTGCATGGGATATTACATCTGCTTGGATATGACCATATTGAAGAGGATGAGGCAGAAATAATGGAAGGGTTAGAGGCTATGTTGCTTGCTGAAGTAAATATCGAAAACCCCTATTCCAACTCTGAACAAGGAGATGTTATATCATGAGCCTGATTGCAGATTTACTGCAAAAACTGCCATTATCGGCAAAGCCTGTTTCTGTTAGAGACGAGCTTACAGGGCTTATTGAAAGCTCAATGCAACAGCCAGATGCAGATTTCAACAATCAAGAGAGTTTGTTGCTGAAAAACCTGCTTGGTCTTCGCGATATCACCGCAGATGATGTAATGGTACCACGCGCAGATATTAGTGCTGTTGATATTAATGATGGGTTTGAAAAAGTGTTATCGCAAATGTCTAATGCGGCACATTCCCGCTACCCCGCATATGAAGGGACAATGGATGAAGCGATTGGCATGTTGCATATCAAAGATATGGTGCGCCATAGCCTAAGCGGAAAAAAAACCGATTTAAAGCCGCTTATCAGGCCAGTTTTATTTGTAGCGCCCTCTATCCGGCTTCTTGATCTGCTGCAAGAGATGCGGATTAGACGGATGCATCTTGCGCTTGTGGTAGATGAGTTTGGCGGGATTGACGGTCTCATTACTATCGAAGATTTAGTGGAAGAAATTGTCGGCGAAATTCAAGATGAGCATGACCAGGTTGAAAAACCTCGGTTTGAGCGCGCCCCTGATGGTACAGCGATTGTCGATGCCAGATTTGAGCTAGATAGTTTTGAGAATATGTTTGGCAAATTAAGAGACGATAGCGAGGACCAGGACGAGATTGATACGCTTGGTGGGTTAGTGAACACATTAGCAGGCCAAGTCCCGCTTCGTGGTGAGATTATTCGGCATCCAAATGGGATAGAATTTGAAATTGTAGATTCTGACCCGCGCCGGATTACCCTGTTGCGTATCAGGGGTCTTCCGGAAAATCCGGCACCAGCCTCAAGCTCTGATAAGGATGCTGAGGATGCCCCACTTCAGCTTCGCTAATAAATATCCCCTATTAAGCTGTTTTATATGTGGCAGCTTATCTAGCTTTGCTTTGCCGCCAGCCTCATTCTGGCTAGCTGGATTATTGCTTGCCCCTTGTCTTATTATGATAGCAAGCGCTATTTCAGCGCGGCAAGCCGCATTAAGAGCCTTTATGACAAGCTGGGGATGGTGCGCAACCTCCTTATATTGGATTGGACATTCTTTATTTGTGGAAGGCGGCGCGCAGCTTTTATTACTGCCTGTGGTGGTGTTGGGTCTACCTGCGTTCCTAGCATTATTTTGGGCTGTTTTTAGCCTATTTTTATTCCGTTTCTCCTCTGAGAAGCATATTAGGGTGATGTGGCTTGCATTGGGGCTTGGCCTTGCAGATATCGCACGAAGCATCTTGTTCACAGGCTTTCCTTGGAATGTGACAGGGCATATTTTCGCCTCCAACATTTTTGCTTCTCAAGCGATTTTTTTCGTTGGCCAGCATAGTTTGAATATATGTGGGATGGGGATAATTGCCGCCGCCGCCTTGGCAGTATGCAGGAAGTTTATGTTAGCGGCGGTGCTTGCACTGCCTGTCCTTATATTATTGGGGGTATCTGTTGATAGATTTACATCTCGCCCTGAGCCGCGTTTAATTCTATCACATCCAGACGATATAGCCCCTGCAGATATCCGCATTATTCAGCCTGCTGTTCCGCAAGCAGAAAAATGGCAACGGGCAAAACAGCCTGAACATTTGGCAAAAATTGCAGAACTTACGCTCTCTAAATTGCCTGTCCCGCCGCTCGTAATCTTGCCTGAATCAGCTTTTGCAAATTATTGGCCTTCAGATGAAGCCTTAGTGCGAGATTTCACACAGCAAATTACCCCATATGATGGCCAGCTTCTCTCTGGCATTTTAAGGGCAGAACCGCTTCCCTCAGAAAGAAAAACAAAGCTTTATAATAGCGCGATATTGTTAAGCCGCCAGAATACCCAACCTGTATTTTATGATAAAAAACATCTGGTTCCTTTTGGCGAATATGTACCGTTTCGCTTTATTCCCTTTATTGACGCGATTGCAGGGCCAGTCGATTTTACAGCTGGCAATGAAGTTCAAGAACCGGTTAAGCTCGCAAATGGCCATCAGCTCGCATTATTGATTTGCTATGAGGTCATCTTCCCTGGATTCCTGAATAAAAACCCATCTCATAAAGCAGCAGATGTAATTGTCAATCTTACCAATGATGGATGGTTTGGCAGAACAGCAGGCCCACATCAGCATCTTAGCCAAGCCCGCTTAAGGGCTATAGAAGAAGCAAAACCGCTGATCAGAGTTGCAAATACGGGCATTTCTGCAGGCTATGATGCCTTTGGAGTAGAGGTGGGCAGACTTGGTCTAAAACAAGCAGATATTCTAGATTTTCGCTTTGCCCCTATTGCCCCTGAGGTGATGCGGTGGAAAGGCATTGACATCACCGCATATAGGCCGATGATGGTTTGGATATTTGGCGGATTATGGGCAGTTCTATGTTTAATGCTTGAATTCATTCACCAAAAAAGACATAACAGAAATCAAAGATAAAACTACATTATTGGAAATTCTATGGCGTATTTATTCACATCAGAATCTGTTTCAGAAGGTCACCCAGATAAGGTGTGTGATCGCATCTCAGATACTGTTTTAGATTTGTTTTTGCGACATGAAAACGAAGCTAGAGTGGCGTGCGAGACATTAGCGACAACCAACCGTATCGTGCTTGCTGGCGAGGTGCGTGCACGCGAAGAAAATTTATCTTCCATCATGGAACAGATAGAAACTGAGGTGCGTGCGGCGGTGGCTGATATTGGCTATGAGCAGGAAAAATTTCACCATGCTCATTTTGAGTTCCAAAATTATCTGCATGAACAATCAGCGCATATCGCCCAAGGTGTGGATGAAACACAAGGCAAAGAAGAAGGCGCAGGGGATCAGGGCTTGATGTTTGGCTATGCGTGCCGGCAGACTGAAGAATTAATGCCAGCACCAATTCATTATGCCCATCAAATGCTTAAAAAACTTGCTGAATTGCGCAAATCAGGCGCAACCGAGCTTTTGGGGCCAGATGCGAAAAGCCAAGTCACATTAAAATATGATGATGACGGTGCAATGCTTGGGATAGATAAGCTTGTGGTTTCTACCCAACATGCTGTTGGCGCATCAGAAGCAGATATCAGAAAGCTTATCACCCCTGTGATTGCAGATTTATTGCCTGAGGGCTGGATGCCAAAAGCCGAAGATTTCTTGATTAATCCAACAGGAAAATTTGAAATTGGTGGTCCTGATGGGGATGCTGGGTTAACGGGTCGAAAAATTATTGTGGATACCTATGGCGGTGCAGCCCCGCATGGCGGCGGTGCTTTTTCTGGCAAAGACCCAACAAAGGTAGATAGATCAGCTGCTTATGCAGCACGCTATTTGGCAAAGAATATTGTGGCTAGCGGTATGGCAGATGAATGTACGGTTCAGCTTGCCTATGCGATTGGGGTAGCGGCACCTGTATCCATTTATGTGAATACGGCAGGAACCGGAAAGCTAAATGACAGAATATTTGAAAAGCAATTGGTTGAAGCTAACTTGATGGATTTAAAGCCAAGAGGTATCAGAACCCATCTTGGTCTTAATAATGCGATTTATGCGCCAACAGCAGCTTATGGTCATTTTGGACGAAAAGCAGGAGAGGCTGGGCCAGGTACATTTAGCTGGGAGGCTACTGACCTTGCAGAAAAGATTGCAGCATTTGCTTAAGCATATATGCTTTTAAACCTTATTTGATGATATGACTGTTTCACCTGATACAGCCCCACGTTTTTATGGAAGACGCAAAGGCAGGCCATTATCCCAAAACAGGAAAAGACTGTTAGAGGATGTATTGCCGCAATTTCAATATTATCCAACTGCTGAAGATATAAAAGCCTATCGTCGGGTGATATTAGAAATAGGCTTTGGCGGGGGTGAGCATCTTGCTCAAATTGCAGAACAGATGCCTGATACCTTATGTATTGGTGCTGAGCCGTTCATTAATGGGGTTGCAAGCCTGTTGCAGCATATTGAGAAACAGGGTTTGCAAAATATTCGAATTTGGCCAGATGATGTGCGGCTATTATTTGGGGATATGCCTGCAGATTTTCTGGATGGGTGTTATATTTTATTTCCAGACCCGTGGCGCAAAAACCGTCATGCAGACAGACGTATTGTAAACCCAGAAATGCTCGACTATTTGTCACACGCGATTAAGCCGCAAGGATTTTTGCGGATGGCAAGTGATCACCCTATCGCGCAAAATTGGTTATTATTTGAAAGCTTGCATCACCCTGATTTTCACTGGACTGCGCGAAAAGCATCTGACTTTAACCAGCGTCCCGAAGGCTGGCCTGAAACCCGATATATGGCAAAAGGGGTTAGGGAGGGGAGACCATCCATCTGGCTGGACTTCCTCCATGACAGGCCATAATATCAAGCCTTGATAAAAGCAGATTAATCGGCTATACTTCTCGCATACGAATAAAACCTTCTTGAATTTTTCAGATGGTGGGCAAATTGCCCGCCTTTTTTATTGGGCATTTGAGGAAGTAAGGCTGTGAAGCCGCAAAGATTTTTGAGATAGAAACGCTAGAGTAAGAAATTGGGAAATGGTAATCGCTCAGATTGAAAAGCTGATAGAACCTGCATTAGCCGATTTGGGATTTGCATTGGTAAGAGTGCATTTCTCAGGTGGTAATTCTTCACGCGCCCAGCTTCAAATCATGGCAGAACCGCTTGAAGATAGGGAAATGACGGTTGAGGATTGTGCTGATATCTCGCGTCATGTCGCTGCTGTTCTTGATGTAGAAGACCCGATAAAAGATGCGTATCTTTTAGAAGTAAGCTCACCAGGTGTGGACAGACCTTTAATTAAGCCAGAAGATTTCACGCGTTTTGCAGGTGAACTTGTTAAAGTTACGTTGAAAAAAGCGATTGATGGCCAAAGACGTTTTCGGGGCAGACTTTCAGGTATTGAAAATAATCAGGTCATTGTAGAAACAGGCACTGGCAGGCTAGTGGCCGATTTTGACGATATTGATAAAGCCAAAATTGACCCGACAGAGTTGTTTTCAACTTATAAACAGCAGCCACGAACCCTAAACCCAAAACAAAAGAAACCAGACGAAACATCTTAAATGGTGTTTGCCAGCATTTAAAATATTGCTTCAGAAAGGCTAAATCTCATGGATACATCATCAATACCAGGTCTTGAACTGATCCAGATAGCAGATGTCGTTGCACGCGAAAAATCAATTGATCGCGAAGAAGTTATTGAGGCGATGGAAGAGGCTATTCAAAAAGCTGGCCGCTCTAAATATGGTAATGACAGAGATATCAGAGCCATGATTGACCGCAAATCTGGTGTGATTACATTAGAGCGCTGGACAGAAGTTGTTGAAGAGGTTGAAGATGATGCAACCCAGATGAGCCTTGCAGAAGGTGCTAAATATAATCTAGCACTGGGGGAGTTTTTGCGTCAGCCTTTGCCGCCAATCACATTTGGTAGAATCGCTGCCCAAACTGCAAAACAAGTTATTTCTCAAAAAGTGAGAGATGCAGAAAGATCACGCCAATATCACGAATATAAAGATCGGGTTGGTGAGGTTGTTCTTGGCACTATTAAACGTGCAGAAAGTTATTCTGTAACAGTTGATCTTGGACGCGCAGAAGCTGTTATCAGACGCGATGAGATGATTCCAAAGGAAAATCTTAACCAAGGCGATAAGGTGCGTGCTTATATTGTGGATGTGCGAGAGGAACAGCGTGGCCCACAAATTTTTCTATCCCGCGCCGCAAATGAATTTATGGCGAAATTATTTACCCAAGAAGTGCCTGAAATTTATGATGGGATTATTGAAATCAAGGCAGTTGCAAGAGAGCCTGGAAGCCGTGCAAAAATCTCTGTGCTTTCGCGTGATACAAGCATCGATCCTGTAGGCGCATGTGTGGGCTTGCGTGGTAGCCGTGTGCAAGCAGTTGTTACTGAATTGCAAGGTGAGAAAATCGAAATTATCCCATTTTCGGACGACCCTGTTACCTTTATTGTAAATGCGCTTGCACCTGCGGAAGTCTCTAAGGTGGTTATGGATGAGGTTGCTGGCCGTGTTGAAGTGGTGGTGCCAGATGATCAGCTTAGCCTAGCGATTGGACGTCGTGGCCAGAATGTAAGATTAGCATCGCAGCTCACCGGCTGGTATATCGATATTCTTACAGAAGCAGAAGAATCAGAACGTAGAACAGAAGAATTTAAAACCCGTTCAACCCGCTTTATTGAAGCGTTGAATATCGATGATGTCATTGCGCATCTGCTGGTTGCTGAAGGGTTTATTTCTGTAGAGGATATTGCTGAAACACCTGTGGATGAGCTCGCAACTATCCAAGGGTTTGATGCAGATATTGCCGCCGAGCTTCAAAATAGAGCGTTGCAATTTGTGCAAGAAGAAACCGACAGGATTACCGCAGAATTAGAAAAGCATGATGTGAAGGACGATTTGAAGGATGCAGAATATCTTAGCCTTCCAATGCTTCTAAAACTGGCTGAAAATCAAGTGCAGTGTTTAGATGATTTGGCAGAGTTAGATAGTGCTGAACTTGTTGAATTATTAAGCGAATTTGGCATTGAAGATGAAGCTACTGCAGGTGAAATTATCATGGCTGCACGGGCGCATTGGTTCGAAGATGAAGATGCTGAAAGCACTGAAGACAGTGCTGCTGAGGAGGCGTAACTGTGTTTTTAACACAGTTACAAGGCGTACCGCTTCATGGTAGCAGTCAACAGCAAAGCCAATCTAACCCGCAGATGTATCCAAACTGCGCATCACGCTGACAAGTCTAAGCTTGTTCGGTTCGTGCGCACGCCTGATGGCGGAGTGGTTGCTGATTTAACAGGGAAATTGCCTGGACGTGGAGCCTATATTATCCCTGAAAAACAGGCGATTTATAAGGCACTGAAATCAGGTAAGCTAGCCCACCATCTCAGTAAAAATGCAGGGCCTGTAACCATCGATGCTGATGCAATATTAGCTAATCTATCTAGCCAGGTAAGCAATGCATTAGTGGCAAAGCTGACCTTATTAAGGCGTGCTGGTAGACTTGTTATTGGCAGAATGAAAATTGCTGAAATGCAATGTGAGGCAGGGTTGCTGGTGGCAGACGATGCCAGTAAACGTGAAACACAAGCCTTAAAATCCAAATTAGAGCCATTATGGGTTGAAGAAAATATCCCGTCTGAGATGTTAGGGCAAACAGCTAGCAGGGATAGTGTAGCCTATGCTGGTGTGCGTCTGTTAGATCAGATGCTAGCGGATGAAGATATTTCAGAGGATGAGATAAGCGCACATTGCGATGATAAAATGGTGTCATCACTGCGCATGATGATCACCTTATGGCGAGAGGTTGGGGTGCATCAAGATGCGCAACACACGCAAGCATAATAAGGGTTGAAAATAACGAAGAAGGGCATGGCACACACAACATGTCTTGTCACATGATGTAAAGCAGGTGTATTACAAAGCAAATTTCGTATCTTTAGCATTTAACCTTAGGGCTAAACAGGGTATAGTGCCAGAAATACGAAAAACAGCACCTTGTGAAGCTGTTAGCGTAGGGAAAGGTCTATAATGAGTGAAGAAAATCAAAAACCTAAAAAGCTGAGTTTGTCAGGATCAGGCAAGCTTTCGCTTGGTGGTAATCTAGACCAATCTACGCTGCGCGGAAACCCAGTTGGCGCATCACGCGGCAAGACGGTGCAGGTTGAGGTCAGGCGTAAACGCACGCCATTGCGTTCTGCACCAAATGCACAGCCAGAAGCGCCTAAACCAGCACCGCAAGAAACTGAGGTTGCAGCTGTCGCAGCAGATGACAAGCTAACCGCAGCAGAACGCGCAAACCGTATTAAAGTATTGCAAGAAGGCTTATCACAGTCAGAGCAAAAGCAGGCTGAAGAAGAAGCAGCAGAAACATCACAAACAACGGAAGCTGAAGTTTCTGAAGTGAACGAAGCTGAGCCTGTTGAAAAAGAACCTGAATTATCAGAGCTTGAAAAACGTCGCCGCGCAGAGCTAGCAGAGCTTGAAGAGATTGAAGCGCAACAAAAAGCTATACGCCAATCAGAAACGGCGAAACTTGCTGCTGAAAATGCCTCGCGTCAGGCAGCCTTTAAAGCAAAGCAAAATGATATCAACGAATCTGCACCTCTTCCTGTGCGTGAAGAAGGTGGGCCTAGAACAAAGCGTAAATCTGTTGAAGTTGAAGCGCCGCGCAAATTAGGCGGTGCTAAACGTGATGGTGAGCGTCGTCGCCAAACCGGCAAAATGACAATCTCGCAGGCCCTTTCTGATGGGGATGGTCGTCAGCGTTCTCTGGCCTCTGTTCGTCGTCAACGCGAAAAGCAGCGTATGCAAGAACAAGCGCCGCAGGTGAAGCAGGTAAGGGATGTGGTCATTCCAGATGCGATTACGGTGCAGGAACTTGCAAACCGTATGGCTGAACGTTCAGCAGATGTTGTAAAAGAGTTGATGAAGCAAGGCATCATGGTTACGGCAACACAAAGCATTGATGCAGAAACGGCTGAATTGGTTACTATTGAATTTGGTCATAAGGTTCAACGTGTCTCTGAATCTGATGTTGAAGATGGTCTAGGTGATGCGCCAGATCCAGAAGATAAGCTACAACCGCGTCCGCCAGTTGTAACGGTGATGGGGCATGTTGACCATGGTAAAACAAGCCTGCTTGACGCGATTAGAGCAACAGATGTTGCTGCTGGCGAATCGGGGGGTATTACCCAGCATATCGGTGCGTATCAAATTAAAACAAAAAATGGTAACACCATTACCTTTATCGACACACCAGGTCACGAAGCCTTTACTGAAATGCGTTCACGTGGTGCAACAACAACAGATATAGTGGTGTTGGTTGTTGCAGCAGATGATTCTGTAAAAGCGCAAACAGTTGAAGCAATTAATCATGCTAAGGCCGCAGGTTGTCCGATTATTGTTGCTGTTAATAAGTGTGACAAGCCAGAAGCGGACCCATCACGGGTAAGAAGCGATTTGCTTCAGCATGAAATCATCACCGAGGATTTTGGTGGTGATGTGTTATGTGTTGATGTGTCAGCCCATAGTGGTTTGGGCTTAGATAAGCTAGAAGAAGCAATGATGCTTCAAGCTGAATTGCTTGAGCTTAAAGCAAATCCAGACAGGGATGCACAAGGGGTTGTTATCGAAGCTAAGGTGGAGCGAGGCCGTGGTTCAGTTGCCACTATTCTTGTGCAAAAAGGAACCTTATCTATCGGGGATATTTTCGTTTCAGGCGCAGAATATGGCCGGGTAAGAGCGTTGCTTGATGACAGAGGCGCAAAGCTGAAAACAGCCACACCTGGTCAGCCGATTGAGGTGCTAGGTCTAAATGGCACGCCAATGGCTGGGGACAGTTTCATCGTTGTTGAAACAGAAGCACGCGCAAGAGAAATTGCTGAATATCGTGCCCGGGTGATACGCGATAAAGAAGACCGTATTGCTGCTAGGGGTTCTGTTGAGCAAATGCTATCTGCAATTGCTGCTGGTGAAGCAGAAGAATTGCCGATTGTGATTAAAACAGATGTGCATGGTTCTCTGGAAGCTATTCGTGTTGCACTTGAAAAGCTTGGAACAGATCAGGTGAAGGTGCGCTTACTTACAGCCGGTGTTGGGGCATTATCTGAATCAGATATCTCGCTTGCTGCGGCATCTTCTGCAATGGTTATCGGCTTTAATGTCAGAGCGATACCACAAGCACGTGATTTAGCGAAAAGAGATGGGGTAGATATCCGTTATCACTCTATTATCTATGAGCTTATCGATGAAGTGAAAGCAGCTATGGGCGGTCTGTTAAGCCCAGATACGCAAGAAGAATTTATCGGTTACGCACAAATTCGTCAGGTCTTCTCTGTTTCTAAATCAGGCAAAGTGGCTGGTTGTATGGTGACAGAAGGGATTATTAAGCGCGGCTGTAAAGTCAGGTTGCTTCGGGATAATGTGGTTATCCATGAAGGTTCACTTAAGACCTTGCGTAGATTTAAAGATGAAGTCAAAGAAGTGCGTGAAAGCATGGAATGTGGTATGGCCTTCGAAAATTATAGCGATATCCAAGAAGGCGATATGATCGAGTGTTTTGAAATTAAACAAGTTGCAAGAACATTAGATTAAGGCGTTAGCGCTTCATCTGCTGCTCAATCCTTATGTTGTTATCATTTAGGTGAGGATAAATGGGGTAGACTGAAGAGAGGGTAGGATGGCTAAAAAATCAAGAAACACTTCTTCAGGACCAAGCCAAAGACAGTTGCGTGTCGGTGAAGAATTGCGCCATCAGCTTTCAGCGTTATTGATGCGGCAAGAAACCCATATTGAAGAGCTTGATTCTGTGCCTATTACCGTTGTCGAGGTTTCTGTAAGCCCCGATATGGCCAATGCACAGGTATATGTGATGAGCCTTGGTGGTGAGGATATTGATATTATTCTGCCAGCCTTGAATAACGCTGCCCCCTATCTTTTGCATTGTATCGCATCAAAAGTGCACCTGAAACGGCTTCCAAAACTACGTTTTGCCGCAGATACGAGTTTTGATAATGCTGAAAAAATGGCAAAAATTTTCGCTAAATTGAATTAAGCTTTTCTATGTCACAACAGAATAAGGCCAAACCGGTTTCAGGGTGGGTAATTCTCCATAAAGAAGTGGGGATGTCATCTGCGCATGCTGTGGGGCGTCTAAGGCGCATCTTTGGCGGTGTGAAAGCAGGGCATGCAGGCACGTTAGACCCGCTTGCAAGCGGCGTACTTCCAATTGCGCTAGGTGAGGCTACAAAAACCGTAAATTATGTGATGACGGCGGAAAAACAATATCGTTTTTCTGTGCAATGGGGTGCTGAAACCCAAACAGATGATGTCGAAGGTGAAATTACAAGAACATCAGATACTATCCCTACCCAAGCAGATATTGAAGCGCACCTGCCTAGCTTTACAGGCATGATTTCGCAAATTCCGCCAGATTATTCAGCTGTAAAAGTTGCTGGCAAGAGAGCCTATGCCTTAGCCCGCAAAAGGGATGCACAGGAAAACACTACCGCAGCTGAAAATCAAATTGCATTGGCACCAAGACAGATAATGGTTTACGGCTTTAGCTTGCTGTCTTGTGATGCGCATGGCGCGTCTTTTCATGTGCATTGTGGCAAAGGCGCATATATTCGGGCGCTAGCCCGGGATTTAGGACGAAAATGTAATAGTGCTGCGCATGTGACCGCCCTAGAGAGATTGTCTGTTGGACGCTTTTCAACAGAAAATGCGATTTCGCTGGACAATTTGCAACAATTAGCAGATGATGGCGCCGCGCAAGAAGCGTTGGTAGATGTGAAGACTGTGCTGGACGACATCCCGGCATTAGCCCTCACAGAAGCCCAAGCACAAAAGCTGCGGTTCGGCCAGATTATTGAGTGGCCAACAGCCTTGCCAGAATGTGATGTGATGCTTGCCTGTGATGGGGATACCCCGGTGGCAATCGTTAAAATTGATTCCGGTAAGATTAGCCCGCAGCGTGTTTTTAATCTGTAACAGATTGTTTTATTACGGTCTGATTTTGATAAGGAGAAGCTGATGTCGATTACAAAAGAACGCAAAGCTGAATTAATTTCTGAATTTGGTGAAACAAATTCTGATTCAGGTTCGCCAGCTGTTCAGGTTGCCATTCTAACAGATAGAATTCTATATCTAACAGAACATATGAAAACCCATAAAAAAGATTTCGCATCACGCCGTGGATTGCTCAAGATGGTTGGCCAGCGCCGCCACTTACTTGACTATATCAAAAGACGTGATGAGCAAGCATATCGCGATTTAATTGCAAAGCTTGGCTTACGCCGCTAAGCAATAAATCCTGCTTGGTATATACAAGCATTACGGGATACTGCATCTCAAAAAAAACCGGCCACTGCATGGTGCAGTTTGGCCGGTTTTTATATGCATCCAGTCATAAAACTGTAAACGCACAAACCAGCGTGCGCAGTGATTGTTACTTGCATTTAGCCCCTAGCCATGCGATAGACGAAGCGTAGACAAAAAGAGATGGATTTTGAGAGAGAATTGTCAGGCAGGAGATGAAGTGCTGACGATGGCCAATCAGACTGAAGATGGCCAAAATTGCTAAACCCCCTAAAAACGAAATGATATGTGTTACAGAGCGTTAAGCTCAGGTCTTTTTATTTTAGGCCAGGATGTAAATTATTTCTGTTTTGGTTTTGCGAAACTAATTTTTCATTGCCCATCTCATGCGTCTTAGAAATTGCCAATATGGATTGGCAATCTGGACAATGTGTGTTTGACACAAAATGGATGAGAGAAATATATGTTTAAGATTTTCCGGAAAGAAATCGATTGGGGTGGTAAAACCCTTACATTAGAAACAGGTAAGATTGCACGTCAGGCAGATGGTGCGGTTCTTGCGAGCATGGGCGAGACTACAGTTTTATGTACAGCTGTGGCGGCAAGCTCTGCTAAACCAGGGCAGGATTTTTTCCCTCTTACTGTAAATTATCAGGAAAAAACCTTTGCTGCAGGTAAAATCCCTGGCGGATTTTTCAAACGTGAAGGACGCCCTTCTGAAAACGAAACATTGGTGAGCCGTCTGATTGACAGACCTATTCGCCCATTATTCCCAAAAACCTTCAAATGTGAAACACAGGTTATCTGTACCGTGTTATCGCATGACATGGAAAATAACCCAGATATCGTTGCGATGGTTGGTGCATCTGCTGCATTGACGATTTCAGGTGTGCCGTTCTTCGGTCCTATTGGTGCAGCCCGTGTTGGTTTTATTGATGGCGGTTATGTGCTTAACCCAACCCTAGCGCAGATGGAAAGCTCATCTCTTGATTTGGTTGTTGCAGGTACCACTGAGGGCGTTCTGATGGTTGAATCAGAAGCGAGTGAGCTATCTGAAGAGATTATGCTTGGCGCTGTGAAATTCGGCCATGAGCAAATGCAAACAGCTATTGATGCGATTATTGCGCTTGCAGAAAACGCAGCTAAAGAGCCAAGAGACATTCCTGAAGAAGCACCTGAAGCAGCTACTTTGCGTGATCAGCTAGCCTCGCTAACAGACAAAATGACAGCAGCTTATGGGAATGCAGAAAAGACAGAACGTCAAGCAGCAGTCTCAGAAGTAAAGAAAGAGGCTGCCGAACTTGCAGGTGAAGAAGCAGATGCAGTGCTTGTTGGCAATGTCATGAAAGAAATGGAATCAGACATTGTGCGTTCTTCTATCTTGAAGACAGGCCAGCGGATTGATGGACGTGATACGAAAACCGTAAGACCTATTGTATCAGAAGTTGGTCTATTGCCGCGTACGCACGGTTCTGCTTTGTTTACACGTGGTGAGACACAAGCGCTTGTCGTTGCAACTTTGGGCACAGGTCAGGATGAACAAATTATTGATTCGCTAGCTGGTGAATATCGTTCACGCTTTATGCTGCATTACAATTTCCCACCATTTTCTGTTGGTGAAGCAGGCAGGGTAGGCTCACCAGGTAGACGTGAAATTGGTCATGGTAAGCTTGCATGGCGCGCGATTAACCCTGTATTGCCGTCAAAAGATGAATTCCCATATACAATTCGTATTGTCTCTGACATCACAGAATCAAATGGCTCATCTTCAATGGCAACTGTTTGCGGCACATCTTTGGCGATGATGGATGCAGGTGTTCCGCTTGCACGCCCTGTTGCAGGTATTGCGATGGGATTGATTAAAGAGGGTGATGATTATGCTGTGCTATCAGATATCCTTGGCGATGAGGACCATCTAGGGGATATGGACTTTAAGGTTGCTGGTACTGAAACAGGTATCACCTCATTGCAAATGGACCTTAAGATTACCTCTATCACTTCTGAGATTATGGATGTTGCGCTAGCACAAGCGCGTGATGGCCGTTTGCATATCCTATCTGAAATGAGCAAAGCGCTTACATCGGCGCGGGATGTGCTTGCAGAAACAGCACCTAAAATCACCACCATTAAAATCCCTGTGGATAAGATTCGTGAAGTGATTGGCCCAGGCGGTAAGATGATCAGAGAAATCGTTGAAACAACAGGCGCAAAAATTGACATTGAAGATGATGGAAGCGTTTCTGTTGCGGCGGTAACACAAAGCTCATCTGATGCAGCTTTAGCGCGTATCCGTGAGATTGTGGCTGAACCTGAATTGGGCGAAATTTACACAGGTAAAGTTGTCAAAACAGTTGATTTCGGCGCTTTTGTAAACTTCCTTGGCGCACGGGACGGTCTTGTTCATATTTCTGAGATGAAGAATGAGCGCGTTGCCAAAACCACGGATGTATGTTCAGAAGGTGATATGGTCAAGGTGAAGGTTATTGGCTTTGATGATAAAGGCAAGGTCAAGCTTTCCATGAAGCGTGTGGATCAAGAAACAGGCGCAGATTTAGAAGAATCTGCTGAATAAAAGCGAATTTCTCATACCGAATAAAAAAAGCCCCAGACATGTGTTTGGGGCTTTTTGTTTATGGGTGATACCTTAATACGTTTTTCAGTATTGATGATTATTCCGATGCTTCAGCAGGCACACCAACATGATGATAGCCGCCATCCACATAATGCAGCTCGCCAGTAACCCCGCTAGCTAGGTCTGAAAGCAGATATACAGCAGCCTTACCAACTTCATGAATATCTGGGTTACGTTTAAGGGGCGCATGTTCTTCGGAGTGCCTGAAAATATGGCGCGCACCTGTGATTGCAGCGCCAGCTAAGGTGCGCATCGGGCCAGCAGATAGCGTGTTTACCCGAATATTTTCGCGCCCCAAATCAACAGCCAAATAGCGGGTAGAGGCTTCTAATGCCGCTTTTGCCACACCCATTACATTGTAATTTGGTGTTGTTCTTACCCCACCAAGATAAGACATGGTGAGTAAGGAGCCGCCATCGGTCATCAACGGACGCGCTGCTTGTGCTACTTCTGTAAAAGAGAAAGCTGAAATCAGCAAAGTCTGTTTAAAATTTTCTCTGCTGGTATTGAGATACGCGCCTTTAAGTTCAGACTTATCTGAAAAACCGATAGCATGAAGCACAAAATCAAGCTTGCCCCAGTGTTTTGAAATCTCTTCAAAACACGCGGTAATAGAGCTGTGATCTGCAACATCACATGGGATTAAAAAGGATGAACCCACTGTTTCTGCTAGCGGCTCAAGCCGTTTTTTAAACCCTTCTATTTGATAGGTAAAAGCAAGCTCAGCCCCATGTTCAGCAGCTGCTTTTGCAATACCCCATGCGGCTGATTTTTCATTCGCTACCCCCATGATGAGGCCACGTTTTCCTGATAAAACACCCATCATTCAGCCTCTTCTACTGTCTTATTCAACACGCGCCATCGCAAGGCTTGCATTTGTTCCGCCAAACCCAAAGGAGTTTGAGAGGGCAAGGTTAATTTGCTTATCATCCATCCGTTGTTGCGGGATTGGGATATCGCCAATTGCAGGGTCTGGCGTTTCGATATTCGCTGATGCTGCGATAAATTTATGTTGCATCATAAGTAACGTATAAATTGCTTCTTGCACCCCTGTTGCACCCAAAGAATGCCCTGTGAGTGACTTTGTAGAGGTCACTACAGGCAAATACCCTCTGCTACCAAAAACTTCCCGTACAGCATCAAGCTCTTTTACATCCCCAACAGGTGTAGATGTGCCATGCGCATTGATATAATCAACAGGCATTTCCAATGGATTTCCACCAAAACCATCAAGTGCAAGTCTCATACATCTCACCGCGCCTTCACCTGATGGAGCAACCATATCATGGCCATCTGAATTGGCGCCATATCCGACGATTTCAGCATATATTTTAGCGCCTCTTGCTTTCGCTCTTTCGTAATCTTCAAGCACCAGCATGCCGCCACCGCCTGCAATCACAAACCCATCACGATTAGCATCATATGCGCGTGAAGCTTTATCTGGCGTGTCATTGTAATTTGAAGACATCGCACCCATCGCATCAAACAGCACAGATAAGGTCCAATGCAATTCTTCACCACCGCCTGCAAAAACCACATCCTGCATGCCATAGCGAATAGCGTCTACGCCAGCGGTAATACAATGCGCTGATGTTGAACAAGCAGAAGAAAGGGAATAATTCACCCCTTTAATTTTAAAAAATGTCGCGATACAGGCAGAAACAGTAGAGGACATACAACGCGGTACCATATAAGGGCCAACACGTTTCGGGCCTTTTTCACGCGTTGTATCAAAAGCAGTGAGCAAATTCGCTGTTGATGGCCCGCCTGAACCTGCAATTAAGCCTGTGCGCGGGTGTGAAACCTCAGCCTCTGTAAGGCCTGAATCAGCAACGGCTTGTTGCATGGCGATAACAGCATAAGCCGCACCTTCACCCATAAAGCGCATTTGTTTTCTGTCGATATGTTCAGCTAAATCGATATCAACAGCGCCTTTCACTTGTGATCTGAACCCTAATTCTGTGTAGTCAGGTGCTGCAACAATGCCTGAACGTCCATCATATAAGGACTGTTTAACTTCTTCAGCATTATTGCCAATTGATGATACTACCCCAATGCCTGTGACAACTACCCGGCGCATTATTTATCCCCCTCAGCACCGAACAGACCTACTCTGATATCAGATGCTTCAAAAACAGTTTCACCATCACAGAGCACTCTGCCATCTGCGATGCCCATTACTAGTCTGCGCATCAAGACGCGCTTTAAATCAATTTGGAAGGTTACCAATTTGGCGGTCGGCAGGATTTGCCCTGTGAATTTAACCTCACCCACGGATAATGCGCGCCCTCTGCCCAAGCCGCCTAACCAGCCAAGATGAAAACCGACAAGTTGCCATAAACCGTCCATCCCTAAACAACCTGGCATTACAGGGTCGCCCTCAAAATGACATGGGAAGAACCATAAATCAGGCTTAATGTCTAATTCAGCTTCGATATACCCTTTATCATAGGCGCCACCTGTTTCGGTGATAGATGTAATTCTGTCTGTCATCAGCATTGGCGGAAGCGGAAGCTGAGGGTTTCCAGGACCAAATAATTCCCCTTTAGCGCAGCTTATTAATTCATCATAGCTAAAGGTGTTTTTATGGGTTAGAGACATGACATTTTCCTGACTAGATTAGTGTTTATACCCTTAATTTTGTAACAGTATATGATGTAGAATAACAGTATTAACTCAACAGCTTGGCCTCTTATTGCAGGCTTTCCTTATCAAGTAATCCCCAGAACTCATCACGCAATGCCCAGCCCGCACCTTTCCCTTTGGCTAATCTGCACCATTTTTGCTGGCAATATTGAAGTTCCATTACCACATTACGTTCTGCAATTGCTGATACCGGTGAGGTATCATCAGGCTCAGCCCGAAGCCGCACAACAGGCGCTGTAATCACAGCAAAACGTTTCAGCGATACCATATTGCCGTGCACCCAGCCTGTCACCCCATCATGGTCAATAACTTTGCGCCATACATCAAATTCAGAAACCACCTTTAGGGGCAGATTTCGGCGTACATACACATGTGCAATAGGATAGTCTGTGCCAGGGCCAACCCGCAAATTCACCTTATCTGATTTTAAGGTGACAAATCGCGGCACATCTAGCCCTGTGCCATTTATGGCTGTTTTGGGAGCATTATTGGAGGTGTCTTGTGCAAAGCCAGGTAAAACCCACATCATCCATGTTAATATTGCGCATATAGCTATGGCATATTTTAGAAAAAATCTTGATGAAGGCAGGTGATGAATACCTGAAATACATGCCATAAAACAATCCTTTTTGTTATGCAGTATGAATAATACAGACCATATCGTTTTTTTTGCAAAAAGGGTATAGTCTAAAATAGCTTGATATTACAAGATATCGAACCTATCTAACCAGCTAAGCATGATGCAGGTAACATATTTTCTTGGTGATAGTTGGTTTTACCACCTGCTGATGCAGCAACAAGGATAAGCTGAAGATGAAGCCTAAAATAATTTTGACACGAAAACTGCCAGATGCTTCTGAAACACGAATGAGAGAGCTTTTTGATGCAGAATTAAATGCAGATGATAAGCCTTTTACAAAAGAAAAGCTGATTGAAGCGGTACAACGTGCAGATGTCCTTGTGCCGACCGTGACAGACAAAATTGACGCAGCGCTTTTAGAGCATGCAGGGCCTCAACTCAAGCTTATCGCTTCTTTTGGTGCAGGTGTTGACCATATTGATATTGTGGCCGCAAAGCAGAAAAATATTTTGGTTACCAATACTCCAGGCGTGCTTTCTGAGGATACAGCAGACGTTACAATGGCGCTTATTTTATCTGTGCCGCGCAGATTAGCTATGGGCGACAGGCACGCAAAATCAGGCTCGTGGCAAGGCTGGTCACCAACAGGCATGTTGGGGCATAGAATTAATGGAAAACGCCTTGGTATTGTCGGTATGGGGCAAATTGGTCAGGCTGTGGCAAGACGCGCGCGGGGTTTTGGTATGTCTATCCATTATCATAACCGAAACCATGTGCTTGAAGCTGTTGAAAATGAGCTAGAAGCAACCTATTGGGATGATTTATCGCAAATGTTGAGGCGGATGGATATTGTGTCTGTGAATTGTCCTTTTACAGCAGCCACAAAGAATTTACTCTCGCGTGACATGCTCGGGTTATTGCCAGCGCATGCGTATCTTGTGAATACCTCACGCGGCGGCATTGTTGATCAAGAAGCACTTGCAGAAATGCTTGCAATGGGCAGGCTCGCTGGTGCAGGGCTTGATGTGTATGAGGATGAGCCGCATATCCCTGAAGCTTTGCGAAAGCTCGAAAATGTTGTGTTATTACCGCATATCGGTTCTGCAACCATCGAAGGCAGACATGCTATGGGGGACAAGGTGATTATCAATATTCAGACCTTCTTAGATGGTCACACCCCGCCTGATAGAGTGCTACCTGCAATGCTTTAAAATACAAGTGCGGCTATCTGCCAGCTTTAGCGCAGGCGTCACACCCCGCATCGCGTTGTGTAGTGATGGTCATAAATTCACAGTGCAATCCGTCATAGATGACTAATTTTTTAGATAGGCTTTCCCCAAAACCAGCGACATATTTTATTGCTTCTTGTGCTTGAAGACTGCCAATAATCATCGTGGTAACCCCAAGCACACCTGTTTGTGCACAGCTTGGGGCTTGATCATAATCCACCTCGCTTGTTGGGAAGATACATTGCAAACAAGGGCTATCAGCGTTTTCTGGAAGCACCAATGTTACCTGTCCATCCATCCGAATAGCACCGCCAAATATGAGTGGTTTTTTATGACTCAGACATAGCTGATTGATAAGATACCTGATTTCAGGCCGGTCTGTACAATCCACAATCACATCATATGCCGAGATGATTTTACCCCCATTTTCAGAGGTAAGCGTGCCTTCATGCAAATGCAGAGATACATCTGGATTAAGCTGAGTCAAAAAGGTTTTTGCTGATTCTGTCTTTGGCTGATGGATAGTATTGATATTATGGATGAACTGTCTGTTAAGATTGCTTAAATCAACCTCATCCCCATCAATAATGCCAATTTCGCCAACACCTGCTGAAACAAGGGCTGTAAGGGCTGAAGCGCCTAAGCCGCCTGCACCAATCACTAAAATTTTTGCCGCTAACAGTTTTTCCTGCCCCTCATCGTCAATTTCAGGCATGACGAGTTGGCGTGCATAACGTTCAATTTGTGGGTCTGTGAGCATGTTCTATTCACCTTCAGGCTGGCGATGCAGTCCAGTGGAGCCAAATCCGCCTTCCCCTCTTTTGCTTTCCTCCAAGCTATCAGTTTTTTCAAACGTGGCTTGCAGCACAGGGGCAATGATCATTTGTGCAATCCGCATGCCGCGCGAGATAGTAACAGGGTTTTCGCCAAGATTAATAAGCCCCACTTTAATCTCGCCGCGATAGTCTGAATCAATCGTGCCAGGGGCATTTACGACTGTTACCCCTGATTTAATCGCAAGCCCTGAGCGCGGGCGGATTTGCGCCTCGGTATTTTCAGGCAAAGCAATATGCAATCCAGTTGGAATAAGGGCTATCTCTTGTGGCGCGATTACCATGTCAGAGCTCACAGCCGCATGAATATCTGCACCTGCCGCACCTGCTGTCTGGTAGCTTGGCAAAGGCAGGTCTGCTGTTTCGTCAGACTGCCGTACTTTTACAATAGGGGATTGCATGATAGTGATTTTTCTTTCTCAAAATTGCGCTAGATAACATCTTAAGACGATAGAATGCTTTGCGCTATCCTGTCCATAATCTGACCTGCAATTTGCCGTTTGCTAGCAGCTGGCCATTGCTCGCATTCATCTTGTGTTATCAAGCTAACTTCATTCTGGTCTGAGCCAAAAACAGGTGTGCCATCTGTTGCAATATGGTTTGCAACTATCCAGTCACAGCCTTTGCGCTGTAATTTTTCATGTGCATAGGTCTCTAAATTATCTGTTTCAGCGGCAAACCCAATGACAAGCTTTGGGCGGTTTTTAGCGTGGCTAATATGTTTTAAAATATCCGGGTTTTCACCAAATTGAAGCTGGGGGGTTTCGCCAGTTGATTTTTTAGTCTTTTTCTTAGATAGGTTAAGCACATGCCAATCCGCCACAGCCGCCGCGCAAATCGCAATATCTGCAGGCAGGTTTTCAGCACAGGCTTGGTGCATCTGTGCGGCTGTCTCTACATGCACCACATCCACCCCTGCCGGGTCTGGCAATGCAACTGGGCCTGTAACTAAGGTTACTTTTGCGCCCCGTGCAGCGGCCTCTATCGCAAGGGCATGGCCTTGCTTGCCAGATGATCTGTTGCCAATAAAACGCACAGGGTCAATCGGCTCATAGGTTGGCCCTGATGTGATAAGAATATGTTTGCCGCGCAAGGATTGAGGTGAGGATAAGGATTTATCTGCCTGATCGACAATAACCATCGGATCAGCAAGCCTGCCTTGCCCAATTTCACCACAGGCAGTATCCCCTACCTCAGGTGTGATAAGAGACACCCCTCTACGCTGAAGAATATTCAGATTATCTTGGGTTGCAATATTGGCCCACATCACCGGGTTCATCGCAGGTGCAACAAGCATTGGCGCTTCACTGGCAAGGCAGATAGTGGATGCCAAATCGTCAGCAAGCCCATGTGCTAGCTTCGCAATGAAATGTGCTGTTGCGGGCACAACTAACAGCAAGTCTGCTTCACGCGCTAGCCTGATATGCCCCATTTCTGCCTCATCAGTTAGCGAGAATAATTCTGTATATACTTTCTCACCAGTTAACGCAGACGCAGATAAAGGCGTAATGAATTGTTCAGCCCCTTTGGTCATTACAATCCGCACAAGATAGCTTCTATCCATCAGCCTTCTTGCTACTTCAAGCGCCTTATATGCGGCAATCCCGCCTGTGACCACCATCACGATGCGTTTTTGTCTGTCTGTGATGGGGTATAGCTGCATCCGCACATCATCAATGCCCCAGCCCATCTCTCCCAAAGCTGTTTCAATACGCTGACGGCTTTGTGCGGGAAGATGCTGACGGCTGCGATAATTTGAAAGAGCTGGCAAGCCAACCTCTAACAGTTGTGCTAGCTTCTCACGGCTGCCAATACGCAAGATTATTTCATCAAAAAGACGTTGAAAATCTGACATAACACGCTCAATTCAACAGGTAATTCACAATATTGTGAATATTTCACAAAACACTATATAGTTTTAAGGATAAAATGCAATTCTGGCAAGGATCAGCCCGGCACAAATTGCAAGCCCAACCCCTAATCCAATCCCTAGACCAAATCTAAAAGAGGTTTTAGAAGAGGCGCGTTGATGCATGGGTTCAGCTGGGGATTGCGCAATTTTTTCAAGCACAGCGGGAAGTGTTTTCAAACTTGTTGTTAAATATTCAAAAAATTCTTGGGTTTGTTTTTGCAAGGTTTGTTCTTGGGCAAGCCAATTGGAAGCAAGCGGTTCAGCTAAATCCCACATATCCGCATGCGGGTTTAAGCCTCGTGCAACGCCTTCTGCCATCATCATTGTTTTTTGCAGTAAGTTGAATTGCGGCTGAACATCGATTTGGAAACGGGCTGAGATTTGAAGAATTTGGCCAAGCACTAGCCCAAGCGAAATATCGCCAAGAGATTTGCCAAGTACAGGGTCAGCTACTGCCCTGAGATTTTGGGAAAATACCGCTAACTCAATATCTGCGGGAAGCATACCTGCTTCTTGGTGTAATCTTGCAACCCTATCATAGTCACGGTTGAGGAGCGCTTGTAAAAGCTGCGCAAGAAACAGCCTGTCTTTAAAATCAAGATGCCCCATAATCCCGAAATCAATCGGCACTAAGGTTCCATCTGAGGTGACAAAAATATTGCCAGGGTGCATATCACCATGAAAAAAGCCATCTCTGAACACCTGATTGAAAAAGCTCGTTGCGGCAATTTCAGTGATTCTTTCAATATCATGGCCTGCTTGATGCAATGCGGGTAAATCATCAATCCTTACCCCATCAATCCATTCCATCACCAGCATGCCCTTGGTGGTATGTTCAAGATATACTTTTGGGACCCGAATACCGTGGTCATCTGCTAAATGTTCAGCAAGCCTGCCGGCACCAGCAGCTTCTAGCCTTAAGTCTAGTTCCATTTCTGAGATTTGTGAAAACTGTTCAACCGCTTTAACTAGTTTTAGTCTTCGCAGCGCAGGGGCAAGCCATTCTACCAGCTTTGCCATGCCAAGAAAAAACTGAATATCACGCTTCACAAGGCGGTGGATTTGCGGACGCAGTATTTTAACTGCAACCTGTCTGCCATCTGGTAATTCAGCCTTATGCACTTGGGCGATGGAGGCGGCGGCAACTGCCTCATCCTCAAAATGCACGAATAGCTCATCACAGGTCTTACCGCTTTCTTCGGCAATTATTTCCCTTGATTTTCTGGCTGAAAATGCAGGCATTTTATCCTGCAGGCTTGTGAGCGCTTTCGCCATTTCAGGGCCGATAAGGTCAGCGCGTGTGGCCAGTGCTTGCCCAAATTTCACAAAGCCAGGGCCTAATTGGGTAAGTGCAGCACATAGCGCTTCACCAGGCTGACTTCTTGATTGGCGGTTGGCGATAGCAAGGTTGATAAGCAGAAATAGCCGCCTTACCCATTCTGGCAATAACCCTGTTTTAGCGATTTCAACAAGCACCCCAGCACGGCCAAGGATATAACCTGTTCGCGGTAATCTCCAAATGACCAGCAACCAGCCCATTAATCTAATTTCCATCCTGAATGAATAGCGGCGATACCTTGGCTTAAATTGCGGTAGCGGATTTGCGCAAACCCAGCTTCAGCCATCATATTCATCAATTCTTGCTGGTCTGGAAAAGTGCGAATTGATTCGGCCAAATACCGGTAAGCATCTTCATCTCCAGCAATTATGCGCCCAATGCGCGGCAATCCCTCAAAAGACCATAAATCATATAATTTTGATAATTGTGGTTGCTGTACATGCGAGAATTCCAAACAGCAAAAACGCCCGCCTGGCTTTAGAATGCGCCGTGCTTCTTTAAGGGCTTTCATTCTATCTGTGACGTTGCGTAAGCCGAATGCAATGGTTACCCTATCTACCTGATTATCTTCCACAGGTATTTCTTCAGCACTTGCAACACTCCATGTTAATTGGCTTGCATGTTTTTTAAGGTGGCGTCTTTTCTTGCCAGCTTCGATCATATCTGCATTGATATCGATAATATGTGCCGAGCCGCCGCCACGCGTTAAAAAACGGTGCGCAATATCGCCAGTGCCGCCTGCTAAATCGACTAAGGATTGTTCAGGGCGTGGTGCCATCCAATCGAGCAAGGCGTCTTTCCATAGCCGGTGGACCCCGCCGCTCATCACATCATTCATAATATCATAGGATGAGGCTACTGATGAGAATACCCTGCCGACATGCTGCTCTTTTTCAGCCCTTGGCACCGAGCGAAAGCCAAAATCGATTACATCATCATCAGAATCACCAGAAGAATGTGGATGACCAGAAGAACCGGAATGATTTGTCATTATATATTGCCCCTGCCTTTGCTGTCTTATAGGGTATTTCTTTAAAGATGGTATGTTCCTTCGTTTTATCTAGTCTTGCCGTATTTTGGCCACTCTATACAACCAGCCTACCAGGATACATATGAACAGTTTTTTCACCCTGATTGGAAATGTAGCTTAGCTATGCCTGAATTGCCAGAAGTTGAAACCGTAAAAGAGGCATTACGGCCATCTCTTACTAACAGAAAAATTAGCCAAGTTCGGCTAACGCGTTCTGACTTACGTTGGCCTTTACCTGAAAATCTTGCCCAACGGCTTGAGGGCAAGCGATGTGCTGAGCCGTATCGGCGCGCTAAATATATTTTAGTGCCGCTTGAGGGTGAGGAAACATTATTACTGCATTTAGGGATGTCTGGGGCAATTCGGCTTTATTCAAAAACGCCAGAATTCGCAAAGCATGATCATTTCTCAATGCAGCTAGAAGGTGTTGATTGGTGTGTCTTTTCAGACCCCAGACGTTTTGGCCATATCGACCTTATTCCGAACAATCACTTGAGCAGCCATAAGCTTTTATCTCATCTTGGGCCTGAGCCTTTTTCAAACCATTTGTCAGCAACATGGCTTTGTGAAAAGCTATCAGACCGCAAAACAAGTATTAAATCGGCCTTAATGGATCAGCGGCTTATTGCAGGTTTAGGCAATATTTATGTGTGCGAGGCGTTGTTTAGGGCACGCATTTCCCCGCGCCGCCTTGCAAGCAATATCGGACAAAACCGTGCTGCCAGATTGTTGCCTGCTATTCAGGAAATTTTGGCAGAGGCAATATCCTCAGGCGGGACAAGTTTGCGTGACCATGTTCAGCCAGGGGGCGAGATAGGCTATTTTGTGCAAAAATTATCTGTCTATGGCAAAGCGGGTCAGCCATGCCCTAGCTGCAACACACAGATTAAAATGATTACACAAACAGGGCGAAGCAGCTTTTTTTGTCCGCAATGCCAGCGCTAATGCTAAAAAAAGGGATGTTTAAATGACACTATATTATTTTCAAAATATCCTGCAGAAAATTATCCATGCATGCATCATCTTTTTATCTGCAACAGGCTTTAGCCTAAACGTGCATGCCCAAGATAAGCCGTTGATTTGGGTGGGGGATATTCCGATTGAGCCATCCTTTGCCCTGCAGCCAAAACAGGGCGTATATTTTGATTCCCCCGCTATGCGGATTACCAAAATTATTGCGCGTTCAGATGCTGAAAATGCCGAAATACTTGAATTTTATAACATCAATCTGCCAGCATTAGGCTGGCAAGGCAGTGATGGTATTTACACTAAAGACGCTGAACAGCTGGTGATACAACCTTTAGAAATGGCCAAAATTTCCGAAACCGAATCACTTTGGGTAATCCTGCTTTCCCCGTTGAAGTGATTCGAAAAGAGGGTAAATTGATGGCAAATTTATCACTGACATCGCTTTTTATACGTCAAGCGGTGGTTACAGCTTGACTTAACAGCAGAAAATCACGTATAAGCACCGCTCAATATCTAAGATACAGTGAATGTAAAGGTTGTCTTCCCATGGCAAATCACAAATCTGCGAAAAAACGGATACTCCGTAACGCGAACCGCGCCGAAATTAACAAAGGCCGTATCAGCCGTATTCGTACTTTCATCAAGAAAGTCGAAACAGCTATCGAATCAGGTGATCAGGCGAATGCCCAGCTTGCGCTTAAAGAAGCCCAGCCTGAAATTATGCGCGGTGTTACAAAAGGTGTGTTGCACAAAAACACAGCTGCACGAAAGATGAGCAGACTTTCTGCTCGTGTTAAAACAGTTGGTGCATAAGCAACCTAACTGCGCATTATAACGCATATTAAATCTGAAGATGTGCCTGCCAACCCGAAAAAAGGGGTAAATTGGCGGGCATTTTTTATGGGCGATATATCTCAGCGCCTCACCGTCTGTGTATGTCTGTAAATTTTAGAATCCCCATTTGCACCATAGTTCTCAGCTATTAGATTATTAGAATCATCTAAGGATTTTGATTCACTCAATTTTTTGTGTTTTTAGGTCATATTAACGGTTTTTAAACCTGCAAGCTGTCAAGCAAAAAAACTGCATTTTTTCCTACTTTATTTTGCTATTTTTAGTCTTCCTGCTCTTGCTTAGTGGAAAGTATTTGCAGTATTCTCATCGTTAGGGCTGTGCAAATTCTGCATTCAGGCAAATCCAAAATGTTTAGGTTTATCCTGTATCCCAATACCGTAAACAGCTTGTTCAGAATATTGAAACCAAAAGAATAAACAAGGAAGGGGGGGTTATGTCCCAACAAGACGACTTTAACCAAAATCACCCTCGCTCCTATTATTCTTCACGTGAGCAATTGCTTCCATCCACCCCTTCAGCCCCTTCATCGCCTGCGGTTATGTCTCAAGAAAGTCTTGCTGGTATTGGGGTTCCAGGTGATGATGATATATTACTTTATCAGCGCATTTCCCACCGGTTAAAGGCGGAGTTGGGGGAAGCTGTTTGGCGGGCGTGGATAAAGCCGCTAGCGCTGGTGGGCATTGATGAGGGGTGTCTGACCCTAAGCGCAGCATCTGAATTTTTGCGCGATAGAATCGTGACCAATTACGCCGATAGAATTCGCTATATTGCATCTTATGAGCAGAAATCCATTCATGCGCTCAATGTTATCCTCGAAAATGAGCTAAAGGGTTCTGCTGGTGTGCATACAAGCGCTAAGATGGTTGGTGATAATGGTGATGGGGAAACACATGCTGCGCCTTCGCAACACCTCCCTTTACAACATGTCATCGCAACAGATGAATCGGTAAGAGGGCTGGACCCACGATACCGCTTTTCTACTTTTGTTGTGGGGGCGCCAAATCAGCTTGCTTATGCAACAGCAAGGCGGGTGGCAGAACAGCATGATGTAAGTTTTAACCCGCTATTTCTATATGGCGGGGTTGGGCTTGGAAAAACCCATTTGATGCATGCAATAGCGTGGGAAATTCATGCCCGCCAACCACATCGCAAAGTGTTATATATCTCTGCTGAGAAATTTATGTACCGTTTCATCCGGGCATTGCGCTTTAAAGATATGATGTCTTTCAAAGAGCAGTTTCGTTCTGTTGATGTGTTGATGGTCGATGATGTGCAATTTATTTCAGGTAAGGATTCCACCCAAGAAGAGTTTTTTCACACCTTTAATGCGCTTGTTGAAGATGGCAAACAGGTTGTTCTATCTGCAGATAAATCCCCTACAGACCTTGCAGGTATGGAAGAAAGGCTTCGCTCGCGGATGGGGTGGGGCATGGTTGCAGATATTCATCCTGCAGATTATGAATTGCGCTTAGGCATATTACAGGCCAGAAGAGAGCAAGCGGGGATTGATATATCTGATAAGGTGCTAGAATTTCTAGCAACCCGAATCACCTCAAATATCAGAGAAATTGAAGGCGCATTTAATCGTATCGTGGCACACGCAACCTTAGTAGGACGTGAAATTACCATTGAGACAAGCCGTGAAGTGTTATCAGACTTATTGCGGGCAAATAACCGGCGGGTTTCTGTTGATGAAATTCAGAAAAAAGTTGCTCATCATTTCTCAATTAAAGTGTCTGATATGTTTTCAGCACGCAGGGCGCGCCAGATAGCACGGCCACGACAAATTGCGATGTTCCTTGCGAAGAATTTGACAGCGATGTCTTATCCTGAAATTGGCAAAAGATTCGGCAATCGTGATCATACAACAATTATGCATGCAGTTCGGAAAATCGAAGCCTTAATGAGCCAAGATGCTGAGCTTTGTGATGATATTCATTTAATTAAATCACTGCTGATTGATCAATAAATCTCTCTGCCCTTTTTGTATAAGCACCCCCCATTGGCTGTGCTTTCTTAGATGTAGATTTGTACCTATCACTTGCTAAGGCGAGCTAGCTTATATTGTAGGTTTTTTAGGTTTCCTATGCTATATTTTGTGTGTAGACTAATCCAAACGATATCTGAGACGGGTGAGAAGAAATATGAAGCTTGCGATTGATAGAACTAGCCTTTTACGGCCACTCAATCAGCTTAGTTCTGTTGTTGAAAGACGGACAACTATCCCTATTTTGAGCAATATTGTGCTTTCTGCTATGGGTGGGCAGCTTTCTTTGACAGCAACAGATATGGAAATTGATATTGTCACAAAATTGAATTGTGCTATCAGCACTGAGGGTGCCTGTACCTGCCCTGGTCATTTGCTGAACGACATTGTGCGTAAATTGCCAGATGGCGCTGAAATTACCATGGAAGCAGCTGATAATCAGGTATCTATTCAGGCAGGGCGCTCTCGTTTTAAACTCCCTATTTTGCCTGTTGAGGATTTCCCAACATTTAATAGCGGGGAATTGCCAGTTGAATTTTCAATTACGGCAGCTGATTTAAGACATCAGATCGATACAACGCAATTTGCAATCTCCACCGAAGAAACACGCTATTATCTAAACGGGATTTATTTTCATAAAAATGATGATGGTGCGCTTGCGGCGGTGGCAACAGATGGGCACAGGCTAGCGCTCACCATGATGGATATGCCTGTCGGTGCAGAACAAATCCCTGATATTATCCTGCCCCGTAAGGCGGTTGGCGAAATCCGTAAGATGATCGGTGAGGAAGAGGGTGAGGTGACTATTAACCTGTCTGAAACCCGCGCGACTTTCAGCTTTGGAAATGTGCGGCTGACCTCAAAGCTTATTGATGGGTCCTTCCCTGATTATACCCGCGTTATTCCAAAGGGGAATGATAAGCTAGTGATTTTGGATACAGCGTTATTTGCGGCCGCAGTGGACAGGGTTTCAACCATTTCTGCGGATAAAACAAAGGCTGTAAAGCTGCAATTATCGCATAATATGCTTACCCTTTCAGCAAGCACATCAGATGCGTCCTCTGCATCTGAGGAGATTGAAATATCTTATGATGCAGCTGAATTAGAAATTGGCTTTAACGCACGTTATTTGCTTGATATTGCAAAACAGGTTGAAAGTGACGAGATGCAAATCGCGCTTTCAGACCCTAGCTCACCAAGCTTGATTTCAACTCCGGGAGATGATGCAAACATGTTTGTGCTGATGCCCATGCGTGTCTAAATCAGCATCTATATGAACGAATTCGCAATGCAGCAATCACTACCTGAACAGACCTGTTCAAACAGGCAGGCTGTGCGTCATTTGCGTCTGACAGGGTTTCGAAATTACCGCTCTCAACAGCTCCATATTCGCGCCGGTGCGGTGGTGTTATATGGTGCAAATGGGGCTGGAAAAACCAATATTATGGAAGCAGTGTCTTTGCTTGCGCCAGGTCGAGGGTTGCGTGCTGCGGCAAAATCCGCACTCGCCTATAAACCGCCTCAAAGCTCTGAAAACCTCGCCCATGAAATGCCGCAATGGGCAGTATATGCTGAGGTAGATACACCAGATGGTGAGCGGCACATTGGCACGTCATCACACCCCGAAAATCCAGAAGCATCACGGCGTGTAAAGATAGACCAAGCAAGCTCAACTCAACTAGCCTTAGCTGAAATATGTGCCATTTCTTGGCTAACACCACAGATGGATGGGCTGTTCCTAGGCTCTAGCGGTCAGCGCCGGCGGTTTTTAGACAGATTAGCAATAGCTTTTGATGCTGCGCATGCTGGTCGGGTGAACAAATTTGAAAAAGCATGGCGGCAGCGCAATAAGCTTTTGGCGGAACCGCCTTATGATGAAATTTGGGTTGCAAGTCTTGAACAGCTATTGGCTGAAACAGGCGTTGCAATCATGGCAAGCAGGCTCCAGCTTTTGGCAGATATTTGTGCAACCTCACAAAATCTTCATGGCCATTTCCCCTCTGTAAGCGGCTATCTTAGCGGGGATGTAGCGCGATGGCTTGCAGACGGTCTGCCAGCTATTGATATTGAAGATCGCATTATTCAGATCGCAGCAGAACGCCGCAAAGCAGGTGAGTTTTCAATGCCAGGCCCGCAAGAATCGGATGTATGTCTGAAGGTTTTAGGCCAGCAGGCCGCACTTGCGTCAACAGGTGAGCAAAAGGCGCTTTTAATCAGTATCGTAATTGCCCATGCCCAGCTTCAACGCCATCGTCTTTCAGGCGCACCCATATTATTATTAGATGATGTTGCTGCCCATTTAGACGTCGAAAGACGCGCTGAATTATTCGCACTATGTAGTGAGCTAGAAGCGCAAATATGGTATAGTGGAACAGATCGCGAAATCTTTTCCGCTTTAGAGAAAAATGCACAATTTATCGCTGTGGAAAATGGTCATCTCAAAGATGGTTTTAAAGCTGTTGAACCTGTTAAGGTTGAGCAGATAGTAGGAGAGTAAATATGACAGATCAGCCAGCTGAACAGGCAGATTACGGTGCTGACTCCATCAAAGTCCTGCGTGGTCTTGATGCGGTAAGAAAACGCCCTGGGATGTATATCGGGGATACAGATGATGGGTCTGGTCTGCATCATATGGTCTATGAGGTGGTTGATAATGCTATTGATGAAGCGTTAGCAGGTCATTGTGATTTATCTGAGGTTATCTTGAACGGTGATGGTTCTGTTACTGTGTCTGATAACGGCCGGGGCATACCAACTCAAATCCATGCTGAAGAAGGCGTGTCTGCAGCAGAAGTGATTATGACCCAACTACATGCAGGCGGAAAATTTGACAATAACGCCTATAAGGTTTCAGGCGGACTGCATGGTGTGGGGATATCGGTGGTAAATGCACTTTCCCGCTGGCTTGAATTAAAGATCTGGCGTGATGGCAGTATTCATGAAATGCGCTTTGAAGATGGGGAAGCGGTAGCGCCATTGACGATCACGGGGGATTCAGGCGGCAAAACAGGAACCCAAGTGACCTTCTTGCCCTCTGATGAAACATTTTCTTTGACTGAATTTGATTTTAAAACGTTGGAATCGCGCTTGCGTGAATTAGCGTTTTTGAATTCAGGGGTAAGAATTAGACTTACTGATAACCGGCATGCCGAAGAAAATGTCTCTGAATTTTATTTTGAGGGCGGGCTTTCTGCTTATGTGGAATTTCTTAATAAATCAAAATCAGCCTTACATCCCACAATTTATGCACGCAGTGATAAAGAAGAGACTGGGGTGGAAATGGCGCTTGCATGGACATCTGAATATCACGAATCCTGCTTGTGCTTCACAAACAATATCCCGCAACGCGATGGCGGCACTCATTTAGCTGGATTTAGAAGTGCGCTTACGCGTGTGGTAAATGATTATGCGCAAGAATCAGGCATTGCAAAAAAATATAAAATCCAGCTCTCAGGGGATGATTCGCGTGAAGGCTTAACTGCCATAGTTTCAGTGAAAGTGCCTGACCCAAAATTCTCAAGCCAGACCAAGGATAAGCTTGTTTCATCTGAAGTGCGTTCTGTGGTTGACCAAGCGGTAAGCGAAGTGCTTACCCAATGGTTTGAAGAAAACCCAACAGAAGCTAAGACCATTATTGCAAAAGCCTATGATGCGGCTGCCGCAAGAGAGGCTGCGAAAGAAGCACGCAAATTAGCCCGAAAGAAAACCGGAAGCGATTTTGCAAATCTGCCAGGAAAGCTTGCCAATTGTCAGGAAGATGACCCGACCAAAACAGAATTATTCCTAGTGGAGGGTGATAGTGCTGGCGGTTCTGCAAAACAAGGCAGAGAGCGAAAGAACCAAGCTATTCTGCCCCTGCGCGGCAAAATTTTGAATGTGGAGCGCGCGCGGCTTGATAAAATGCTGTCTTCTGCTGAAATTGGCACCTTAATCACAGCCATTGGCGGGGGGGTTGGCAATGCCGATATGGATGTTGAAAAGGTCAAATATCACAAAATCGTCATTATGACAGATGCGGATGTGGATGGCAGCCATATTAGAACCCTGTTATTAACCTTCTTTTTCAGGCATATGCGCCCGCTTATTGAAAAAGGGTATTTATATATCGCACAGCCGCCCTTGTTCCGCGCAAAACGTGGCGGTTCTGAAGTGTATTTGAAGGATCAGAAAGCACTTGATGATTATCTGATCACTGCCGGGCTAAAAGATGCTGTTTTGCATTATGGCGAAAGTCAGCAAATGGGCGGTGCAGAATTAAGGGAATTGGTGGATAAATCTGCACTTTGGGCAAAAGCGATTGAGCAGTTAAGCATGCGGGTTAATCAACGTGATGTGCTTGAACAGGCCGCAATAGCTGGCTTGTTAAACCCAGAATATTTGAATAATGCAGAAGCTGCAGGATATTTAGCAAAGCGTCTGAACCAAATTTCAGACCCGCTTGAAAGAGGCTGGCAAGGCAGTTGTGCCGAAGATGGCCAAAACCCTGCAGTGATTCTAACAAGAACGCTTCGGGGGGTAAGTGAAACCTATCATCTTGATGCTAAGCTTGTGGGCACAGCAGAAGCACGCCGGCTAGATAGGGATGCGGCAGAATTGCAATCCTTGTTTGGCAAGCCTGTAAACCTAATCTCAAATACACAAGATAAGGTGATTACAGGGCCATTAGCGTTGTTAGAATTAACTATGCTTCAGGGGCGTAAAGGGGCACAAATCGCCCGCTATAAGGGCTTGGGTGAGATGAACCCTGAACAGCTTTGGGAAACCACGTTAGACCCAAATCAGCGTACATTCCTGCAGGTTCAGGTTACGGATGAAGACGATGCGAATATGGCATTTTCAACCTTGATGGGTGAGGCTGTAGAAGATAGGCGTAATTTCATTCAGGAAAATGCCTTAAAAGTCTCAAATTTGGATGTCTGACACAAAAGCAAACCGCCAATTTCCAGACCTTTTATCAGGTGAGCAATTTAGAACAGGCTCACCTGTTGACCCCAAAGCGCTTATTTCAATTCGTTGGTTTGCGTTGCTTGGGCAATTTTCTGCTTTGGTGATTGTAAGCGGGGTTTTAGGGTTTAATACAGCGTTTGATCAAGCGCTTTCCATCATTTTGGTTGGTATTATTGTTAATCTATTTCAAAGCTGGCGTTCTTTTCGGCAAACACGATTAAGGCGCCGCGAAATCCTACTTGCTTTAATCTTTGATGTGCTACAATTGGCTGCTTTGCTTTATCTTACTGGCGGGCTGGTAAATCCATTTGCCATTTTATTTCTAGCGCCAATTGTGGTGTCCGCGGCTGTATTGGATTTTAAGTCTACAGTGATGCTTATCGTGGTGGTGGTTATCAGCGCCTGTTTGCTATCACAATATTTTCTGCCCCTGCCATGGTATGAAACAGGCCTTGTATTGCCAGAAATTTATGTGATTGGCATTTTATCAGCCCTTATCGTCTCGTCGATGTTTATTGGGTTTTATGTCTGGTGGCTTGCAGCAGAAGCGCGCCGCACGAATGCAGTGCTTTCCGCAACACAGTTGATGCTAGAACGTGAGCAGCAAACCACAGCCCTTGGCGCATTAGCCGCCGCCGCTGCCCATAAATTAGGCTCGCCACTGAATACCATTGCGGTGATAAGCCATGATTTGCCGCAACGTCTTCAGCGTACCGAAAAACAGGCTAGCCATGATGAGACCATCACAGAAGATATTATCCAGCTTGGTATAGAAGCAGAAAGATGCAGAGTGATTCTATCTGAGCTAAATCAGGATATACTGACAGATAGATTAAACCTTGATGCTGCACGGCCGGTATCAGATGTTATCCAATCTCAGCTAGAGCAAAAAATATTATCTTTGGGCAGGATGTTGCATTTGTCTGCAGGCGCATTAGATGGTAGCCCTGAGCCGTCGATTATGCCGCATTCACAATTAAAATATGCGCTTGAAACATTACTTGATAATGCACATGATTTTGCCTTTGAGCAGATTGTAATGGATATTGGCTGGACGGAGGCTGAGATCGATATCAGTATCGAAGATGATGGCCCTGGTTTTCCGCCTGCTATTTTGAATAAGCTTGGTCAGCCGTGGAATTCTTCGCGTGAGGGGCTTTCTGGGCATAAGGGGCTTGGGGTATTTTTGGCAAAAACCCTTATCGAAACATTAGGCGGCAAGATGGTGGTTAATAATGGTCAGGATAGAGGCGCCATTATCCATATCCAAATCCCAATAGTTAATGTATGATGTGCAAGGCTTTTAAAACGGAAAACACATAATGGAAAAGTCACTTCTGATCCTTGATGATGATAACGCATTACGCAGAACACTTGCGCGTTCTATGGAAGGGCGCGGCTTTCAGGTTGTAACGGCTGCAACAGTATCTGAAGCAAAATCACTCATTCACACCTCTGCACCAAATTATGCAGTGCTTGATTTGAAGCTTGAGGATGGGAACGGGCTTGAAGTTGTAAATTTATTGCAATCTATCCATCCTAGCTGCCGCATTGTGATGCTTACCGGTTTTGGTAATATTGCAACAGCTGTTGCAGCGGTTAAAGCAGGGGCACTTGATTATCTGCCTAAACCTGCAAATCCAGATGAAATTGAACGCGCGCTTTCCCAAACAGAAGGCTATCTGCCAGAACCGCCAATTGACCCGATGAGTGCCGATAGGGTCCGGTGGGAGCATATTCAGCGCGTCTTTGAGCAATGTGACAGGAATGTCTCTGAAACGGCAAGAAGGCTGAAAATGCATAGGCGCACATTGCAACGCATTCTGGCAAAACACGCGCCTAGAAACTAGGTGTTTTTTCCTTTACACTTTGCATCCACAACACCCCTAGCAGATGGGCTGCAGGAAACCTCATATCCTGCCTATACCCTAGCCTAGCACGAAATTTTAAGGCTCTACACCATGTCTAATTGTAATGATTTCACGCAATATCATCCAAAAACGAGGGCTGTTCGCGCAGGTACAAACCGAACAGCATTTCAAGAAACCTCAGAAGCAGTTTTTTTGAATTCAGGTTATGTCTATGACAATGCACAAGCTGCAGCAGATGCATTTGCAGGCAAACAAGAACATTTTATTTACTCGCGTTACGGCAACCCCACCCTAAAAATGTTAGAAGAAAGGCTTGCTAGCATTGAAGGTGCAGAGGCATGCAGGGTTTGCGCAACTGGCATGTCAGCTATTTTCTCTGCGCTTGCGTGCCAGCTTAAATCTGGGGATAGGGTGGTTGCTAGCCGCGCGCTTTTTGGCGCATGCTTTGCCATTTTGGATAGGATATTACCAACATGGGGCATCGAAACAGTTCTAATCGATGGGCGCGATCTTGCCGCATGGGAAGCAGCGTTGCAACAGCCTACACAGGTGGTGTTTTTAGAATCACCCTCAAACCCAATGCTGGAAATCATCGATATTAAACAGGTGAGTGAACTGGCGCATAAAGCTGGTGCGGTGGTGATTGTTGATAATGTTTTTGCAACACCAATATATCAATCACCGCTTGCGCTTGGCGCCGATATCGTAACCTATTCTACCACTAAACATATTGATGGGCAGGGCCGGATGCTAGGGGGTGCTGTGCTTGGTAAACACGAATTTATTGAAGAAGTATTCTTGCCATTTTACCGCCAGACAGGGGCGGCAATGAGCCCTTTTAATGCATGGGTTATGTTAAAATCACTTGAAACATTGCATCTTCGCCTTGAAGCGCAAACATTATCAGCAGGGTTTTTAGCTGAAAAATTAGCTGCAGATAAGCGGGTTAAAACACTGCTTTATCCTGGTCATCCTAGCCATCCGCAATATGCACTTGCCCAGCAGCAAATGACAGGCGCAAGTAGCCTTGTGATGCTAGAATTAGATGGCGGTAGAGATGCAGCATTCACATTTTTAGATAGGCTTGAGCTGATCAGTATTTCGAATAATTTAGGCGATAGCAAGTCCCTGGCGTGTCATCCTGCAAGCACTACCCATGCAAATCTTACTCAAACGCAACGCGATATGCTGTGTATTAAAGAAGGGTTTATTCGCTTGTCTGTTGGCTTAGAAGACCACCGCGATTTATGGAATGATATTGATAGAGCACTTGGAAATGCACAGGATTAAGCTGGTATGATATCTTCCCTTCTTGCATTGTCCGCAGCCTTTAGCTGGACCTTAGCTAGCCTGTTTGGTCATGCGCCTGCGCGCCAGCTTGGCTCACTTCATTTTAATCGATTGCGGATGCTTGCAGCCTTTGGCTTGCTGGTGATGATGATGCTTGGCACTGGCGCGTCATGGAAAATGCCAATTTCGCATTTAGCGCCTATTGCTCTATCCTCACTTATTGGGGTTGTGTTGGGTGATTATTTTCTATTTGTTGCGATGCGGCGTATTGGGCCAAGACGCACAGGTATTTTATTCGCCTCAAACGCGCCTATCGCTGCGATTTTAGGCTGGCTTATCCTTGATGAGGTTGTTTCAATTGGGGTTGCCATTGCCATTTTCGTCTGTTTTGTAGGTATTTGCTTAGCCATTATTTACGGCAAAAGACGCGATTTACTTCATGTGTGGGAGGATATCACCCCGCCATTATGGATTGGAATTGCAGCTGGGGTGCTCGCTGCCTTGGGACAGGCGGCAGGGGTATTGTTTTTACGGCCAGTGATGGAAGATGGCGCAGACCCGCTTATGGCAAGTTTGGTGCGTGTGGGGCTTGCAGCGATTGTGTTTTGGGCGATTCTTCCCATACAAAAATTATCCAAAAAACCAGCTCCATCTGTACCGCTTTTTCCTGACATGCGCGTTAACTTAATGATTCTTGCAAATGGATTTTTCGGACTTTCATTTGGTGTGGCATTGCTACTGAAAGCGCTTGAGACAGGGAATGTGGCACAAGTGACCATTTTATCTGCTACTAGCCCGGTGATGATTTTGCCCTTTGTATGGGCCAGAACAGGTAAATGCCCGCCCCTTGCCGCATGGGTTGGGGCTATATTTGTGGTGGCAAGTGCTGCATTTTTAGGGGTGCAATAATGGCAGAATTCCAGAAAAAGAAAATTGGCTGGTTTGAAGTGGGCATTCTGCTTTGCCTGTCGATGATTTGGGGGTCTGCGTTTGGGGCGATTAAAATTGCGGTTGAGGATACTGGCCCGCTTACAGTTGCTGCCTTGCGCTCGTCTTTAGCCGTGGCGGCAATCGGATTTTATTTCTGCATTCGCCCGCAACAATTTCCGCATTGGAAAAACCTTCTAAATGGTAGGCTAGTTTTTGTTGGGGTAACAGGGACACTTGCACCTTTTATCCTTATTTCGTGGGCAGAGTTGCATGTGCCATCCTCACTTGCAGGTCTGCTGATGGGATCAGGCCCGTTGCTTACTGTTATTGGCGGTCATTATATTACCAAGGATGAGCAGCTTAATATGGGCAGAATAAGTGCGGTGCTGCTTGGTCTATTTGGGGTGATGTTGCTATTTGCAGAGGGGTTTGGGCGGGTTGGCTCAAGTCTGATTTGGGCACAGCTTGCCCTGATCGTTGCAGCGTTATGCTATAGTTCTAGCAATTTATCGGTGAAGCCTTTAAGCCATCTTCCCTCCGCAGTGATTGCAGGTTCAGGTTTTGCTATTGCATCGCTGGTTGCGCTGCCCTTGGCGATACTAATCGAAAAACCTGTCTTAACACAGATATCGCCTCACGCTTGGCTTGCTTTGATGTGGCTTGGTTTTGTATCAACAGCCTTGGCTTTTTCACTTCGTTATATGCTGATTAAACGCGCTGGTGCAGGCTTTACATCAAACGTTGGATATCTCATTCCAGTGATGGCTGTTCTCATTGGATGGATTGTACTTGATGAGAAGATTGAAACTGTTAAGCTAATTGCCTTAGCGCTGATTGTAGTTTCTATCATTCTTACCCAACGTGCGGGGGTGATGATGAAAACGCCAAAAACACGTGCTACCCCTAAGCCATAAGGAGAAACCGGTAATGTTTAAAGCTGTTCTGTTTGATGCATATGGTACTGTTTTAGATGTTGATTCTGCTGCATATCGGCTTGCGCAATCAAACCGATTTCCAGAATTAGGGGATAAATGGCCAGAGCTTGCGGCATTATGGCGAGCAAAGCAGCTCAATTATAGCTGGCTTCGTTCTTTATCACAGCAGATTGTGCCGTTCTGGCAAATTACCTGTGATGCGCTTGATTATGCAATGGAAGCACTTGGGTTGCAGGATGAAGAAATGCGAGAAGCATTACTTGATTTATATTGTAATCTTGACGCGTATCCTGAAATACAGCAGGTCTTAGATGCGATTTCAGATGCAGGTCTGCCGGCGGCTATCCTATCAAACGGTAATCACAAAATGCTGTCAGATGCATTTACAAATGCGGGGGTGATTGGCCGTTTCGATGCATTATTATCTGTTGAAGATGTGGGTATTTTTAAGCCTGCACCACAGGTTTATCAGCTTGGTTGCGATCATTATGATGCCAAGGCTGGAGAGATTTTATTTGCGTCTTCAAATGGGTGGGATGCGGCGGCGGCAAGTCAGTTTGGGTATGTAACTTTCTGGGCTAATCGCAATCAGCTTCCCATTGAAAAATTACCAGATGCGCCGGCGCATATCGGTGCTGATTTAACAGGTTTAATCCCGCTTCTTTCATCCAGCTAGCACATCATCTGCGTAGTAAGTGTATGAGAATTGTATCTGCCCTTATTCTATATGTTGCGCTATTATTACCAGCTAGCCTATTTGCGGCTGACAACAGGCTTATTCAGCCTAGCGCTGATTTAACCCCTGAACAGGTCATTGAAATTCAGCTTTTAGGCTTGCAAGAAAGCAAAAATGACTTTCAAGGCATTGAACAGGTATGGGCATTTGCACACCCCTCTAATCGGCGTGTTACAGGGCCGCTAGAGCGGTTTGCCAAGCTTTTTACCTATCCTGCTTATGCGCCAATGGTGGGGCATAAAGGATATCAATATAAGCTAATTGATAAGGATGTTGAAACAGCGCGCTTCGTGGTAACACTGACAGGCCGAGACGGCAATGCCTATGCGTATCTGTGGGATTTACGCATTACCCAAATTGAGGATGTCAGCACAAATATCAAGGCAGGCTGGTGGATGACCACAGGCGTGACAGCACCGCGTAAAGGCGATGCGCTGTAATTCTTGTCTTTGATAAGCGTAAAGTAAACCTTGCCTATCCACTTTTCTGCTTTTTATTTGCAACCGGATATAATTCCGCTATTGCTAGGGTATGAATACATCAATTCTCTTTCGTTTTTTTCCTAGCACGCTTTCGCAATCTCAGAAATCAGGGATATTGCTTGCATTAGGTGTTGGGATACTCGGCTTCTCAGATGCATTGCTGCCTTTTGTCTCAGATGATGTAGGTCTAGGGCAGTTTCATTTTGTGCGTTCGGTGATTTCGATCATTGGCGTTATTTGGTTAGCACGGCAGACAAAAATGTCTCTACTTCCAAAAAGCTGGTCTGCTGTTGTAATGCGAAGCTTTTTTATCATTATCGCCATGATGTTATTTTTTGGTGTGCTTTCCTTTCTGCCTTCTGCGGTTGCGGGTGCGGGGCTATTTACCTCGCCGATTTTTGTGCTTTTGATTTTGGTTGTTGGATATGGGGTTCGTCCTGGTATGCGCAGAATAATGGCTGTTGCTGCGGGTAGTGCTGGGGTGTGGTTATTGCTTAGACCGGACTTATCTGGCTTTAGCGTGTTTCATCTGCTTCCTGTTATTGCGGGATGTTTTTATGCAGGCAATGTGATCGCTACCAACCGCTATTGTGTGAATGAAAGCCCGATGTGCCTGTTGCTTTTCTATTTTGCAGGTATTGGTATTTTAGGCTTGGTTACAGCGATATTTTTTACCCTTTACCCTGCTGAACATACAGCTGAATCAGCCTTTATGTTTGGCGGCTTAGCCTCCATAAACCTTGCTAGCTATTGGTGGATTGCAGTGATGTCCGTATTAACCATCCTGTCTGTATGGATGCTTACCGTGGCCTATCAAACAGCAGATGCAAGCGATATCGTAGTTTATGAATATAGCTATTTAATTTCAGCAGGCATTTGCGGCTGGCTGTTATGGGGATATGCTTTAGGGCTGGCTGATTTGGCAGGTATTGTTCTTATCATTGGTGCAGGCATTATCATCACCAGACTAACCGCCCTAGACTAACCACCCTAGACTAACACCCTAGCAGAATTAACCGCCCAAAATTAACCGAATTGTCTGACTAGTCTGTTCTTGCCAGCTTAATCACTGCCTTGCTATGGTGGGTCAATGGTAATGTTATGCAGATTAGGAATATCTAAATGAGCAAATTTATTTTCGAGCCTCATCCACAACCACATGCAGATATTGTAGGCCAAGAAAGCTGTTTTCCAGTGCGCCGGGTTTTCTGTGTTGGAAGGAACTATGCTGCACATGCGCGTGAAATGGGGTTTGATGATAGAGAGCCGCCTTTTTTCTTTACCAAGCCAAATGATGCGTTGGTTAAAACAAAAAGTCAGATACCTTATCCGCCTATTACCCAAGATTTGCATCATGAGATTGAGCTTGTTTTGGCAATTGGCAAGGATGGCTATAATATCGCGCCCGAAGATGCTCAATCTTATATTTGGGGCGCTGGTGTTGGTATTGATTTAACGCGGCGCGATCAGCAAATTGCTCATCGTGAAAAAGGTCGCCCATGGGATTGGGGTAAAGCCTTTGATAATTCTGCCCCGCTTGCCCCGCTTGTGCCATGTGCTGAGATGACAGACGAGCAGCGTAGCTTTTCATCTGGGCGCATTTGGTTATCTGTCAATGGTGAAATGCGGCAGGATGCTGATCTGTCTGAGCTTACCTGGGATGTAAGCCATATCATTTCATTTTGCAGCCAATCTGTAGCGTTACGTCGTGGCGACTTGATTTACACAGGCACCCCATCAGGGGTTGGGGCTGTGCGGTCAGGTGATGTGCTGAAAGGTGGCATTGATGGCTTAGGCGAAATCGAAATCACCCTAACTGACCCTGTATGATATGAAACCGATTGATGTTGAGGTGCCTGAAAAGGGCAAATTGTGCCAGCTTACAGATGACTTATATTGGGCTAGGTTTGAGCTTCCTTTTCGGCTAAATCACATCAATCTATATATTTTAGATACAGGCGATGGGTGGTGTATTATCGATTCAGGGGTGAATAGCCCTGATACGGCCTTGCAGTGGCAGCAATTATGTGATGGCCCGCTTGCTGCAAAACCTGTCAGGCGATTGATTATCACCCATCATCATGTTGACCATATTGGCTATGCAGGTGAATTAGCGCGAAAATTTGATATCCCAATGGAAATGACAGCCTTAGAGGCTGAACATGCGCAATGGCTATATCATTTATCTGATGCTGAATATGGGGAAATTGCGGCAGCACACTACACGCATTTTGGATGTGATGAAGAACATATCCGTGCAGCCGCACAAGATGGTAGCCGGTTTAGAAGACATGCGGCACCTTTTGCAGATATCAAAACCATTACCCCAAATACACAGATAAAAACCCCATATGGGGAGTGGGCACTTCGGGTAGATCGCGGACATTCAGATGCGCATATCAGCTTCATGGATAAGGAAAGGCAGTATTTTATTGGTGTAGATTATCTGCTTCCTCGCATCTCACCGAATATTTCAGCCGATATCAGAGACAGAGATGGCGATTTACTTTCATCTTATTTTGAATATCTTGAAGAAATGCAACACCTCAAAGATGAGGTGCAGGTGTTTCCTGGCCATGATTGGCCTTTTTCCCATGCTGGCAAAAGAGCAAAAGAATTAATAGACCATCATCGCCATAGGCTTGATTTATTATGCGAAGCTGCTGAGGGACGGGATATCACTACCAATGATGGGATTGATATTCTGTTTGGCAGGTCATTTTCAGATCATGAGCTTTATTTTGCATCAGGCGAATCGCGTGCTCATCTCAATATGTTAGTTGCGCATGGTAAGATGGAGAAAATTGAAAGACCAGGTCAGGCAGATATATTTAGACTGCTTAGTGCATGATGATGACCAAGAGCTTTCCGTTACTATTTGTCTTTTTATGGTCTTCTGCATTTATTAGCGGCAAAATTATCGTTTCAGATTCTTCTGCATTCGCAGCTTTAGGTTTTCGCTTTGTGATTGTAATGATTGGTTTCTGGGCCGTAGGAATGCTGTGGCGTGAACGTTTTAAAGTCACAAAAGCGCAATTATGCTATGGCATTGGGACAGGCGTATTATTCCATGGCCTATATCT
The DNA here is from genome assembly GCA_965660095.1 of Puniceispirillaceae bacterium (SeqCode). Taxonomy (GTDB): domain Bacteria; phylum Pseudomonadota; class Alphaproteobacteria; order Puniceispirillales; family Puniceispirillaceae; genus WTJO01. The sequence goes on from CBFHYP010000003.1 coordinate 105,283, forward strand.
TGGGGGGGTGTTTTTTGCCCAATCAAAAGGTATGTCTGCTGGCTTATCTGCGCTTATTGTATCTTTGCAACCCATCCTTACAGCTGCATTAGCAGGCCCCATATTAGGTGAGCATTTAGGGAAATGGGGCTGGCTAGGCATTGGCTTAGGGTTTTTAGGGGCGGCGCTTGTGGTTGGAATTGATGCCAGCAGTGATGCCCCGCCTATCGCATTTATCGCGGTGATAATTGCATTAATCGCTGTATCTGTTGGAACCTTATGGACCAAGGCTGTGTCTTCTGACATGCCTTTGACGGTAAGCAATAGCTATCAAGCTTTAGGGGCAAGTTTATTTCATATTGTGATGATGCTGTGGATTGAAGACCCTTTCATTCATTTCACACCTTCGTTTATGCTAGCGATGGGGTGGCAAATTTTTGCTGTTTCATTTGGGGCATTCACAATTTTGATGATTCTCATCAAAAGCGGGTCAGCAAGCCAAACAGCAACGCTGTTTTTTCTGGTGCCGCCCACATCCGCCCTGATGGCATGGCTGGTATTAGGAGAGGGGTTAGACGCCCAAGATATTGCCGGGTTTTGTTTGGCAAGTTTAGGGGTATATCTTGCAACGAGACCATGGGCAAAATTGAAATGTTAAATTCACAAAGATGGAGACGAAAATGAAATCAGCACAAACCTACCTTGCAGAAGCTAATCAACAGGTTCCGCGTCTGGCTGTGGAAGACGGCATTGCACAACATGGCCAAGATAATGTTGTCTTTATTGATGTTCGGGATGGGCTAGCCATTCAAGATACTGGCACGATAGCAGGCGCATTGCACATCCCGCGCGGCTTTATTGAATTTGCGGCAGATGAAGCTACGGATTTTCATAATCCTGCCTTGCAAAAAGATGCGACCATTATTTTAGTATGTGGTGCTGGCGGTATGGCCGCCCTTGCAGGTAAAACCTTGCTCGAAATGGGATATCAAAAGGTGCATAATGTTGGTGGGTTTTCTAGCTGGAAAGAAGCTGGTGGGCCAACCACTTAAGGCTGTTTCTGACATTTTGGATAGAATATGAATGTCAGAACCTAATCAAAGCATTCCATTAGTGATTATCGGGTGCGGCTTTAGTGCGGCCGCACTTGTTGCTCATTTGTGTGCTGATGCCCCTGAACGAGCCCAAAAGATCATGATTATCGGCAGCTTGGCTGAGCCTAATGCATTGGGCTCAGGCGCAGCATTTGGAACAGTATCAGATCATTTTAGGCTGAATGTCCGTTCTGATATTATGAAGCTTTTTTCTGATGAAGATGATGATTTCGGGGAATGGGCTAACAGCCATATTGACGATCCAAAAGCAAAAACCGATGTGGGGCAATTCTACCGCAGGCGGGATTATGCACGATATCTGCATCACAGGCTTACACGCATTTGCAGCTTAGGCTTGCCTGAATATATTTGTGATGAGGTAACTAACCTTAGAAAAACAGATAAGGGTTGGCAGATTAAATGCTTGTCTAAGGCTATTATGACTGCTGAAAATATTGTCCTTGCCACCGGAAACCCGCCGCCAAAATGGAATGTTAAGATTGACCAGAAAATCTGCCAGTCAGAAGGGCTGGTTGAAAATCCATGGTCAGGAAAATGGCTGGATACCCATCATGTAGATAATCAGATTTGTTTTATTGGCGGCGGGCTTACTGCCCTTGATGGGTTATATGCGCTTCATGAAAAAGAATTTGCCGGGAAAATAACCCTGATCACCCCGCAAGGCCTGCTGCCGCCAAAACAAGCAGATTGGGTGTATAAGCCGCATATGCACTGGCCAGAAGAATGTGTAACAGCATCCAAAATGCTCCATTTTATGCGTAGCTGTTTGAAGCAAACTTCGCAAAATTGGGATCACAAACAATGGCAGGAAGTGCTAGAAAGCCTGCGCGGAAATCTAAATTCCCAATGGCGCAAATTGCCATCCATCCAAAAGATAAGGCTGATGAAAGCAGCTGGAAAATGGTGGAATTTAGCGCGGTATCGTGCCGCCCCACAAAATATTGCAGCCATTCAGCAGATGCAGGCCACAGGACAGTTGCGCATTATTGCAAGCAGAGTGAAAGCAATTTCACAATCGCATAACGCATATAGCCTTTCCCTTGAGAATGGCTCAATACATACTGCGGATAAGGTGATTAATTGTTCTGGTACAGCACCAGACCCATTACTTGCAAAGCTGATAGCTGAAAGGCTTATCCATCCATGCGCTTTTGGCATTGGCCCTGAGCTTTCAGACAGGTTAGAAGTGCTGGATAATACAGGCAAAGCGTATAAAAATTGTTTTGCCTTGGGTGCCATGACCAAGGGCAGTTGCGGTGATGTGGTGGGTGCGGGAACGATTGCCCGCCAAGCACAACAGCTTTCATCGCATCTTGGGGATATGCTGGAACCCTAGCAGGTGACAAACACCTTGCGTTGCGATGATGTTTAATACTACCTTATCAGCTTAAAATATTTCAGCTGGTAACCGCTTTTTAAAAAAAGAGAGGGAGAGAAAATATGACACTTCCGCAAGCACCATCCTTTAGACTTGACGGTAAAACCGCACTTGTAACAGGGGCTTCTTCTGGTATTGGGCTTGGCTGTGCCATCGGCTTGGCACAAGCTGGGGCATCTGTTTGTGTAGCCGCACGTTCAAAAGACAAGCTAGAAGAGCTCGTATCAGAAGCAACAGCTTCTGGTCTTGATATGACAGCTATTCAACTAGATGTATCAGATGTTGATGCGGTATCAGGTTGGGCGGCTAGCCATCCAGCGTTTGATATTGTTGTTAATTCAGCAGGGATGGCAAAACATAGCCCTGCTATTGATACAGTCGTAGATGATTTTGATGCGGTGATGGATGTTAATTTGAGGGGTGCGTATTTTCTTGCAACAGCGACAGCTAAGCGCATGATGGCTGAAAATAAAGCAGGCTCCATTATCACCATATCATCGCAAATGGCGCATGTTGGCGGGATAGATAGAGCGGCCTATTGCGCATCGAAATTTGCGGTGGAAGGTTTTACCAAGGCAATGGCAATCGAATGGGGGCCAAAAAATATTCGGGTGAATACAGTGTGCCCAACCTTTATTCGTACCCCCTTAACAGAACAAACCTTTAGCCAACCAGAACGTATTAAATGGATTGAGGAAAAAATCAAATTAGGCAGGGTTGGAGAAGTAGAAGATATTATGGGGTCAGTTATCTTTCTAGCATCAGATGCCTCAAGCCTGATAACGGGTACCTCACTCTTAGTTGATGGCGGCTGGACAGCAGATTGATACCATCCAAAATGGGCGTTAGAAAATTAAGCGTGGATGCTATGCTATATTCAAAAAGCATAATATTTGACTTCATACCCTTAATTGACCAAGAATAGAGAAAGTAAGGGAAGGAATATTTATGCTTTCAGACCATTTATTTGCGCTCCTGCGTCAGACAGATACACCGACTATCTGCAATGCGATTGAAGTTGCCCAAGGTCAGCGCGGTTTTGCTAATTTCACTCGTCAGACTATTTTCATATCAGAAAAAAATACACCCGCCTTGGTAGGATATGCGCTCACCGCAAAAATCGCGGCACTTGCACCCCCCGACGAGCCTGCTGAAGATACCAAGGCAAGACGAAAAGAATATTATCGTTATGTTGCACAAGGGCATCGCCCTGCCATTGCGGTTATCCAAGATGAAGATGGGCCGAATGCCTGTGGTGCATTTTGGGGTGAGGTAAACACCACCATTCATAAAGGATTTGGGGTTACAGGGGTGGTGACCAACGGGCTTGTGCGTGATTTGGATGCTATCCCTTCTGGTTTTCCTGTCATTGCAGGTGCAGTTGGGCCAAGTCATGCTTTTGTGCATGTCACTGATATTGATTGCCCTGTTCAAGTTTTTGGGATGATTGTATCCCCTGGTGATTTAGTCCATGCAGACAGACATGGTGCTGTGGTTATTCCTGAATCCATCCATGATAAGCTAGAAGCATCTATTACCAGCTTGATAGAGGCAGAAAAACTTATCCTTGAGCCGGCCTCTCAAGAAGGGTTTGATTTTGAAGCTTTCGAGAAAGCATGGGCCGCATTTGAGAATGCACGCACTTAAAAAATCCTATTCTTGAAGAATGGATTTTATCCTATCACAAGCCTGTATCAAGGTTTCGGGCTCTTGGGCATAACATAGTCTAAGATGCCCTTCTGCCGCATCACCAAACGCAGCCCCTGGGGCAAGGCCAACCCCTGCTTCATGTAATAGTTTAGATGCAAGGGCAAGGCTATCTGAATAGCCTTTAATGCCAAACAGCACATAAAATGCACCTTCAGGTTCAAGGAAGGATAGTGTGTTAATTTCCTGCAAGCGGGTTGAAACGATTTCATAGCCTTCTCTAATCCGCTGTTGCAGCAGCTGAACCTCATCTTCACCTTGTTTTAACATCGCCTCCCCTGCGGATTGAATAAATCCAGCAGGGCAAGCAATGTTAAATTCAGTTAAATGTGCAAGACTAGCTTCGAGGGTTGCAGGGGCAACAATCCAGCCTAAACGCCAGCCAGTCATTGACCATGCTTTTGAAAAACTATTGATAGATAAAATTTTATCTGTTGGTTCAGCAACATGCTGAAATGAGGGTGCAACCTGACCATGCCGATAAAGACGTGCATATACATCATCTGAAATAATCCAAATATCATGTTTTCTGCAATGGTTAAGCAAGGTTTGAATCTCATCCTCTGACATCACCCATCCGGTTGGATTATTGGGTGAATTAACCAATACTGCTCTATGCTCAGGGGTCAGTTTTGCGCATAGCTTGTCTATATCTAAATGCCATCTACCTTGCACCGGCTGAAGGGATACAGCTTCAAGCTCAGCACCAGCTATTTTAAAAACTTCAGGAAGGTTAGGCCATACAGGGTCAACATACACCACCTTATCAGATGGGTTGATAATCGCTTGTGATGCAAGTGCAAGGGCTTGCATGCCTGATGCGGTTACAGTGATATTTTGATGCTTAAGGGTTCGGTTATATAGCTGGTTTTGATAGTCAGCGATGGTCTGTCTAAGGCTGTGTTTGCCGCTATTTGCATGATAGAAATGGTCATTTTCTGCCAACGCATTTTCTGCGGCTTTCACGGCGATTTGGGATGTTGGCCAGCACCCTTCCCCAAACCATAGCGGAATGATATTTTCATCTCCCATGCCTTGTTCAGCAATTTCGCGAATAAGGCTAGTGCGCATATAGCGGGCACGTTGGCTAATATCTGGAATATTCATGCGTCAATTTCCTTATCTGTGTATTTATAAAATCTCTCAATTTTCGCCAGCTGGTGTTTTATGCGGGGTGACAAGTGCAATGCCGCATAACATAAAAAATAACGCACCCCATACCCACACAGAATAGCTTTCAGATAATATCAAGATAGACCAAAAAACCCCCATTATTGTGGAAATATATCCCACTTGGGATGAAAAGACAGGCCCAGCCTTTCCCACTAGCCAAATAAAACCTGCATAGGCGATAAAATGGGTGGTGGATGAGCCAATTAACGCTTGTTCAGCTTGGGAGAGTGGCCAGCTTGGTATGAAAAATTGGCCTGTAAAGAGCGCAAGAAAAAAAGCTAGAATTGTCGTAGTGATACTTGCACCAAGCAATATTTCAAGCGTACCAAGCTGATATTTTCCGATAAGGGCAAGATAATTCCCTTCTGCTGCATAAAATATTGGCGCCAGAAGAGCAATGGGTAGCAGCCATACCATCTGTCTTTGTGGCAAGCTTGCTTCAGGGGCGGCTATCATCAGCATCGCGATAAACCCAAAGAGCAATCCTGAACATCTGATAAGTTTGAACGGTTCTAATTTTAACGCCAACGCCATCGGATAGCCAGCAATTGGGACAATCGCAATGATAAGCGCCATAATGCCAGCAGGCAGACCTTGTGCTGCAACATAGGTAAAATAATTTGGAAGCAATGCGCCGATTAAGCTGACGATAAGATAGATTTTAGCTGTTTGGGCCGTTAGCCTGAATTTCTGTTTGGTGAATATCACGGCAGCTAATGCGCAACTGCTTACCATCACAGATTGCCAGAAAATCAATCCTAAAGGCTGGTGCCCGCCTGATGCTGCGATTTTTGTAAATGGGATGGATAAGCCCCAGATTGAGCCAATAATGAAAATATAGCTAAATAAGAGGATGATTTGCGAGCGTGACAGAAACATACTTCATCCTTGGCAAGACAGACTTTATGGAATTTTCCAGCGCGAAAAATACTTCACAGATACAGACTAGATAGCAGAGAATTATCGTATATAGTTAAAGTGATGAGATTACAGATTAAACCCTAAAATGCCAGATAAGGAGTGATGTGACTATGGGTAAATTTATTTGCGCTCAAACACCTGGAAATGCCGATGTTTTAGAGCTTCGTGAACGACCTACCCCCGTGCCGCAAGCTGGTGAGATTGTGCTTTCCCAGACCAAAATGGGGTTAAATTTTCTAGATATTTATCAGACCTCTGGCTTGTATCCTTTCCCTGAAAATGATGTGTTTGTGCCAGGTAATGAAGCGGTTGGTTCGGTTATTGCCATTGGGGATGGGGTTGAAGGTTTCAAAATTGGCGATAGAGTGGGCTATCCCATGCAAGTTGGCGCTTTTGCTGAAGAAAGGGCTATTCTTAGTGACAGGGTTGTAAAGCTACCTGATTCCATTACCGATGATATGGCCGCTGCAAGCATGTTAAAGGGCTTTACTGTAGCGTATCTTTTAACCCAATCCTTTAAGGTTAAACCAGGGGATAGGGTGCTATTTCATGCCGCAGCAGGCGGGGTTGGTTTGCTTGCTGGTCAATGGCTTGCTGCCCTTGGGGTAGAGGCAATTGGTACTGCTGGCACTGCTGAGAAAGTGGCACTTGCAAAAAAAGCAGGATATGCGCATGTGATTAATTACAGCGAAGAAGATTTTACTGATCAGGTCATGGATATCACCAAGGGCAAAGGTGTTCAGGTAGTCTATGATTCTGTCGGCAAGGATACAATGGCAGGGTCTTTGAAAGTGCTAGAGACGTTTGGCTATCTTATCGCATTTGGCCAATCAAGCGGGCTTGCTGATTTCAAGCTTGGGGATTTGGCAGCAAACGGCTCGCTTTATGTACAAAGACCAACATTGGCAAGTTATATTGCAAGCAAACAGCAGCTTGATGAGATGTCAAAAAACCTGTTTTCCATGCTTGAAACAGGCAAGCTGAATGTATCAATTAATCAGCGTTTTGCGCTAGCGGATACGGCTGATGCGTATCGTGCTTTGATGTCTCGTCAAACAAAAGGCGTAAGCTTAATCGAGGTATAACGCTAGGCTAGGCTATTCTGCTAGTTCTGGGAAAGCGGCTAATTTTCCCTTACCATATAGAAGTGGGGTTTTGTTGCGGAAGTCACAGCGCAAAACCCTGCCAAGGTAGATTTCATGGTCACCCGCAGGAATGCGCTGCTCCACCTCACAAATGATAAAGGCTGCCACATCTTCTAAAATAGGCACATTTTCAGCTGCCAAATGATAGGGGTTATTCTCAAAGCGCGGAAAATCAGGGGTTGCAAAATCGTTGCACAGCTTGGTTTGCGCCGCATGCAAGATATTAATCGCAAATCTGTCATGCCCTCTGAAATCAACAAGACAGCTAGCAGATAAATCAATACTAAACAGCACCAATGGCGGCTCTAAAGACACAGAATTAAACGAGCTAATCGTTAGCCCTGAAGGTTCTTGTGCTGCGGTGAGCGTTGTTGCAATCGCAACACCTGTTGGAAAACAGCTAAGTGTTTTTTTGAAATGAGAAATATCAAAGCTAGAATGGTTGTTTGTTTCGGTCATTTTGAACAGTTTTTCTAGAATATATAGTGATCAGATAGTTTCTTGATGTTGTTGCTTATACGGAAGCAAACCGCGTTTTGCTCACCACAAAGATATAGTTCAGCTAAGCCAATAGGAGAAGGGATTTATACAGCAAAATATATCTTACAAGACCATCTTCTTTGACAGCCCATTCCAATGCGCTACAGTATAATTCTGATGCTAAATTTTCTATATTTATTTTTAAAAGGTTTTATCTATGTCTGGTTATTTTCCGCTCCCCGATATCATGGTAGCTCCAAACGGGGCTCGAAAAACAACTGCAGACCATCCAGCAATACCTGTTACAATAGATAGTTTGGTGGCGGTAGCGTCAAGCTGTTTTGATGCAGGTGCAAAAGCAATGCATTTTCATGTCAGGGATGAAAACCAACACCATGTGCTAGATGCTGGATTATATAAAGAAGCAATCGTTGAATTAAGACGTTCTGTGCCTGGCCTTCATTTGCAAATGACAACCGAGTCTGTGGGCAGATATAACCCTGAGGACATGCGCAAAGTTACAGAAGATGTCATGTGTGAAGGGGTGTCTATAGGCATTATTGAGATGATACCTGATGGCAAGATTACAGATGAGATTATCCGTTTTTATCAAATGTTGGTCGCCTCAGATATTCGGGTGCAACATATTTGCTATTACCCTGAACATATTGAGCTTTTAAGCAGATTGCTTACCCAAGCTGGATTGCCGCGTGAAGAATTATGGGTGTTATTTACAATCGGTCATTATTCTGGCCGGATAAGCGACCCGCAGACAATTCCTGATTTTGTGAAGACCTTGAGGGATGAAAATATCCAAGCAGATTGGGGCGTTTGCGCGTTTGATAAAGAAGAAGAAAGCTGTTTGAAAATGGCGATTCAGCATGGGGGTTCTGTGCGTGTTGGGTTTGAGAATTCTATGGTGATGCCAGATGGCACCATCGCAACAGATAATGTGCAGAAAGTAGAATTAGCAGCACATTTATTTGCCGCACATCGTTAGAGGGGACAAGCTTCAATGTCATTTTTAGAAAAGAAATTTAGCCTTAATGGTAAAACAGCTTTAGTGACAGGTTCAACACGGGGGATTGGGTTTGCCCTTGCCGCAGGATTAGCGCAAGCTGGCGCAAATATTGTGTTGAATGGCCGCAACAAAGACAGGCTAGTTGAAGCCCAAGAAAAGCTTAATAAGCTAGGCATCAATGCAGAATTGCTTATTGGTGATGTGTCTAATGCTGGCGAAATCGCTCAAGCTATCGACAGATTTGAAGCTGAAAATACAGCGATTGATATTTTGGTAAATAATGCTGGCATACAGCACCGTTCCCCTATCGTAGATTTTGCAACAGAAGATTTTGACCGGGTGATGTCTACCAACACTCACGCGATATTTTATACAAGCCAAGCTGTTGGCAAACATATGATTAAAAGAAAATCTGGTAAAATTATCAATATTGCTTCTGTGATGACCGTAATCGCGCGCGAAAATGTTTCCGCCTATACCACCTCGAAAGCAGCGGTTGGCGGGCTTACGCGGGCACTCGCTACGGAATGGGCACAGCATGGGGTGAATATTAATGCGATTGGGCCTGGCTATATCTCCACCGAACTCACCCAACCTTTATTTGATGATAAGGCATTTAGTGCATGGTTAATGCAGACAACACCTCAAAAAAGATGGGGTGAGGTAGATGATTTGGTGGGTGCTGCGGTTTTTCTAAGCTCACCTGCGGCTGATTTTATCAACGGCCAAATCATCTATGTTGATGGCGGCATGACTTCTAGCGTTTAACCTCTGGCTAGCCATTTAGATGCGCAGTTTCTGGCACGGGGGTTATCACCTTACCATTGCTGAAAAATTGAAGCAGATTATCCACAGTTAACGCCCCCATTGCGGCACGTGTCTCAAAAGTTGCTGAGCCGATATGCGGGGTGCAAATTACATGCGGGTGTGTTTGTAGGGTTTGTGGTACATGCGGCTCATTTGCAAATACATCTAAGCCAGCACCTGCTAGTTTGCCGCTTTCAAGGGCTGTGATAAGCGCGCTCTCATCCACAACAGAACCGCGTGCAACATTTACTAATACGCCATTTTCACCTAAAGCGGCTAGCACTTCTGCATTGACAAGATGCGTGGTGGATGGCCCCCCTGGGGTGATCACCACCAGTGCGTCCATATCTGCTGCCATATCATTTAGGTTGGCGTAAAAACGGTGCGATGACTGGCTGCGCTCAGAGCGCGCATGATAAGCAATATCACATCCAAACACATCCAGCTTTTCAGCAATAGTCTGACCGATACGGCCATAGCCAACTAGCCCCACTTTTAGCCCTTGCATCGTGTGCGAGAAGGGAGCATTTCCAACCGCTTCCCATTTGCCAGATGCAATCCAATCCATATTAAACCGAAGCTGGCGAATGGTTGAAATCAGAAGCATGACAGCGGTTACCGCAACTTCCTCATTTAATACATCGGGGGTATGGGTAACAAGCACGCCTTTTTCTGCTGCGCCCTGCACATCAATCGCATCATAGCCCACACCATAATTTGAAATCACCTTTAAGGCTGGAAGCCTGTCAATAAGCTGGTCTGGAACCCCATCCGCACCGTTTGTTGCAATCGCCTCGGTTGTTGGTGCTATGCGGTCTATCAGCGCCTCTTTATCATCAGCTGGAAAATAATGATGAAGCTGGAAGATGGTTTCCAGTTTTTCCTGCATCGCTGAGGTGATGTCACCTATCACAAGTAAGTCTTTTTTAGACATGATATTTCCTGCATGTTGCGCCTGCGTGTTGCGCCTGAGTGTTGCATTGGTATATTGGTTTTTAAAAAAACCCCAATATATTTTACGTTTTCTGATGTTCTAGCAGTTCAAGATATAATGCAGAATGGTCAAGGTCTGCCCCATCCATCTCTTCTACTAATGTGGTGTATCGTTGCTGGATTTGCTCGGTTAGCGGTAGGGTAAGGCTATGATTAGCTGCTTCTTCTAAGGCATTATTGACATCTTTTAGCTGAAACTTTGTTAACCCGCCTGGCACAAAATTTTGCTGGGTCATTCTAGCGCCATGTTGCTGTAGGATAACACTATCTGCAAACCCGCCTTGCAGCGCATCTCGGATAGCATCAGGGTCAGCCCCGCCTTTTTCCGCCAATAATATCGCTTCCGCAACAACCCCGATGGTTACTGCAACAATGGTCTGGTTAGCAAGTTTAGATAATTGCCCCGCCCCGTCAGGGCCAACATGAACAGGCCTGCCCATCGCAGATAGCGTCTCAGCGATGCTATCAAATATGGGTTTTTCACCCCCCGCCATGATGGCAAGGCTTCCCGTCTCAGCGCCCTTAGTGCCGCCAGACACAGGTGCATCAAGATGGTTTAATCCCATTTCGCGCATTCTCTCAGCATGGCTGCGTGCTTCCACAGGCTTGATAGAGCTCATATCCACAAGCACTGCGTCTGCTTTCATTGCCCCGGCAACATCTTGGGCAAACATCACTTCTGCAACGGTAGCACCATCTGCAAGCATGGTGATGACCACATCTGCGTCTAGCACTGCATCATGGGCGCTTTTGGCGATAATCGCACCGTCAGGACGCAAAGTTTCAGCCTTTTCGATGGTACGGTTCCATGCGGTAAGCTGGTGGCCAGCACGTAATAGGTTACGCGCCATATGCTCGCCCATAAGCCCTGTTCCAAGAAAGCCGACTTTTAGTTTTTCTGTGCTCATAGCTCTAACTATCCTGTCCGACAGTTTGACGCTGGTTGCCTAGACCTTGGATATGCAACTCCATCACATCCCCTGACTGAAGATAGACAGCAGGTCTCATCCCCATGCCAACACCAGGAGGTGTGCCTGTGGAAATGACATCACCAGGCTCAAGCGTCATCATCTGAGATAAATGAGAGATGATTTCAGCAACCGTAAATATCATCGTTGAGGTGTTTCCAGTTTGCATTCTAGTGCCGTTCACATCTAAATGCATATCTAGATTTTGAGGGTCTGCAATTTCATCTGCGGTGACCAGCCACGGGCCTAGCGGACCGAACGTGTCGCATGATTTACCCTTAGTCCATTGCCCTGTCAGCTTGGTCTGGAAATGTCTTTCAGAAACATCATTGGCGATACAGTATCCTGCAACATAGCGCAATGCATCCTCTTCAGACACATACTTACATGCTTTACCGATTACCACACCAAGCTCAACTTCCCAATCTGTATGGGTTGAGTTGCGCGGCAACATCACTGTGTCATTAGGCCCCACAACAGCTGAAGTTGCTTTCATAAACAGAATTGGATGTTCAGGGATATCAGCACCTGTTTCAGCTGCATGGTCTGAATAATTTAGCCCAATACACATGAATTTGCCGATATCGCCAACACAAGCGCCAAGGCGCGGATTGCCTGAAATTACAGGAAGGGATGCGTGGTCAATCATGGCTAGCTTTTCAAGCATTTCAGGCTGAAGCGCATCACCATTAATATCTGATATATGGGCAGATAAATCTCGTAGCTGGCCATCATTATCAAGCATTGCTGGCTTTTCAGCCCCTTTTTCTCCTACGCGTGCAAGCTTCATCTCAATCCTCTCTGTTTTCTTTTTTTAAGTGCCACAAGGCACGATTTTTTCTAAGGTTGCTTCAATTAATGGTTATCGCGGGGGATACCTTTGGTTTGCGCAATCGCCTTGTAATTTGGTGCATCTCGTAACACCATACCTGATGCAAAAGGCTCTACCATTTCTCTGAAATATTGCTGCCAAGGGGATTGGTTTTCAGGCATGTTAAAGCCGCCAGCTTCAGCAAGCCTTTTTGCTCTGTCAGCAAGCTCATCATCTGATATCATGATATTGGCAGAACAATCATTCATATCAATTCTGATCTTATCCCCTGTTTCTAGCAAGGCTAATCCGCCGCCTGCCGCCGCTTCAGGAGAAGCATTTAAAATAGATGGTGAGCCTGAAGTGCCTGACTGTCTTCCATCCCCAATACATGCAAGCTCATTCACGCCTTTTTTAATCAGATATGCAGGTGGGCGCATATTCACAACTTCTGCACCGCCCGGATATCCAAGCGGGCCTGCACCGCGCATCACCAAAATACAATGCTCATCAATATTCAGGCTTTCATCATCAATTCTATGATGGAAGTCTTCAGGGCCATCAAACACAATTGCCTTGCCCTCAAATGCGTTCATATCCTTTGGATTTAATAGATAACGTTCTGTGAATTCTGCAGAAATAACAGATGTTTTCATAATCGCACTCTCAAACAGATTGCCCTTCAGATTGATAAAGCCAGCATTCTTTCTTAACGGGTTATCGACACCCTTAATCACATCTGGGTTTTTAATCTTACGGTCTTGGCAATTTGCGGCCATCGACTGACCATTTACGCATGGTGCGTCAGGGTGTGGCAGCAGATTATGTTTCAGCAATTCTGCGACAACCGCAGGTACCCCGCCTGCACGGTGATAATCTTCACCAAGATATTCCCCTGCTGGCTGAAGATTAACAATCAAGGGGATGTGATGGCCAAATTTCTGCCAATCATCATTATCGAGCGCAACCCCAAGATGGCGCGCAATCGCATTCAGATGGATAGGCGCATTTGTTGAACCGCCAATTGCAGAATTAACCACAATCGCGTTTTCAAATGCTGCGCGTGTCATAATATCCGTTGGCTTTAAATCTTCCCAAACCATATCGACAATCCGAAGACCTGTTTCATATGAAATCTGGCCACGTTCGCGATAAGGTGCTGGGATTGCCGCAGACCCTGGAAGCTGCATCCCAAGGGCTTCTGCAAGAGAATTCATCGTGGTCGCTGTGCCCATCGTATTGCAATAGCCTGTGGATGGTGTTGAGGATGTTACAAGCTCTAAAAAGCCATCATCATCAATCTCGCCTGCTGCCATAAGCTGACGTGCTTTCCATACAATGGTACCTGAACCTGTGCGCTCACCATCATGCCAGCCATTTAGCATTGGCCCAACAGAAAGGGCAATAGCAGGGATATTTACAGTGGCTGCTGCCATCAATAACGCAGGGGTGGTTTTATCACAGCCAATATTTAGAACAACCCCATCAATTGGATAGCCATATAAGCTTTCAACCAAAGACAGATAGGCAAGGTTTCTATCAAGCATCGCTGTTGGTCTTTTCCCTGTTTCCTGAATAGGGTGAACAGGAATTTCCATCGGCACACCACCTGCCGCAATAATGCCGTCTCTCACACGTTTGGTAAGCTCAATATGATGACGGTTACACGGAGATAGATCAGACCCAGTTTGTGCAATCCCAATAATTGGCTTGCCTGAGCGCAATTCATCTGCGGTAAGACCATAATTCAGATAACGTTCTGTATAGAGCGCTGTCATCTCTGGATCATCTGGGTTTAGAAACCATTGTCTAGAGCGTAAATCCTGAGGCTTTATTTTCATCTTTGTCATCAATTTTTGCCTTTAAATGAGTAACCAGGCTGTACAATAACTACTTTGGTGCCAGATTACGATTTTTTATGTTTTAGTGTGTGCTGAAATAGAACATCGTTCTGAATTGTTTTCATATGAATACATTTTCTGGTCATTTGCGCAAGGGTAGGAACGATTTTTAAAGAATTCTGTTCCCAAGATTTGACAGTTTTCCATGCATTGGCCATAAAGAAATCTTACGCAGAGAAATTTACAATCTTGCAGGACAAATTGCGAATACGATAGGCTAGCGGCAATAGATGGCGCAAATGAAGGGTTAAGACGGGGGTAGCAATGAACATTTTAATACTTGGTGCGGCAGGGATGATTGGCCGTAAATTAATCGACAGACTTATTGCAGACCGTACCTTATTAACGTCAGAAGACACACTTTACCTGCATGATGTTATCCAGCCGCAAAGCCCTTCAGGCCATGCTAAGGCTGTGCTTCTAGATGGGGATATTTCTGCACCTGAACAAGCCACTAAGCTTGCAGGGCTAAAGGCAGATGTCATCTTCCATCTTGCTTCTATTGTTTCTGGTGAAGCAGAGGTGGATTTTGACAAAGGGTGGTCGATTAATATGCGTGGCGGCTGGAATTTGCTAGAGGCATTGCGATCTGAACATGAAGCAAGTGGTGCTAGCTACCGGCCGAAAGTGATATTTGCATCCTCAAGTGCGGTATTTGGACCGCCTTTCCCAGATGCGATTGAAGATGATTTTCTGGCAGCACCACAAACCTCTTACGGGGCGCAAAAAGCATGTGTGGAAATGCTTGTGTCGGACTATGCCCGCAAAGGATTTATTGAAGGGCTATCTATTCGTTTTCCAACGATATGTGTGCGCCCTGGCAAGCCAAATGCTGCGGCATCAGGCTTTTTCTCAGGCATTATCCGAGAGCCGCTAAATGGGGTAGAAGCTATTCTTCCCGTAGACCCATCTGTACGCCACTGGCATGCTTCACCACGTTCAGCCGCAGCCTTCTTGGTGCAAGCAGCACAGCTCAGTGAAGCAGATTTGCAAGGTAGACGCAGCTTGAACATGCCTGGTGTATCTTGCACTGTTGAAGAACAAATCGAAGCCTTAAGGCAAATCGCAGGCGAAGATATGGTCAAATTAATCAAACCTGTTCCAAATCCAGATATTATCAAAATTGTGGATGGCTGGCCGCGTAATTTCAATCCTGAACGCGCTATTAGACTTGGCTTTACAGCTGAAAAAGATTTCACCGAAATTATCAAAGTCTATATGGAAGATGATATGCCAAAATAGGGATAGAACATCCCTTATCATGCTTAAAAATGCTGTGCTCAAACGTTGGCTGACGATGGGGCTTTCCCATCAGGTCAGCATTTTGGTATCGCCATCAATGTTCAAGCTTTGACCTGATATCATCCGCCCCCTATGGCTGGCGAGAAAAAGGATTTGATCTGCAATATGGGTTGCTGTGACGTAATCTTTTATCGAGCTATAAGAAAAAGCTTCTTGTTCTATCTGCGAGAAGCTTAACCCGCGTTGTTGAGATTTTGCTTCCATCACACGTCTTTGCCTGTCCCCTGCAACAAAACCAGGGAGCACTGCATTTACCCTGATATTATCTTTTCCTAATTCAATAGATAGGGTTTTCGTGAGGCCAATTACCCCCCATTTAGCTGCCGCATAAGGGCTGCGCATCGCAAAGCCAAACCTGCCTGCTGCTGAAGATATGTTAATAATTGAAGGATTGTTACTTTTCCGTAAGGCAGCAACTGCAGCTTTCGCCGCATAGAATTGGCTAGAAAGACAGATCGCAAGGGTGTTATCCCATGCCGCATTATCAATATCCTCAAATTTTGCAGTAGGGCCTGCCACCCCTGCATTATTCACCAAACAATCCAGCCCGCCAAAATCTGTAATCGCATCTGTAATAGTGTTTGATAAGGCAGTGCTATCAGAAACATCGCATAAGCTAGTTTTGATATCTGGTGCTATCCTATTCATTTCAGCTAACGCATCTGAATCAATATCACATAGTGCAACCTTTGCGCCTTCTTCTCTGAAACGCAACGCTATTTCTTTGCCAATACCATTTGCGCCTGCTGTGATAAATACGGCATGATTTTGAAGTCCTAAATCCATAAGAACTACCCCTGTGATGATACGCATTATTCCCACTATGCCACAGTGTGTAATAGCTTGTAAAACCGAATAGATTTCCATTCCTGTTGCTAGCTTTTTGACCAAATATCCGATAGGCTTAAAGGGTGCCGCCAGATAAAACCCACCAGATAAACAAGAGTATCGAGAATGGACTTTACCTTACCTAACGACATTAAAAATCTAGCTGAGCGCACCAGAAGATTTGTGGATGAGGAAATCATCCCACTAGAGGATAATCCTGTCCATTATGATGCGCATGAAAATATCACTTTAGAATTGCTAGATAAAATGCGCGCGCGTGCCAAAGCGCTTGGCTTATGGGCACCGCAAGCCCCCAAAGATAGGGGCGGGATGGGACTGCCTGTTATTGGCTGGGCTGCGTTATATGAAGAGGCAAATCGTTCTATTTTTGGCCCTGCCATTATGAATTGTGCTGCCCCTGATGATGGTAATATCAATCTGTTGAGCAAAATCGGAACAGAGGCTCAGAAAAGCTGGTTTTTAGACCCCCTTATTGCAGGGGAAGTACGCTCTAGTTTTGCAATGACAGAACCACATCCAGGTTCAGGCTCTGACCCCTCAATGATGCTGACAACTGCGCACAAAAAGGGGGATATCTGGCAGATTAATGGCTGTAAATGGTATATTACAGGGGCTGAAGAAGCTGCACATTTTATCTTAGTTGCCAGAACCTCTGATGATACACGAAAGGGCTTAACCGCTTTTCTTTTTCATCAAGACCAGCCTGGATGGCACATTAAAAGACGGATACCCATCATGGGTCCAGAAGAGCATGGCGGGCATTGTGAATTAGTCTTTGAAGGGCTTGAAATTCACGATGATAACAGATTGCTTGAGGTTGGTGATGGGCTGAAAGTTACTCAAATTCGGCTTGGTCCTGCACGTCTAACCCATTGTATGCGTTGGCTGGGGCTTGCCAAGAGATGTATGGAAATCACCGCAGAATATATCGCACGCAGAGAGGGTTTTGGCCAGAAATTAGCAGATCGCGAATCTGTACAGATAAAGATGGGTGAAGTAGCACATGATATTGCGGTTGGCAGATTGTTGGTGATGCATGCCGCATGGCAACTTGACCAAGGCAGTTTTGCGAAGGCTGAAATTTCATCTGCAAAAATTCATGTTGCTCAAACCCTGCATAAAGCAGCGGATACAGCTATTCAGCTTAATGGTGCGCGTGGGTACTCTAAAGATACGATTTTGGAATGGATTTACCGCTATGCTAGACAAGCAAGATTGGTTGATGGCGCAGATGAAGTGCATAAAATGGTGCTGGCACGGCAATATGCAGAACATCAGACCGATTTTTGGAAATGGGGCTAAAGATGCAAAGATGGCGTGATCTTAGCATAGAAACAGGCTGAGTAATGTCTGTAGCAACGGATAATCTATCATCTGCCTTATGTTCGAACGCGCAAAAAGCGGGGCTGTTAGGCTGGCTATGTGAACAGCTTCAATATTCTGAGGCTGAGTTTGTTTCCATTGAAAAATTGTCAGGTGGTGCTATCCAGCAAAACTGGTTGATTGAAATAAGCAGCCCTGATGCTAAGCATGAAAATCAAAAATATGTATTACGATGTGATGCACCTTCTCAATTAGGTGTATCGCATCAAAAATCTGATGAAGCTAGAGTATTACAACATCTGTTTGCGCATGGGGTGTTGGTTCCTGAAATTATTGGTCTTTGTGATGAGGATGACATTATCGGTAAGCCGTTTTTTGTGATGCGTCATATTTCAGGTGAAGCACAGGCCCGAAAATGGGTGCGTCACCCCAAAAAAAATGAATTTGGAGATAGGCTTGCTTTTCAGCTTGGCCAAGAAATGGCGAAACTGCATCACATACCGCAAGATGCGCCAGAATTTGCGTTTATCTCACATCCTCAAAAGGGGGCAGAAGGTGAAGCTCTTCAGGAGGTGAGAGCAATATTAGACCGGATTGATGAAACTCATCCGGTGCTAGAATTCGGATATCGGTGGTTAGAAGAAAGGCTAGATGATTGGCATGATGCTAGCCCTATCAGCCTGTGTCACCGTGATTTCAGAACAGGCAATTTCCTTATTCAAGATGGCCAGCTAACGGCATTGCTGGATTGGGAATTTGCGCGTTTTAGTGTGCCTGCAGAAGATATAGGCTGGCTATGTGCGAGATGCTGGCGTTTTGGCGCAGATACACAAATTGTTGGCGGTCTGGCAGATTTTACGGCATTTGAAGCTGGCTATAAAACTATCTTGGATAAACCCTTTTCCCGTCATTCCATTCGATATTGGCAGATTTTTGCTGAATTAAGATGGGCGGCCATTGCTCTTGAGCAGGCTTGGCGTTGCCATACGGGCGGCGAAATATCACTTGAACTTGCGCTTTCTGCGCCGCTTACAGCAGAGATGGAATATAATCTTCTAAGCCTTATCTCTCATTTTGATCACCATCCGCAAACGAGCCTGTTATGAGCAAGATGCATTATCAGATACCGCATAAACAAAAGCTAGCCTTGATTACAGCAGCGCATCATGAAAGCCAGAAATTACGGCACCTGCCTGAAAATTCTGAGCGGCGCTATCTGACCGCCATGATAACCCATGGGCTTGGTATTTTGAGAAGAGATGCTGAACGAGCCGAAAATAAAGATGATACTGAAATGCTCATGCAAAAAATTGAAAGACAGATGAGCGGTGATACACAGCCTACACACTGCGCGTCCTTAATAGCGGAGCTTGGGGCGTATGTTGAAACAAAACTCACTGTGTATAATCCTGAATATCAGCTCCATAAACCAGATGCATTGCAAATCAAAAAATCAGAAAAATAACATGAATAGCCAAAAATTAAGAGATGAGATAACCCGCATTATTATCAGTCTAACAGAGGGTGAGAATGATGAAATCGCACTGATGGCTACAATGTCATGTGAGCTTTATCATGGATGTGAGGGATATGATTGGGTTGGATTTTACCGTGTAGTTGCGCCTGAATTACTGAAAATTGGTCCCTATCAGGGCGGTCATGGTTGCTTGACAATCCCGTTTGAGCGCGGGGTGTGCGGGGCAGCTGCTCGCACGCAGAAAATTCAGCGCATTGATGATGTTAACCAATTTCCAGGGCATATTGCATGTTCAACCTCAACCCGGTCTGAAATTGTGCTTCCCGTTTTTAATGCCCAGCATAATTTAATTGCAGTATTGGATATTGATTCTGACCAGCCCGCTTTTTTTGACCAACAACAAGCTGATTGGCTGGCGCATCTTTTACACCGATGTTTTAGCCAGTGTTGATGCTGTCTTTAAATATTGAGGCGCTGTTATTATATGCGCTTGCAATGGCGGTGCTGTTTATTGTGCCAGGGCCGGTATGGGTGATGCTTATTGCCCAATCCTTGCAGGGCGGCTTGAAAGCAGGGCTTGCGATTGCTGTCGGGGTGGCATTGGGTGATTTAATTTGGCCTGTTCTTGCACTATTTAGCCTTAATCAAATCGCAACATTGCCTTTTGATGTGCTTGGTGGTTTGCGTTACATAGCAGCGGGCATGTTTTGTGTGATGGGTATCTTATTGGCGGTTAAAAAACAGCCAGAATTACCTGAGCTTAAGGGGCAAATGAAAGCCTATTTTGGATTTTGGGCAGGGCTGTTAGCAGGGCTTGCTGTGGTTATCGGAAACCCTAAGGCAATCTTATTTTATCTTGGCATATTGCCAGGGTTTTTTGAGATTGCACAGCTTACCCTAGCCGATATGTTAGCGATTTCAGCTATCTCAGCATTCGTGCCATTTGTGGGGAATCTTACCCTAGCCACGCTGATTGAAAAAGCATCTCGTCTGCTTCATTCGCCAGCTGCAAGGAACAGGCTAAATAAGGTTTCAGCTGTGGTGATGATTGGCGTGGGATGCGCTATTTTAGCAGGATTTGTGTAAAACCCTGCTAGCAGGATAATGCGCTTTATTTAAATAGAGTTTAAGCTTGCATCAGTCCTAGCCAGACCGCACACTTAAATTCTAATTTGGTGTGAGAGGAGAGTACGTCATGAAAACCTATGATCATTTCATCGCAGGAAAAAGTTGCGCCCCTGAATCTGGTGCGTATTTTGACACAGAAAATCCCTATACAGGCGAAGTATGGGCGCAGGTAGCCAGAGGGAATGCAGCAGATGTGGAGAAAGCGGTTGCTGCGGCAAAAACTGCATTTGAAGGAGAATGGGGAGCGCTTAGCCCAACCGCACGCGGTAAATTGATGGTAGGGCTTGCAGATATCATCGATAGAGAAGCAGAGCGTTTAGGCAGATTAGAAGTGCAAGATAATGGCAAATTGCTCGCAGAAATGGGTAGCCAGACTAAATATATTTCTGAATGGTATCGGTATTTTGGTGGGCTTGCAGATAAAATTGAAGGCGCTGTTATTCCAACAGACAAGCCAAATATGTTTAACTTTACCCGCTATGAGCCTTTCGGGGTAGTGGGGTTAATCACGCCGTGGAATTCCCCGTTATTGCTGGTTGCCTATAAGCTTGCCCCAGCACTTGCTGCTGGTAATACAGCTGTGATTAAACCCTCTGAATTCACCTCAGCCTCAACAGTGGAATTTATGGAATTACTGGTGGAAGCAGGCTTTCCTGATGGTACGGTGAATGTGTTAACAGGGTATGGTGGCGAGGTGGGTAGCCCGCTTATCGACCATCCAGATGTTGCTAAAATTGCCTTTACAGGCTCAGACGCAACAGGCCAGAAAATTTATCAACAAGCTGCTGCAAAGCTGGTGCCTGTGACCTTAGAATTGGGCGGAAAATCACCTAATATCGTCTTTGAAGATGCGGATATGGACGCAGCAGTGATGGGTGCGATTTCAGGTATTTTTGCAGCCACAGGACAGACGTGCATCGCAGGGTCACGCCTGCTTGTGCAACGCTCTATTCATGATGAATTTGTATCTCGTCTTATTGAGGTGGCAAAAACTGCCAAAATTGGCGATCCTATGTCCCTGGATACGCATGTTGGGCCAGTAACTACGCCGCCGCAATTCCAAAAAGTGATGGATTATCTGGCTATCGCAAAGGCTGAAGGTGCAAAATGTGTGCTAGGCGGCGATGCATATACTGGCGAAGGCGCAAAAGGTAGCCAATTTGTTGAGCCAACAATTTTTACTGGCGTCTCGAATGATATGCGAATTGCCCAAGAAGAGGTGTTTGGTCCTGTTCTGTCTGTAATCCCTTTTGAGGATGAAGCAGATGCAATTGCAATTGGCAATGATATTAATTTTGGGCTTGCTGCTGGGGTGTGGACATCTGATATTGGCCGTGCCATCCGCATGTCTGAGAAGATACGCGCTGGCACAGTGTGGGTGAATACCTACCGTGTGGTTAGCTATATGACCCCGTTTGGCGGATATAAACGAAGTGGTCTTGGGCGCGAAAATGGTCAGCAGGCGATTATGGCATATCTTGAGCAGAAATCTGTCTGGATAGCCACCCAAACAAGTGCCGCAAACCCATTTATCATGAAATAGGCTCTAGGCTAAGGTAAGCTTAAAGATTGAGAGAAGGGCAGGAATTAAAACCCTGCCTCAATCTTTCTTATCACAGCGGAAAGGCTTTGATTATAGGGCGCATTCAGCCCCGCCTTAGCGCTGACAATGGGTACCATACCGTTAATTGCATCTATTTCAGAGCGGCGTTTTGCAAGATGATCTAGCCGCATGGATGGGCTTGCGTTAGGCATAGATGACGCAAAAGAAATCGCATAAGCATCTGGCTCATCAAACGAAAAATTAACCTGATGTGCACGGCCAGCTTGATAGGCCTCACGCATACATCCTAGCGCAATTTCCAAATATTCTGGGGTGTTTAGAATATCGCCAATCGTACAGTCAAAAACAGTACATGGCGCACTTAAAAAGACGTTGCAGATAAATTTCTCCCAAATCAGCTGATGGATATCAGCAAAGCCATTTGCATTAAAACCAGCTTTTTGCCACAGCGATACAAGTGCCTCTAGCCTGTCTGTATTGCCGCCATTCATCTCCCCAATTCTGATCTGGCGCATATTATTATGATGGGCATATCCTGCCTCGATTATCGAAGCACCAAACCCTTCAGCAACACCTAAAAGTACATTTTCTGTTGTCATATGTTTGGCAATACGCTCGCCTGCACCAAGCCCATTTTGGATAGTAAGAACAAGGGCATCTTGGCGCATATGACCAGCAACAGACGCTGCTGCATCTGCTACACCATCTGCTTTGGTGGCGATAATATATAAATCACATTGCGGTACGTCCTCTAAGCAGGTTGCTGCATGGATGGTATTGATAATTCTATCCCCACTTGCGCCGGCAAGCCGTAAGCCATTTTTTGATATCGCTGTGATGTGATCTTGCCAGCTATCAATAGCCCAAATTTCCAGCCCGCTTTCTGCCATCAAGCCTGCATACACTGAACCCATGGCACCGGTGCCGATAATTGCGATTTTCTGCATTCGTTTTGCCTCTTAGTCAGCTGAACTGTTCCTAGAAATTAATGTGTCATAGGCTTAAGCAGTGATGCAAGGGGATATCTAAATCGTTATATCCACTTTCTAAGAAGTGAATAGCGAGGCACAAAGATTGACATATTAGGGGTTAGGTTGTTTGCTGAATAGAAGGAAGAATTTTTAGGCAGAGTAATGGAAGAAGTTTTTGATTACGTCATTGTGGGGGCAGGTTCAGCAGGGTGTGTGCTCGCAAACCGCCTTAGCGAAGACCCATCACGAACAGTTTGTCTGCTTGAAGCAGGGCCTGGGGATTATGACCCGCTTATCCATATACCTGCAGGTTTTATGTATTTGCTGACCAAACCATCTGTGAATTGGCTATATCGCGCTGAGGGTAGTTGGGGCACGTCAGGTAGAGGGATGGAAATTCCGCGCGGTAAGGTGCTTGGCGGGTCAAGCTCGATTAACGGTATTGTCTTTAACAGAGGCCAGCCTTCTGATTTTGACATTTGGGCACAAAAGGGCAATCAGGGTTGGTCTTATGCTGATTTGCTTGGCTATTTCATGCGCATGGAAAATAAAATTGGCGATGGGGATGAGGGCTATCGCGGAAAGACAGGCGCGCTAGAAATTCATGATTTAGAATGGCGCCACCCTTTATGTGATGCGTTTATTCAGGCCTGTTTAGATAGAGGTATTCCGCTCAATAAAGATTATAATGGACGTAGCCAAGAAGGGGTGTCTTATGTGCAACGTTCGGCCAGAAAAAGAACGCGATTTAGTGCTGCACGCGCTTTTTTAAACCCTGCTAAAAGCCGAAAGAATTTACATATTATTACCCGTGCTCAGGCCACAAAAATTATCTTTGAAGGTAAAAAGGCAGTTGGGGTGCGCTATGCTAAAGGCGGTAGGGGCGGCAGTGAAAATATTATGCGTGCACGCCAAGAGGTCATCTTATCAGGCGGGGTGATTAACTCACCGCATTTATTGCAATGCTCAGGGGTCGGGGATGCAGAAACCCTTGCTGAAATGGGCGTTGAGCTTGTACATCATTTGCCAGGCGTTGGCGCTAATCTGCGAGATCATTTTGCACCGCGCCTGACTGCTCGTGCAAAAAATATCCAGACCATCAATGAAAGCTCCAGAGGGTTCAGATTATTAAAAGAGATTGGTAAATATGTTGTGGGGGCTGATTCAATTCTCAGCTTAGGACCCACAAATGTTTATTGTTTCTGGCATTCTGATGAGCAGATAAGAAATCACGATTTGCAAATGACCTTTAGCCCTGCAAGCTATAAAGAAGGGGTGCAGTCACAGCTTGATGACGTTCCAGGTTTTACTGTTGCCGCATGGCAGCAACGTCCTGAATCGCTTGGCTGGGTGCGACTAAAATCAGCAGACCCATTTGAGAAGCCTGAGATAAATCCAAATTATTTAAGTGATGAGCTTGATAGGCAGATTGTTGTCAAAGGCATGAAATTAGCGCGTGAGATGATGCATGCACCAGCGCTTAAACCTTATTTTGATCATGAGGTGTATCCTGGGCCTGAAAAAGGGCAGTCAGATGATGAATTATTACAGCTTGCCCGTGAGCGCGGAACCTCAACCTATCATTTGATGGGTACCTGCAGAATGGCACCTGAATCAGACCCAACAGCTGTGGTGGATAATCATCTTCGGGTGTATGGGGTTGAAAATTTGCGGGTAATAGATGCGTCTATAATGCCAACAATGCTAAGTGCTAATCTTAATGCTGGCGCGATTATGATAGGAGAGCGAGGCGCAGATTTAGTGTTGGGAAAAACCCTGCCACGGGTCGAATTTAGCTAAGCTAGATATGGCTATTCTCAGGCTTGAGATTTGGGGATTAAGGCCCCTCTCACCCCAATTGCTTTACACGCCAGCCTATGAGCTGTGGTTAAGCATTGTGGTAACGGCTGACCTGTCGTGAGGCTTGCTAAAAACCCTGCGTTAAAACTATCCCCTGCGGCTGTGGTGTCTACGACCTTCTCGGCTACGCTAAAGGGCGGGTGTTGCGCTGTGGGAAGGTGCGGGCTTAGCGGGCCTTTATCGCCGCGCTTTATCGCAATGCTATGCCATTTCTGGGCTGTGAAGCGGGCAATAACCTGCTCTGCTGTTTCATCAAACAGTGCCATTTCATCATCAATTGATGGTAGTGCAATATCTGCCATTTCCCATGCTTTAGAAATCATGTGCTGTGCGGTTGGAATATCTTCCCATAATTTAGGGCGGAAATTACTGTCAAATGCGATAAGACACCCTTCATTCTGGCGCTGTGTTAAGGTTTGAAAAAGCAGCGCGCGCGCAGCTTTATCCATCACCGCAAGGCTAATGGCTGAAAAATAAATTACCTGTGCTTTAGGAATATATTTTGTCTCATCTGCATGTGTTAATAAGGTGCGTGCAGCTGACTGGTCGCGCCAATAATAAAAACTGCGCTCGCCTCTCTCATCCGTAGCGACAGCATAGACCCCGATATTACGGCTAGGATGATGCTGGAGATAATCAATATTTAACCCTTCTTCTTTGGCAAGTGTTAGCAATCCGCTGGATAGCGGGTCTTGGCCAATCACCGAACAAAACCCCACCTTATTATCGCCTAAAATGCGGCTTGCATAAACAGCTGTATTAAAACTATCGCCTGCAAAACTTACATCAAAACTACCTGTGTCAGTGCGCCTAAGCTCTGCCATCGCTTCACCGATACATAGTAAATTAAGGCTGTTTTGTGCGGTCATTTGTCGTGTGCTTTTTTTGCTTCAAGGGGGAGGGAGAGGGATTAGCGTCCCATCCATCCACCATCTACGGTTAAAATTTCACCATGAACATAATCAGATGCTGATGAGGCTAAAAATACCGCTGGCCCTGCAAAATCTTCTGGCTTGCCCCAGCGTCCTGCTGGAATTCGCTCTAAAATGGCTTTATATCTTGCATCGTCATTCCGCAAAGCTTCGGTATTATCTGTGCTGATATATCCAGGGGCAATTGCGTTTACATTCACCCCATGTGATGCCCATTCATTTGCAAGTGCTTTGGTTAATTGACCAATGCCGCCTTTGGATGCTGAATATCCTGGCACGGTAATGCCGCCTTGGAAGGTAAGCAGGGATGCTGTGAAGATGATTTTACCGCTTTTACGGGCAATCATCTGGCGACCAATTTCACGCGAAAGCACAAATTGTGAAGACAGATTAACTTCAATCACCTCATCCCATAAAGCATCTTCATGTTCTGCTGCTGGTTTGCGTTTGATGGTGCCTGCATTATTCACCAAAATATCAATTTGTGGGTGTTCTGCATTTACCTTATCTGCAAAAGCTTTCACTGCCATACGGTCAGAGAAATTAGCAGCATAGCCTGTAAAATTGCGTCCTTCTTGGATGGTGGCCTGTTCAATTTCAGAATCTTTTTCCAATGAGGCGCTTACCCCAATAATATCTGCACCAGCTTGCGCAAGGGCATGGGCAATGCCAAACCCAATGCCTCTTCTAGCGCCAGTAACAAGTGCGGTTTTACCTGTTAAATCAAATTGGCTGAAAATACTCATTTTCATATTCCTTTAAAAATTTCTGAAATGGTGACATCGCGTTTTAGCGGTTAATCTGGATCATAGATTTAATGGCTTGCGGGTTCCCTGCCAGCGTATCAAACGCGGTTTGAATATCTTCTAGCGGCTGAATATCGGTAATGAAACTAGCACAATCAACAACCCCTTCAGAAAGCAATTTCATCGCTTGTTCGTAATCTTCAGGGCGATAGACGCGTGCGCCTAGCAATTCGATTTCCTGCCAGAAAAATTTGAACATATCAATGCGGGGCTGTTCAGCATGAATGGCCACCATCACAATACGGCCTCTCGCAGCAGCAGCTTGGGTCATTACATCAACCCCTGCTTGCGTGCCTGATACTTCAAAAATAACCTCTGCACCTTTGCCTGCACTATCTTCGCGCATTTGTGCAGCAACATCTGTTTGGCGTGGATCGTAAGTCTCAAACCCTAGCTTAGCTGCATAGGCTAGTCTGCTTTCATTAACCTCTGAGATGCGTACATTACCGCCTGCATGACGTGCAACAAGGGCGACTAACAGCCCGATAGGACCACCGCCAATAACCAGTACATCTTCACCTTTTTGAATGTTTGCTCTGGCCACATCATGACACGCCACAGCTAATGGCTCGATAAGAGCTGCATGGGATAAATCAATATTATCTGGCAGCACATGAATGGTATGTGCAGGCACTACCCACTTATCTTGAAATGCGCCATCTGTATCAATGCCAAGGAATTTCAGATTATGACAGACATGGTCATGTCCAGCATCACATGCTGGGCAATCGTGACAGGCATCTAAGGGACGTACCACCACTTTTTGACCTGAAGATAGGCCTGTTACCGCACTGCCAATACGCGCGATAGTGCCAGACATTTCATGCCCGATTGTGCGCTCAAAGCCAACACGCCCATCCATATGACCAAGATAGATATGAAGGTCTGTGCCGCAAATACCGCAGAAAGCGACATCGATTTCTACCTCATTTGCGCCTATTTCAGCCACCGGCGATTTGTGCTCTAGGCTAAAGGTTTTATCGCCTCTGTAACAGGCAGCTCTTACAGTCATATTATTCTCCATTGTGATGAGGGGCGCAGATTTGCACCATGCAATTTATCAAAATCAAATACCACCCCTGTGCCAGCAGTTGTGGTGATACAGGCACGCGCATTTTCAATGCGTAAAGGTTGGGTGGTATAATCTTCTATGGGGAAGGAATGAATTTCTAGCCATCCTTCACTTCCCAAGCCGCTAAGCAGATTTACATGTAATTCTTGCATTCCGTGGCTACAGACTGGCACATGGTATGATTTTGCCATTTCTGCCACTCTTAAAAAGCCAGTAATTCCGCCGCAATTTGAGCTATCTGGCTGAATATATGAGATGTTAGCATCTTCAAATGCAAAGCCAAATTCATAGCTCATATGCAGATTTTCGCCCATCGCTAAATCCATACCGCTCGCTTCTGCAATGTGCCGATAGCCTGCGTAATTATCAGGGATAATAGGCTCTTCAAACCAAAGAATATCAAATTCTTTAAAGGCGCGGGCAGCCTCAATAGCTTGGTCTACTTCCATGGAATAATTCGCATCTACCATAAAAGTAATGTCACTGCCGATTAAATCACGAACAGCTGCAACCCGTTTAATATCTGTTTTAAGCTCAGGCTGACCAACTTTAATTTTAACGGCATTACAGCCGCGCTCAAGATAAGAAGAAATGCTATCCAGCAGTTTTGGCAGTGGAAAATTCAAATCAATGCCGCCGCAATAGGCGTTACAACTGGTATTACGCCCGCCCACCATCTCAGCAAGCGTGCGATTAGACATCTTTCCCTTAATATCCCATAGCGCAATATCTACAGCCGAGATTGCAAAAGCTGAGATACCGCCGCGACCTACATAATGAATATGCCAGAACATCTCATCATATAGATGGTCAATATCAGCCGCATTTTTGCCGATTAGCATTGGCGCAAAATCTGTTTCAATCATGGCAGCAATAGCCATGCCGCCTTTACCGCCAGTATAGCTATATCCAACCCCTGTCACCCCATCATCTGTGGTGATGCTGACAACTACCAATTCAAACAAATGGTGGTCACCATGTTTGGCATCAACCAACACTTCTGCTAATGGGATATGAAATAGCTGAACATCAACAGCCCGAATGGTTGATGACCCAATAGATAGTGTCATAGCATTCCCCCAAAAAATGCCGTTAAAAATTGTCTAATGCATCATGCATAATCAAACATCGACAAAGTGACAAGTAAAACAGCGATTAAAGGGTATCTGTAAATCGTTCGAAGCAGATAAGGCAATCTACGCCTTTGATAATTAAATCCGATTGATTAATTAAGATGAAGAGGGTAATTTCAGCCTTCAATAGGTGTTGCAGCACCATAAACCATTTTAGCGCAGAAGAAATTAGACATGTTAGTAGTTGGCGGTGAAAATCTTATCGATCTTGTTCAGAGTGAAGATGAAGGTGGGCAATATCCTATTTTCAAGGCTATTCCAGGCGGCTCACCCTTTAATATGGCGATAGCGGCAGGCAGACAGCAAATACCAACTCGTTATGTAACCCCCATCTCAACAGATGCACATGGGGATTCGCTTTTTGCACGATTAGAAGAAGCTCAGGTGCGTTTGGCGACTAGTCGGGTAGATGCAGCATCATCCTTAGCAATGGTTAATTTGGTAGGCGGAGTGCCTTCTTATCAATTCTACCGAGAAAATACTGCAGAACGGCAAATTAACGCCGAAATGCTGAACGCTGGAATGACTCAAAATGACAGGGTTTTCCATATTGGCTCGCTAGCGCTTGCTGGGGCAAAAGACAGTGAGATTTGGGCAGAATGCGCAGTTACCTGCAAAAAGAAGGGTATGCTTGTCTCTCTTGACCCTAATGTCAGGTCTGCATTAGTGGATAACCCTGATGTGTATCGGGTATTAATTGACCGGATGTTTGGGCTTGCTGATATTATCAAATGCAGTGATGAGGACCTTGCCTACTTATACCAAACAGAAGATATGGCTGTGCTGATGGATAAGCTGATTAAGGCGAGTGGCGCGCAGAAAATTATCACCATCACACAAGGGGATGAAGGTGCATATTTTTTCCATGATGGTGAATTTCACCATACTGAAGCTACAATGTTAGAGCCGTTTTCTGACACTGTTGGTGCAGGCGATACCTATATGGCAAGCATGATAGCGTATCTTATCAATGGGGGATGGTTAGATAAATTGTCTATGCTTGAGCATCAGGACAAAGTAGATATGGCAAAATATGCTGCGAATGCTGCGGCTATAAATTGCAGCAGGCAGGGATGTAACCCCCCAACTAAAGATGAAATTGCCGCTTTCATGCAGGCGTAAATAAAGGGATTGTAAAAGCAGATGGTAAGGTTAGCAGTTGTGGGTGCAGGGCTGATTGGAAAATCGCATATTGATCGCATAAAAAATAGTGCCTGTGCTGAATTAGTCGCAATTATAGACCCTTCTGAAAATGCACAACATATCGCACAAGAACATCATGTAGCTTATTTCGATTCTCTTGCTAACGCGCTAGCACAAACCAGCATAGACGGCATAATCCTAGCAACCCCAAACCATCTTCATCTTGAACAAGCAAGATTGTGTGTTACTGAAAATATACCGGTACTTATCGAAAAGCCCATTGCAGATGATGTTGAAGATGCAGCAGAATTTGTGAAATGGGTTGAGCAGAAACAAGCTAAAGTGCTTATCGGTCATCACCGTCGCCATAATCCGCTTATCCAAAAAGCGAAGCAGATGATTGATGATGGGGAAATTGGTCAGCTTTTAAGCCTGTCTATGACTACTTGGTTATATAAACCAGATGCTTATTATGATGTGGCGTGGCGCGTTAAAAAAGGTGCTGGGCCTGTGTATATAAACCTTATTCACGATATTGATTTAGCGCGGTATTTTTGCGGGGATGTAGATGAAATCTATGCGATGGAATCAAATCAAGCTAGAGGGTATGAGGTAGAAGATACAGCTGCGATTATGCTGAAATTCTCAAATGGTGCGCTTGGTACAATGACCATATCAGATAGTATCGTTGGCCCATGGAGTTGGGAGCATACGGCGCATGAAAATCCAGCCTATCCGCATACCAACCAACATGCATATCAGATTGGCGGAAGTAAGGGCTCATTAGGGGTGCCAAATCTGGCATTATGGCAAGCCAAAGCAGAAAGAAGCTGGTGGAAGCCATTTGCAATGACCACCCCGATTTATCCTCAAAAAGACCCGCTTGTTGCGCAGCTTGAACATTTCAGCGATATGATAGAAAAAGATGTGCCGCCTGTGGTTAGCGCAAGGGACGGTCTAGCTGCTTTGCGTTTGATAGAAGCTGTCAAAACATCTGCCGCAATATCTGCTGCCGTAAAACTTCCTTAGCGGCTTAAAACTTCATTAGTTTTGTGTGGAAATTCCAATCTTGAATGATTGCGTTGCAAGAAAACAGCATTTACACTGCTATAGCAGGGACAGCTGATCATTTTTAAATAAGGTTGGGTTGAGATGAATTATATTCCGCCAGTAGAAGATTTTAAATTCGGAATGAAATATTTAGCAGGCTTTGATGATGTGACAGCCTTGCCGAGTTTTAACCATCTTTCATTCGATTTAGCTGAAACCATTATTGAAGAAGCTGGCAAGCTTGCTTCAGCACAAATCGCCCCTCTTAATCATGATGCAGATATACAGTCCGCTAAGCGGCTTGAAACAGGGGAGGTGAAAACCCCTGATGGGTTTGTTGAGGCCTATAAGGCGATGGCTGAAGGCGGCTGGACGGCGATGGAAGCGGATGAGGCATATGGTGGTCAGCAAATGCCGATGCTGGTATCTGCTGCTGTAAATGAAATATGGCAATCTTCAAGCTTAAGCTTTGCGTTATGTCATCTGCTTACCCAAGGGCAAATTTTTGCCTTGCAGAATTCAGCATCAGAACAGCAAAAGAATCTTTTCATCCCGCCAATGGTCGAAGGTCGATGGACAGGGACGATGAATTTAACTGAACCTCAGGCAGGAACAGACCTTGCAGCGATTAAAAGTAAGGCTGTGAAAAATGGTGACCATTATCTTATTTCAGGCCAGAAAATCTATATCACCTATGGTGAGCATGATATGGCTGAAAATATCATCCATCTCGTGCTGGCAAGAACCCCAGATGCACCGCCAGGTGTAAAGGGTATTTCGGTTTTTATTGTGCCGAAAATATTGGTCAATGAAGATGGTAGTCTTGGAGAGGCGAATGATGTGAAATGCCTGTCTATTGAAAAGAAGCTAGGGATTAAAGCATCCCCAACCGCGGTTTTGCAATATGGCGAGAAAGGCGGTGCTGTTGGCTATTTAGTGGGGGAGGAAAACAAAGGTCTTGAAATTATGTTTGGCATGATGAACCATGCTAGATTTGCTGTTGGGCTTCAAGGGTTAGCGATCTCAGAACGTGCCTATCAACAGGCTGTAGATTATGCCCAGAACAGAATTCAAGGCACCCCGCTTGAAGGTGAAAAAGGCCAGCCTATCTCACATCACCCAGATGTCATGCGCCTATTAAGTGTGATGCGTGCTGAAATTGAGGCGATGCGCGCAGTTGCGCTATATTGCGGCACCGCGATGGATAAAGCACATCACGCAGATAGCCCAGAAGATGCAGCACACGCTGATGCGCGTTCCTCTTTGCTTGTGCCAGTGGTTAAGGGTTGGCTAACAGAACGGTCTGTTGCGCTTACCTCTGATGCAGTTCAGGTGCATGGCGGTATGGGTTTTATTGAAGAGACAGGGGCTGCACAACATTATCGTGATGCACGCATTTTGCCGATTTATGAGGGCACCACCGCTATTCAGGCCAATGATTTAATTTTTAGAAAAACATTGCGTGATCAGGGCGAGACGATCAAAGCGCTATTTAGTGAAATCCGCCAAGACATGCAGGATATTGATAATGATATGGCACATGCGGTGATCGCGGCGGTGGCATGTGCTGAAACCAGTTTAGAAAACCTGCTTGCTAAGGCAAATATGCCGCGCAATGCGGCTGCTGGCGGGGTAAATTGGCTGATGTTATTGGGCTATTTATGTGGCGGATGGATGATGGTGCGGGCAAGCCATTCCACACAGCATGCAAAGGATGAATTTTCAGCCGATTTCTTGGCGGCGAAAAATGTCACAGCACAGATTTATATCACCCATTGTCTGCCGCATGTAGACAGACTTGCTACAGCCATTACGGCTGAAGATGACCCTGTATTATCCATGCAGGCAGGTTGGTTACAGCGCTAAATTCAGGAGCATATGATGGACGATATTTTTATTCTTTCCGCTACCCGTACCGCAATTGGCAGTTTTGGCGGAAGCCTGAAGGACCATAGCCCGATTGACCTTGGGATTGAAGTTGCAAAGCAAGCCATTGCACGTTCAGGGCTATCAGCAGACGCACTTCATCATGCGGTGTTTGGCAATGTTATTCATACCGAGCCGCGTGATATGTATATTTCACGCTGTATATCTATTGGGGCAGGGATGGCTGATACAGCACCTGCGCTAACGGTGAACCGGCTATGTGGTAGCGGGCTGCAAGCTGTGGTCTCTGCTATTCAGCTTCTTAAATGTGGTGATGGGGATGCGGTATTGGCAGGCGGTGCTGAAGTGATGAGCCGCGGCGGGCATTTAGTACCAGCGATGCGGTGGGGGGCACGTCTTGGCCATAGCGAGATAACCGATATGATGCTTGGTGCATTGCATGACCCTTTTGGTCTTGGGCATATGGGTATCACAGCTGAAAATGTAGCCGCTGATTATGGTGTTAGCCGCGCGCAGATGGATGAATTTGCCTTTAACAGCCAGCAAAGAGCGGCAAAAGCGATTGCGGCTGGATATTTCACCTCACAGATTACGCCTATCGAGGTTAAACAACGCCGCGAGACGATAAGCTTTGATACAGACGAGCATGTGCGAGAAACAACAGTGGAAAAGCTTGGCACTCTGCGTCCTGCATTTAAAACAGATGGCCATGTTACAGCAGGCAATAGCTCTGGGATTAATGATGGCGCTGCTGCCATAGTGCTTGCAAATGAGAGCCAATTAGGCGGTGCATCTGAGCCATTAGCCCGGATTGTATCTTATGGTTTTGGGGGTGTGCCAGCCCGTATTATGGGGATGGGTCCTGTGCCTGCGAGTAAAATGGCGCTTGAGCGTGCAGGGCTAAAAGCAGAAGATATTGCGGTGGTTGAAAGTAATGAAGCTTTTGCAGCGCAAGCCTGTGCGGTAAGCCAACAGCTTGGTCTTGACCCTGAAATTGTTAATCCAAATGGCGGTGCAATCGCATTAGGTCATCCAGTTGGCGCAACTGGCGCAATAATTCTTACCAAGCTTATTTATGAGCTCAAGCGCAGGGGGGAGCGGTATGGGCTAGCGACCATGTGTATTGGCGGTGGTCAGGGTATTGCGGTTATTATCGATACCCATCTTTAAGATGTTTGCACGCTGTCTATGTTATGTTGGTATTGTGCTATTATGCGTCGCAGGGATGGCTACTAATGGTGTTGCCGAAGCACGCCTAAAGCAAGCGATGCAAGCGCTTGGCAGCAATGTGATTTTCATGCGTCATGCGCTAGCACCTGGATATGGAGACCCTGCAAAATTTGATATTCTAGATTGTCGCACGCAACGAAATTTAGATGCGAATGGCCGCAGGCAAGCCAGTAAAATTGGCCAAATTTTAGCGCGCTCAGATATTACGATTGATGTGATTTTATCAAGCAGATGGTGCCGTTGCACAGAAACAGCAGCCCTGCTTGGCCTTGGTTCTTTTACCACTTTTGATGGGCTGAATTCATTTTTTAATGGCTATGTAAACAAAGAAAAAACACTTCAATTGCTAACAGATTATATAAAGAAGCTACCGCCAGATAAGACCGTTTTGCTGGTAACACATCAGGTTGTGATTAGTGCTATTACCGATATATCGCCGCCATCTGGGGGGCTTGTTTTGTATAATAGCCAAACAGGTGATGCCAAGCCGCATACTCTGCGTTAGCGGTCTTGATGGCCTAAAAAGATTTTTGTTTTTTCAACAGCCTCAGCAATGCCGACACGTTCAATCAAAACATCTTTTGGAAATGCGGTTGTCAGGCGCGTTGGTAATCGGCTATCGAGAATGACAAACACACCCTTGTCATTTTGCCTACGGATTAACCTGCCAAAGGCTTGACGTAATTTAAGTCTGGTAAGCCTGTCTGTCCATTCACTTCTGCCTAGCCATTGCGCGCGTGCTTGAAATAATTTATCTGGCCTTGGCCATGGCACGCGATCATAAATCATCATTTGCAAGGCCTCACCTGGCACGTCAACCCCGTCACGCACCGCATCTGTTCCCATCAAAACAGAGCGCGGATCATCTCTGAAAAGCTGTAATAATGTTTGCAAATTCATCCTGTCCTGATGCTGTGCATAAAGCGGGATATCTAATTGTGCAAGCCTGTCTGCTAAGTAAGGCCAGCATGATTTCAGCCGCTGAATAGAGGTAAATAGTGCAAGCGCCCTGCCATCTGATGCCCGCATCAAAGCAGACATTGCAGCAGAGGTGGTCTCAGCCCTATCTCGGCTTACATCATTCACAATATAAATTCTGGCTTGCGAGGCATAATCAAAGGGGGAGGTATGATTGCTCCATTCTGCGTCATGATCCAAATGATTTGCCCCGACCAATTGCTGGGCAGCAAAATAAGGTGTTTTGGTGTTTTTCTCAGATGGGTCTTGCTGGCTTTCTGGGGTTATCTGTTCTGTCTGGTCTGTTAGGGTAGCAGAGGTGATGCCCACCCCATGCGCAGGCTTCAGCAAAAATTCAGCAAAGGGAATGGTTGGGTCAAGCCAATGCCTAAACAGCCCAACATCCTTATCAGCACTGTCAATGCGGGTAATTTGCATCCAATCGATAAAGCCATCTCGTTTCTCAGAGCAGACATCTTCTAAAAACTGGCACCACGCCGCCACAGGGCCTGAAGCACGCCGAAGCAAACTGCGTGACAGGCTTTCTAGGCGTTGGCGTATCTGACTATCTAAATGCTCTGTCTCATCATCCAGCATTTTTTCAATTTCAGCCGCAAGCGTCTTTAACGGGATAAGTAATTTTTCAAGGGCCTGCCGGAACGCTCTGGCATGTTTCATCAAATCTGGATGTGCTGGATATAATTCCACTTGGATATCATAATGAGAATGCGGGTTATCTGTATGGAGATAAATCTGTTTACGCACCTCAGCAAAAAAGGCTTCAGCTTCTCCTATTGCCTCCCCGCCCGCCAGCCTTTTTGTCCAACCAGTCCAAGGCAAAATGCGCGCGGCTTCACTTGCATCGTCTAAGGCGGCAAGGGCATTTTCATTATCTGCTACAAGTTCCTGAAGACGCTTTTTCAAGCCTCTTGCGCGGCCGCTTCTGCCATCTTCTGCACCTCTTATCCATAGCCGCAATTCAATGGTTTCAAGCGCTGTGAGATGGACAGAAAAAGCGCTATCTGCGGCGTCAAAAACATGATGCCCTTCATCAAAAATATACCGGGTCGGCATGGCTTGTTCGGTATGTGCTTGCATCACTGCTTGAACCATCACCAAGGCATGATTGGCAATGACAATATCTGCTTGGCGTGCCCTTCTGATAGATTTTTCAACAAAGCATTTTGAATAATGGCTACAGGCAGAATGGATACATTCACCGCGCCTGTCTGCTAGCCCAAGGGTAAAGCGTCTACCAACTAAATCGCTTAGCCATGCCGGAAATCCAGCCCCTGTAAGATCGCCATCTTCGCTCGCACTTGCCCACCGCGCCATCAGCCCTAATGCGATAGCAGATTGCGGCATTCCTGGCATGCGGTTTAAGGCTTCTTCTAAATTTAACAGGCACAGATAGTTCTCGCGCCCTTTGCGAATAACAATTTTGCGTTTGCGTTGTGCTGCATCTGGATAAAGACGGGTAAGTTCTGTGGCAATTTGATGTTGCAGGGTGCGGGTATAGGTAGATATCCAAACCCCAGCTTGATTTTCTTCTGCCCATAAGGTTGCAGGGGCAAGATAGCCAAGGGTTTTGCCTGTGCCTGTACCTGCTTCTGCTAAGACAAGATGGGGGCGTTTATCATCTTGGGGGGCTGCAAAAATACCCTTTAGCGAGGCGGCATAATCAGTTTGGCTATCGCGGGTTTCTGCATGGCTTCCAAGCAGTGTTTTAAGCCTTGAGGTGACTTGCGTGTGTGACACTTCTTTGGCGCCTGCCATTGCTCTTGGCATTATATCTTCAATATCTTCAAGCTGTTGCCAAATATGTCCTGCTTTTCCGTTTGGTGGTCCATTCGGGGATGATATTTTACCAAGCACATTCAGAATATCTGCACTCCACTGCCATCCCCCTTTGCCCATCATATCTGCAAGGCTGGCCATATGATCAGCCTGTTTTGCTGAGATTTGGGTTAGTTCTTGCAATAATATTTGTGCAGTTTGGGCAATAATTACTGCTCTATCCTCTGCAGATTGCGGGGCTGGCAGTCCTAATTTTGTGGCTAGCCCGTCAGCTGCCGGAAGGCAGAATTGTGCTGGCCTTACGAATGCAAATAGCTCAAGAATATCAAAGGCGTGCGGGAGTTCTTCGCCAAGTCGTGCTTCTGTGAGATGGCGGTGACATACCAAGACAGGCAGATGCGAGAATTGGTCTGCAGTTTGTGCTGTGGGAAGATTATGTATTTCCCCCTCAGCAGAAAGCACAACAAATTGCCTGCCATCAGGAAATAAAACTGGAATGTCAGAAACAAAAGAAGCACTGTGCATGGTGCACCCTTTATAAGGTGCTAATTCTGCTTCTGCCAGTGCTATTTCTATCTACTGGGCTGATTTAGTCTGACGGTACCTTAATATGAGGGGACTTGATGTGAAGGGCTAGGCTAGGCTATAACTCAGCCACGTTCAACCGATGGCAGATAACGCCTAGCAAAGAGGTTTCAATGACCAACCAGCTTTCAACCCTTATCAACAATGATCCCGAAATGCTGAGAACCCTCGCACAGGATGCGAAGGCATGGCCATTTGCTGAAGCCAGAGAGATTGTGAAAAGATTATCAAAAATGAAAGATGATAGTCTGGATAGACCGGTATTGTTTGAAACCGGATATGGGCCATCTGGTCTGCCGCATATCGGAACATTTGCTGAGGTTGTGCGCACCTCAATGGTGCGTGCCGCATTTGAGATGCTCACAGGGCGTAAAACCCGCTTGATTTGTTTTTCAGATGATATGGATGGGCTTCGTAAAGTCCCTGATAATATTCCCCAGCCTGAAAAAATTGCGCCTTATTTGGAAATGCCATTAACCCAAGTTCCAGACCCTTTTGGCACTCATTCTTCATTTGGCGAGCATAATAATGCTAGATTACAGGCTTTTTTAGATGGGTTTGGCTTTGATTATGAATTTGTAAGTTCTACCCAAATGTATCGCGAAGGACATTTTGATAAAGCCTTGCTTGCAATGCTGGAACAGTATGAAGCGATAATACAGGTTATCCTGCCGACCCTAGGAGAAGAACGCCAGAAAACATACAGCCCCTTTTTGCCGATTTGCCCAAAGACTGGCAAAGTGTTGCAAGCGGCTGTCACAGACCATGACAAACAGGCTGGCACCATTACCTATTGTGACCCTGAAACAGATGAGCTTGTAACCGTTGGGGTGACAGGCGGGCAGTGTAAATTACAATGGAAAGCAGACTGGGCAATGCGCTGGTTTGCGCTTGGTGTTGATTATGAAATGGCAGGTAAGGATTTGAGTGATTCTGTCACCTTATCTTCAAAAATTGTTCGGGTTTTAAAAGGTATGCCGCCAGCAGGCTTCTCATACGAGCTGTTCTTGGATCAAGAAGGCCGCAAAATATCAAAATCAAAAGGTAATGGCTTATCGGTGGAAGAATGGCTTCGTTATGGCAGCCCTGAATCGCTTGCTTTATATATGTTTGGACAGCCAAAAAGAGCGAAAAGATTATATTTTGATTCTATCCCAAAAGCAGTAGATGAATATTTCTCGCATCACGCAAAATTGGCGGAACAAGAAGATGCACAAAAGCTTGAAAACCCTGCCTTCCATATTGCATTGAAACAGGATAATGCTTCTAGCGATATGCCTGTTAGCTTTTCGCTTTTGCTCAATCTTGCAGGGGTATGTGCTGCTGATACAACAGATGTGTTATGGGGATATATTTCTGCGTATGCTGAGGGCGCAAGTAAAGAAACTCACCCTCATCTAGAACAGCTTGCCCAATATGCGGTGGCATATTATCAGGACAGGGTTGCCCCGCACAAAACCTATCGTGCGGCGACGCCACAAGAAAAAGAGCGTATCTCAGATTTAAAAGACCGGCTTGCAGCCTTAGATGAGACAGCAACTGCAGAAGAAGTGCAATCAGCAGTATTTGCCGCAGGGCGCGATCATTACGAGCAGTTAAGAGAATGGTTCTTGTGTTTATATCAAACCATGCTTGGCCAAGATCAAGGCCCGCGAATGGGTAGCTTCTTCCGGCTATATGGCCTAAAATCATCTGTGCAATTATGCGAGGATGTCTTAGAAGATAGGCTAGCGTAATGTTCTGGAGAGTTGCTGCTGCCTCGCATCGTAAATTACCTGCTGAGACAGCACATAACCTAGCTGTGAAAGCGATGCAGATTGGCATGGTGCCGCGCTATAATGCAGCCGCAAGTCCTGCGCTAAAAACAGCTTTTTCGGGCTTGGAATTTAACAATCCGCTTGGGCTTGCAGCAGGTTTTGATAAGAACGCTGAAGCCATGGCTGGCGCCTTTAAATTAGGCTTAGGTCATATTGAAGTGGGCACAATTACCCCCTTTCCGCAACCTGGAAACCCTAAGCCGCGTATTTTCAGATTGCCAGAAGATGATGCTGTGATTAACCGTTATGGCTTTAACTCACAAGGGATGGAAGCAGCTAAAACACGGCTTATGGCGTTTCGCAAACACACGCCAAAAGGCATTGTTGGGGTGAATATTGGTGCGAATAAAGAAAGTGTGGACAGAACAGCTGATTACTTCAAAACAGCTTATGTACTATCCCCATTTGCTGATTATATCACGGTAAATATATCCTCACCCAATACGGCCGGATTGCGAGATTTGCAACATGCTTCAAGTTTGAAGATGACCATTGAAGCCGCACAACACGGTATGAAAGATGCAGAAATATCCTGTCCATTATTTGTAAAACTAGCCCCTGATTTAAGCCAAGAACAGCTTGTTTCGTCCTTAGAACAGGCAGCTGCGTGCAAAATTGACGGGGTTATTCTGACCAACACCACGATTGCGCGCCCCGATAGTTTAACATCGCCCCATCGCACAGAGACAGGCGGGCTTTCAGGGGCACCCCTTCATGATCAGGCATTGGCTTGTCTTGAATGGGCGGTGCGGTGGCGCAAAGATAGCGGTTATACAGATATCCGTTTTATCGGTGTTGGCGGCATTAGCACAGCAGAACACGCTTATATACGCCTGTTAATGGGTGCAGAATTAGTGCAGATTTACACAGCCCTTGCCTTACAAGGCCCTGAATTAGCTGAAAAGATACTCTCAGGCTTAACAAAATTCTTAGCCGCAGAAGGAGCAACGTTGAACCAGATAATTGGCCAGATATCTAACGCTGATCAAGCGTTTCAGCATGTTCAACAACTTGTACAAAATGATGCAGGCTGTTGATGAGCAGACTTTCTCTTGGGGGTGTTTCCTCCCCTTCTTCTGCTAGGGTATGGATTGTGCTTTCTTCTACAGTTTCATCCTCAAGCTTGGATAAGGCCATCTGCCTAAAATAAATCACCACAAACATCCGCAATGCTTGCGAAAAATTGAGGTTCTTTCTTCTTTTATCTATTTCAAAACAAAGAAAGCTTAGGCAAATTTTTTCTTCTTCAAGAATTTTGTCGATGGATTGCCACACGACTTTCTCAAGCAAAATAGAGGTGCGTCTTTCACCAATCGTTACATTGCGCTTTATCGTATGAAGATCCGGCATGTAGGTTTCTTAAATAGGTGTAGTTTAGGGGATAAAATCTACTCTGATACCAAAATTCATCATATCAAAAGAGAGACTAACTTGAATGTACTATCTATTTAAATAGCTTATCGATGATATTTTAGATAAAATACTATCCAAATGGATAGGGTATACGGGATAATGCTTTCCTAGCCTTTGGTGCTAGCCTTTAGATAGCGGACAAAATGCGGTTTGAGATATCAATCTGTAGGCTTGACCTTTATCGCTTTTTCCTTTAAAAGCCTAGCTTCGCAATAGTATGCGTCATTGATGCAATACTATGTTGATATGAAAGGATGAAGAAAATGTCAAAAAGATGCCAAATTACTGGTAAGGGTGTGATGACTGGAAATAATGTCAGCCACGCAAATAACAAGACCCGTCGCCGCTTTTTGCCTAATCTTCAGCACACGAGCATGACTTCTGAGATTTTGGGTCGGAATGTATCATTGCGCGTAAGTGTAAGCGCTATTCGCACAATCGAAAAGCATGGTGGATTGGATGCATTTTTGCTGCAAGCCAGAAACGCTGAACTTGCTGATGAAGCACGTGCGCTGAAAAAAGAAATCATGGCAGCACAAAGCTAAGCTTCTCACGATATTTGAATGCAGATTAAGCCGATCTTAAGAACAAGGTCGGCTTTTTTGTAAGCTGAATTTCAGCGAGGCTACTAGCGTTTGAAACGGTGCAGTTTTGCAGGGGTATTATCCCCATCAAATAAATCAGCAAGCTCTGAGATGACTGTGCCACCAAGCTGGTCAACATCTGTGATGGTTACTGCACGCCTGTAATAGCGGGTGACATCATGCCCGATACCTATTGCAAGAAGCTGAACAGGAGAGCGGGTTTCGATCATCTCAATCGTATGACGAAGATGTTTTTCTAAATAATTGCCGCTATTAGAGGATAGGGTCGAATCATCCACAGGTGCGCCATCTGAGATAACCATCATAATGCGCCTATCTTCAGTGCGAGAGACAAGCCTGTCATGTGCCCAAATCAGCGCTTCACCGTCAATATTCTCTTTTAAGATGCCTTCGCGTAACATCAGGCCAAGTGATTTACGGGCACGTCGCCATGGCTGGTCAGCAGCTTTATAAATAATATGACGCAAATCGTTTAGCCTTCCAGGTGCTGGCGGCTTTCCTTGTGCTTGCCATGCTTCTCTGGACTGCCCCCCCTTCCATGCTTTGGTGGTAAAGCCTAAAATCTCCACCTTCACCCCGCATCTCTCTAAGGTACGTGCGAGAATATCAGCTGTAACCGCAGCGATAGTAATTGGCCTGCCGCGCATAGACCCTGAATTATCAAGCAATAAGGTCACCACAGTGTCCTTAAACTTCATATCTTGTTCTTGCTTATATGAAAGCGGGCTAAGCGGCTGGGTGACGACTCGATGCAATTTTCCAGCATCAAGCATGCCTTCTTCTAAATCAAATTCCCATGTGCGGTTTTGAAAGGCCATTAATCTGCGTTGCAGACGATTAGCAAGCTTACCTATCAGCTGGTTTGCATTTTCTAAATGCCGGTCAAGCATCAGACGCAAACGTTCCAGCTCTGCTGTATCACATAATTCTGCTGCATCAATGACTTCGTCAAATTGCGCGGTGAACACTCTGTAAGCATCACTATCTTTTGTGTTGTGCGCGTCAGGCTGGGTAGGATCACCGCCTGGGGTTTCGCCATCAGTAAGACCATCAAGGTCTGAATCAGCTTCCATATCAGCGGCATCATCCGCAGACATGCCTGCCGCATCGCCATCTTGGTCTAGGCTTTGGCTGTCATCACCCTCGGAGTCATCTTCACCTGTGGCGGATTGCGCTTCATCATTTTCATTTTGATCATCATTGCCGTCATCAGCGCTATCATCACTCTCATCATCACCTTCATCCTCATTATCTGAAGGCTCGCCCAATTCTGTTTTTAGTGCGCCAATAAGACGTTTAGACAATTCTGCGAATTGTTCCTGATTATCTTCTGCCAGCTTCATCTCAGACAGTAAATCACCAGCTTTATTGTTAATCCATGGCCGCCATAAATCCATCACCATACCGGTAGAAGCTGGTGGCTTCTCGCCTGTAAGCACTTCACGCACCATCAAGCTAACAGCATCAATAAGCGCACTATCATCGCCTGTTTCCGGGCTACCAATAGTGTGTTTGCTGTATTTTTGTTCCAGCCGGATGCCAAGATTCTGCTTAACCCCTGCCATC
This sequence comes from Puniceispirillaceae bacterium (SeqCode), assembly GCA_965660095.1. GTDB lineage: Bacteria > Pseudomonadota > Alphaproteobacteria > Puniceispirillales > Puniceispirillaceae > WTJO01. Next base: position 148,149 of record CBFHYP010000003.1, read on the forward strand.
TGATTAGCGCCAATTGCTTCAACACGGGCACTTTCAGCAGCATCAAATATAGCCTTCGCCATAGGTGCTTCAGGGGACTTATTTTGATGTGTTTTCGCACTATGATGGGCAAGCCACAGCCCTGCTGAATCAGATGCGCCGCGGCTATCGCTTCTGCTTTCAGCATGAGTTTCGCGCGGCAGTGCGGGCAGTCTAATTTCTGTCTTGCCAATATGGGTATCTTGGCCAGCATAGCGCACTTGTGCATCAATGCCGCCCGCAATTGCCCGAAGGCTAGCTGCATTTGCTTTCAGAAAATCAGATTGATCTTTCTGTGAAGACATATCCTAGTGCTTTTTCTCTTAAGAGGCTTTCTGAGCCAGATGCGGTGCTTCAGGCAAATCAATCCCAAACACACGCTGATAATATTCAGCTAATGTTGGGCGCTCAATTTCATCACACTTATTCAAAAAGCTTAGTCTAAATGCGAGTGTGATATCGTTGAAAATAAGCGCATTTTCAGCCCATGTCAGCACTGTCCGTGGTGACATAACGGTAGATAGATCACCTGCCATAAACCCTTTGCGAGTCATATCAGCCATCCGCACCATCTGCTCAATTTGTTTCTTCCCATCTTCTGTTTGATAGGATTTTTGCTTTGAGAGAATAATATTTACTTCATCAGCAAGCGGCAGATAGTTCAAGGTTGTTACAATCGACCATCTATCCATTTGGCCTTGGTTAATTTGCTGGGTGCCATGATACAGGCCTGTGGTGTCGCCAAGGCCGACTGTATTAGCAGTTGCAAATAGCCGGAAATATGGATGCGGTGTAATCACCTTATTATTATCCAGCAGGGTAAGCTTGCCATCAACCTCAAGCACGCGCTGAATAACGAACATTACATCTGCGCGTCCGGCATCATATTCATCAAACACAAGCGCAACAGAATTTTGTAAGGCCCATGGCAAAATACCTTCTTTAAATTCGGTGACTTGCTTGCCATCTTTCAGCACAATCGCATCTTTGCCAACAAGGTCAATTCTACTAACATGGCTATCCAAATTAACCCGCATACATGGCCAATTAAGGCGAGCTGCAATTTGTTCAATATGGGTGGATTTGCCGGTGCCGTGATAGCCCTGTACCATCACTCTGCGGTTGTGGCCGAAGCCAGCTAGAATGGCAAGGCTAGTATCTTTGTCAAACTGATAATCAGGGTCTATTTGCGGCACATATTCAGATGGCTCAGAAAAAGCCGCAACCTTCATATCAATATCAATACCAAATACTTCCCTAACATCAACTTCAATATCAGGTGCGCCCAGCTTGTGTGCTGGTTTATCTTGAGAAGGGTATGTTGACATGAATTTTCTCCACTTAAACTATTATAAGCTGCCCTTATCTATCAGATTACGGGATTTTTAGCCATTTTTGCATGTTCAAATTGCAGGGCTGTTATGGTCTAGTACTTTTTTACGCAAAACGGAATAGGCAAGATTGATTTCTTTTAGTAATTCTTCTGCTTTGCTGCTGCCGTGATTATGATCAGGGTGATATTTTTTTGCCAATTCATTATAGCGCTTTTTTAGCTGTGAGATATCACTATCGGGTGAAAGGTCGAACAAAGCCCATGCTTTTTTCTCTTCAGGGTCAAGATTATCCTGTGCAGATTGCGATGGTTGCGCCTCATCTCCAAAAACACCGAAACTATCTTCAAAGCTAAAACTTTCAGAAGCAGACCGAGTACCAAATTTCCAAGTGGGGCGCTCCCATGTTGTTGCTCTTCTAATCTCTTCTTCTAACTCTTCGCCCTCAATGCCGTCATAATAATTCCAGCTTTGATTAAAGGCTCTGATGTGTTCAAGGCAGAACCAGATATAATTGCGCAATTCTTGTCTGCTGCGTGGTGCACGATATTCTGCCTCACAACTGCATCCTTGTGCCATACAAAGTTTAGCCCCCACCTCGTCAGTCCGTTGGGAACCTTGCACAATGATAAAATCCTCATGTGAGTTTCGTTTTTTTGGCACGGTTGGTTTTTTCTTCTCTATATCGTTAAAAAAGGCCTATGATATTCGTGATGGCTGTGCAATCAAAAACTATACTAGCCTGATATGTTTAACCCTTTGTAAATCAATTTAGTGCGCCCATGATTAGAGACCAGATAGAACAGCGGTTACAAAAGAAATTTTCACCTGAATATCTGAAAGTGACAGATATTAGCTGGCAGCATGCAGGTCATGCAGGCGCCCCCGCAGGTGGGGAGAGCCATTTTGAGCTTGAGATATCTGCATCTGTGTTTGCGGGAAAAAGCCGTGTGGCCGCACATCGCACCATTCATAATGAGCTTGCTGATTTGCTAGCAGGACCAGTGCATGCGTTGCAAATTACGCTTAAAAAATAGCTTATTTTAAAAGACTATTATTGCTCATCTGCATAGCCAATACAGCTATTTGCTAAGGAGGGTACTCTGGTTTGCAAGACAGGGGAGGGGTTTGATGGGTTTTCGTGTTGCGCTTTGCGGCGTTGCTTTGCTTTTTCGCCATATAAGGTTTGAAAGGCCGTGGTTGCCATCTGGCCCAATAATTCTGTGATATGGGTACACCCCTTTGGGCCGCCAACAGCAATTTTTGTTTTATTCTTCCAGCCAGGACCAATTTTAAGCCCGATGAGACCTGTGATATTTTCAGCCCCTTTTGGACAAATCTGATATGGACCGTGCAAGGTTACAGCCGCAGCATCTACAATTTCCATTTCATCATTAATGGTAAACCGTACTTGCATGTGATGAACAGGCGTGCCTTGCTTTACCGTACCATGCGTGTCAGACGGAAAATCATAGCTTTTTGTATCGATAAGCTCTGCTTCAATATCGATAAGCCCATCATGTCTTGCAAAACCTTGACAATGGATGTGGCGGTCATGGCTATGTTCGCGTGCTACAGGGGCGGGTAGCGCTGATAATTCCTTCATCGTCTTTTCCTGTCCTTTGGTGCAACATATTCTAGCAATCTGCCGTGGCAGTGATTGCAGATGTTTATTTTATAGTTGGTTCTGTCCATAACCTAAGTGAGGTGATTTGGTTGTGCTTTCTATTTCTCACTCTAAAGCGCATATTATGGAAAATAAATTCCTGACCAATGCGCGGGATATGCCTGCTTTCATATAAGACTAGCCCTGCAATGGTTGCGGCTTGGTCATCTGGTAATTCAATATCCAATGTTCTGTTAATATCACGAATTGTTACCGTGCCATCTACAATATAACTTCCATCTGGCTGACGGGTTAAACCTGCTAATTCAACATCATGTTCATCGTCAATATCGCCAACAATTTCTTCTAAAATATCTTCTAGAGTAACAATCCCGCGCAAATCGCCATATTCATCTACCACAATCGCAAAATGTTCACGTCTTGCGCGAAAAGCTTGTAATTGGGCGAAAAGCTGTGTGGTTTCTGGAACAAAATAAGGCTCGGTTGTGATGGTAGCGATATTAAGCTCTGAGATTTCTGCGCTGGTGTTGGTTTGAATTGCGCGCAACAAATCTTTTACATGCAAAATGCCAACAATATTATCAGGCTTACCAGAATAAAGCGGATGCCGCGTATGGGGTGAACTTAATACAGCATCCAGAATATTCTCAGGCTTATCTTGAATATCAAATGAAGAAACAGCCGCCCTGTGGGTCATAATTTCATCAACGGTAATATCGCCAAGGTCAAGCACAGAGGAAAGCATCGCCCCTGTTTCTTTATCCTCATCATCATTTGCATCTTCGGTATGTAGTCTGATAAGCCCGCGTAACTCATCCTCTCTATCAGGGGTGGTTTGGGTCTTATCTCTTAAAATAATACCCACAATCAGTTTTATCGCCGTAGTAAGGGGCAGGAAGGCCCATACCAATATGCGGATGGGATAGGCGATGCGAAGGGCAAAATGATCAGCATGATTAATCGCATAACTTTTGGGTAATACTTCAGCAAATAAGACCAGCAAAATCGTCATCAACAAGGTGGCTAAGGCAACACCATTCTCCCCTGTCAAGGCAATAGCGGCAGAGGTGGCGATAGCGGAGGCAAGCACATTGACAGCATTATTGCCTACCAAAATAGTGCTGATGAGCTGTTCTCTGTTTTGGCGCAGTTTTTCAACGATTTGTGCCCGCCGGCTTCCTTTGCTTGCAAGCTGGCGCATGCGTGCATCTGATGCTGCCGTAAGCGCAGTTTCAGCACTTGAGAAAAAGGCTGAAAGACAAATCAGTAAAAGGACTGCTAGGATGATGCTTATCAAGCCGAACAGGTCTATCATTTTTGCTCCAGAAACGCTGTGATATCGCCTTCAGCAACATCGTGCTGAATAAAAGCCTGTCCTATTTTATGCACAAGAATGAAAGTTAGGCGACCAGATTTTGTTTTTTTATCTTTGTACATATGGGTGATGAGCGTTTTAGGGTCTGCCCAGCCTGCGGGTAGGTCTTGGATGGATGAAATAAGCCCACAATTTTTGAGATGGGCTTGAACGCGGCCTGCTTCCTGACCAGATGTATGACCCAGAAAATGTGAAAATTCAAACGCGCATACAAGCCCTGCTGCGACCGCCTCACCATGCAGTAATCTGCCGTCATATCCAGCCTCTGCTTCAAAGGCATGGGCAAAAGTATGTCCTAAATTCAGCAAGGCTCTGCTCCCTTTCTCACGTTCGTCTGCTGCGACAATATCTGCTTTTGCTTGGCAGGAACGCATCACCGCTTCAGCGAGTAGAACCTCATCTCCGATAAGCATTTTCGTGCCATATTGCTCTAGCCATTCAAAGAATTCTGCATCCCCTAGCAAGCCGTATTTGACGATTTCTGCATAGCCTGCTTTTAGCTCACGAGGCGGTAATGTGGACAGTATAGAAATATCTGCAAGCACGAGGCGAGGTTGATGAAATGCACCGACGAGATTTTTGCCTGATCTGCTGTTAATGCCTGTTTTACCGCCAACAGAGCTATCGACTTGGGCTAGCAAACTGGTTGGAATTTGAATAAAATCAAGGCCGCGAAGCAGGCTTGCCGCAACATAGCCGACAAGATCGCCAACCACCCCGCCACCAAGGGCAACAAGCACAGCCTGTCTGTCAATGCCAAGACTAAGAATGTCTTCTGATAAGGCTTCAAAGGTTGCAAATGATTTGCTTGCCTCACCTGCTGGCACAGATAAGCAGACAAGTTCAGATGCGAAAGGGCGCAATAAGGTGCTAACCGCTTCCAGGTGATGAGGGCCTACCACATCATCTGTGATGACAATCACTTTACGGTTATCTATTACTGATTTTACAGCGTCTTGGGCGTCTTTAGCACCAAGCAGATTGCTGCCGATTAGAATATCATAGCTGTGTGCGCCAAGGGCAACAGGTATACAATGCGGTGCTGTCATGACTTCTCTTTCATCGGCTTGATAATGTGATGGCGCTCAAGCAAGCCAAGAAGCTGGCGTAGTGCTGTTTTGTGCCGTGTTTGGCCTGTTTTTAGATACAGATCAGCTTGCGCGTAATCATCCCGTCTTTGGGCTGCTAATTTTTGCAAGGTTTCAAGCGGGTTGCCATTATGTAATAGCGGGCGCGTGCTGGTATCCCCTATTCTATCCAGCAGGACTTCTGGTGTTGCATCTAACCATATGCTGGTTGCATGCTGCTTGATAAGAGTGCGCGTATTTTCCTGACAAAAAGCGCCTCCACCTGTGGCGATAATGGCAATATTGTCCTGCATTAATCTTTCTATGACGCGATATTCAAGGTCTCTGAATTTTGCCTCTCCACCAATATCGAATATATCGGTAATGCTCAGCCCAGCTTGGGTTTCAATTTCATGATCGCTATCAATAAAAGGAAGATGCAAGGTTTCGGCAAGCTTGCTGCCAAGGGCGGTTTTGCCTGAACCCATCAACCCAACAAGAACCAAAGGCTTTTTTAATGTGAAAATATAGCTTTCTGGTGCAGTTTTAAGGGGGTGCAGAGGTGTCATCTGTCCAAAGGGTGCTGAAATGAATTTGAAAAAGAAAAATCTATTCTGATGATATAGCCCAAAATGGACAGGCTGTCATCTTGAGTGATAAGCTAATCTTAGGATAATGCCGTAAATAGGCCATATTCTGTTTTTAAGACAAGAAACATGATAGAACCGAAATGTTAACACAAGAAGTGTGAATATAGTGAATAAATTTATGTGGGAGAGATAGCATGAGGCAGGGAACATTAATCGGTATTGTGCTTCTATCACTGGTTGGCGTAGGGATTGTTTTTCTATCAAACTGGCATATACCGGCGCCATCAGTATCTATCACCAAAACAATACCAGATAGCCGTTTCACAAATTAGAGCAAAGCTTATTAATTAAGATATATTTATGTGCCTATGACGGGCTTGGGATAGTGCCTGTTGAACATCACAGAACCCTTTTTCGTCACAGGTTTCAATAATGCTAGCCAGCGAAAGTCGCAAGGCAAGGTAGTGAGAAAGTATAATGAAGTTATTGTTGAAGAATTTGGCAAAGCATGCAGGGGTAAAGCGTTTTGGGGCACTGAGTGTGGGTGCTGTTATATTCTGCTATGGCGGAGTAGCGTTCGCACAAACAAGCAATCAGCCAAATGATGGCGTGCCAACAGATGCGCTTTCGATTACCGCACTTGTGCCTGAAACCCCTGCCGCAGAAAACCCTCCGGCCTCGTCAGAAAATACAGAGCAGGATTCTGCAAATAACCAAAGACCTGAAGATGAAATCGGGGATTTAATCTCCCTTGTGGATGCTGTGCAAGATGAAAATAGCGCTGATAATGCGACCCCAGCTTTAGAAGCTTCAACAGATGAAAGCACTGAAAATGATGCAACAGATACAGCCCAATCTGCTGCTAGCTTAACCCAAGGTAATACATCTTCAACGCGGCTGAACCGGATAGGTAGAAGACAAGTCTCACAAGTTGGTCTGGCAACAATTGGATTAAGTCCAGATGCTGATTTGCCGCCGCTTTTGAATTCGATGATTTGGTCAAAAACAAAGGCAGATGATGCCCTGTTCTTAATCAAAAATACCCCCCCTATAAGTGCCTCACGGGTTTTAAGAAAGCTTTCAGATAATGTGATTACACTTGCAGCCTTGCCGCCTGAAGGAAGCGAGGAAATGGTTGAAGAGCTTGTCATGGCGCGGCTTAACTGGCTTGCTGATTCAGGCCAGTCGGATAAATTATCTAAGCTAACACGGTTGCTGCCAGATCGTTCAACTACCGCAAATGAAGATAAATGGGCAGAATATAAGCAATGGCAGGTCGATTATGATTTGATTAGGCGCGCAGATGATAGCGCCTGCACAGAAGCGATTTTCAACGCCCAACAATCATTTGAGAGCTTTTGGCATAAGGCTAAAATTACCTGTTACATTTTGGCAGGTGATACGAATGCTGCTGGATTTGCTGCAGATATCTTAGCAGATATTCTTTCAGCCAATGGCGAAGAAGACGCTAATTTTTTCATGCTTGCAGACAGGCTTTTAGGTAGAAGCGTTGATGCAGAGCTTGACCTTGCAAATTTAAACGCCTTGCATCTGATTTTGATGGATGCCGCGCATGAGCAAATCACACTAGAGGCTTTTGAAACCCTGCCAGATTCGATGATACAAGCAAGCTCCTCTTTTCGGTATTTAGCAACAAATGCGGCGCTGAAAACCAGCTATGATAGCTATGTAAGAGGGTTGGTTTCTGCCCAGCAAACACAGACGATTTGGCGGGCGGCATCTGCAGGTCAAGTGCCAGCAGAAGCTGCTTTAGCAGATGTAATTTTGCAGACAGAAGAAAAAGACGCTAAATTTTCAACAGACGGTCTTTCAAGCGCCTATTTGTGGGTAGGGCTTGCTAATCGTACAGCTGCTGATACCGATTTATTGATTGTCCAAGCCATCTCAGCAGAGGTTGCAGCAGGCCGTTCTTCCAGCCTGTTACCTTTTTATGCAAATCTGATTGCATTCAGAGCAAGTGATGCGCAAAGAGCGCAACAATTTAGCCCTGAAATACGTTCTGATTATGCATTACTTGCCGCTATTGATAAGCCGCTCGAAAAGGCAGAAAACCTTGTCGATGATGCGCGCTCAATTGCGGTTAAAACGCTATTGAATGCTGGAATTGATAGCCAGATAGAAGCACAGTTATTGCGTGATGCTGAGGCAAGTGATTTATGGCCAGTACTTGCATCTAAAGGCGCTGTTATCGCTGAGCAAAATTGGATGGATGATGTGATGAGCGCTAGTACGTCAGTATCAGATGTACAGCTTGGTAAGGCTTATGTGGAGTTGCCTTTAGCAACCCTGAAAGCCCTAGAACAGGCAAGCCAGAATGGCGCTATTGCACAAACTATTTTGCTTGCATCGCACCTTATCTCCGATTTTGACTTAGGCTGGATTTCGCCAGATGATTTAGCAACTGCAATTACAGCTCTGAAGCAAATTGGGTTGCATGATGCGGCTGATGAATTTGCCTTTGAAGCGCTCCAAGCTCATCTTCTTCGGCAGCATTTTAGCAGTTCTGAAAGCTAGGCAGGATAGGGGATGCATAATACCGCACTTATCGAGCAATTTATCTACACATTATCTGCTGAACAAGGCGTATCACAGCTTACGTTGGATGCCTATTCCTCAGACCTTGAAATAATATCTGACGGGCTACCAAAAGGCATTCATTTCACGACCGTAACATCAGCCCAACTCTCAAAAATTGTAGGGCAGTGGTATAAACAAGCCCTGAAGCCAGCAACGATTGCAAGACGGCTTTCAGCGTTGCGCCATTTCATGAGTTGGCAAACGGCCGAATCGCATCGCAAAGATAATCCATCTTTACATATTGATAGCCCCAAAAAGCCTAAATCGCTTCCCAAAAGCCTGTCAGAGAGAGAAATTAGCCAATTGCTTACTGCATGTTCTGATTTGCCGCCCCCTGTAAACCTGCAAATGCGCGCCGGGCTTGAGATGATGTATTCAGCAGGTTTGCGGATATCTGAATTACTTTCGATTGAGATAGGGGATATTAGGGCGGAAAGCAAAATGCTGATGATAACAGGAAAAGGCGGCAAGCAAAGGCTTGTACCGCTTACTGATATTGCACTTCAAACCGCGTTGGCATGGCAACAAGAACGCGATAAGGATGGCCCGATAATTGGCCATAATCAGTTTTTGGGGGATGCGCAAAAGCCATTAACGCGGCAGAAATTTGCAAGCATGTTAAAGCAATGTGCCACGCTTGCGGGAATTGATGATGCGCGGGTAAGCCCGCATAAATTACGTCATTCTTTTGCAACCCACATGCTTAATCGGGGCGCTGATTTGCGCAGTCTGCAAAGTTTTCTTGGCCATGCAGATATTTCAACAACCCAAATTTACACCCACACACGCCCTGAACGGCTTGCCGGACTTGTTAATCATGCACATCCGCTTGCCCCAGCTTCAAAAAAAGATTAACATTTAATTATTTTGATAATTCTCGAACTAACGTGGAATTTGTGAGGAGAATCGAGCACGATGCGTCATTTCCTGGACTTCGAAAAACCTGTTGCAGCACTTGAAGGCAAAATCGAAGAATTAAGACATTTAGGCGGGGATTCAGGTGTCAATATCGCTGATGAAATTGGCAAGTTACAGACACGCATTGAAAAAGAGCTTGAGCAAACCTACAGCAAATTAGGGGCATGGGAAAAAGTTCAGGTTGCACGCCATCCTGATAGACCCAAATTCCTGCAAATTCTTGAGCATCTATTTGATGATTTTATTGAGCTTTCTGGCGACAGATCATATGCTGAAGATTACGCGATCATCGGCGGCATGGCGCGTTTCAGAGGTCAGCCTGTAATGGTGATGGGCACTGAAAAAGGCTCTACTACAGAACAACGTATCAAACGTAATTTTGGCATGGTTAGGCCAGAAGGGTACCGAAAGGCTATCCGCCTGATGAATCTAGCTAGCCGTTTCAATTTACCTATTCTAAGCTTTGTGGATACTGCGGGCGCATATCCAGGTCGCGGGGCTGAAGAGCGCGGGCAAGCTGAAGCGATTGCACAATCTATCCAAGCCTGTTTAGAAGCTGAAACACCACTTATCGCAACGATTGTGGGTGAAGGCGGTTCAGGCGGCGCGATTGCACTTGCCGCTGGTAACAAGGTAATGATGTTTGAACATGCGGTATATTCTGTGATTTCACCAGAAGGATGTGCATCTATCTTATGGCGTTCTGCGGATAAAGCGCAAACTGCTGCTGAAGCGTTAAGGCTAACCGCTGATGATATGCTTAGCCTTGGTGTGATTGATAAAATCGTCACAGAACCTGTTGGTGGTGCGCATCGCGATACTGCAACTGCATTAGATAGTCTAGGGGATGCAATCGCTGAACAGCTCAGCAGCTTTGCAGGCCAAACCAAAGATCAGCTAAAGCAGGACAGGGCTGAAAAATACATCAAAATCGGGGATATATCACTGCCTTCGTAAGCACAGGTGAAGCGCAATTTCAAAAGCTTAAATCATCCTTGTGATGGTTTAAACTCGGAAGCGCTTTGCGGGCTTTAGCAACCTCATCAAGGTCTAAATCTGCGCTAATAAAGCAGTGCGGTGTAGTGCCAGCATCTGCAATAACCTCACCCCATGGATTTATAATAAGCGCATGCCCATAGGTTTTTCGGCCATCCGCGTGCGTGCCAATTTGCGCGGCGGCTAGAATAAAACACCCTGTTTCAATGGCGCGCGCGCGTAATAATACATGCCAATGTGCTTTGCCTGTGACTTGGGTAAAGGCTGCTGGAATGGTGATAATCTGTGCGCCTTGCAGGGCAAGTTGGCGATAAAGGGTGCTAAATCGCACATCATAACAGATACTCAACCCGATTTTTCCAAGTGCCGTATCGCATAATACAAGCTGATTGCCGGGCTGAAAATTTTCAGCCTCACGATAGGATTTGCCATCACCAACATCTGCTGAGAACATATGAATTTTATCATAGCGTGCCGCTATCATCCCATCAGCGTGTATCAGATAACTGCGGTTGACGCATTTCTCGGCATCTCTATCGCGCATCAATAACGAGCCAACGCTCAACATTACAGCATTTTTTCGCGCTATTTCCTGTAATTTTTCTAAGGTTGGGCTGTGCTGTTCATCTTCGGCAATTTCAAATAAAGAGGTGCGGTTTTTGGCGATGAAGCTTGCGCATTCTGGCAGGCAAATTATCTTAGCACCATCAGAAGCGGCATCTGCTGATAGGGTTTCAATAAGCGGTAGCGTGTCTTTTGCTTCTCCGCCTGCCTGATATTGCAATATCGCAGCGCGCATCATTTTTTCCTATTGCAGGCTCAGCAGTTTCTCTAGCTTTCCAGTTTGCTCAAGGGCCGTTAAATCATCACATCCACCAATAGCCATATCATTGATGAATATTTGCGGAACCGTTCTTCTGCCTTCTGCACGCTTGCTCATGCGCTGGCGTTCTTCTCGATTAGCAGTAACATCAATTTCTTCAAATTCAAGCTGTTTTGACTGCAGCAGTTTCTTTGCCATATGACAATATGGACATAGCATGGTGGTATAGATTTCAATGCGTGGTGATGACACCTTGACCCTCTCCTTGTTACAACATTTCTTCCATCAGTATTTGATTTCCCTACGCTATAGGTAGTTGACGTAAAGGTGTTTTTCAATCCCTTCATAGCGTGCAGTGCTGCCCCTGCTCAGAAATCAAAATTGGAGCAGATTATTTAGGTAAAAACACGCGCAAATACAACACCGCAAATCTGTTCTTGATGGCCTGACCGGCGCAAAGTATGTGCGCAAGCATTAAGGGTTGCCCCTGTTGTCATGACATCATCAAGCAATAAAATTGGCCTGTTCTGCCAGTTTTCAGGCAGGTCCTTGGTAATCGAAAAAGCATTCCTAACATTGCGCATGCGTTGCTTTTTGGACTTGCCAGACATGGAGGGAGTGTGATGGGAACGCCGAAGCAAATGCGGCGTAAATTGAAGGCTGGATGGATGGGTGCGCGCAACATATCTAGCCAGTTCTGCAGATTGATTATAGCCCCTGTAAAAATAGCGCAAAGGGTGCAGGGGCACTGGCACAAGCATCATATTTTTGCACATAAGCTCTGTGATAGAGTGGGCCATCATCTGCGCAAGATAGGGTGCACGATTAAGCTGCCCTGCATGTTTAAGACCAATAATCAATTGCCGCGAGATATCTGTGTAACGACACACTGATCGGATATGATCTAATTCAGGGGGCTTAAACTCACAAGCAGGACATATCCCGTCAAGCAATGCAAATCCCTGCGGGCTACCACAAAGACGGCATAAGGGCGGTGAAATATACCCAAGGGCAACCCAACATGAGGCACATAATTGATGCGAATCTGTTGGCTGTCTGCATATCAAACAGGCGCCAGGAAGCAACATATTTAGCACTAATCGGCTCGCCTGTTGTATTATGAAACGCATTAAAAATTGCTTTAGTCTATTTCCAGAACATGCTAGGCACAGGCTAGCGGTAATGTGTGAATAAAATCCTAACGTGCCTGAATAAAAATATCTGAATACAGATAAGGGTGGCGAGGATAAAAATCCGCAAAACTTAAATCCAAAACTCAATAATGTGATGAATTCTGCCGTGCCTTCAACCTCCCCGCCTCAGCTTTTTGATATATCCGCGCTTATCCGCAATCGTAATCGTGCTGCGGATAGCTTTCAGCAATTTGATTTTTTGAAAAAAGCGGCAGCAGAACGTCTTGTTGACAGGCTGTCTATGGTCAAGCGTCCATTTTCTAAGATTATGGATGTGGGATGTCATACAGGGGAGCTATTTCAGGAAATAGCGCACCAGAATCTCTATTCTGAACAAGCTGAAATGCTGCAATTAGATATTGCAGAAAAATTCGTCGTCACAGCAGGCCAATATGCAACTGCACAGCAGTTTGATATGAAAGTGCTAGGCGGTGAGACGTCTCAATTTGACTGTGTTACTTCAGCCTTCTTTTTGCATTGGGTGGATGATTTAGTGGGGTTGCTTACCCAAATAAAATTAGTCCTTCAACCAGATGGTTTTTTTGTCGCTAACTTACTTGGGGGCAGAAGCTTAGAGCAATTACGGGCAGTATTAATCGAAGCAGAGACAGAATTAACTGGCGGGGTATATCCGCGTGTGATCCCGATGGCTGATATCAGGGATTTAGGTTCGGTGATGCAACGTGCCGGATTTGCATTGCCTGTGGTAGATGCAGAAATGATTACCGTGACCTATCCAGATATGTTTCGCTTGATGGCTGATTTGCGCGGCATGGGTGAGCAAAATATACTGCTTGGACGTGCTAAAAACATACCGTCAAAAACCTTGTTTTTCCGTGCGGCTGAAATATATCATCAGCGTTTTAGCAATGCTGATAATCAGATAGAGGCAAGCTTTGAGCTTATTACTTTGACAGGATGGGCGCCTGCATCTAGCCAGCCTAAACCCCTGCGCCCTGGCAGTGCGCAAATGCGGCTTGCACAAGCCCTAGAAGCAGAAGAAAAAGACCCGCTTAGCGAATAGCGCCTAGATTAAATCCTGAATAATCGGGATAAGCTGATCATTCGCAGGCGGCATATCATATTGTCTTAAATGAACTGGCCGCACCCATGCAAGCTCCGCACCCTGTTCAGGGGTTGCTTCTTTTAGGTGAGGTTTTCCAGACCATTTTCGGCATACATATAACAGCAAAATCATATGATGGTCGGCATAGGCATGCGATACAAAACCAAGCGGGGCAAGACAGCTATCTTTGGTATCGATACCAACTTCTTCATATAGCTCGCGCACCAATGCAGCTTCAGGGGTTTCGCCTTCTTCTAATTTGCCGCCTGGAAATTCCCACAGGCCTGCAAAGGCTTTGCCTTGTGGGCGCTTAGCAAGAAGTACCCTGCCATCTGCGTCCATCAATGCAACTGTTGTGATGATTCTTATTGGAAGCGCAGACATTAAACTAGCTTCTGTAATCTGCATTGATGGAAATATATCCATGGGTTAAATCGCAACTATATACACATGCGTTTCCATTGTTATTTATGCTACCAACATCCACTAAAATAGAAATATGCTCGCCCTTCATATGGGCTGTGACAGGTGCTTCATCATACCCTTCAGTTGCCTCGCCATCTTTGGCGATGACAACCCCGCCAATGGAAATAGCTAGCCTGTCTCTATCAACGCTTGCGCCTGATTTACCAACAGCCATGACAATACGTCCCCAGTTTGCATCCTCGCCAGCGATAGCGGTTTTTACAAGCGGAGAATTCGCAATTGAAAAAGCGATTTTTCTGGCATCTTGATCATTTTCAGCTGCAATAACCTCAACCGTGATAAGTTTGCTTGCCCCTTCACCATCTTTCACGATTTGAAGTGCAAGCTCTAACATCACCTGCTTTAAGCCAGCATAGAATAAAGCGGCTTGTTCACTTCTGATATCGGTGATTTGCGCATGGCCTGCTCTCTGGCTTGCAAATGCATAAACACTGTCAGAGGTAGAGGTATCACTATCCACAGTAATAGCGTTAAAGCTGTGTTGAGCTGCATGTATAAGCATCTGCTGAAGACAGCTTTTTGAAATCGCAGCATCTGTTGCAATATAGCCAAGCATGGTTGCCATATCAGGGGCGATCATGCCTGAGCCCTTTGCAATGCCGTTAATGGTTACTGTTTTTCCATCAATCTCAATATGTGTGCTTGCGCCTTTTGCAAATGTGTCTGTTGTGCAAATCGCCTGTGCTGCTTCATGCCAGCTAGATTTTCCTAAATTGGCAATAAGCTGGCTATAACAGCCTGTCATCAACTCAGGCTCAAGCACCTCACCAATTACCCCGGTAGAGGCAACCATTATCTGCTCATCCTCAAGCTTTAGCATTTCAGCTAAATGATGCCGATAATGCTGAACAGAGTGCAAGCCCTTTCGCCCTGTAAACGCATTGGCATTGCCAGAATTGGTAATCACAGCAATTGGATTCTGCGTTTGAACTGATTGACGTGATAGATCCACTGCTGCTGAGGCTGTTGAAGATTGCGTGAATATGCCTGCGGCTACAGCATTTGCGTCAGCAAGCAGTAACATCACATCATCTCTGCCTTGATATTTAATACCAGCTGCGGTTACGCCAAGACGAATCCCTTCAATGTCAGGCATTTCAGGAAATGATTTCGGCGCAAGCGGGGAGATTGGCAAAGATTGTGTCATTTCAATTGAACCTGCTTATACCAAAAGAAGTATGACTATTGCTGTTGCTGTATTGCTGCTTGAGTGTCTGCTCTGATGTCTTCAAGTGAACGTCTTGAAATTGTTGCAGGGGCACGCAAGGTTTCAATAATGCGGGCAAGGGATTGGCTTGCAAGATTTTGCTGAAGCTGGCCTTGCAATTGCTCAAAGCTTGGCGGCTGCGAGGTGCGCTTATCCTCAACCTTAATGACATGCCATCCAAATTGCGTTTGCACAGGCTGTTCTGTAATTGCACCAACGGCTGTTGCAAATGCTGCATTTTCAAAAGAAGGCACCATAGCCCCACGCCCAAAATAGCCTAAATCCCCGCCATTTGGCCCGCTTGGTCCAGTGGAATGTTCTTTGGCTAAAGCTTCAAAATCAGCGCCGTTGCGAAGCTCAGCGATAAGCTGTTTTGCTTCATCTTCTGTGCCAACTAGAATATGACGCGCTTTAATCTCTTCTCTGGATTGGGTGTCTGAGATAAAGATATCATATGCTTTGCGTAATTCTTCTTCTGTAATGCTTTTACGCAATTCACCTCGAATATAGGCTTCAGCCAGCACTCTTTGTGCTGCAATGCTCATCTGCGCAACAATCTCAGGGTCATTTGTCAGCCCTGCTTCATTGCCAGCCGCCGCTGCAAGACGCGCATCAATGATTTCATCTACAAGCCTATCGAAATAGGTGTTTATCGGTTGTTGGCGAAGTTCAGCGGGAAGCTGTTCTGCAATTTGCATCACTTCATCAAGATAGATGATTTCACCATTAACTTGGGCGACCTCAATTTTTGCATCTTGCGCTAAGCTTGGTGATACAAAGCCAAATAAGGCAGATAAACAGAACATGCCAAAAAGCAAGGTCTGTCTTAGGGGGCTACGCTGTATCATGTTTGGCATGGTTTTTATCCTTGTTTGGCTAGCATCATCTGTAAGATCATATGTGGTAGCATAGTTCACTGAAGGCGGCAATCACAGCAAGGCGTGTTTCGTTGCTTTTTCACATAAAAGTGCGAGATGTGGCCATCGGTGATTTGACAAATCAACTTGAAATGCCTATCTGCAAGAAATAGGGTTTTTTATGCCCAAATCAGGTAAGGGAAAAGAGACATGTTTGCTGCACTTGCGAAGAGTCTGTTCGGTGATGCTAATGACCGTGAAGTGAAAAAATTAGCGCCACAGGTTCAGCAAATAAATGATGCAGAAAAAACCTTAGAAGCACTTGACGATGAAGCACTGAAAGCGCAGACGGATAAATTTCGCAAACAGCTCGCAGACGGCGCCTCGACAGATGATATTCTCATTGAAGCATTTGCAACAGTAAGAGAAGCTGCAAAACGTACCCTTGGCCAGCGTCATTTTGATGTTCAGCTTATTGGCGGCATGGTACTGCATAGTGGCCGTATTTCTGAAATGAAAACAGGGGAAGGTAAAACCCTTGTAGCGACCCTGCCTGTCTATCTCAATGCATTAAGCGGTAAGGGCGTGCATGTGGTCACAGTGAATGACTATTTGGCCTCGCGTGATGCACATTGGATGGGACAGGTCTATGAATTTTTGGGTCTAACTGTTGGCTGTATCGTTGCTGGTTTGGATGATGCGCAAAGACGCGCCGCCTATCAGTGTGATGTGACCTATGGCACAAATAACGAATTTGGCTTTGATTACTTACGTGATAATTTGAAATTCAGCCTAGAAGAGATGGTTCAACGTGAGCATCATTTTGCAATCGTGGATGAGGTGGATTCTATCCTCATCGATGAAGCAAGAACGCCGCTTATCATCTCAGGGCCTGCAGAAACATCTGCAGATTTATATATGGCTGTTGATAAGCTGATGGCTGAATTCTCAGAACAGCATATTGAGCTTGATGAAAAAGCACGCTCTGTCAGCCTGACCGAAGACGGTGTTAGACACGCTGAAAACCTGCTGGAAAATGAAGGTCTTTTATCAGCAGGCAGTTTATATGATGTTGGGAATGTCAGCCTGTTGCATCATATTAATCAGGCCTTGCGGGCACATCAACTGTTTCAACGTGACACCCATTATATGATCAAATCAAATCAGATTGTGATTATTGATGAATTCACGGGCAGAGCGATGGAAGGCAGGCGCTATTCAGACGGGCTACATCAGGCGATTGAAGCTAAAGAAGCAGTGCCTATTCAGCCCGAAAATCAAACGCTTGCATCTGTAACCTATCAGAATTATTTCCGCCTTTATGACAAGCTTGCAGGGATGACAGGTACAGCATTAACCGAAGCTGGCGAATTTTCAGAAATTTACAATCTAGATGTGGCGGCGATTCCAACAAACAGAAATGTCGCCCGTATTGACCATGATGATGAGGTATATCGTACTTCAGCAGAACGTGATGATGCGGTTGTGGAATTGATTAAAGACTGCCAGCAAAAAGGTCAGCCTGTGCTGGTGGGGACAGTATCTATTGAAAAGTCTGAAGCGCTTTCTGTTGAACTGAAGAAAAATAAAATTAAGCATCAGGTGCTGAATGCACGTTTCCATGAGGAAGAGGCTAAAATTATTGCCCTTGCAGGGGTGCCAGCAGCCGTAACCATCGCCACAAACATGGCAGGTCGCGGCACAGATATTCAGCTTGGCGGTAATTTAGATATGCGCATTGCCCAAGAAGCTACCTCTGAGAAGGGGGAAGTGGATGCGAAGAAGGCTGAAAAAATTGCAGCTGAAATCGAAGTGTTAAAAGAGCAAGCATTGCAGGCTGGCGGGCTGTATGTTGTCGGCACAGAACGCCATGAAAGCAGACGTATCGATAATCAGCTTAGGGGGAGAACAGGCAGACAAGGTGACCCGGGCGCATCGAAATTCTTCTTATCGCTAGAAGATGACTTAATGCGTATTTTCGGCTCTGAGCGGCTTGATTCTATGCTTGGAAAGCTTGGCTTGGAAGAAGGTGAAGCGATTATCCATCCTTGGATTAATAAGGCAGTTGAAAAAGCCCAATCAAAGGTTGAAGCACATAATTTTGAAATTAGAAAACAGCTTCTAAAATATGATGATGTAATGAATGACCAAAGACAGGTTGTTTTTGCACAGCGTAAAGAAATTATGCACGCAACCGAAGTACAAGAAACCGTGCGTGAAATGCGCTATGATGCGATTGATCAGATTGTCGGTGAAGCTATTCCTGCAGATAGCTATGCTGAAAATTGGGATGGCGCATTATTAACCTCCAAAGCGCGCGAAGTTTTGGGCATTGAAATTGATGGTGAAGGCTGGAGGGAAGAAGATGGCGTAATCGAAGCAGAAATTACCCAGCGGCTTCAGCAAAAATCTGATGGCTATATGGCCGAAAAAGCAGTGCGGTTTAATGCTGATGTGATGCGGATGGCTGAAAAGTCACTCTTGCTACAAGTGCTAGACCAGCTATGGAAAGAACATTTGCTTCAGCTTGAACAGCTGCGTCAAGGTATATCGCTGCGTGCATATGCGCAAAAAGACCCGCTAAATGAATATAAGCGGGAAGCCTTTTTCATGTTTGATGCGATGTTGGATAGATTGCGCTCGACCGTCACAATGGCGCTAAGCCATGTTGAGATAAGACCACCTGAAACCCAAGAGACGCCTCAAGCAGCGCCTGCACAAGCACCTGCTGAGCAGAAAGTTTCAAGAAATGCAGCCTGTCCATGTGGTTCAGGCCGCAAATATAAACATTGTCATGGAAAACATGACCGATAACAGCATTTGTGCAAAAATGATGGCGGTTACTGGGGTGGGGTGATGAAAAACTTTACACTACAATGCGATTCACATCATAAATTCGATGGCTGGTTCCCAGACAGGGGCGCGCTGCTTAAACAGATCGAAATGAAATTTGTGGAATGCCCATATTGCGGCTCAAATGCGGTGCAAAAAATGCTGTCTGCACCGCAATTAAATAGCCCAAAAATGCGCCGTAATACTCAAGCTGAGATGCCTATCACTGCAGTGGAGGCACAGCCCCCTGCTTCAGCGCCTGTAAAACCAGCAGGCGCAGTGCCAACAGCTTCAGCATCGATGCCGCCTGCAGACATGCCAAAACAGATGCAGGATAATCTAACGGCGATGCGGATGATGATTAAACATATTCAAAAAACGGTTAAAACTGAATTTAAGCATGTTGGGGATAATTTTGCCAACGAAGCTAGAAAGATGCATGAGGGCGTGGTAGAGGCTGAAAATATCTACGGTGAATGTAGTGAAGAAGAACGCCAAGAATTAGAAGAAGACGGCATTGATGTGTTTGCTTTGCCAGAACTACCCAAAGATAATTAATGTATGCCCCCTCATTTCTCTGGAATTTTGGTTAATGCTTAGCGGTGCCGCCTGCCGCATACGCCATAATTGATTGCAGTCACCGATGAGCATTTAAAACCGCCACCAATTTGCGGGATGAAACCAGTTACATTATCAATAAAAATGCCGTGACGGGCACATTCTTGGGTAAGCTGTTGTGGGCGAATGAATTTATTGAAATCATGGGTGCCAGCTGGCACAAGCCCAAGAATATATTCAGCCGCTAATTTTGCACCCAATAATGCAGGCAAGCTTTTATTGATGGTTGTAAGAAGAACGACCCCGTCAGTTTTTACCAATTTGGCCATGGCGGCTAAAAACGCATCTCTGTCCGTGACATGTTCGATCACCTCAGAGGCATAGACACAATCAAATCTCTGTATGAATTCATCTTGGCTCGCTAGGTCTGTGCTATCTATGGCTTGATAGGTGATGTTAAGGCCTTGCTGTTCTGCGTGACAGTTGGCTGCTTCAATCGCGCCTTCAGATGCATCAATGCCCATTACAGTAGCGCCTAGCCGTGCAAATGGTTCTGCAAGCAATCCCCCGCCGCACCCGATATCTAAAATATTCAGCCCCTTCAAAGGCATATCAGCAGAGGTGTTTGGGTTGCTTTTGCCTGCTTTTTTTAAACTATCTAAGATATATTGAACACGCACAGGGGTGAAGTCATGTAATGGCTTCATCGGCCCATCTACATTCCACCATTGTTTCGCTAATTCATCAAACCGCGCAATATCTTCCAAATCGATATGAGAGGGCTTAGAAGGTGGTGTCATGTTTATCCTGTTCAATGTGCTGGCCTGTTCCATTTTCTGGCCATCTAGATTCTATGGATATACCTATTTTAAGTTCAAATGAGGCGCTTTTGGCTTTTCTCCTATGCTAAGATAGTGTATCACAACGCCATTTTGAAGTGATGTTCATGTAATTTTAGGCTGCTTACATCGGCAGAGCGCATAGCTGGTGATGACATATTAGCGTAGGCTGTGTGAAGAGGAAAAGATGTTATGGGTTTAATTGTCCAAAAATTTGGCGGCACATCTGTTGCTGATCTAGACAGGATTAGAGCTGTTGCCCAGCGTGTAAAAGCAGAAGTGGATAATGGCAATCAGGTTGCGGTTATTGTCTCTGCAATGGCTGGTACAACTAATCAGCTCGTCAGTTGGGCAAAAGATATTGGCCCTGTGCATGATGCGCGCGAATATGACACGATTGTCTCATCAGGTGAGCAGGTGACTGTGGGTCTTCTTGCTATTGCGCTTCAGAATATTGGCATAGATGCGCGTTCGTGGCTTGGCTGGCAGTTGCCGTTTCGTACCAATGATGTGCATTCTTCAGCACGGATTGAAGATATTGATGTTACGCTGTTAAAAGAACGACTAGCATTAGGGCAAGTTGGTGTTGTTGCAGGGTTTCAAGGCATTGCAGAGGATAACCGCATTACCACGCTAGGCAGGGGTGGTTCTGATACTTCTGCGGTGGCTTTAGCAGCAGCCTTAAACGCAGATAGATGTGATATTTATACCGATGTAGACGGGGTATATACTACCGACCCGCGGATTATGCCTAAAGCGCGAAAGTTAAAAAATATTACCTTTGAAGAGATGCTTGAAATGGCCTCAGCAGGGGCAAAAGTGCTTGAGACAAGGTCTGTTGCAATGGCGATGAGCTATAATGTGAAGCTTCAGGTGCTTTCTAGCTTTACCAATGAGCCAGGCACGATGGTTGTGGAAGAGGATGAGACAATGGAAAAACAAAAAATTAGCGGCATAGCCTATTCACGTGATGAGGCAAAGGTAACTCTTGTTGGTCTTCCAGATAAGCCAGGTATAGCTGCTGATTTATTTGGTGCTTTGGCAGAAGAGCACATCAATGTGGATATGATTGTTCAGTCCGCCTCGCCGGATAAAACAAAGACAGACATCACTTTTTCAGTTGGTGCTATTGATGTTGAGCGTGCAGTTGGCGTGCTCAATAGCCTTGCAGATAAGCTTGAATTTAGGGATATCGTTTATGATACAGAAATTGCAAAAATTTCCGTTATAGGTACCGCTATGCGCTCACAGCCAGGGATTGCAAGAACCATGTTCTCTGTACTGGCTGAAAAGGGGATTAATCTGCATGTTATCTCTACTTCAGAGATTAAAATTTCAACCCTAATTGATGCAGATTATACCGAGCTAGCTGTTCGAAGTTTGCATGATGCGTTCGGTCTGGAAACCCCATAAATTGACTAAAAACGTCTAAAATCACCTTAATTAGCTGTAAAAACTTAAAATTTCGGGGATATTTTACGTTTTTAATGGTAATAGTGGCGAAAATATAGTAAGCAACATTACGAAATTGCTCGGCACGCTTTTACCGTAAAGGTTGATAAGGACATGGTCGATACTCACGAGCACATGCCAAAACAGATAACGCCAGCTGATGTAGGCTATGCCCTTAAAGCTGCCCGTGAAGAATTGGGCGTGTCTCTGGTTGAGATTTCTGATAAGACCCGCATTTCTGTATCCTATCTTGAACATATCGAAGCTGGCAGGTTTGATTTGCTGCCAAGTGCTGCATATGTAAAAGGGTTTTTACGGAATTACTGTCAGGTTGTGCATGTTGACCCCGCCCCGTTGATTGAAGCGTTGCGGGAAGCAGATAGCACGGTTTCTGAAAAGCCTGAATATCGTTTTCCTGTGCAAGCCTTGGTGCCCAAAATGGCATCTAGCATGATGGCATTGATCATTGTGTGTTTTGCACTTGGCGGATATGTGTTTTGGGTTACCGCGATTAACAATGATACTGAGCTTGGGGCAACTAGCCAAGTTGCGCTACTGCCAAATACAGCATCAACTGAAAGCCAGCTAGAAAGCCAGTTTGAAGATATTCCAGTTCTCGCCCAGCCAGAAGCTGAGCCCTTAGCGGAGCCGTTAAATGAAACAGCTAGCCTGTCTGATGAAGCTGGTTTAGAGACGCAAAATGCCGAAAAGCCCGTTACGGTGGAGGCGGCAGATGATACAGCGATACAGACAGCGCAAGGTACTGAAAATGAAACTAGCGATACGCTGAAGCCTGTTAAGCCAGTAGCGGTTGAGACAGAGCCAGCATTGCCATCTGATGACCAGCAAAATAACGAAATAGCTGAAAGCCAAGCAAAAGATATCGTGCCGCCCGTAGCAGAGCCAGAAACGCTAGCGCAAACCGCAACATCAGTAGCGACAGTTTCTGAGCAATCAGAAAATGCCTTATCCTCAAATGGGGTTGCTGCTTTGGCTACACCACGCGCCCCACTTCGGGAAATTATCATTACAGCAACGTCAGCCTCATGGCTTGAAATTGCTAAACGTGATGGTGAAGTGTTGGTAAGCAAATTGCTCCGCAAAGGCGAAAAGCTTGTTTCAGCAATGGATGAAGAATTATTGCTGAGCACTGGTAATGCAGGTGGTTTGCTTGTGAAAACCAATGAAATTGAAGATTTTCAGCTTGGTAAGGTGGGCGAGATATTACGCGATTTGCCCCTTAGCCGTGATGGAATGCGGACAAGATATAATCTAACAAGCTATTAAATTTTTAAGTATGTGGCTTTCGAAACCTATGCTATTTCCAAGCCTGTCACACTATTAATCATAGTGGTATGAAATCCAATATATGATCAGGGAAAGCTAGGATTAATGAGCCAAATTCGCCCCTACCGAATGATTGACAGACGTGTATCACGTCAAATTAGTGTGGGTTCTGTGCAGGTGGGCGGGGATGCGCCTATCTCTGTTCAGACGATGACGAACACCCTGACCACAGATATACAAGCAACGCTGAAGCAAATTAATGAAGCTGCTGAAGCTGGTGCAGATATTGTGCGTGTATCCTGTCCAGACCAAGAGAGCACAATTGCATTACGTCAAATCGTTAAAAATAGCCCTGTGCCGATTGTGGCAGATATTCATTTTCATTATCAACGCGCTATCGAAGCTGCTGAAGCTGGGGCTGCATGTCTTCGGATTAATCCTGGGAATATTGGCAGTGCTGAGCGTGTGCGGGAAGTTGTTTCTGCAGCAAGAGACCATGGCTGTTCCATGCGAATTGGCGTAAATGGCGGCTCGTTAGAGAAGCATTTGCTGGAGAAATATGCTGAGCCCTGCCCTGAGGCGTTAGTTGAATCCGCATTAGAGCATGCACGCCATTTGCAAGAGCTCGATTTTCATGAATTCAAGATTTCCGTTAAAGCTTCTGATGTGTTTTTAGCTGTTGCAGCCTATCAACAGCTTAGCGAAGCAATCGACTGCCCGTTACATATCGGTATCACTGAGGCAGGGGGGCTACGTTCTGGCACGGTCAAATCTGCTATTGGTCTTGGTAATCTTTTATGGGCAGGTATTGGTGATACTATTCGGGTATCTTTATCTGCTGATCCTGCTGAAGAAGTGCGTGTGGCATATGAAATGCTGAAGTCACTTGGTCTGCGCAGAAGAGGGGTTACGGTGATTTCATGCCCGTCTTGTGCACGGCAACAATTTGATGTGATTAAAACAGTTGAAAAAATCGAAGATAGATTAGCGCATATTAATACCCCGCTTACGGTTTCGATTATTGGCTGTGTGGTTAATGGACCAGGTGAAGCTAGAGAAACAGATATCGGGTTAACTGGCGGCGGTACGGGTACCCATCAGGTGTATATTTCAGGGCTGGCACATCACAGATTAAGTAATGAGGATATTGTCGAACATGTTGTTGATCTGGTAGAAGCACATGTTGCTGAAGGTGACACTTCAGACACCCCGACTAGCCAGAATAGTGAAAAAGAGACTGTGTAATGCCGCCATTACAGCCTGTAAGAGGCACAACAGACCATCTGCCTGAACAACGTGCAGCCCATAATCATGTTGTGGATACAGCCCACCAGATTGCGCGTCTTTATGGCTATGCAGAAATGGCGACACCGATATTCGAATTTAGTGAAGTATTTTCACGTCCCCTTGGTGCCAGCTCAGATGTGGTCACCAAAGAAACCTATAGTTTCGAAGATAGGGGGGGGACATCTTTAACACTCCGCCCAGAAGGAACTGCAGCTGCAATGCGGGCAGTGATTAGCAATGGGCTAACCCAATCCTTGCCGCATCGTTGGCTCTATCAAGGCCCGATGTTCCGTTATGAACGCCCTCAAAAAGGACGAATGCGCCAGTTTCATCAAATTGGTGCGGAATGTATCGGGATTGCATCCCCGATTGCAGATGCTGAGATTATCGCGCTAGGGGCACAAATTCTTGATGCGCTTGGGATTGCAGATAAAACGGTTCTACACCTAAACACGCTTGGCGACACCCACAGCAGAGATGCGTATCGCACAGCTCTAACAGCATATTTAGAGCCTTATCGGGATGAGCTATCAGAAGATAGCAAACGGAGGTTAGAGACTAACCCATTGCGCATACTTGATTCAAAGAATGAAACAGATCGTAAATTAATCGCAGATGCACCACATTTATCAGATTACCTCAATGATATATCAAAAGCCCATTTTGAGGAGCTTACAAGCCTGCTGGATAAAGCATCAATCGCATGGCACTATGACCCGTTATTAGTAAGAGGTCTTGATTATTACGCCCATAGTGCGTTTGAATTTATTACCGACCATCTCGGTGCACAAGGCACAGTCTTGGGCGGTGGGCGCTATGATGGGTTAAGCCAGATGCTAGGCGGACCTGCCTTACCAGCAGTTGGATTTGCCGCTGGTATTGAACGGCTTGCATTGCTAACGGATGCCCCATCTGAAATGGGGTGTGATGTTGCGATTTGTGCAGCAGATGTAGATGCGCATACCGACGCTTTTGCCCTTGCCCAAAGCCTGCGCTGTGCAACGCTTCAAACGGTGGCGCTGACAAGCAATAATCTGCGCAAAAATCTTAAAGCTGCGGATAAGACAGGATGCGCATATTGTGTGATTGTCGGTTCTGATGAGCTTGCCAACCAGCAGGTTATCGTGCGGGATATGAAAACAGGTGAGCAAGAGGCCGTGCCATGCGAGGGTCTTGCTAGCGTGCTTGAGACCTATCTAAACGATAAAAATTCTTAGCCAGTCTTAGCTAGCCTAAATTCATCCAAATTAAAGCCTAATGTAGGGAAAGTGTAGATAATGAGTCTTGATGACAATATGAGCAGAGTGCTGGAACGCCGCAATCAGATTGAACAGCAATTGGCTGAATCTGGTTCACTTTCAGCAGACATGCTCGCTAACCTTTCACGCGAGCTTTCAGAATTGCGTCCTGTTGCAGAACAGGTTGAACTTGTCCAAAAGCTGAAACAGAATCTGGCTGAAGCTCAAGAAATTATCGCCGCAGATGATGATGCAGAAATGACAGAAATGGCGCAATTGGAATGCGCAGAACTTGCCCCGCAAATCGAAGAAGCAGAAAATCACCTTAAAATTTTGCTTCTGCCAAAAGATAAAGATGATAACAGAAATGCAATTTTGGAAGTCAGAGCAGGCACAGGCGGGGAAGAAGCAGCTCTGTTTGCAGCAGATTTATTCGGGATGTATCAACGTGTCGCTAGCCGCTTTGGTTGGCGGTTTGATGTGATGGAAATCTCTGATACAGGGATTGGCGGCTATAAAGAAGCAACTGCAAATATCTCAGGCCAAGATGTGTTTGCGAAGCTGAAATTTGAATCAGGTGTGCACCGGGTGCAACGTGTCCCTGAAACAGAAACAGGGGGCAGAATTCACACCTCAGCCGCTACTGTAGCGGTTTTGCCTGAAGCACAAGATGTGGATATTGAGGTGAATGAAGCTGACCTTAGGATAGATGTGTTTAGAGCATCAGGTCCTGGCGGGCAGTCGGTAAACACAACCGATTCAGCTGTGCGAATTACTCATATGCCTACAGGTATCGTGGTCAGCCAGCAGGATGAAAAATCGCAGCACAAGAACAGAGCAAAAGCGATGAAAATTCTGCGTGCCAGATTATATGATGCAGAACGGGCAAAACAACAGGCAGAGCGCGCAGCATCGCGCAAAGGGCAGGTTGGCTCTGGCGACCGTTCAGAACGTATTCGCACCTATAATTTTCCGCAAGGACGGGTCACAGATCACCGTATCAATTTAACCTTATATAAATTAGATAAAATTCTGGCAGGTGAAGCACTGGATGAAGTAATCGATGCCCTGCTTGCCGAAGACCAAGCTGCTAAATTGGCTGAAGGCGGAAATGAATAAACAAATCGTTTCTGAATTACTTGCAGAAACAGCACATTCTTTGTCTTCAAGCCAAAGCCCACGGCTGGATGCACGCTGGCTAATTGGTCTCGCTTTGGGCTATGATAGCCCAGTGATGGGGCATGAGCAGCACCAGTTAACGCCGCAGCAATACCAGCTCTTGCAAAAATTTATCACTGAACGGCAAAGCGGAAAGCCGGTCAGCAGAATCCGCGGCAAGCGTAGTTTTTACAAAGCTGATTTTTATTTAAATGAAGCTACCTTAGACCCTCGCCCAGATAGTGAAATATTGGTCGAAGCCGCTATTGCTGCCGCCCAAAACCAACGCCAAAAAGAGTGTCAGATACTCGATTTGGGCACTGGCACAGGGTGTTTATTATTATCTATTCTTGGCGAGCTTGAAACTGCTTATGGGCTAGGGGTGGATTGCCAAGCTAGTGCTGTTGCACAAGCCCGGGCAAATGCAGCTTATCTTGGCCTGGCAGATAGGGCACAATTTCAAGTTGGGGATTGGTGTAAAGGGCTAAGACAAAAGTGCGATATTCTGATATCCAACCCGCCTTATATTGCTGTTGATGACCCTCAATGCGCGGATGATGTTGCCGCTTTTGACCCAGAATTAGCACTGTTTGCAGGGCGTGACGGGATTGATGCATACCGTGTTCTATTCCCGCAAATGGCGGGGCTCATGCATCATGATAGTGTTTGTTTGGTTGAAATTGGCGCAGGACAGGAAGACCAAGTAATAGAAATTGCAGCTTCCGCACATTTAAAGAGTGAAGCCAGCTTCCAAGATTTAGCGCAACGTGTGCGCGTATTATCTTTTGTAAAAAACCGCTAAATCGGTTGTGCGGTAATCGTTTTGGCATGGCTGATGCTTAAAAGACGAAAAAGGTACGAATTTGCTTGATTATTTTTCTTAAGCATGTAGAAAAGTTGGGAAAGGCTACGGCTTATATGCCGGCAAAGCCGCGACATTCCCAAGATAAAGGGAATTTGTTTTCCACATTCGAAAAGTTGAGTGAGCTAGGTTTTTCTAGCACCATCATTATAGCGGACATCTAATGAGACAAAATCAAAGCCAGAACCCTAAGCGTTCACGTGGACGCGGTCGTCGTAATAATAGTCACGGTCAATCTTTTAACCGAAATACGACATTTGATTCAAACGGGCCAGAGGGTCGTTTGCGCGGCAATGCGCAGCAGCTTTTTGAAAAATACACAGCATTAGCACATGATGCGAATGCGGCAGGTGAACGTGTTTCTGCAGAAGCTTTTTCACAATTTGCAGATCATTATTACCGGATACATCAAACGATACTTCAGGCAGCTGAGCAGCATAAAAAAGCCCATGAAGAACGCCGCCAACAAGATGTGGCACGTCACGAAACAAACACATCAGACCAAGCACAGTCTGCTAGCGATAGCCAAGAGGGTTCAGCTGAAGGCGCTGGTGTAGAAAATTCCGGTGCAGAAAATTCGGGCGCTGGAAACACAGAAG
Organism: Puniceispirillaceae bacterium (SeqCode); assembly: GCA_965660095.1. GTDB lineage: Bacteria > Pseudomonadota > Alphaproteobacteria > Puniceispirillales > Puniceispirillaceae > WTJO01. Next base: position 176,413 of record CBFHYP010000003.1, read on the forward strand.
CTGAAATGGCTCAAACCTCAGATACATCAGAAGGTAGCGCGGGAGCTAGTGCGGCAGGTGATGAGGAAGTGCCAGTTGTTAAAAAACGCACAAGAACGCGCAAAGCAGCCCCTAAAGCAGAAGCATCAGAAGAGGCAGATGAAGCATCAGAGGCTGTTGCATAATACAGTCTTATCGCCAGCTTTTATCTGGCCGCCAGTGATGATGCGTGCAAATACACCTAAATCCGTGTGATCAAATAATATGGGCATTTGGGCGAAGAAGTCATTTTCTACTTCGCCAGTGTCTTGATTGGTATTAATCGCATTGCATCTGCCAACAGGTTCGATGATCTCAAGCACAACATCCCCTATTTTTAAAAATTTTCCAGCCCAAGAAAACTCATCGAACGGGGTGTCTGCGTCAATCAACATATTTAGTCTGAAGCGACGTATATCTGGTGATGTGCCAGTGGCATCAGCAAAAGCTTGAAGCGATGCTGTGGTGCACAGGCTTATCCAAGGGGCAGAGGTGTCTGTATACCCACCATCTGATAGGGAGACAAGCTTTGGCTTTTCAATGAATGCATCTGGCATTTCTTGAAATAGCCAATCACAAATCTTGCCATATTCTGTCTCAGCCGCACGCAATATTTCTTGTTCTTGCTGAAACAAGGTAATTACCTTTGTTTCAGGATGATAATACAGATGGTAGCGTGCAAGTTGCGGGCATTTAGCTTGTTGGATAAAATGGCGTTTTGCAAGCCAACCCTTATCAAGCTGTGCATGACTTTTTGGATGACCTGTTGTGATGGCAAACTGTCTGTCCCCAGGCAAAAGGGCGTTTGCGCTCAAGCTGATACTATCGATGAGCTCACCACCAAAACCTTTAAAGGGGTAGCGCCAAATTTGCTCTAGCTTCATGGTTTGGCGCTCCTTTAATTTTATGTTGCGTAGTGGTGGTGGTGTAAATCCTAATCCTAGAATACAGGCTGGCTAAAGGTTATCCCAGCATATTGAGGCGTTGTGGTGTGTTGCAACTGGCGCTCAATTCGTGCGACCTGTTCCATAAAAGCGCCACGTTCCGCAGGCGATACAGATTTACCTGTTGGCAGCTTCACGGTTAGCGGGTTTACCTTGCGGTTATTCACCAAGATTTCATAATGAAGGTGAGGGCCGGTCGACCGGCCTGTTGAGCCAACATAGCCAATAACTTGCCCTTGTTCCACAACACTGCCGCGTCTGATGCCTTTTGCATATCCTGAAAGATGTGCATAAGCTGTCTTGTAGGTTGAGCTATGCCTGATTCGGATATAATGGCCATAGCTTCCATTCCAGCCCGCGAGCTCAACATGGCCAGACCCTGCAGCCAAAATAGGGGTTCCTGTTGGTACCGCAAAATCTATCCCTTTATGCATTGCGTTATACCCTTTGGTAGGGTGACGCCGCATACCGTAACCTGAGCTAATACGCGCACCATTTACAGGGGTGCGCATTAAAGTGCGAATGGCTGATTCGCCCTTACGGTCATACCAACCCACCCGGCCATTTCGGTGCACAAACCGGTAGAAACCCATCTTTCTGCCAGATAGCACAACCCCAGCATAATGCAGATTGCCCGTAGAAAGCACCTTGCCTGTTAGCCCATCAACAGCCTTCTCATAGACAAGCTCAAAACTATCGCCCTCTCTAATCTCGCGCTGGAAATCAACCGAGAAACCCATCACAGTGACAAATTCATCCAAAGCCGCAAGCGGGATAGATGACTTCATCGCCGCTTTATATAATGAAGCATCAATTTGACTGCCCGCATGTACATAAGCTGTTTCAACGGGGCGAATCGCTTTAATGGTTATCCATCTAGCCGTATTTTCGGCGCCGCTATCATCTTCTAGCTTTGGTTCTAGCAATACATAATGTTCAATAAAGCCATCTGTAATGGCCTTTTCATTCAGTCTTTGCGGCTTTTTAGAATGCAGTTGCAGACCAACAGGCTGATTATCTGCATCTAGGCCGATGGTAAAACCTGTACCAATTTGAAGTTTGCGCAAATTAATATGGCCAGATAGAGCAGATGAAACAGCTGCAACAGACTGATTCGTAAAATTTGCTTTTTTCAGGGTGCTCGCTAAAGTATCTCCGCGATTTAAGGTTAACTCGATAACGTCCGTTACCTGTCTTCCTGTTTGCACCGCAACCATCTCTGAAATTGAACGCGTTGACTGCGGTAGCATATCTGCTAAAGAAGGTCGTCTTGCAGGCAGTGCTATCTTTACAGGAGTGCCGCCCCAAGCTTCCGTAAAGGGTGGGCGCATACGCGGCATAGCCACAGCATTCCGAATCGCCTCATCTGATAATGGTGCGCGTTGCACAACGGCAGATGCCAGATGCTGTGGTGTCAAATGTTGCGTGGAAAGGGTTACACTTGCGCTACCGCTAATTGCTCGATTTGTGCTTTCTTGTGCAACACTAGCTGATGCACTAAGGCACAGTAGAGCTGTTACACCCCCAGCAATCGCTGTTTTGAGATGGAAGTGAGCGGCTAAAGGCGTGATTCGGTCAAAAACTGAACCTGCCATTTTATCCCCATTGTCGATATTCTGACACGCCATGGCATCTTCAATCTCAGCTGAAGCTGTTAATCTCTGCCAGTTATTGCATAGATTCTTCATGAAGAACGCGAGGTATCTATCGGTCATTATGAGATTTTTCTTATATAATGGCGTGGATCTTATCATTTTTTATCGTCACTCAAAGTTAAGGTCAAACACTTTCATGCATTTTTTAGACCAAAGTTTGATTTTCAATGACCGGTGAATCAGCATCAAATTTGCATCAAGGCTGTTTTTCGCATACACTTATATTCCCTTTGCGGTCATATGTAAGTGGCAATGGAGATATCCATCTCAAGTGATATTGAAGCAAGCCTTGAGGGGTGAGCCGAATGGATAGGGATGCGAAAACCACCGTTTTCTGCCAATTACAAAGAAAATTAGAAAAAAGTTATCTTTTTTTGAATTTAATGTTTGACACTAAGGGATGGTTTGCACTATAACCCCCAAACCGTCGCGGTTCTGCGGCGGCCTTGTTCCAAAACAGTGCAGCCGGAGCTTCTGGTTAAAAAGAAGCAAGGTTTTGTTTTGGAAGCGTTTTTTGAAATAGTTGGATGTAATGAAAGGGATTCGTGGGCAGCGATGTCAGTTTGATATCGTTCTATGTAACACATAGCTTCGGCTTAACGAATTCCAATGAATCACAAGATTTTTCTTGAACAAAGAAAATGTTCTTAAAGCTCATGGATAAAACTTAAGTTGAGGCAACCATCCAAGCTTATCTTTGCTTCGGCAAATGTAGGTACGGACATTCAAACTTGAGAGTTTGATCCTGGCTCAGAACGAACGCTGGCGGCATGCTTAACACATGCAAGTCGAACGCTCTATTTATAGAGAGTGGCGCACGGGTGAGTAACACGTGGGAATCTGCCCTTCTGCCTGGGATAACAGTTGGAAACGACTGCTAATACCGGATACGCCCTTCGGGGGAAAGGTCCGCCGCAGAAGGAGGAGCCCGCGCTCGATGAATGAACTTTCCAAACAGCACCAGCTTGCGCTCGCGCCTATAATCAACACCCCACCCTCCGAACCACTCCATACC
>CBFHYP010000004.1:0-131251 GCA_965660095.1 Puniceispirillaceae bacterium (SeqCode)
GCAGCTTTTAATGGCGCACCAGCTTTAAATTTAGGTTGCTTTGATGCTGCAATCTGAATTTCTTCACCAGTGCGTGGGTTACGACCAGTGCTTGCAGCACGGTGTGCAACAGAAAATGTACCAAAACCAACAATTCTCACTTCACCGCCGTCTTTTAGCGTACCTTCGATAGAAGAGATAACTGCGTCTACTGCTTTACCAGCGTCAGCCTTTGAAAGCCCAGCTTGTTCTGCAACAGCAGATACGAGATCGTTTTTGTTCATTTGAAAATCCTCATTATATCCAATCCATGCAGACCACATGCCTGCAATCCGTACCCCACCCTATACTTTCAACCCCATTATGGTCAACAAAAAAGCGCAGAAAACCACAATTTCTAGTAGGGTAGACGTCTAATGAGCCACTATATCTTCTGTTGAAGCGATTTCGGCTGGAAGTGATGCGCTGGCAACTTCAGAATCATCCCCTCCAAGCTTCTGAGGCGGTGTCGCTAGGGCAACATTCAACACCTCGTCAATGAGTGAAACAGGTATAATTTCCAGTTCATCACGCACATTTTCAGGCACATCTTCTAAATTACGCTCATTTTCTTTTGGGATAAGCACTGTCTTAATGCCGCCGCGTAATGCCGCTAATAATTTTTCCTTCAGGCCGCCAATCGCAAGCACTCTGCCGCGCAAGGTAATCTCGCCTGTCATGGCAACATCTTTGCGGATAGCAATACCCGTCTGTGCCGAAACGATAGAGGTCACCATTGCCACCCCTGCGGATGGGCCATCTTTAGGCGTTGCACCTTCAGGGACATGGACATGGATATCGCTCTTTTCAGCTAATTCTGCGTTAATACCGTATTGGCTAGCACGCGATTTCACCAAAAACTCAGCAGCTTGGATAGATTCTTTCATCACATCGCCAAGCTTACCTGTTGCAGTGATTTTACCTTTACCAGGCACTTTTACAGCTTCCACCTGAAGCAGCTCACCGCCCATTTCTGTCCATGCAAGTCCAGTAACCACACCCACTTGGTCTGTGCTGTCAATTTCGCCAAAACGGAAACGTTTAACACCAAGGAAATCATTTAAGATATCAGGGGTCACCGTGATATTTTCTTTATCCTCTGCCATAATTTTGGTGACAGCTTTACGCGCTAGCTTTGCGATTTCACGCTCAAGCGAACGCACCCCTGCTTCTTTAGTGTAATATCTGATGATATCGGTAATGGTCTCGTCAGGAACAAGTAGTTCACCCTCTTTCAAGCCATGTTCTTTGATTTGGCGCGGCAATAGATGGCCTTTGGCAATCTCCAGCTTTTCCTGTTCAGTATATCCAGACAGCCTGATAATTTCCATTCTGTCCATCAAAGGCTGCGGCATATTCATTGAATTGGCAGTGGTGATGAACATCACATTCGACAGATCAAAATCAACTTCTAGATAATGATCTTGGAAGGTTGAATTTTGGGCAGGGTCTAGCACTTCAAGCAATGCTGAACTTGGATCGCCTCTCCAATCTGCACCTAATTTATCAATTTCATCCAATAAAAATAGCGGGTTATTTTTTCCGGCTTTTTTCATACCTTGCAGAATTTTACCTGGCATTGAGCCGATATAGGTTCTGCGGTGACCTCTAATCTCAGCCTCATCGCGTACACCGCCAAGTGCCATACGGACATATTCACGCCCTGCGGCTTTCGCAATGGACTTGCCAAGCGATGTCTTCCCCACCCCAGGAGGGCCAACAAGACACAAAATAGGACCTTTCATTTTCTTGGTCCGGCGTTGTACCGCTAAATATTCAACAATACGTTCTTTTACCTTCTCAAGACCGAAATGATCATTATCTAAGATTTCAGAAGCTTTGTTGATATCATTCACCAGCCTGCTTGATTTTTTCCAGGGCATAGAGGTCATCATATCCAGATAATTTCTAACCACTGTGGCTTCTGCACTCATCGGGCCCATATTGCGCAGTTTCTTCAGCTCAGCCTGCGCTTTTTCATAAGCCTCTTTCGGCATTTTTGCCTTTTCAATTTGTTCAGCTAGCTCATCAATCTCATTCTTGCCATCTTCCCCCTCGCCTAATTCTTTCTGAATCGCTTTCATTTGCTCATTCAGATAATATTCACGTTGGGTCTTCTCCATCTGGCGTTTTACACGATTACGAATTCTCTTTTCCACTTGAAGAACGCTAATCTCGCCTTCCATCATCCCATAAATGCTTTCCAGCCGCTCATGGACATTAACCATTTCAAGAAGGCTTTGCTTTTCAGGAATTTTCACAGCAAGGTGAGATGCAATGGTATCTGCAATTTTAGATGGCTCTTCAATTTGATTAACGGAAACCATCACCTCAGAAGCGATTTTCTTATTTAGCTTAATATAATGTTCAAACTGCTGAACTGTTGCACGGCCAAGTGCAATAACCTCAGGGTCGGTAATTTCTTCTTCGATATATTCAACAATATCAGCCATCATGAAACCATCAGTATCCGTAACCTCGCGCACTTTCGCACGAGAGATACCCTCTACCAGCACCTTTACAGTGCCATCAGGCAGTTTCAAAAGCTGAAGGATATTACCAACTGTTCCTACCATAAACATATCTGATGCTTCAGGATCTTCTATTCCCGCATCTGTTTGAGTAAGCAGTAAAATTTGCTTGGATGAGCCCATCACCTCTTCCAAAGCACGTACAGATTTCTCGCGTCCAACAAATAAAGGCACGATCATATGCGGGAAAACCACAATATCGCGCAATGGAAGAACCGGAATCTGTGAAAGTGCTGTTTGTGTTGTCATGATGGACCTCAATAAGAGCAGTTAGTACATGGCGTGCCAGCCCAATCACATGGGTAAAATTAGCGCGCCTCCTAGATTAAATGTGTATCGCAACCCTAAAAATCAAGCGACACCATTCAACCTTTTCATATTTAGCAAAAACCATGCCTGAACCATTTTAAAAATGGCATTGCACCTATGTATCAAAAATAACTTATACATGTGTTAGTCATTTAGAATGACATGATGCAAGGCCAAGTGGTCTAAATATCCACCACCTGACCAACAGCCATATTTTCAGCGCAAATGCAGTCTACAGCCATTTAATTCAAAGACAAAAATGGCAACTAAAAAATGCTTAATTTGCTGGTTTAGCCTTGCTTTGATTTGGCGCATGAACCACTAATGGTGCTGCTTGGTCTGTTACCACTTCTTCTGAGATAACCACTTCGCGGATATCTTCAGCAGTTGGGATATCAAACATGCTATCCATCAAAATATTTTCAAGGATAGAACGCAAGCCACGCGCCCCTGTTTTACGCTCAATCGCTTTTTTAGCAATGGCGCGCAACGCATCTTCTCTGAACTCAAGGCTGACATCATCCATATCAAACAAAGCTTTATACTGCTTGGTAAGTGCATTTTTAGGCTCTGTTAGAATTCGAATAAGTGCGTCCTCATCTAGATCTTCCAGCGTTGCAATAACAGGTAGACGGCCAATAAATTCAGGAATTAGGCCAAATTTGATCAAATCTTCAGGTTCTAATTCGCGCAACAATTCACTAATTTTCCTATCATCAGGATCGCGCACATCTGCGCCAAAGCCGATACCTGCCCCTGAATTTCTAGCCGCAATAAGCTTGTCCAAACCAGCAAAAGCACCGCCGCAGATAAACAGAATATTTGTTGTATCGACTTGCAAAAATTCTTGCTGTGGGTGCTTACGCCCGCCTTGAGGCGGCACAGAAGCAACCGTGCCTTCCATAATTTTAAGTAAGGCTTGCTGTACGCCCTCCCCTGAGACATCACGGGTGATAGAGGGGTTATCAGATTTACGTGAAATCTTGTCCACCTCATCAATATAGACAATGCCGCGCTGCGCTGTTTCTACATTATAATCAGATGCTTGCAATAATTTGAGGATAATGTTTTCGACATCCTCACCCACATAACCAGCTTCAGTTAATGTAGTTGCATCTGCCATGGTAAATGGCACATCTAGCATTCTTGCCAAAGATTGTGCGAGCAATGTTTTACCACACCCTGTTGGACCAACAAGCAGGATATTCGATTTTGCGATTTCGATATCACCTGTTTTGCCTTCATTTGCAAGACGCTTATAATGGTTATGAACAGCCACCGATAATACGCGTTTTGCTTTTGCTTGGCCGATCACATAGTCATCTAGCACTTTGTTAATTTCACCTGGCGTTGGCACACCGTCATGGCTTTTCTCGATACTGCCTTTATGCTCTTCGCGGATAATATCCATACATAGCTCAACACATTCATCGCAAATGAACACTGTTGGCCCTGCGATAAGCTTACGCACTTCGTGTTGGCTTTTGCCGCAGAAAGAGCAATAGAGGGTTGATGCGTTATCGTCTTCAGATTTTGCCATAATCGTTTCCAGCTTTTTTTGACAGTTACCGCCCTAGCGTTAGACCAGTCTTAATTTTCATTTTAGACAGGCAAGATATAGTTTCTCAACAAAAAACATGCCATCTCACCTGCTAATTTTTCAAAACCCTTTTCAAGTTTTGGATTCTTGCCCTAAAAATATGGCAAAAATGTACCCTATAATCTTATTTTGATGTTTCAGTAGCATCCGAGCGTTGTGAGACAACCTCATCAATGAGTCCCATCTCCATCGCTTCTTCTGGAGACATAAAGGTGTCGCGTTCCATGATTTTCTCAATTTGCTTAATTGTTTTACCTGAATGTTTTTCATAAATTTTATTCAGGCGCCCTCTTAAATTGATAATTTCTTTTGCATGAATTTCAATATCTGTAGCCTGCCCCTGAAATCCGCCAGAAGGCTGATGTGTCATAATCCGTGCATGCGGAAGCGAGAAACGTTTTCCAGCAGCACCGGCTGTAAGCAAAAGAGACCCCATAGAAGCCGCTTGACCCATACATACCGTAGCCACATCCGGGCGGATATATTGCATCGTATCGTAAATCGCCATGCCAGAGGTCACTACACCACCTGGTGAGTTAATATACATAAAAATGTCTTTATTAGGATTTTCTGATTCTAAGAAAAGCAGTTGGGCACATACCAATGAGGCCATACCATCTTCGACAGGGCCGTTAAGAAATATAATCCGTTCTTTTAACAGACGTGAGAAAATATCAAAGGAGCGCTCTCCCCGACCTGTCTGTTCAATCACCATTGGTACCAGATTCAAATCTGTTGGCTGTATCATGTTCTACCTTCCTTAGCGTGTATAAATTCCAATTCAGACCCTAGCCTAAAAACACTCCAGAAAATAGATGTGTTTTCTTCTAAAATTCAAAATGTGAATAATTTTTCGCTCATATCATCATCATCTTAATAGATGTAGGAATAAAAATTAAAAACACCAGTCCTTAGCGATAAAGACTGGTGCTTTTTTATGCAATTATGATGTTTTGCAAGACTGGCTTGCACAAATTTATGCTTTTTTAGCGGCTTTTTTCTTTGCTGCCTTTTTCTTTGCTGCAGGCTTTTTAGCGGCTGGCTCTTTTGTTGCGCTTTTCTTCGCGCTTGCTTTTTTGGCAGCTTTCTTTGCCTTTGCTGCAGGTTTAGCTTGAGCTTCAGGTTCTGCGTATAACGCTTCAGCTGTTGTTTCAACATCTGTCACTTTAGCAATTTCCAGAATGTAATCCATCACCTTTTCTTCAAATAAAGGTCCAGCTAGCTCACGCATCGCATCAGGATTTTTCTGATAATATTCAAGCACTTGCTGCTCTTGACCTGGGAAACGGCGTGCTTGTTCAAAGACGGCGATTCTAGCATCTTCTTCTGTTACTTCCACATTTGCTTGCTGACCAATTTCAGTAACAAGCAAACCAAGACGTACACGGCGCTTTGCAATTGCATCAGCTTCTGACTTTTCATCATCTGTTAGCGTCGCATCAATTGGACCGTGATCATGGTCATGGTCATGGTCATGGTCATGATCATGGTCATGATCATGATGATGGTGCTGTGCCAATTCAGGCTTCATTGCCTTGATAACAGCTTCATATTCTGACTGGTACAACGATGGCGGCACTTCGAAATCTACGGTTTCGGCTAATCCATCAAGGATATTTGTTTTTACCGCGGTACGCAGGGCTTGTGCATGTTGCTGGCCTAGCTGGCCTTCAACTGCTGTTTTTAGGCCTGCTAAATCTTCAAAACCTAGCTTGGTGGCTAGCGCATCATCAATGGCAGCTTCACCGCGCTCATGCAATTCTTTAACAGGACACTCAAAAATAGCTTCTTTGCCTGCAAGATGTGCGGCTTGATAGTCTTCAGGGAAGGATACTTTCACATCAACAGTTGTGCCTGCTTCTGCGCCTACTAAACCTTCTTCAAAACCCGGAATAAAGCTGTTCGAGCCTAGCTCTAGCATATGGTCTGTAGCAGACCCCCCTTCAAACGCTTCACCATCAATACGGCCGATAAAGTCAATAAGCACCACATCACCCATCTTTGCTTTACGCTTCTTTTCAACCTTAGTTGTTGGGCGGTTTTCCTCAGCTAGCCTGTCAAGTGTTGCATTCACCTCATCTTCACCCACGCCAAGGGTTGGACGCTCAACAGAAAGGGTAGCAAGGTCTGGCACATCGATATGCGGCATAACCTCACACATTAATTTTGCAACAAGGTCTTGACCATCTTCAAAGCTAACAATATCTAGCTTTGGCTGGCTGGCCAGCTTTAGCTCATTGGTTTCAATCGTGTCTTTTGCGGCGTCATCTAGTGCCGTTCTAATCACATCACCTTTGACCTGATCCCCAAATCTTGCTTTTACAACAGCCGCTGGAACCTTGCCTGGACGAAAGCCTGGAATATTTACAGTCTGTGCTAATTCACCCAATTTTACGGTGATTTTTTGTGATAATTCAGCATCAGAAAGCACAATTTCATAATCGCGCTCGAGGCCTTCATTACGTGTTTCAGTGATATTCATTACAACACCTTATATTTGTTCTTCCGCTTTGTTTATGCACAAATTACACCAATGTTATCGCCCCATCAGCGGATTGGGACAGATTAGCCTATGGCAGTCTTTTCTATTGAGATAGGTAGGATACGTGCCACAGTTAAAACTTACTTCGTTTAAACCACTAAAGTTGTGGCAGCAAATCATTTAAACAGCCCTTTTGGCTAATGGTGCGGGCGGAGGGACTTGAACCCCCACATCGTTAGATACCAGAACCTAAATCTGGCGCGTCTACCAATTTCGCCACGCCCGCACAAGTAACGCCAAACTGCCCCAAACTGCGTTGAGTTTGGAATTTGCAATTAACGATGGGCATCGGTACAGGAAAACAACACCACACGTCAACCCAAAAATAGAAAAAAGTAATGAATGTTAAGGAATAATTAATTCGCGGCTTTTATCTTGGTTGAGTGGGGCGAGTGACCGGATTTGAACCGGCGACATCCAGTACCACAAACTGGCGCTCTAACCAACTGAGCTACACCCGCCACAATGGGCTATTTTCAAGCTTGTTGCTTTAATAGTCAGAAAAGCTATAAATGGTCAATAGAAATTCTTACCTAAACCTTCCAATACCCCTGAAATAAAGAGAGGATGATACCATGCTAAACCCCGCTGCAGATAGGCTTGGCACTGAATCAGCTTTTTCTGTCCTTGCAAGAGCAGGACAACTTGCCGCTTCTGGAAAAGACATTATCAATTTAGGGATTGGACAGCCTGATTTTAGAACGCCTGAACATATTGTCGAGGCAGGCATAAAAGCCCTTCAAGATGGCGCCCATGGCTATACCCCTTCTATGGGATTGCCTGAGTTACGGCAAACAGTCTCAGACGATATCAAAATGCGGTACGGGCAGGATGTTAGCCCTAATCTGATTCAGATTGTGCCTGGCGGCAAACCGGTAATGTTTGCTGCCATGAGCTTATTAGGCGGCGCAGGCAGAGAAATCCTAACCCCAGACCCTGCATTTCCAATCTATCAATCAGCGATAAATTATAGTGGTGCAAAGGTGGTGCCTTACGGGCTAATTGAAGAAAATGGATTCGCGTTTGATGCTGAGGATGTGCTGTCAAAAATCACCGATAAAACCTCACTTGTCTTAATTAACTCCCCTGCCAATCCAACCGGCGGCACAACGCCAAAAACTGAAATGGACAAGTTCGTTAAAGGATTAGAGCGCTTCCCGCATGTCACGGTGATGTCTGATGAGATTTATGACAGGCTTATTTTTGACGGGAACCCTTTATCCCTGCTTAGTTATCCTGAAATACGGGATCGGCTTATTGTGCTGAATGGATGGTCTAAAACCTATGCGATGACAGGCTGGCGAATTGGATATGGTATTTGGCCTGAACGCTTAATTGATTATGCAGATAGGCTGGCGGTAAATATTCATTCTTGTGTAAACGCCGCAACCCAACATGCCGCCATTACTGCTCTGACCGGAGATCAAAGTTGCGTGGATGAAATGCTTGTTGCTTTCAAACGCAGAGCAACATTAATGACAAATATGCTGAATAATATTGATGGCGTTTCGTGTCAGCAGCCACGCGGTGCATTCTATAACTTTGCAAATATAAAAGACACAGGCATAGCCTCTATGGCTTTCCAAGAAAAAGCACTTGAAGAATATGGCGTGGCGTGCATTTCTGGAACATCTTTTGGGCAGTTTGGTGAAGGGTATATTCGCCTATCTTGTGCAAATTCAGATGCAGCGATTGAAGAAGCTATTCGCCGAATTGAACAGATGGTTAACAAGAATGCCTAAAATCTGTGCAAATCATACAGCACATGGAATAAGGTTTCTTAAATTCTTGTTATAATGTGGTAAATATCGCGACTAGACGAATATGAGATTGAGAATATGTGATGTTCTCTACTCACACACTACAAGGCCCACACTATATAAGGCTCACATTATACAAGGCAGAGTGAAATGAAAAAGATAGAAGCGATCATCAAGCCCTTTAAACTAGACGAAGTAAAAGAAGCACTTCATGAAATTGGCATTCAGGGTATTACTGTACTAGAAGCTAAAGGTTTCGGGCGCCAGAAAGGCCATACTGAGCTATATCGCGGCGCTGAATATGTTGTTGACTTCTTGCCGAAGGTAAAAATCGAAGTGGTTGTAGATGACGCCATGTCTGAGCAAGTCATTGAAGCCATCCAAAACGCCGCTAAAACTGGGCGTATTGGTGATGGTAAAATTTTCATCTCGACCATTGATGAAGCTATCCGTATAAGAACAGGAGAAACAGGGGCAGACGCCGTCTAGCCCCCGCCCCCGACCTTATAGACAAAGCGCTAGTGTACTTCACTAGCCCTCCCATGACATTAAACTAACTACTGAAAGGATATCATAATGTCAGATGCAAAACAGATTATGGAAATGCTAAAAGAGAACGACATTTCCTATGTTGACCTGCGTTTCACAGACCCACGCGGTAAAATGCAGCATGTAACACAGCATATTGATACAATTGATGAAGAAGCGCTTGCAGAAGGCTTCATGTTTGATGGCTCATCCATCGCAGGCTGGAAAGCCATTAACGAATCAGACATGACCTTGATGCCTGATCTTTCTCGTGCGTATATTGACCCATTTTTCGCACAGCCAACATTGGCAATTTTCTGTGACGTGCTAGACCCTATCACAGGTGAAGCGTATGAGCGTGACCCGCGCGGTACAGCAAAAGCTGCGCTAAGCTACATGCAAAAAGCTGGCATTGCTGATACAGCATTTTTTGGCCCAGAAGCTGAGTTTTTTATCTTTGAAGATGTGAAGATCGACGTATCTATGAACCGTTCAATGTTCCAAGTTGATTCTGTTGAAGGTCCATATAATGGCGCACGCGACTATGAAGAAGGCAATCTTGGCCACCGTCCAGGTGTTAAGGGCGGCTACTTTCCAGTACCACCGATTGATTCAGGACAAGATATCCGTTCTGAAATGCTATCTGTAATGAGCGAAATGGGTGTGCCCGTTGAAAAGCATCACCACGAAGTTGCGCCATCTCAGCATGAGCTAGGTATGAAGTTTGGCACATTGCTTGAAACTGCTGATAACATGCAGCTCTATAAATACACAGTGCATCAGGTTGCAGCAGCTTATGGACTATCAGCAACGTTCCTGCCAAAGCCAATCGCAGGCGATAATGGTTCAGGCATGCATGTGCACCAGTCACTTTGGAGCGATAGCAAGCCGCTTTTCGCAGGTAATGGTTATGCCGATCTATCAGAATCAGCATTGTATTACATTGGTGGTATTATCAAGCATGCTAAGGCACTAAATGCTTTCACAAACCCATCAACAAACAGCTATAAGCGTTTGGTTCCTGGCTTTGAAGCACCTGTTCTGCTTGCATATTCTGCACGTAACCGTTCAGCTTCATGCCGTATCCCGTTTGTTGCAAATCCAAAAGGCAAACGTGTTGAAGTTCGCTTCCCAGATGCGACAGCTAACCCATATCTTGCATTCTCAGCGATGCTAATGGCTGGTCTTGACGGTATCCGCAATAAAATTCACCCAGGTGAAGCAATGGATAAGGATTTGTATGACTTACCAGCTGAAGAGCTATCACAAATCCCAACGGTATGTGGCTCACTTCGTGATGCATTAAACTCACTTGATGCAGACCGCTCGTTCCTAACAGAGGGCGGCGTCTTCACAGATGACCAAATTGATGCCTATATCGAGCTGAAGATGGAAGAGGTAACAGCATATGAAATGGCACCTCACCCAATCGAATTCCAGATGTATTATTCATACTAAGTACATCTAAGGGGCGTGGTTCCCAAAAACCATATCCCGCACCTTCTACAAAGCCTGATGCTTTTCATTGAGCATCAGGCTTTTTCTATATCAAAGATTTGAAAAACCGCTTGATATCGTATCAGCCCTTTTCATCGCCCACTATATATTGTAGATAAGTAGCGTTAGGTTCTGCTTAAAATGCAATGTGTAGAAGGCTGTAGAAATGTCAGATCTGTTTGGCGCTAAATCACCGCAAGGCGAATATGATGCAACCCAGATTGAAGTGCTTGAAGGCCTAGAACCTGTTCGGCACCGTCCTGGTATGTATATTGGCGGCACGGATGAGCGTGCATTACACCATCTTGCAGCTGAAATCTTAGATAATTCAATGGATGAGGCGGTTGCTGGCCATGCGAGTTGGATTGAGTTCCATCTTGAAGATAAAAATACCTTGTCAATTCGCGATAATGGACGCGGCATTCCAACAGACCCGCATCCAAAATTTCCTGAAAAATCTGCATTAGAAGTTATTTTAACCACCTTGCATGCTGGCGGTAAATTTTCTGGCAAAGCGTATCAAACCTCTGGGGGATTGCATGGTGTCGGTGCATCTGTTGTAAATGCCCTTTCTTCACGTCTTGAGGTCGAAGTTGCACGAAACAAACAATTATTCACCCAAAATTTCTCACGTGGCCATGCCCTTGGTCCAGTGCAAGATGCAGGAAGCGCCCCTAACCGGAGAGGAACGCTTATCCGCTTCTCCCCTGATGAAGAAATCTTTGGTGAAGGCTGCGGATTTAAGCCTGCGCTTTTGTATAAAATGGCGCAATCAAAGGCATATTTATTTGCTGGAGTTGAAATCAGATGGCGCTGTTCAGAAAAATTGCTTGGCCAAAACCCGCCCTGCCCTGCTGAACAAACCTTATGCTATCCGAATGGGCTGAAAGATTATCTGGATGCGATAACCCAAGATAAAGCCCTGATGCTGTCCTCAGCCTTTGCGACCATGATCGAAATGGAAGGGCAAAAATTTGAATGGGCGCTTACCTGGCTTGCAGATGGTGAAGATGGCTTCTTTCATTCTTATTGTAACACTGTCCCTACCCCGCTTGGGGGTAGCCATGAGACAGGCTTTAAATCAGCTATCACGAAGGGCATTCGCTCATACGGTGAGCTTATTGGCCAGAAGAAAGCGGCTGAGCTAACAGCAGATGATATTTTATCAGGCTCTGCTGCCTTACTGTCTGTCTTCATCAAAGACCCGCAATTTCAAGGCCAAACAAAAGATAAGCTGGTAACAGCAGATACAGCCCGGCAAACTGAATTAGCCGTAAGAGACCGTTTTGAGATATGGCTATCAGAAGACCCTAATCGCTCAAACGACCTCGTTGAAAAAGCGATTGAACGGCTAGAAGAACGCAAAAAACGCAGGCGCGAAAAAGAAGTTGCACGCAAATCTGCAACCCGTAAATTACGCCTGCCAGGTAAGCTAGCTGATTGCACTGAAACAGACACAGAATTAACAGAATTATTTCTGGTTGAGGGCGATTCCGCCGGCGGTTCTGCAAAATCTGCACGAGACCGCAAAAAACAGGCTGTACTTCCCTTGCGTGGTAAAATCCTGAATGTCGCGAGTGCTACTGCAGATAAGCTTTCGCAAAACCAAGAATTGTCAGACCTTAAACTTGCTTTAGGGGTACGTTCTGGCAAAGAATTTGATATCGAACAATTGCGCTATGGCAAAATCATCATCATGACAGATGCGGATGTTGATGGTGCACATATTGCCGCTTTGTTGATGACATTCTTCTATAGAGAAATGCCACAACTCATTGAAAATGGGCGTTTATTTATTGCACAGCCTCCCCTTTACCGCATGACTCAATCAGGCCATACAGCCTATGCGCTGGATGAGGAGCATAAAGAAAAACTTCTGGAGACACAGTTTAACGGTAAGGCTAAAATTGATATTTCTCGTTTTAAAGGGCTTGGGGAAATGCCGCCAGCACAGCTTAAAGAGACAACAATGAATTCAGAATCAAGAAGGCTTTTGCAAGTCTCGCTGCCTGCAAGAGATGCGATTGAAGCTGACCAACGCCGTGATGTGGATAGGCTTGTGAATACTTTAATGGGGAAAAAGCCTGAATTACGTTTTAGCTATATTCGGGACCACGCAGATAGCGTCACAACAGAGCTTGATATTTAAAACACTATATTTAAACACCAGCCCGCTTTATGAGCCTAGCCAAAGCCTCATTAACCTCCAAAGGCGCTTCTAAGCTTGAAAGATGCCCTGTTTGAGGAAGGATTGTAAGCTCTGCATTTGGCAGTTTCTCTGCCATTTCAGATGACAATTCAGGTGGCGTTAGGACATCTAAATCCCCGCAACAGACCAATGCTGGAAGCTGATATTCTGGCAATAACTCAAAATGATCTCGGCGTGCCATTATCGCTGTTTGCTGAAGGGTAAAATTCTTTTGACCAATTTCACCTGCCATATCCATAACCAGCTGAACAAGCTTTTTATCCTTTAGCGCCTCAGGCGATAAAAAACGCGGCAAAAGCCGTGGTGTTACGCCTTTAAAACGCCCAATCTCTGATAAAGCAATCAGCTCTTTTCGCTGTTTTTTTCTTATCTCATCATCTGCACGAGATGAGGTTGAGAGAAGCGCAAATCCGCTGAATTTTTCCGGCGCAATTCGTACTGCCTCAAGCACCACATACCCGCCCATCGATAGCCCCACCAAAATGGGCTTTTCTTGCGCTGTATCTGCAGTAAAATCAGCGATAAGCTTTTCAGCCATCTGTTCAATGGAAGCCATGCTGCGTGTTTCAGCAACATGAATTTCATGGGTATCTGAAAAAGCGGATATTTGCGGGTGGAAAAGCTGTTCTGTGCATAACAAGCCTGGGACAAAAATCATATGTGCCATGTTCAAGTAAGGCCCTTTAGTGCTAAAAATGCTGCAAAATGCAGAGATAGTGTTTAACATACACGTTTTGTGATGCCAATAAGAAGCAAAACCGTCTAGTTGGACAAGTCTGATTGACCTAGAGATGCTGTTAGTGTAATAAAAAATAGTGTAATTTTTGGCTTAAACAAAGAAGAATATACAGGCTTCATTCATATAGCACTTCGCTAATCGCCATATCTCATCCTCATACATAGTGATATTATCTGTTACAAGGGATTAAACCAATTACTTCACCATTTCATGATTTAGGACTTAGCGATAGTCTGGTCGATGCTATTACAGCGTTAGGGTATGATACACCCACCCCTATTCAGCACGCATCCATTCCAATGGTTCTGATGGGCAGAGATATTTTAGGCTCAGCACAAACAGGAACTGGCAAAACAGCCTCTTTCACATTGCCCTTAATCGATATTCTCGATTCTGGACGCGCAAAAGCAAGGATGCCGCGCTCTTTAATCCTAGCACCAACCCGTGAGCTTGCTGCGCAGGTCGCTGAATCATTTGAAAAATTCTCTACACACCACGCCCTTTCCATGGCGCTATTAATTGGCGGTGTTAGCTTTGCAGACCAAGAAGCAGCCCTTGATAAAGGGGTTGATGTGCTTATCGCAACACCAGGGCGCCTGCTTGACCATTTTGAACGCGGCAAAGTGCTTCTGCAGGACGTTAAAATCCTTGTGATTGACGAAGCAGACCGCATGCTAGATATGGGCTTTATTCCTGATATTGAGCGGATTGTCGGCTATCTTCCGGTAATGCGTCAGACCTTGTTCTTCTCAGCTACCCTTTCGCCTGAAATTCAGGAATTGGGCGGCAAATTTGTAATGAACCCCAAAGTCATTGAAATTGGCAAAACAGCAGCTGCTGCAGATACAGTTACACAAGGGCTAGTCAAAACAGGGGTGAGACAGAAAAGACAAGTTTTAAGGGATATGTTAAGACAGCAAGAAATTCAAAATGCTGTTATTTTCTGCAACCGAAAAAGAGACATCGCAACCCTGCTAAGCTCGTTAAAGCGGCATGAATTTTCTGCGGTAGCCTTGCACGGCGATATGACACAATCTGCAAGATTAGAAGCGCTAGACCAGTTTAAAACAGGGGAAATCCCGCTTCTCATTGCATCAGACGTAGCTGCAAGAGGGTTAGATATTCCGCTTGTAAGTCATGTTTTTAACTTTGATATCCCCTCAAACGCTGAGGATTATGTGCACCGGATTGGTAGAACAGGACGTGCAGGCAGAGAAGGCACAGCCATTTCTATTTGTGCAACAGCAGATGATGAAAAATACCTTGATGCGATTGAAAAGCTTATCGGTCAGAAAATACCAGACCACCAGGTAGATAGCGCTCAATCTGCACAAACTAAACCAAGCAGAAAAAAAGCCAGCCAAAAACAAACTAGCCACAAACAAACTAGCCAAAAACAAACTGGGCATAACAAAGCTGTGAAAGACGATGCACAAGCTGATAGTAAGCCTAGAAATCAAGCCAAAACACAGACGCCAAACACCCCTAAACCAAACACGAATAAATATGGTGAAAAACGTCCGCCAGCGTGGATTGGCACCACCTTCCAAGATAGCGATGAAGTGCCAGCATTTCTGCTTAGAAGCTCATAGAACGCCTATCTTCTTCAAAAGCAGCTTGAAATGCGTGAGCTGAGAAAAGCTAGCTAGCTAGCCCTGAGGTTACCACCTCATTCAAATCTTTTGAAAGCGAATGCTTATTTAAGAAATGCAAGGCATCACAAAATTGTGCCTGACGTGCAGGGTGATAATTGGAAAATCGTGTAAGTGCAATTCCCAAGCGGCTAGCAATTTGTGGGTTGCGCTTATCTAACTCCAGCAATTGGCTGGCGATAAACTGATATCCAGA
This sequence comes from Puniceispirillaceae bacterium (SeqCode), assembly GCA_965660095.1. Classification (GTDB taxonomy): domain Bacteria; phylum Pseudomonadota; class Alphaproteobacteria; order Puniceispirillales; family Puniceispirillaceae; genus WTJO01. Next base: position 15,582 of record CBFHYP010000004.1, read on the forward strand.
ACCGCCATTCTCATGGAAATGAAGCACATTTGCAGACACAAAACTGCCAAGAACAGACCTTACTTTATTTGGGTTCTTAGGGTCGTACTTCTCATGTGCTAAAAGCGTTTCAAGTCCTGCAATACCGTCTAGGTGCGGTGATGCGGCTTGAAGTGCAAACCATTTTTCAAGCACAAGCGCATTATCTGACCATTTATCATAAAATGCTTGCATAGCATTCATGCGCGCCTGACCATCCATCAAGTTCAAGGCTCTTAATGCGGCCATTGTCACGGTCATATTCTCAGATTGGGCAAGCTTTTCAGCCATCGTAATCACAGCGCTATTTCCAGCTTGCACACCAAAATATATCACTTTTTGAAGCAGAGCCCGCGAGCCAGAAGATTGCTGATGTAATGGTTCAGCGACATATCCCTCAAACCACTGAGCACACCCATCTCCAAGCGCTTCTGCTAATCCATGCCGCGCTTGAAACAGCATTATAGGATCAGCTGGCTGAACAGCTTGCTCTAGCTCAGATTGCGATGGCAATTCAAGGCACATAGCCTTAAACTCATCACTTATCCCATCATCCGCTAAAAGCTGTTTTACAGCCCTCATAAGCCCCGCCTTTGCCTCGTCTTTAGCGGACGATGTAAGAGCCTTTAAATATAGCTTTTGAAAGGCTTCAGCCTTATTCACCTTATCTGTATCAAAACAGGAAAGATGCACGATTTCATCCAATGTTAAATCATCATGAAGGCGCACAGGGGCAGAGAAATGACGCAATAAAGAAGGTGTTGCAGCAGTAATATCACAAGCCGTTGAGGACAGGCTAATCTCAAGCGATTTATCCTCTACCATCACCAAATGTTCTGCTGCCATTGGCCCCTGATTTACGCTAAATTCTGCTTGTACGCCCTCGCGGGTGATCATCGCAAGGCGCACCGGAATAGGCATTGGCTCTGTGCTTGTTTTCGCCTGTGTATCCGCTAGGCTTTGCATAAAGCGTAAGCTATCTTTTGTAGGTCTGGTAACGTGAAGATGCGGTGTGCCAGCCTGTTTATACCAAGATGAAAATTTTTCAATATCCTCGTCTGCTGCGCTATCCAATGCGGCAATAAAATCATCACATGTTACCGCCTGCCCATCATGGCGCTCAAAATAAATATCAATCCCTTTGCGATATTTTTCAGCACCAAGAACAGTATGCATCATCCGAATAACCTCAGCCCCTTTTTCATAGACTGTTGGCGTATAAAAATTATTGATTTCAGCATAACGTTCAGGACGGATAGGATGCGCTGTCGGGCTAGCATCTTCTGAGAATTGAATGGTGCGCAGGGTTTTAATATCTTCAATGCGTTTGACACCGGCATCGTGCATATCTGCACTGAAACACTGGTCTCTAAACACCGTTAACCCCTCTTTTAAGGTTAATTGAAACCAGTCACGGCAGGTTACTCTATTCCCTGTCCAATTATGAAAATATTCATGGGCAATGATACTTTCTACCCGACCTAAATCATCATCAGTGGCTGTATTTGCATCTGCAAGAACGAATTTAGAGTTAAAGATGTTCAACCCTTTATTTTCCATCGCCCCCATGTTGAAATGGCTTACGGCAACGATTTGAAATAAGTCTAAATCATATTCTAGACCGTAAACATCTTCATCCCACTTCATAGATGCTTTCAGACTATCCATGGCATGGGTAGTTAAATGACCATTGCCATGTTCTACATAAATATGCAAATCAACCGTGCGGCCTGATATGGTGTTAAATTGCTCTGCAACACATTCCAAATCCCCTGCGACTAGCGCAAATAGATAGCTTGGCTTAGGATGCGGATCATGCCAAATGGCGTAATGCCTGTTTTCGCCTACATCACCGGTTTCCAATAAATTGCCGTTACTCAATAAATTTGGAAAGCTTTTATCTGCTTCAATGCGGGTGGTAAAGATGCTCATCACATCAGGTCTATCAGGGTAGAATGCAATACGCCTAAAGCCTTCAGGCTCGCACTGGGTGCATAACATATCCCCTGATGCGTACAACCCTTCAAGGGCTGTATTGGTATACGGATTAGTCTGTGAGGTAACTTTCAAGGTGCAGGTTTCTGGCAAATCAGAAAAACGCAGAATATGACCCTCTAGCTGATATCTCTGAGATGGGCAAATAGCGCCATCTAACTGCACCTCAAGCAATTCCATCTGCTCACCAAAAAGCACTAATGGGGCTGGGTTTGCAGCGTTTGCTTTAAGCGATAACGTAATGCTGATAACCGCTTTATCTGCATAGATAGATACATCTAGCCCAGTCTTTAGCACCTGCCAGTCAATCGGCGTGTAATCAGAGCGATAGATAAAGGCAGGGGTTGAATTAGCTTCCATCGCGAGACGTGGTATAAGCTAATTCACAATGTTCATGACAATACGGCTTGCCGGGGACAATTTGCTCCCCACAGAAGGAAAATTCTGTAGTTTTTGGATCACCTGACGGCCAAGCACATTTAGAACGTGACCATTTGATTTGACGCAAAGATAAACGCAGTGGCAATTCTTCTTTACGCTCTTCAACTTCAGGCGCTTTAGCTGCTTTTGAAATCGGTGATGTGCGTTTTGGAAGCATTAAGCGGTGCACTTTTCCTGCTACTGCATTTCTGCTAACGCCAAGCTCTTCACCAATTTGCGAGATGGAAAGTCCCTTACCCCACAAATCTTTCAATAACACTAATCGCTCTTCAGTCCAGCCCGGATTATCTGCCATGTCTTACCTTTTCAGTGAACCATTTATATGTCCAGGCGGCATTCTAGCCTATATTACCTGTTTTTTCAATCTTTCTTCTTATTAGAACAGCCCTATACTGCGCCAATAAACTGTCCAATAAGATTAAGCTGATAATCTAGCATATGACGCCCATAATGCGTGATAAACCCATGCGCATTGGCTTCCTTTAGCAATCTTGTTTCAGCTGGTTTCATGATAATATCACAAACCAAACATTTTTCATCTAGCGCATGAATAGGTATCGGCAACGGGTCATCTGGATACAGGCCAAGCGACGTTGCATTAATCACCACATCATAATCTTGCCAAACCACCGTATCTTGCGTGCACGCCTCAGCAGGGGCGTTAGCTGCAAATTCTTTTAGCAGTTGGCATACCTCTTCTGCGCGTTCAGCACTTCTGTTAACAATATTGATTTTTTCAGGATGTTCATTTGATATCGCTAACGCTATCGCGCGCGCCGCACCGCCAGCACCTACAATTAAAATTTTGCGCGCTTTCAAGCTAGCCTTCGGGTTAGCAAGACCTAGCGGGTTTTCGCCATATAGACCTTGGACAAACCCCCCGCCATCAAAATTATTTCCGATAAGCTTTCGATCAGCTGTGAAATAAATAGCATTTACCGCCCCTGCAATCTGTGCGCCCTCACCCAATTCATCACATAATTTTGCCAGTTCTAGCTTATGCGGAATCGTTACAGCAGCACCTTTAAAATTTGAGGTATTACGCAGCCCTTCAATGGCTACCTTTAGCCCTTCAGGCTTGATATCAATAGGAACCATTACCTTATCATAAGCTTGATCTTCAAAAATTTTGTTAAATAATTGCGGCGCTCTTACATGATCTGCAGGATGGGCAATACAGCCAAACAGCTCTGTTACCCCAGATATTGATTTCTTCAATGAGCCCATTCTCGCCTCACCTCTTTATTGCGCCTATGCGAAAAATACATCCACCAGATTTAGCCTAAAACAGGTTCTCGTTCTACACGCTTTTTTGCATTATGTAATAGGAAATAAAACCATATACCGCGGCTACAGATTTTAGATAATTATGTTGCAACAAACTAAATCTGGACAATTTACTGCCCTATTTCAGTCGCATTCCCTTTATAGCCTTACTCCTAATGGATTGAGAGCATATGCGTATGGGGCATAACAGATATCCAGATTTTAAAATTCAACAGGGAAAAGACGATGAAGAATTCTACAAAATGGTTTATCACCGGCGGAATCATTACAGGTGTTTTAGCTGCGGGCAGTATTGCACATGCCGCATTTCATCATAAATTCAACGGGCATCATGGCGCCCCATTTTCGGTCGAAGAGGCTGGATACGGCCATCACGGAAAAAAAGGTATGCGCCTAAAACATCTTGATGCAGATGACGATAACATGATTTCAGAGGCTGAAATACTGGCTGCTGTTAAATCGCGTTTCGAGATGTTTGATACAGATGGTGACGGGTCAATTGGGTTCGAGGAATTTAGCAAAAGGCCACTTGAACGTTTTGCTAAATTGGATGCGAATAGTGATTTGCTGTTAGACAGGGATGAAATCAGAAATAATCGCAAACACCGTGATAAGACCCACCGTTACAATAGCACCACGCAACAAGAACAGGATGCGGGTAGCAATAGCTAAATCAAACTGCCCAATATCCGTTTTTGGGCACCTAATTTCGAGAAAATTTTTCTCGATCAAGAACAGCTAGTCTAAACAGCTTTCCCCCACCATAAGATGGCTGAGGCTAGCATTAAGGGCAGTATCTTGCGATTTGACGGTAACTCCTAGCCGCAAAATGCGCTGAACTGCCCTTTCCTATTCAGAAATTTAGCGTGGTTTAAAATTAAGCGAAGCAGAATTAATGCAGTAGCGCAAACCACCCTCATCTTTGGGACCATCAGGGAATACATGCCCTAAATGGGCTTCACATGCTGCACAATGCACCTCCGTTCTGCGCATGAAAAGTGAGCGGTCTTCTTTCTCGCCAACCTTTCCGCCTTCAACAGGTGCTGTAAAAGAGGGCCATCCTGTGCCTGAATCGAATTTAGTTTTGCTATCAAATAACGGGGCATCACAGCAAATACAGCGATATAACCCATCTTTTTTATGATCGTGGTATATTCCTGAAAATGCTCTTTCTGTGCCATGTTTTCGGGTCACATAATATTCCATTTCAGTAAGTTCAGATTGCCATTCTGAATCTGATTTAATAATTTTATCGGTCATGCGACTGCCTTTTTTTTCTGCATTATATCGAAAATTGATTGTAGCGTTGCTGGCATGTCAATATGCACCACATCAAGCGCATCACATAAGGCTGAGATAACAGCTGGCGGTGCACCTATGGCACCTGCCTCACCTGCACCTTTCACACCAAGCAGATTATTCTTACATTTTGTGTTGCGTGTGTAACATTGGAGTGTCGGTAGATGGTCTGCACGTGGCAAGGCATAATCCATCAAAGAGCCTGCGAGCAATTGCCCATCCTTATCATAGGCTAAATGTTCAAACAAAGCCTGCCCAACGCCTTGCGCAATGCCGCCATGCACCTGACCTTCAAGGGTGAGCGGATTGAGAATATTTCCAAAATCATCAACCACTATATACCGCACAATTTGAGGTGCATAGCTAGCCATATCCACTTCCATCTCAACAATATGACAGCCATAAGGATAGCTTGCGCCTTGGGTTGCGTATTTATGAAGCATATTTAAGGGATGAGATTGACCATCCACAGCCATCATTTGCACAACTTCTTCAATAGTTAGCGAATTATTCGTACCTTTTGCTGTAAATAAGCCGGTCTCAAAAATAAGGTCGTCCATCCCTACTTCAAGCTTTTCAGCTGCCCATGCAGATGCCTTTTTCTCAATAATACCGGCAGCTTCAAAAAGGGTGGACCCCATTACTGCCGCCATCGTAGCCCCGCCTGTCGTGCCAGAGGGGGTGCGGTTACTATCCCCTTGAATTACTGTGATCTTATCCGCATCATAGCCAAGCTTAGACGAAAAAATCTGGGTTAAAGTTGTGCGATGGCCTTGCCCATTATCTTGTTGGGCAGCATAGATATTTACATGACCATCAGCTAAAAACTCAAGCTCAACATTGCCGCCACTACCGCCGCCACATTGTTCAAGATACATCGCAAGCCCGATGCCTCTATACAGACCATTGGCTTCACTTTGTTTCTTTCTCTTAGCGAAACCATCCCAATCTGCTTTTTCTAAAGCATCCTCAAGCAACCCATGCATATCACCTGAATCTACAGTGCCGCCCTCAACCATAGGGTAGGGAATGGCGCTAGCGGGGATAAGATTTACCTGCCTAACCTGAACCCTACTTCGGCCGACAGCATCTGCAATATGGTCAACCAGCCGTTCCATTAAATAATTTGCCTCTGGCCTTCCTGCCCCTCTAAATGCGTCTACCGCCGGGGTGTTTGTTACCACCCCTTTTACCCGCATGCCTGCATATTGAATGTCATAAGGACCTGTTAGCGTGCGGCAGGCAGATTTTGTTGGGATATAGATAGAATAATTTGAAAGCCAGCTTCCCATATTAGCATGCACCAACACATCAATCGCTAATATCTTACCGTCGCTATTGACGGCGGCGCGTGCTTTAGTGCGGTTATCTCTGCCATGTAAGTCTGACAGGAATGCATCAGACCGTTCTTGTTGCCAGCGCACCATCTGCCCTGTTTTTAACGCTGCCCATGCCACACAAAGCTGTTCTGGATGCAAAAAAATCTTGAACCCAAAACCGCCGCCAACATCACCTGTAATGATATGCACTTGGCGCGCTTGCAGTCCCAACGCAGTTCCAATTTGCCCTGCCAGCCCAACAGGGCCTTGTGTTCCAACCCAAATTTTCAGCCCATTTTCGGTAGGGGTTGCCACCATTGGCCGTGTTTCCATTGAATTGGGCATAACTCTGGAATTTACGACATCCACCTCAACAAGTTTTGCGCCTTGCTCAAGCATCTCATCAATGCGGCTTTGGGCTTTTGCAACATCACCTGCTTCCCAGTCAAACACAATATTATTCGGATAGCATGCATGAAGCTGAGGGGCATTTTCAGCAACAGCATCATAAACATCACATACTGCCGGCAGAATATCGAAATCCACCTCAATCATTTCAAGCGCATCAAGCGCCTGTTGCTTGGTTTCAGCGACAACCATCGCTAAAATGTCCCCCGCATGCCTTACCCTATCTTTGGCCATTGCAGGCTTAGTGATACGCGGCACTTCAGAACCATCCCGATTTCTTACATAATCTTGGCAGTGAATATCACCAACATTATCTGCATCTAAATCTGCCTGCGTAGCGGCTAGAATTACCCCATCTGCTGATTTTGCGGCAGAAATATCAAGTACGGTAATATCTGCATGCGCAACAGGTGAGCGCAAAAATGCAACATACGCGCCCTCCCCTGGAAAATTATCATCAGAATAACGGCCCTTGCCTTGGATAAGGCTGTTATCTTCAATGCGCTTTACAGTTTGACCAATTCCGAACTTCATTTCACTTATCCTCTGGTGTGAAGGGGTATTTAAGATTAAGAAAACCTGTCTGAGGCAAAATAGCATCTTTGATGATAGGCGTTTTGCCTAACTATTCAACTGTCTTTTCCAAAATCTAGCCATGTTTGATAGACACGTTGCCAGCACGTAACCAGACATAAAACTCCAAACCCAAAGGCAAGCCATCTGAAAGCATCTGGAAAAATAAAGCATAAGCCTAAGACAGCTATCGTTTCGGCACCTTCGGTTAACCCGCCCAAATAATAAAAGCTCTTTTTCTGGCTGCTAGATGATGTGTCTTTTTCAGGGTGCTTCGCCTGCAATATTGCATAAGCAAGAAAGCTAGACCCTGTTCCCACAAAACTAAAAATGAGGAACGCAGCAGCCACCGCATCTTCTGGTCTTGCAATTGCAAAACTTAGCGGAATGAAAGAATAAAACAGAAAATCACATGTAATATCTAGAAAACCGCCAAAATCTGTTGGTTTATGTAGCCGTGCCAAATGCCCGTCTAGACCATCTGCTAGTCTGCTTAAAATGAAAAATACAAGCCCTGTAAGATAATCGCCCATCATCACACACACGCCTGCACCACCTCCTAGGGCAAGGCCTGCAACACTCATCCTATTCGCCGTAATGCCAAGCTGGCTTAACTGTTTTGCGCATAATGTTAAAACAGGGTCAATATGTTCTCTTATGCGGTGGTCAAACATATATTCTCCTGATGCGGATAAGGCGGCTTAGAAAAGTTCAGCAAGAATGCTATCCCCTGCTAAGCACCGTTGTCCCTGCCTGCATTTCAATTTGGCATTTTCTGGCAATTCGAGGCAAATCACAGGCCGGAACAGTCCAAATGCAAGGGCTTGCCCCACTTGCATGAAGCGCCCTTCTTCAGAAAATGTTGCAATAAATCGGCATGTTGGATGCGCAACAACGTGCATTTCAATTTGTGTTTCAGCCTTAGTGGTAAAAGAAAAACTATAGCGCATATTCTGATCTGGAATATGATAGGTGTCTTGATTATCACTTAACTTATCAAAGCGACCTGAGAAATGGATAACCTGATCTAATTCTGCTGATATCGGCATATAGATAATGTGATTATCCAACAAGCTAGGGCTAAGGATGATAGAGCGTTTGCCCGCTTCTTCCCTCACATCAAGAATAACACCATCCACAGGGGACATTATTTCCTGCGTTGCATTCATCCCACCTGTATGCATATCCGGCAACGGATTTAGATGAACACGCAAAATGAGATGAAGATAGATAAATACAGCAAATAAAATCACCCCTAACGGCAGATAGAATACAGTTCCAATGATACAAGCGCTTGCGCACACGGCCTTGATGGGAAAAACAGGCTCAGCCAAAGCAGATGAAAGAATCTGTTTTAGAGGGTTGATAAAAGATGCATAAAAGCTAGGGTTTGAATTCGTCATGGTTGAAACACATCATCTGTTCAAACTTCGATTAAATTTTAATTTACAACGCTTTAAGTCTTTCACAAAAACACTTTTTTTAAGTTCCATCCATTTCATTTTATTGTGATGTCTGCGGAAGGGTGAAAATCTGTGCAGGGAAAATCATATCTGGGTCATCAATTCTAGATTTGTTTTGCTTCACAATATCTAAATAGCGGATGCCTTGGCCATAGGTACGATATGCGATACGCCATAACATATCGCCTTTTTTAATCACCACCATTTCACTTCCGTCTCTGCCAACTTCCAATTGCACGAGATCAATATCGATTTGCGTGCTAGCTAAAATCTTGCCATTCTCTGCACGCAGATTGGCTTGCATAGTTAAGATGCCTGAGCTGTTTTCAGCGATGCTGACCGTTGCAGCCCATGTGCCATCCTCACGGCTATAGCGCGCTGTTGCTTTAGATGCACCAAATTGCACCTGCACAGTTTCTCCTGCCTGTGCATTACCGTTAACCTGTAAAGCTGTTTGTGATTGCCACGACAAGGTGTTGACAAATATTTCTGGCTGAAGGTTTTCTGCCTGCTCAGAGGGGCGCTCACTGACATCTACCTTAGCATCTGGATTGACCTCTGGCTTAATAGGTAGTGGTGTGATTTGCTCGGCTAATGGCGGCTGCACTGGTGATGTTGCCAATTCTTCCTGAGCTTGCGCAATAATGCTGTTATTGAAGGATTCAGGGACGGACAGGATTTCAGCCTGCACTTGAGCGTTCTCTTGCGCTGTTTCACCATCAGTATCGTCTTGCATTGGTACAAGCGCAACAAGCGGTTTTTCTTGCTTTTCTTGCTCTATTTCAACAAGAACAGCACGTTGATCTCGCTTCAAAATCCCTGAGGCTGTAAGCATTTCAATGGTAAGTAGATGATTACCCGCAGAAAGATTTTGCTCTAAAATGATAACCCATTCCCCGCTATCATCAGCTTTTCCAGAAGCAAGCGCTTCGCCATTTTCTTTCACCGTTATGATTGATAATGGGGCGCCAATCCCTGCGATCACGGCACTGCCATCTGGGCCAATTCTGGCAAGAGTAACCTTGGGAAGACCTTCATAACTTGCTTCAGCATTATCTGCTTTGGCATTATCTGCTTGAGAAACGGCATTTTCAGGCTGGTTTACATCTGCGACTTTATCATCATTAAGACTAGCTTCTACGCTATCTTCAAGCGTTGCAACAGTTTCAATATTTTGCTCTTGCACAATTTCAGGGGATGCTGTTTCTGCTTCAAATGCCTGTTGTTCATTCTGCATGGAGAAGAAAAACCAACTTAAGGCGAAAGCGGCAATACTTCCCCCCGACACGAGCAATAATGCTATTAGAAAGCGCATATACACCCCAAAAAAAACAGAACTAGGTTTTAACAAATGTTCATTTGATGTTACTATTAAGCTAGATACAAAACAATGCATTTTCATGCATTAAGAAAATCAAAATTTATGCGCATAGGAAGGCGATGTGACGATGAGCCCTAGTTCTAGTAAGACCATCTGTGTGTTTGCAGGTGCAGCACACGGACAAAAGCCAGAATATAGCGAGCAATCACGTAAACTGGGCGCGATGCTAGCGGCACGTCAATTTGACTTTGTGTATGGCGGGGGCAGAACCGGCTTAATGGGCGAAGTGGCGGCAGGGGCTTTGGAAGCAGGCGGGCATGTCACAGGCATTATCCCGCGTTTCTTAGAAAATTTAGAAGTTGGCAATAAAACAGTTCAAAAACTTGAAGTTGTCGAAAACATGCATGAGCGGAAAGCTAAAATGTATGGCCAAGCCGATGCGTTTGTCATTCTGCCTGGCGGTTTAGGCACGATGGATGAAATGATGGAAGTGCTGACATGGAATCAGCTTGGATTGATTAATTCCCCTGTCTTTATTTTGAATGTCGCAGGATATTGGAATGCTGTTATTGATATGTTGCAGCATGCAACCCATGAAGGGTTTGTGCATTCAAAAGGGCTGTATCATTTTATGGTTGCTGAGAATGCCGATGACTTAGCAGATAGCCTTGAGCAGCATTTTCAGGAAAAACTGCAGGCTTGATGTGAAATCTAGCGATTAAATGTTGTTTATGATCTTGAACTCTTGCTTTAGGCTTAGTACAACCCTGCACATAGATATCCAATGATGCGTGTTTCTTAACTGTCAATATTGAATTGGCCGCCGAAGCGCCTGTTGGAATGAACATTAACGCGTGGGGTGAATAATGAGCAAAATTAAAGTTGTAAATCCAATCGTCGAGATGGATGGCGATGAGATGACCAGAATAATCTGGCAGAAAATCAAAGATAAGCTTATCCATCCTTATTTAGATATCGATTTGAAATATTTTGACTTGGGCATTGAAGCACGTGATGCAACAGATGACCAAATCACGGTAGATGCTGCAAATGCAACAAAGAAATATGGTGTGGCTGTTAAATGCGCCACGATTACCCCTGATGAAGAACGTGTCACAGAATTCAATTTGAAAAAAATGTATCGTTCTCCAAATGGCACTATCCGTAATATTTTGGGCGGCACTGTATTCAGACAGCCTATCATTTGCTCGAACGTGCCGCGCCTAGTGCCTGGCTGGACGAAACCAATCGTCATCGGGCGTCATGCATTTGGTGACCAATATCGTGCTACCGATATGAAAATCGAAGGTGCAGGCACCCTTACCCTTACCTTCCAGCCTGCAGATGGGGGTGATGCGACAACACATACTGTGTTTGATTTCCCAGATGGCGGTGTTGCGATGGCAATGTATAACCTGGATGAATCAATTCGCGGCTTTGCACGCGCCTGTATGAATTATGGGCTTGATTTGGGCTGGCCTGTATATCTCTCAACCAAAAACACCATCATGAAAGCATATGATGGCCGTTTCAAAGACCTGTTTGAAGAAGTGTTTGAAGCAGAATATAAGGAAAAATTTGCCGAAGCAGGTATTACCTATGAGCATCGTCTTATTGATGACATGGTCGCTTGCGCCCTGAAATGGGAAGGCGGATTTGTGTGGGCATGTAAAAACTATGATGGTGATGTGCAATCAGATACCGTTGCACAAGGATTTGGCTCACTCGGGCTGATGACATCTGTTTTGATGACACCTGATGGCAAGACAGTTGAAGCTGAAGCTGCACATGGCACTGTCACCCGCCATTATCGTCAGCACCAACAGGGCAAGCAAACATCAACTAATCCTATTGCGTCTATCTTTGCATGGACCAGAGGGTTAAGCTATCGCGCTAAATTCGATAACACTCCAGAAGTTGCTGAATTTGCGCAAACCGTTGAAAAAGTATGTATCGATACTGTTGAAAAAGGTCAGATGACAAAAGACCTAGCGTTGCTTGTCGGACCAGAACAAAGCTTCTTATCAACAGATGAATTCTTGGATGCACTTGATAAGAATTTGCAAACTGCGATGGGTAAATAGTTAAAATACCATCACAATATTAAAAAAGCCTGCTTAATAGATTTAGGCAGGCTTTTTCATATCTATAGAATGAGATTTTTTCACACTTTCAGCTATCTTTTTAGAGGCTGGATAGCATCTCTTTTACCTTTGCAATAGCTGCATCTGCCTTTGTGCCATCTGGTCCGCCTGCTTGCGCCATATCAGCCCTGCCGCCGCCGCCCTTACCGCCAACCTCACTCGATGCCGCTTTCACTAAATCAACTGCACTAATATTTGAGGTAAGGTCGTCTGTTACACTCACCAACACAGTTGCCTTGCCCTCATTTACAGCAACGAGGCAAATCACTGTTCCTGATACATTTTGGCGCATGGCATCTGCTGTAGATTTCAATTCCTTCGCTGGAATATCTTCAAGCACTCTGCCCATAAACTGAATATTTCCAATCTGTTCTGCCTGTTGTGATGCAGGGGTAGAGGTGGCAAGCTTTTGTCTTAACTGCGCGATTTCTCTCTCAAGCTGGCGTTTATCATCCAGTAATTGCTCAACCCTGTCTGCAACCTGTTCTGGCGAGGATTTAAGCAATTGTGCGGTGTGGCTAAGCTGTGCATCTTTGGTGCTTAAAAATTCTAATCCAGCAGAATGTGTTACCGCTTCAATGCGTCTGACCCCGCCTGCCACCGCAGATTCAGATGTGACCTTAAGAAGTGCAATATCACCGGTTTGCGCAACATGCGTGCCGCCGCATAGTTCAACAGACCATGCAGAACGTGATGGGGTATCTGCATCGCCGCCCATGGACACAACCCTTACCTCATCGCCATATTTCTCACCAAACAATGCTAGCGCGCCGTGCGTGGCAGCCTCATCCGGGGTCATGATACGCGTGGAAACCGCACTATTCATCCGAATGCGCGTATTCACAATTTCTTCTACAGCCCGTAATTCATCTTCCAAAACAGCATGAGGGTGGCTGAAATCAAAACGTAATCTATTTGGCTCAACCAATGAGCCTTTCTGCGCAACATGATCGCCCAATACCTGACGTAGTGCTTCATGCAACAGATGGGTAGCACTATGATGCGCCCGCAACGCAAGCCGCCTGTTATCATCAACCATTAATGTTACAGGCTGGTCAGCCTGTAATTGGCCTTCAATGATTTTACAATGATGGATAAACAAGCCTGCTGTTTTCTGTGTGTCAGTTACCTGCGCCTTGCCTTCAGGCCAGATTATTTCCCCTACATCACCAACCTGACCACCAGATTCGCCATAAAATACGGTTTGGTTACAGGTCACTAAAATCTCATCCCCAGCTTGTGCCGAGGAGATGGTTTTATCCTCTTTTACCAATGCGGTAACGACAGCATCTGTTTGATTGCGGCTATAGCCCAAAAACTCAGTACTGCCTAAAGAATCTGCTAATTCAAGCAAAATACGTTCATCTGCCTGACTGCCTGAACCTGACCATGCTTTTCTAGCTTGCTCTTTTTGCTCGCTCATACAAGCATCAAAACCAGCCACATCAACCTTCCAGCCATAACCGCGCATAAAATCTTCAGTAAGGTCTAGGGGGAAACCATAAGTGTCATACAGCTTAAATGCTGTTGCACCTGCTAATGTGCCTTCAGATGCTTTACCCTCAACTTCGGCCTGCAGCAGTTTTAGCCCCCTTGCAAGAGCCTCTTTAAAACGCGTTTCTTCTAATTTTAACGTTTCTGTTACCAACGGCTCAGCACGCACTAATTCTGGATAGTGATTGCCCATTTCACGCACCAATGCAGGCACAAGCTTAAACATCACAGGCTCATCACAGCCCAACTGATGCAAATGACGCATCGCACGTCTCATTATGCGGCGAAGCACATAGCCCCTGCCCTCATTCGAAGGCAAGACACCATCTGCGATTAAAAACCCTGCTGAACGCAAATGATCAGCCACCACCCGGTGAGAGGTGTTTTTATCGCCATCAGGGTCAGTGTTCGATGCATCTGCTGAGGCTTCAATGAGGCTACGCATCAAATCAATATCGTAATTATCATGTCTGCCCTGCAACACTGCAGCGATACGCTCAAGTCCCATTCCTGTATCAATTGATGGACGGGGAAGATTTAGGCGCTCTAATTCTGTTTGTTCATATTGCATGAACACTAAGTTCCAGATTTCAATGAATCTATCGCCATCCTCATTAGCCGAACCAGGTGGGCCACCAAAAATATGGTCGCCATGATCATAGAAAATTTCTGAACAAGGACCACAAGGCCCTGTATCACCCATTGACCAAAAATTATCAGTGGTTGAAATACGAATAATACGGCTATCTTCAAGACCTGCAATTTTACGCCACAAGGCAGCAGCCTCATCATCTTCTGAATAGACAGTGACTAATAATTTAGATGCATCTAGCCCAAATTCTTTTGTAACAAGCTCCCAAGCCTGATGAATAGCTTGTTCTTTAAAATAATCGCCAAAGCTAAAATTACCAAGCATTTCAAAGAAAGTATGGTGACGGGCGGTATATCCTACATTTTCAAGGTCATTATGCTTTCCCCCCGCACGTACACATTTTTGCGAGGTAACAGCACGTGTATAATCACGCGTCTCAAGACCAGTGAACACATTTTTGAATTGCACCATTCCAGAATTAGTAAACATTAATGTCGGGTCATTCTGCGGAACAAGCGGGCTAGATGCGACTTCCGCATGCCCGTTCTGAACAAAGTAATTTAAAAATTGCGCGCGAATATCACTTACACTTGTCATGGTAAATAGCCTTAACTCAACAGCAGGTAGGTTTCGCACAGTTGTCGCAAAACCTGCCGCATTTGTCTAGTCCTAGCGCCAACTCCAGCCCCCCCAACCCAGATTAAACTTCCCTTATATTTTAGACAAAGGGAGAAAGAACGTGTGCATAAATGAAAAAAGAGAGGCAAAAAGCCCCTCTTTCACATTTACATCCACCATTTCACATTTCAGCAATTTTGAATTTTTGTAAAATCAGAGATAGATTATTCAACTGTTTCAGCATCTGTTTGATTGGATTCAATGCCATTATCCATCATCTGTTCCTGCACCAAACCTGCATTCGCCCGAATGGCAGTTTCAATCTCTTTGGCTATTTCAGAATTTTCGCGTAAGAAATTTTTGGCATTTTCCCGCCCCTGCCCTATGCGCTGGGTATTGTATGAGAACCATGAACCTGACTTGTCAACAAGCCCAGCCGCAACGCCAAGGTCAAGCAATTCCCCTAATTTGGAAATACCTTCGCCATACATAATATCAAATTCGACCGTTCTGAAAGGCGCAGCAACCTTGTTTTTAACCACTTTAACACGGGTTTGGTTCCCGATAACATCATCCTTATCCTTAATCGCGCCAATACGGCGAATATCAAGACGAACAGATGCGTAGAATTTCAGCGCATTCCCGCCTGTTGTGGTTTCAGGATTACCAAACATTACGCCAATTTTTAGCCTGATCTGGTTAATGAAAATCACCAAACAGTTTGAACGAGAGATAGACGAGGTAAGCTTTCTTAATGCTTGAGACATCAGGCGTGCCTGCAGCCCCATATGCTGGTCACCCATATCGCCTTCTAATTCAGCACGCGGCACAAGTGCCGCTACAGAATCGACAACAAGCACATCAATCGCCCCTGAACGCACTAACGTATCTGCAATCTCAAGTGCCTGCTCACCAGCATCAGGCTGCGAGATAAGCAAATCATCTAAATTAACCCCTAACTTCTTTGCATAAATAGGGTCAAGCGCATGTTCCGCATCAATAAAAGCACAATTACCGCCTTGCGCCTGTGCTTCAGCTACCGCATGCAAAGCTAATGTGGTTTTACCAGACGATTCAGGGCCGTATATTTCAATAATTCTACCTTTGGGAAACCCGCCAATTCCCAAGGCAATATCTAATCCCAACGAACCTGTTGAAATTGCTTGAATATCAACAACACTATCGCGTTGTCCTAACTTCATCACAGAGCCTTTACCAAAGGCCTTTTCGATTTGTCCAATCGCTGCGTCTAGCGCTTTGGTTCTATCATCATTATTCATTTTTAAATCCACAAGTTCAGCTGCCATTTTAAGCCTCCATCTTGCATACTGTGCTTAAGCTGTCTATCAGCAAATCAGTATCTGCGTTATTTTATTTATCTCACCGTTTTTTGGGCTATGCATCGAAACGTCATTTTTTGATCACGCTCGTATCACTAACATAATGAACCCCTGTATTTCTGCAGTATGTTCTATTTTTGTTCTCATTACAAGAGAATATTCTGCTTTTGTTCTTTTTTTCGAAAATAGGGGTGATAATGACGGGCTAAAATTCCAGGATGAAATTTAGACAAAAGGAAAGGAAATGCAGAAATGCGCGCCTGATTGCTGTTGTTTTGGGTCTGTTACATGGACAAGTTCACCATCCCAAAGCTGCACAAGCTGGGATGCAGCAGGCAGGCCGTACCCTCTAGCGACGCCAGATTTTGTGCTAAATCCTTCACTGAAAATATTTTGCTCAACTGCTTTGTCAATCCCAGGTCCATTATCCTTAATATGCAATAAAAGCTGTTGTTCTGTGACCTCAAGCTGCAAATTTATATGTAATTGGGCGGCTGAATTTAGCAGATTTTCAGCTTTGGTTTGCGAAGAAGTGTCTGATGAACGCAAGAAGGCTTCAACAGCATTACGCAATATCTGCATAAATACTCTGCGCAACAGAGCTTTAAAAAACTGTATTTGTTTTCCATGCCATTCTGGTTTTTCAGTCAATATCCTGTGCACAGATAAAGCTGCCCCGCCTGATATAATATCTTCATTAAATTCAAGGATGGCATTTTCGCCACAAATAAGGGCTAAAAAGGGATGTTGCGTTTTCAAATATGTCCAAAAATCATAAACAGAAAATATTGTTTTATTTTCGTGCATCGTTCTTGAATGGGTAAGTTCCTGCACAATCGATGAAATCATTTTTATATTTTCATGCATCAATGCAATTTGCTTACGATTAACATCTCGCTCATCTAAATTTTCTGCCATTTTATCGCAATGTATCTGCAAAATCATCAGGAAGTTATTCAAATCATGCACAATTTGGCGTAGATATTTTTCTGAATCTGTAAAGCCTATCAATGGTTTAGATTGTCCTTCTTTGGAAGGGTCTGAAACCAATATATGCTTATCTTGCGTCATTCTATGCCTGCTTCTATTGCGGTAATGATTCTCGATTCCACAGAACAACTATAATGCAATTAATAATTTAACGCATACATCTTTAAGGTGCATTTCAGAATAAAATAAGAGCCTGCCACATTGACATTATGGCAGGCTCTTATTTTTTAAACTATTGAGATAAAGATAAATTTAATCGTCGCGATGTACACGTTCCATTTTTTCATGGCGCTCTTGGGCATCAATGGTCATTGAAGCAATAGGCCTCGCTTCAAGACGTGCTAAGCTAATAGGCTCATCTGTTTCTTCACAATAGCCATAGCTTCCATCTTCAATGCGGCGCAACGCTGTTTCAATTTTTTGTAGAAGCTTACGCTCTCTATCTCGGGTTCTCAAATCAAGAGCAGCATTACTTTCGATTTGCGCTCTATCCATTTGGTCTGGCTTATGCAGACTTTCGGTAGACAGATTAGCAATAGTCTGGTTCGCCTCATTCAAAAGCTCGGACTGCCATTCAAGCAATTTACGCCGAAAATATTCGCGCTGCTTATCATTCATAAATTCTTCATTTGCTGAAGGCTTATATCCGTCAGGTAATACTGTTATCGGTGTGTGATAAGATTCAGTTTTTTTCTGCGGATCTGTGATAGTTGTATTATCATTCATGCGAATAACCCATCCTAACAAAAATTAGCTATTTCGTATCAAAATTCACACATTCATTTGGACACCGCCTAGTCAATAATCCATCTAAGAATTCCAAACAAGTGCAATTTGAATTTTTCAACTGCTTTTTCCATCTCAGATGCAGTCTAGCCTATAAATCCTAATTTCCCGTTAATCACGCATATGTGATTTGCTATCCATCTCTATGCATACCATCCTAAACCGAATGAGACATACTGTTTGGGTTATCCCACCCTTAAGCGCCTTATCTCACAGGCTAAGTCTGGGGCTTAGAAATAGAACAGGATGTATAGGTTGTATAGGCATTTTTGCTAGATATTGTAAGGGTAAAAAGATGAACGTTTTGATTGTAGAAGATGATGTAATTATTGCAGACACAATGCGCATGACCCTCTCTCAATCTGGGTATCACTCCATTCATGCGATGACGATTGAAAGCGCATTAAATGAGATAGCACACACAAAATTTGATGCTGTTCTATTGGACATTAACCTTCCCGATGGGGATGGCACGCGCCTCACCCGCATGATTAGGCGGGGAAAATTCCCTGCACCTATTTTAGTGGTATCTGGCAACAGCACTGTTGATGATAGGATTAATGCATTGGGTTCAGGCGCTGATGGCTATTTAACCTAGCCTTTTGATAAGGATGAGTTAATGGCACATTTAGAGGCGATTATCAGGCGTGCAAATGGGCATAGCTCAGCGAGTTTAGATATTGGCAATCTGCGCGTTGATTTAAACCGTAATCTGGTGACGATTGATGATAAATTTGTGCCCTTAACCCATAAGGAATTTCAGATTATTTGCTTACTTGCAATGCGCAAGGGCTCAGTGCTTAGCAAACATTCTTTCATCTCCAACATTTATGGCGGCATTGATGAGCCTGATTCTAAAATTGTCGATGTTTTTATCTGTAAATTACGCCATAAGCTCGCCAAATTTGGCTTAGAGGGCGCCAAGGTTGAGACGATTTGGGGGCAAGGATATATGCTTACCGAAGATAACATAGATGAAGAACAGGACGAGCATATCGCAATGAATATGATGCCGCAAATCGCTATTGGCATAAACTAGGCATTTAGCTGAACAGGAAAATCGATATCTAAAACTGAAATAGAGAATACTGGTTTTAAAAATTGGGCTGACAATAAACTATGTCAGCCCTTTTTTAGTTGTATCATATCCGTTATAAGAAGACAGAACATATATCAGAGCTAGCTGGGCATCAGCGCGATTATTACGGAATGAAAGTCACATGTTTATCGAATTTGTTGTGGGTGACTTTGTATTTCACCCCAAAAAAACAGAATGGGGAAAAGGCCAAGTTCAATCGATCATTGGCAGCCGCATTACCGTGAATTTTGAACATGCAGGCAAACAGCTAATCAATGCTGAGGTAATATCGCTCCAGCTTGTCGCAGATGAGACAGATTAAGATGCTTTAAAGCAAAACAAAAACAGATATTTTTGAGACATCTTTATCAGCAGAAAAATACGTTCGAGATGATAGATTTATATCTCTTCTTTTTAGTTATGGAATAGTGCAATGCCAGACAGCCTATCGGAACAGCCAAAGCCGCAACGCAGAAAAGGCAATTACAAGCCCAAAGGCAGGTTAGTGAGCCAAATTGCACTTGCAGAAGTGCGTCAACACCTCGCCTGCCATGAGCCATTAGCAAGAGATATGCTAATTGAATATTTGCACATTCTGCAAGATTATTATGGGCATTTATCTGCCGCCCATCTTGCAGCTTTGGCAGCTTTGATGAAACTTCCAATGGCCACCATCTGGGAGACAGCAAGTTTTTATGACCATTTTGATTTAGTGAAAGAGGGTGAGACACCCCCGCCGAAACGCACTATTCGGGTTTGTACCTCGCTATCCTGCATGCTGCAGGGCAGCCAGCAACTGCTAACAGAATTACAAGCGCATAATTCATCAGATGTGCGCTTTATCTCAGCCCCCTGCCTTGGTGCGTGCGATAAAGCGCCAGCCATAGCAGATGGCCATCATTTAACAGACGCAGATACAGCAGAACAGGTGTTAGCCTTATCAAAAAAACCTGCTAATCATAACGACTTATCACAATTCGTTGATTTTGAATGCTACCGTGCAGATGGCGGCTATCAACTTGTTGAAAAACTAGCTGAAGGCAGCGCAGATAAAGACACATTATTGGATGAGCTTGAGAGATCATCTTTGCGCGGTCTAGGCGGTGCAGGCTTTCCCACGGGCCGTAAATGGCGCATCGTGTCATCGCAAGCTGGGCCAAGATTAATGGCTGTAAACGGGGATGAGGGTGAACCTGGGACTTTTAAAGACAGGCATTATCTCAATACAAATCCGCATAAAATGTTAGAAGGCGTGCTAATCGCAGGGCATCTTGTGGGCATTGAGCATTGTTATATTTATATGCGTGATGAATATCCTGAAATCATCGAAACCCTTCACCAAGAACTGAAGAAAGTTATTGATGAGGGGCTTGCAGGTCACATGAAAATTGAAATTAGAAGAGGTGCAGGCGCTTATATTTGTGGTGAAGAAAGCGCTATGATCGAAAGCATTGAGGGCAAACGCGGCTATCCGCGCCACCGCCCGCCTTATGTTGCTGAGAAAGGCCTTTTTGGGCGCCCTACCCTTGTCAATAATATCGAGACGTTATTTTGGATTAGGGACATTCTTGAAAATGGCGCTGAATGGTATAATCTGCAAGGCAGTGAAGCGCATCCTGGCTTTAGAACCTACTCTGTTTCTGGGCGTGTTGCGCGTCCTGGCCTTGTCAAAGCGCCTGCAGGCTCAACTGCGCAAGACCTTATTGAGGCATGTGGCGGCATGGCTGATGGGCATATCTTCAAAGCCTATCTGCCTGGGGGTGCATCTGGCGGCATACTTCCCGCATCAGATGGGGACATCCCGCTTGATTTTGGCGGAAAGCTCGCTGAAAAAGGCTGTTTTGTTGGCTCTCATGCTGTTGTTATATTATCTGAGGCAGATAATATGTGGCAGGTTGCACAGAATTTACTGCAATTTTTTGCACATGAATCGTGTGGGCAATGCACACCTTGCCGGTCTGGCACAGATAAAGCTGTTGAAGAAATGGCACAATCTAGCCCTAATACTGAAATATTATCTGCACTGTCTGATACGATGGCAGATGCTTCTATTTGCGGGTTAGGCCAAGCTGCATCCAATCCGCTTTTATGTGTGATGCGTTATTTTCCAGATGAAGTCCCATCATCATAAAACTGGCAATTTGTAAAAGGGTTAAAACCTATGGGTAATACTTCTGAAACTGTTCTTGTAAATTGTGTTCTTGATGGCAAGCCAGTGCAAGCTTCAGACGATAAAACAATTTGGCAAATTGCAGCTGAACATGGCACCGAAATTCCGCATTTATGCTATCGGGATGAGCAAGGCTATAGACCAGATGGAAATTGTCGTGCCTGTATGGTTGAAGTGAAAGGTGAGCGCGTACTTACCGCATCGTGCCAGCGTAAAGTGACAGAAGGTATGGAGATTTCCACCTCCTCTGACAGGGCTAAAACAGCGCGCAAAACAGTATTAGAATTGCTGCTCGCAGACCAACCAGGCCAAGATGATGCGCATGATCCGAACTCTCCGCTTTGGCAATTTGCTGATTCTGAACACGCAAACCCATCACGCTTTTCAGCGCGCAGCACGCCAAGCCCACAGGCAGATGACACCCACCCTGCAATCGCGGTCAATATGGATGCGTGTATTCAATGTAATCTGTGTGTCCGTGCCTGCCGCGAAGTACAGGTAAATGATGTTATCGGGCTAGCCGGGCGCGGTGCAGATGCGCATATCGTGTTTGATTTTGGCGATGATATGGGCGCATCTACTTGCGTGGGGTGTGGTGAGTGTGTGCAAGCCTGTCCAACAGGCGCATTAATGCCAAAAACCGTCCTTGATGACAGCCAAAAACTAGCTATTACCCCAGATAGAAATGTTGATTCAGTATGTCCATATTGCGGAGTTGGGTGCCAGCTTACTTTTCATGTTGCAGATGAAAAAATCGTATCTGTATCAGGCAGGCAAGGCCCTGCAAATCAAGGCAGATTATGTGTTAAAGGAAGGTACGGATTTGACTATATCCACCATCCAGAGCGGCTTACCACCCCATTGATTAGGCGCGAAGATGTCCCAAAATCCGAAGCGGTAGATTTTGACCCTGCAAACCCGTATACCCATTTCCGTGATGCAAGCTGGGAAGAAGCATTGGATGTTGCGGCAAATGGCTTTACATCTATTAAGCAAGCACATGGACCATCTGCATTAGCAGGCTTTGGGTCAGCAAAAGGCACAAATGAAGAAGCCTATTTGGTGCAAAAATTTGTGCGCACCGCTTTTGAGACGAATAATGTGGATCACTGCACCCGGCTATGCCATGCATCTTCGGTGGCTGCTTTGCTTGAAAATATTGGCTCTGGGGCTGTAACAGCTTCATTTTCGCAATGCATTCATTCTGAAGCAATTATTGTGATTGGCGCGAACCCAACCGTAAACCACCCTGTTGCTGCTACATTCATGAAAAATGCAGCTCAGAATGGGGCAAAATTATTCACGCTAGACCCGCGTGGTCAGGCGTTAGACAGATATGCAACAAAGGCGCTACCGTTTAAATCAGGAACAGATGTTGCGCTTTTAAATGCGATGATCCATGTCATTATTGCTGAAGAGCTGTATGACGCAAACTATCTCGCTGAACATACAGAAGGCTTTGATAAGCTAAAAGCGGCCACACTGGCTACCACCCCTGAAGCCATGAGCCCGATATGCACTATTCCAGCAGAAGATATCCGGTTTGTAGCACGCGAATTTGCAACCGCAAAAACAGGAATGATTTTTTGGGGAATGGGGGTATCCCAGCATACCCACGGGACAGACAATGCACGATGTCTGATATCGCTTGCGCTGTTAACAGGGAATGTTGGCAAAGAAGGCGCAGGCCTGCACCCCCTTCGT
The DNA here is from genome assembly GCA_965660095.1 of Puniceispirillaceae bacterium (SeqCode). Taxonomy (GTDB): domain Bacteria; phylum Pseudomonadota; class Alphaproteobacteria; order Puniceispirillales; family Puniceispirillaceae; genus WTJO01. Next base: position 38,622 of record CBFHYP010000004.1, read on the forward strand.
GGGCAGAATAATGTGCAAGGCGCTTCTGATGCTGGCCTAATCCCGATGTTCCTGCCAGATTATAAATCCGTTACGGACAAGGATGTCAGGGCGCAATATAAAGCTGTTTGGGGCACAGAATTAGACCCTAATAAAGGGCTGACTGTGGTTGAGATTACAGATGCTGCATATGATGGTGATATTAAGGGCATTTATGTCATGGGGGAAAACCCCGCAATGTCTGACCCTGACCAGAATCATGCACGAGCAGCGCTTGCGAAGCTAGAGCATTTGGTGGTGCAAGATATTTTCATGACAGAAACAGCCGCATTTGCGGATGTGATTCTGCCTGCATCCGCTTTTGCTGAAAAAACAGGCACCGTAACAAACACAGATAGAAGAGTGCAGCTAGGCAGGCAAGCAGTTAACCCCCCAGGTGATGCGCGCCAAGATTGGTGGATTATCCAAGAACTTGCAAACCGCATGGAATGTAAATGGCATTATAGCCATCCGAAGGATATTTTTGCTGAAATGCGAATTGTGATGCCATCTTTAACAGGGATTACTTGGCAACGGCTTGAAAAAGAGGATGCCGTTACCTATCCTTGTGCAGATGACACAAGCACAGGGCAAGACATCATTTTCGGCGATGGCTTCCCTACCCCAACGGGCAAAGGGCGCATGACCCCGGCAAGCCTGCTTCCTCCGGATGAACAACCAGATGATGCTTTTCCTCTTATCCTATCCACAGGACGCTTGCTTGAGCATTGGCATACAGGGTCAATGACACGCCGCGCAACTGTGCTTGATGAGATAGAACCTGAGGCTGAAATTCATCTTAGCCCCGAAGATATGTCTACAAATCAGCTAGATGGCGGGGAAAAAGTGGTGGTTGAAACACGGCGCGGCATGATCGAAGTATCGGTTCGGCTAGACCCTAATTTGCCAGCAGGCATGATGTTTATGCCATTCTGTTTTACCGAAGCACCTGCAAATATGCTTACAAATCCGGCCCTTGATCCATATGGCAAGATACCTGAGCTTAAATTCTCAGCAGCGCGACTGAAAGTAAAAACAGAATAAACGCCTCTTTCTGGCTTCTCAAACCGTGGGAAGCATTGTCGCACCTAATGGAAAAAACATTGCCTGTTTAGGGGGCTATGACATAAGGTACAATACCGGCTAATGAAAAACGATGGTCGTTGAAGGGGTAGGCTGTGGATTATCACGCCATATTAGAAGAGCAGGTAGACAGGCTCAAATCTGAAAACCGCTACAGGCATTTTGTAGAGCTAGAACGGGTAACCGGTCAGCACCCACACGCGCGTTGGCATAATGGCAGCTCATACCGTGATGTCATTATCTGGTGTTCGAATGACTATCTCGGCATGGGTCAAAGCGCGCATGCCATTGAAGCGATGAAAAGCGCTGTTTCTGAACATGGTACAGGGGCTGGCGGAACACGCAATATTTCTGGCACTAGCTCCTCTATTGTTGCGCTTGAGAATGAACTTTCTGCGCTCCATAAAAAAGAACGTGCGCTTGTATTTACCTCTGGCTATGTTGCCAATGAAGCAAGTATCAGCGCACTTATCGCATTGCTAGATAACCCTATCATCCTGTCCGACAGCATGAACCATGCCTCCATTATCTCAGGTATCAGATATGGGCGTGGTGAGAAGCTTATTTTCAAGCATAATGATCTTAACCACCTAGAAGAACAGCTGAAATCCCTGCCGCTAGATAGACAAAAAATCATCATTTTTGAATCGGTCTATTCAATGGATGGTGATATCTCACCGATTGCGGGGATTATTGAATTAGCACGCAAATATAATGCGATGACCTATCTTGACGAAGTGCATGCGGTTGGCATGTATGGCGCTGAAGGCGGCGGTATTGCACAACGCGAAAATCTAGAACAAGATATCGATGTTATCCAAGGAACACTTGGTAAGGCTTTTGGGGCTATGGGCGGTTATATTGCCGGCTCTGATGTGTTGTGTGATGCGATACGCGGATATGGGTCTGGCTTTATTTTCACAACGGCGATGCCGCCTGCACTTGCAGAAGCTGCCCTTGCCTCTATCCAGCATCTTCGGAGCTCTTCTGAAGAACGTAGCATGCAACAAAAACAAGCTGCTTACCTGAAACAGCTTCTCAAAGAACGCCAATTGCCAGCCATGGATAGTACCACACATATTGTCCCGATTATGGTTGGGGATGCGTCATTATGTTCTGAGATCAGCTGGACCTTATTACAAGATTACGGCTATTATATTCAGCCTATCAATTACCCAACTGTGCCGCGCGGCACTGAACGTTTGCGCATTACCCCTGGCCCGCTTCACACGAATGAAATGGTTGAAGATTTGGTTGATGCGTTAGATAAGGTTTTTGCGATGATAAGGCCGCCTAGCTATCAAGGCACATCGCAACATATACCCCTAGTCAAACGCGCCTAGAACACTATTTCGAGCATTAGAAGACATATCTTTTTCTCAAATAAAGATATGCAATGATTTATCGTTCTTGAAATGACGAGTGTAAAGATGAGTGTAAAACAAATACCAGATGATCACCCAAATTGGCCAAGACATGCAAAAACAGGCTTATTGCTTGTCAATCTTGGCACACCTGATGCGACAGATAAAAAATCCATGCGGCGCTATCTTAAGCAGTTTTTATCAGATACGCGGGTGATTGAGGTTCCTAAAATTCTATGGTGGCTTATTCTTAATCTCATCATTTTAAATGTCAGACCCAAAAAATCAGGAGCTGCATATGATAAAATCTGGCTCAAAGATGACCCAGATGGCTCACCCCTTCGCAAATATACACGCCTGCAGGCTGAATATTTAAAAGAACAATTTAAAGCGCATGAACATCTGGTTGTCGATTGGGCTATGCGGTATGGTCAACCCTCAATCCCTGACCGTCTAGATGCATTGCAACAAGCAGGATGCAATCGTTTTGTAATTATCCCGCTTTATCCGCAATATGCAGCATCTACGACAGCCACGGTGAATGATGAAGTTTTTAAATGGGCGTTAAAACAGCGTTGGCAGCCTGCGATTAGAACTGCGCCGCCTTGGCATGACCATCCTGTTTATATTGATGCGTTGGCAAAATCTTTGGAAAAATCCCTTAAAGAGCAAGGTAAAAAGACTAAGAAAAGCTGGCCAGAACATTTGATGGTATCCTTCCACGGCATTCCAAATCGCTATTTTGTGCAAGGCGATCCCTATCACTGCCATTGTATGAAAACAGCGCGTCTGTTGCGTGAAAAGCTGAAATGGGCAGAAGATAAATTCCATGTAAGCTTCCAATCTCGCTTTGGCTCAGAGCCTTGGCTTCAACCCTATACAGACGAGACATTAGAGCGGCTTGGCGATGAGGGGGTGAAATCTCTTGCGCTTATGGCACCTGGATTTTCAGCAGATTGTCTTGAAACGCTAGAAGAGCTTGCGATGGAAGGCAGGGAAAGCTTTGAAGAGCATGGTGGCGGTGATTTTCACTACCTGCCTTGCTTAAATGCCAGTGATGAAGGCATGCATGTTATCAAGGTTGTGGCTGAAGAAAATCTATCTGGCTGGATTGATAGTAAGTCCTAAACACTTTTCAGGCTCAGTTTTTTGCTTGACTGATTTCCGTGCAATTTGTTTTATTGAACAAACGTTCAATAAAATTCCAAACAGGTCATGGCAAGAAAACAAGGCATCACCGCAGCAGACACCGCACAGGCTATTCGCACCCATGCATTAGCGCTATTTGCACGCTACGGCTATGAGGCGGTATCAATGCGCCAAATCGCTTCTGCTGTCGGGGTAATGCCGGGGGCATTATATCACCATTTTGCAACCAAACAGGATTTGTTGATGTGCTTGATGGAAGAGCATATGAGCCGCCTGCTTAAGGCATGGGATGCACAGCTAGAAGACACTGATTTCACAACCCTCACTGCTGCAGAAAAGCTACATTGCTTTGTGCGCTTTCATATTCGCTATCACATCAAGCTGCCTGATGATGTATTCTTAAGCTATATGGAATTACGGTCTTTAGAAGAACCTTATTTCAAAAAAATTGAATTTTCGCGCAAATCTTATGAGACGATTTTAAAAAATATTTTGAATGAAGGTCATCATGCTGGCGTGATGCAGATTAAAGATGTGCATGTTACTGCAATGGCTTTACTTGGCATGCTCACAGGTTTGCATAGCTGGTTTAGTCAATCAGGCAGGCTTTCTGAGGATAATATCATCAATTGCTATATTGATTTAGCCGCTAAAATGGTCGGCCTGCAGAACGAAAATAATCTTTCTTTTCAGCCTACACATCATCAAAAGGAGGAACTTCATGTTTGATGCTGTAATGAATTTTAATCTTGGTGAAGATATTGATGCCTTACAAAAAACAGTTCGCCAATTTGCAACAGATGAAATCGCGCCTTTAGCTTCTGAAATTGATAGCTCGAACCAATTCCCCCCTGCCCTATGGCAGAAAATGGGCGAAATTGGGCTTCATGGGATTACCGTATCAGAAGAAGATGGCGGGGCTGGCATGGGATATTTAGCCCATGTGATTGCCATAGAAGAAATTAGCCGTGCCTCTGCTTCTGTCGGGCTATCTTACGGTGCACATTCTAATTTATGCGTGAATCAAATTGCCCGTTGGGGAAATGCTGAACAAAAACAACGCGTTTTGCCCAAATTAATTTCAGGGGAACATGTGGGGTCTTTGGCGATGTCTGAGCCTTCTTCTGGCTCTGATGTGGTGTCTATGCGGCTTAATGCTGAAAAAAGAAATGATAGGTTTGTGCTTAATGGGTCGAAAATGTGGATAACCAACGGCCCAGACGCACAAACGCTTATTGTGTATGCGAAAACGAATAAATCTGCTGGCTCAAAAGGGATTACCGCCTTTTTGATCGATAAGGATATGGCAGGTTTTTCAAAAGGCCAGAAGCTCGACAAGCTTGGGATGCGCGGCTCAAACACCTGTGAGCTTGTGTTTGAAGATTGTGAAGTGCCTTATGAAAATATTTTGGGTGAGGAAAATCAAGGCGTAGCTGTGTTGATGTCAGGGCTTGATTATGAGCGTGTGGTATTGGCGGCTGGCCCCCTTGGCATTATGGCAGCAGCAATGGATATTGTGGTGCCTTATGTGCATGAAAGAGAGCAGTTCGGCAAGCCGATTGGACAGTTCCAGCTAATGCAAGGCAAGCTAGCTGATATGTATACCACAATGAATGCCTGCCGCGCTTATGTCTATGCTGTCGCTGCTGCTTGCGATAGGGGGGAGACCACCCGAAAGGATTCAGCTGGATGTATTTTATATGCCGCTGAAAAAGCCACTCAAATTGCCCTTGAAGCCATTCAGTGTCTTGGCGGCAATGGTTATATCAATGATTATGCAACTGGCAGGCTGTTAAGGGATGCAAAATTATATGAAATTGGAGCTGGCACTTCTGAGATAAGGCGGATGCTCATTGGACGCGAATTATTCGATGAAACAGCCTAATAGGATGTGATGATTATGCCTCATCTATCTCTCAAAAACAGCTTCTCAGAAGCGCAGAAACAGCAAAATAGTGATGCCCTTTCGAGCGCTACACAACGCATTGAAGTGATTGCTAAAAATACCATTAAGGGTGGGTCTGAACGCGCCCGAAAACGCCATCAAGACAGAGGGAAATTACTTCCTCGCACGCGTATAGATACCCTTCTTGACCCAGGCTCATTTTTCCTAGAGGTCGGCTTATTTGCCGCCCACGGCTTATATAATGATGAAGTGCCGTCGGCTGGCATTATCACTGGCATTGGAATGGTTTCAGGCACGCCCTGTATGATTGTGTGTAATGATGCAACAGTGAAAGGCGGTAGTTATTATGCGATGACCGTTAAAAAGCATCTGCGGGCACAGGAAATTGCCGAGCAGAACCACTTGCCTTGTCTTTATCTTGTGGATAGTGGCGGTGCTAATCTTCCTAATCAAGATGAGGTTTTTCCAGATAAGGAACATTTTGGTAGAATCTTCTATAATCAAGCAAGAATGAGCGCGAAATCTATTCCGCAAATTGCTGTGGTGATGGGCTCATGCACAGCTGGCGGGGCTTACGTTCCTGCAATGTGTGATGAGGCGATTATCGTTCGTAATCAAGGCACTATTTTTCTTGCCGGCCCTCCCCTCGTCAAAGAAGCAACAGGCGAAGATGTAGACGCTGAAACCCTAGGCGGTGCAGATACCCATAGCACATTATCAGGTGTTGTAGATAAAGTTGCAGATGATGACCATCACGCGCTTCAGCTTGCGCGCGAAATTATCGGGAATATAAATAAACCGCTATTATCTGGTTTAAATACTAATGCCCCTGCCCCTCACTATGATAGTCAGCGCTTGCTTGAAATCATCCCAGAAGAAAGCAAAACACCCTATGATGTAAGAGAGGTGTTAGCCTGTATCCTTGATAGCTCTAGTTTTGATGAGTTTAAGCCAGAATTTGGCACTACCTTAGTCTGCGGCTTTGCGCGTATTAATGGCATGCTTACCGGTATCATTGGAAATAATGGGGTGTTATTTTCTGAATCTGCACAGAAAGGGGCACATTTCATTGAATTATGTTGCCAGAGGCAAATCCCGCTCATTTTCTTGCAAAACATCACTGGATTTATGGTTGGGGCAGCTTATGAGGCTGGCGGCATTGCCAAAAATGGCGCAAAGCTTGTTGCTGCTGTTTCGTGTGCAGACGTCCCCAAAATAACCTTGATCATCGGCGGCTCTTATGGGGCTGGGAATTATGGGATGTGTGGACGTGCTTTCAACCCACAATTTGTCTGGATGTGGCCAAACGCAAAAATTGCCGTGATGGGTGGTGAGCAGGCAGCAGGCGTGATGGCACGTATTACTGAAGAAGCACTGATAAAGAAAAACACGCCATGGAGTAAGGCAGATAAAGAAAAGTTCAAAGCGCCAATCCTTGCCCAGTTTGAAGAACAAAGTGACCCACTTTATGCGTCAGCACGGCTGTGGGATGATGGGATTATCGACCCGCTTAAAACGCGCGAGGTTTTAGCATTATCGCTTTATATTTGCTTACAAGCACCCAAAAGACAAACCCAATTCCCTGTATTTAGAATGTAGAAGGTTGTGATGAAAATGATAACATCCCTGCTTATCGCAAATAGAGGTGAGATTGCTGTCCGTATCATCAAAACGGCCCGCTCTATGGGTATAACCACCATTGCAATTGCATCGCCTCAGGACAGGAACGCACTTCATGTAGAAACTGCTGACCATGCCGTGATTTTAAAGGATGGTCCTGCGCGTGAAAATTACCTTAATCAACAAGCGATTATTGATGCCGCGCTTCAGACTGGCGCAACGGCTATTCATCCTGGTTATGGCTTTTTGTCAGAAAATCCAGAATTTGCCCAAGCTGTGCTAGACGCTGGGCTCATTTTTGTAGGTCCACCTGCCTCTGTAATCGCTCAAATGGGGCTAAAAGACAAAGCTAAACAGCTGATGGCTGCATCAAATGTGCCTATTGTACCTGGCTATTTAGGTGAGGATCAAACCGAAGAAAAGCTCGCAGATGAGGCGGCAAAAATAGGTTTTCCAGTGCTGATAAAAGCTGTTGCAGGTGGCGGCGGTAAAGGGATGCGGCGGGTTGAAAATGCCGATGGTTTTCTGCAAGCGCTAAGGAGTGCAAAACGCGAAGCACAAGCAAGCTTTGGGGATGATAAGGTTTTAATTGAAAAATATATTCAAACCCCCCGCCATATTGAGGTGCAGATACTCTCGGATAATTTTGGAAATCATATTCATCTGTTTGAGCGTGATTGCTCGTTACAACGGCGTCACCAGAAAGTCATTGAAGAAGCCCCTGCCCCTAATATGCCTGATGATGTCAGAGAGGCTATGACACAAGCAGCCATCTCTGCAGCTAAAGCAATTGGATACCGAAATGCTGGGACAGTAGAATTTATTGCAGATGCGTCTGATGGGCTAAAGCCTGACGGTTTCTGGTTTATGGAAATGAATACAAGGCTGCAAGTAGAACACCCTGTCACAGAGGCTGTTACAGCTGTTGATTTGGTCAAAGCACAGCTTGAAATTGCCGCTGGCCTGCCACTAGCGTATCATCAAGATGATATCCGCTTGCATGGTCATGCCGTAGAAGCACGTTTATATGCAGAAGACCCTGTTAATGATTTCAGGCCAACACCTGGCATCATGCATCATATCCATTTTCCGCAAGCAGATGGAGTGCGGGTTGATAGCGGGATACGTTCTGGCGATGAGATATCATCTTCCTATGACCCGATGGTTGCTAAAATCATTACTCATCACCACACCCGTGACCTTGCTTTCCACAAGCTAGCCCAACATTTGCAGCAGACAATCTGTATTGGCACCACAACAAATCGGGATTTCCTTGGGCGGCTGTGCCGCGCCCAATTAGATGGCAATAATCAGCTTCACACCGGATTTATTGAGGAGATGTCAGCACAACTTACCGAAGCTGAACCGCTTAATATGAAGGCACTCGCCTCTGCAGCCCTATGCTATGTGATGCATGCGCCATCAGCATTTACAGGCTTTAGACAATGGGGGGCAGGCCAAACGCCACTAACCTTTAGCGTTGAACATAATCCAGAGCCGCTAGATTGTAGTGTGCATTTCAGCTCAGATAGCGATGCTGAATTTTGCTTAGGGGAGACAGTGATAACCTGTACAGATATCGCTATTCACACTGCGCCAACTGGCATTACACAGCTGAAAGCCAGCATGGATGGTGAGCTCGTATCAGCACGTTATTTTCATCATCAGGCCCACATCTGCATTTTAACGAGGGATGCACGTCTTGGCTTAAGCCTTATTCAAGACAGACAGAAAGCATCCAAAGACAGGCTCAGCAATGAAATTTCAGCCCCAATGACATCTGTTGTCAGGGAAGTCCATGTACAGCTTGGCCAGCAAGTAGAAGCAGAAGATTTGCTTGTGAGTGTTGAGGCGATGAAAATGGAATATCCGCTATATGCGCCTTATTCTGCGATTATTGAGGAAATCAATTGCAAAACGGGGGATAATGTATCTGAATCTCACACATTAATCCGATTATCCCATCCAAAAAATGATGAGGCTGAGCATGGATGATTTTATTGAATTAGTTGAAGTAGGGCCACGCGACGGGCTTCAGAATGAAGCTGAACATATCCTAACATCAGACAAAATCACCCTTACCAATATGCTTTCTGAAGCAGGGTTTAAAACGATTGAAGTAACCAGTTTTGTTTCTCCGCGTTGGGTGCCACAGCTTAAAGACGCGCATGAAGTGATGCAGCAAATCAACCGCAAGCCTGAAACAAGCTATATTGTGCTTACCCCCAATATGAAGGGGTTTGATGCGGCGATGCACGCAGAGGCAGATGAGGTCGCTATTTTTGCCGCCGCAAGTGAAAGCTTCAGTGAGAAAAATATCAATTGTTCCATCGCAGAGAGCCTAGAGCGGTTTATGCCTGTTATCACCGCAGCTAAAGCACGCAATATTCCGATTAGGGGCTATATTTCCTGTGTTGTGGGCTGTCCGTATGAAGGGGATGTCGCGCCAGATACGGTGTTAAAGATAGCACAATGGATGCTAGCGCAAGGCTGTTATGAGATATCTTTGGGGGATACTATAGGATGCGGCACCATCCAGCTTATCTCAACGCTTCTGGACATCTTGACAGCAGAAATCCCTGCAACGCGATTAGCCGGGCATTATCATGACACGAACGGTCATGCTGTTCAGAATATTTTCACCTCGCTAGAATATGGGTTACGCAAATTTGATTCAGCCATTGCAGGTTTAGGGGGATGCCCTTATGCGCCTGGTGCAAAGGGAAATGTATCCACAAACACCTTGAATTCAGAATTGACACAAGCAGGTTGGAAAACGGGGTTAGATCGTGAAAAACTAGATGCTGCTGCCAAATTCGTGTCTGGGCTAGGGCTAAAAAACCGCTAAATTGAGCTCCCTTACCAAGGAAAAGAGAACATCATGTCTTATCACACGATTAACATTGAAAAAGATGAACATCAGATAGTCAGGGTTCACCTTGGCAGATCAGAAAAATTTCATGCGCTAAATGAGCAAATGATCCGTGAGCTTGATGATGCATTCTCAACATTTACACCAGATAATTGCCGCGCAGTCATTATCTGCTCAGACGGTCCACATTTTTGTGCTGGCGGTGATTTAAAATGGATGCAGGATCAGCAAACACAAGACCGGAAGGGTAAAAAGATACAAGCAACCTTCCTATCAGATATGCTAGCGCGGATAAATAACTGCCCTTGCCCTGTAATAGCGCGTGTGCACGGTAATGCATTTGGCGGCGCTATCGGACTTATCGCTGTGTGTGATATCGCGATTGCCTCTGAGGCTGCAGGCTTTGCGCTTACAGAAGTAAAACTAGGGATTATCCCTGCTACAATTAGCCCTTTTGTAATGGCTAAAATTGGGCAGAATCATGCGCGGCATTTTATGCTTACAGCACAGATGATCACAGCTGAAAAAGCCTTGCAAATTGGACTGCTTTCCGAAATTTGTACTGAAGAGCAGTTAGATGATGCGATTGCCGCAATCACGAAATCCTTGCTGAAAGCAGGGCCAGAGGCAGTAGCTGCAACCAAAAACCTAATACACGCCCTAGCTAAAACCCCGCAAGCAGAGCAAGGTGCGCTAAGCATCAATGCGCTTGCAGATACATGGGAGCGAGAAGAAGCACAGCAAGGGATTAAAGCATTCTTTGCTAAAACACCCCCGCCATGGATAGATTAAGTTTATTATATTGGCTTATCCGTTATTATCTAGGTGCCAGCACAGCATATCAATTCTGTCTTGTCCCCAGAACATCTCATTGCCCATAATAAAGCTTGGTGCGCCAAAAATACCATCTGTAATAGCTTGTTCAGAATCAGCAACTATTTCAGCCTTTAACGCATCTGCACCTGTTTGCGCCGCAGCAACAAGTGCTTTACCGTCAAACCCTGCATTATCTAAGGCTGTGATAAGCTGAGCTTCATCGCCGCTATCTTGTTCATTTGCCCACATCATCTCAAGCACCACTTCAAGCACCTGCATTGCTAGGGCTGTATCTTGGGTGCGGGCTTGTGCGACAACCAGCCCGCCTAAGCCAGAGGATGGCGGAAAATGAGCCGGCTGAAGGGTTAGCGGAATACCATAAAACTTACTAAACCGTGCTAGTTCCTGAAGTCGATAAGCACGACGTTCAGGTGCGCGTTGCGGCAATGGCAATCCGCCTGTCTTTGGAAATACCATTCCCAAATCCATAATTTTCATCTCAATTGTTACATTGCGTTCCTCAGCCACCTCTCTGAAGCGCTTAGCGCCAAGATAGTTATACGGGCTTACAGGGGAAACATAATAGGTGATTTGGGCAGTCATCGCTCTGTTCTCTTTTATAGTTGAAGCTTTATCTAAATCTATGAGATGCTATTCTATCTCTGATACAGATTATATATGCTGCAATTACTGACATAGTTGATAGATAAATGACAGAAATAAAATCCATTATTCAGTGTGAAACACACCAGATCGAAAATCATGAATGGCTATCACAACAACGCGATATACTTGCGCAAACTGGAGCTTTGGTTCTCAAAAATTTCTTCAACAAATCTGCTCTCTCTGCCGTTCAGAGTGAAGCTCAAAACGGTCTGAAAAATGCCTATTTTAACCCGCAAACCCATACAGTTTACCTAACTGCCCCTGACCCTGCATATGATGATACGCATATCCGAAACAGACAAGTATTATCCTCAAAAGGATGTATTTGTGATGACCAAATCGCTGAAAACTCTGTGCTAAAACAGCTTTATCATCATGATATTTTTATCAAAGCATTATGTTTTATTTTGGAAGAAGAAAATTTATATCCCTATGCGGATAGCTTATCTTCGGTGAATATTCACTATGCGCGTTATGGTGAGGAATTAAATTGGCATTTTGATAATTCATCATTCGCAGTCACCTTGATGATTTCACCTGCCACACAAGGGGGTAATTTTGAATATGTTCAAAATGCACGCAACGCTGATAATGGCGATATGGGATTTGAGCTTACAACCCAAATTGTTGACGGCAATTACCCTGTCAAACGGCTAGACCTCTCCGCAGGCGATTTATGCCTTTTCAGAGGTAGAGACGCATTGCACCGCGTAAGCCCTGTTGAAGATGATAGTACGCGCCAACTTGCAGTACTCGCTTATAATAACCAGCCAGGTATTTGCTTATCCGCAACCGCCCAACACACATTTTATGGGCGCGTTGATACCGGCCAGTCATCATAAAGCTAGCGTATTAATTACAGGTCGGTTCTGGCAATTCGGTTATTTCCACCAAATCAGCTTTGAGGGCAAAATCGCCATAATCCACCTCATAATAGGCAACGACACCGTTTTCCTGCACATGAAAGGTGATTTCGTAATCAGGGGTTGCTTCTGACGAGCTGGGGTCGAAATAGGCAATTTGTACCGGATAGTATGTTTTCTGGACAAGCATTTCTTGCAGCATAGGTTCTGATATTTCCTGCATACTGCCAATAACAGTTGAGGTACGTTTCAGAGAACGCTCTGGCTCTGCGCCATAAAAAATATCTGCATAAAATAGCTTTTTGCCATCTTGTGCATGCTCAATGATTTTTTGGGTGTGATGCACTGGGAAATACACATCCTCAGGCAACATCATCGGTGTATCTGGCGTAAGAGAATTGAACGCTTCAAAGCTTTCTGATGCGCCGCCTTGACGAGAGGCAAACCCCATAAATTCCTTCTCCCCCTCAAAGCTTGAGCTTTCTTGAACCTCAAACGAATATAGCTTTCCATCAAAATCTTCCCATGATTCAAAATGGGAGAACATCACACTGCTATCCCCTGAATTATAACTAAATTCAATAAGATAATCTTCAGAAGACACCCAGCCCTTGCAATCATTCTCAATTTCAAATTGAACCTTGCCTGTTACGGCAACCACTTGCGTGTCCTGTTCAGCAGATAGCAGCCGCATCTCATACTTGGCTTGATGCGGAAAAAGCTCTGGCACGGCATGCGCACTACCTGCATATAAAATAGCACCAGAACACATGAAAAAGCCTGAAAAAACGACTTTGCAAAAATTGGAATTTTGATACGCCATTTCAGAGGACTTCTTTTTGAATGCATGAAACATGCGCATTTCCTTCTCAATTTATTGCCATGAAGATACAAACCTTAGTTTAAAAGATATATTTTGGCAGAAAAAAGGCAAGTATAGTCTGATATATCTGGCACGCACTATCTTAAATCACGTTTACCTGTGCAAAATTAAAAAGCACAGATTTTTTGCATCTTGCTGAAATTTTCACAAGGCGGTTTGCGCTTCTGTGCTAACTCACTTATGCTTGCGGCATGACAGCAAATACATCCATTATCACAACAACATCTGCCTTAGAACATGTTGTGTCTCGCTTCTCAGAACGTCCCTTTATTGCCGTTGATACTGAATTCATGCGAGAGACCACTTATTACCCGCAATTATGCTTGATACAGCTTTCTGACGGCGCCGAAGCATGTTGTGTAGACCCGCTTGCAGAAGGGATTTCACTCGCGCCTCTATTTGAATTGATGCAAAATGAGAATGTGGTAAAAGTTTTTCATGCCGGAAAACAAGATATGGAAATTTTTGTCCATCTTAGCGGTGAGGCTCCAACGCCTGTATATGACACACAAATCGCAGCGATGGTCATCGGACTTGGAGAACAGGTTGGATATGACAAGCTTGTGCAACATTTCTGCTGTGTGAATTTAGATAAAAGTTCTCGTTTTACAAATTGGGCAGAACGCCCTTTATCAGAACGGCAAATCAGCTATGCCTTGGATGATGTAATCTATTTAGCTGAAATTTACCCAAAAATGCTGAAAAATTTAGAGAATTCAGGCAGGCATGACTGGGTTGCAGCTGATATGAATGTGTTCTCAAAAAAGGAAAATTATCTCGTTAATCCTGACGAGGTGTGGCGTAAACTAAAACCGCGAAGCCAAAAGCCTGAATTCTTAAACCGCCTAAAATATTTATGTGCATGGCGGGAGCAAGAAGCGCAAAGACGCAACATGCCGCGTGGGCGCATTCTACGCGATGATACCATAATGGATTTGGCTGGAAGCAATCCACAATCGGAAAAACAGCTCGATAAAATAAGAGGCTTCCCACGCAACCAAAATCCAGCATTTAAAAATGCACTCGTCACGCAATTGCAAAAAGCAGCTCAAACAACCTTGCCTGCGCCCGCACAAAAGCGACACGGTCATGAAAGGCCACCCGTCGCAACGATGGAGCTTTTAAAAGTTTTATTAAAACATGTGTGCGAAAGTGAAAATGTGGCGCCACGCCTGATCGCGACTACAGACCAAATTGAAGCTTTAGCACTAGGTCAGCATGACGAATTAGGATGTTTAGAAGGCTGGCGATTTGAAATATTTGGCAATAAGGCCCTGCAACTTATTTCTGGAAAGCTAGGGCTATCAATCAAGGACAATAAGGTCTTATTATCTGCCCTTGATTGATATAATATTTAACTAAAACAGTGCATTAAAACGCTTTCTTAAGGGTTTGAGTTACCTGCACCACCATCCACAAGGATGTTCTGGCCAACCAAATAGCCTGAATAAGCTGAGCAAATATAAGCGCAAGCAAAACCAAATTCATCTGGGTCACCTAGCCTGCCGCACGGGTTTCTTTCTTCAAGGCCAGCGCGCACCTCTTCGCGTGACATATTCTGGGCGCGTGATGATGCATCAATTAAACCTTCAATTCTATCGGTATTAAACTGGCCAGGTAATAGCCCATTAATGGTCACATTATGCTTTGCGACTTGGCGCGCAATGCCTGCCACAAAACCGGTTAGGCCTGAACGCGCACCGTTGGATAATCCAAGCTGCGGGATTGGCGATTTTACAGAGCCTGACGTAATATTCACAATCCGTCCAAAACGATTATCAATCATGGGGTCAATTACAGATTTAATCAGGTCAATCGCTGTTAGCATATTTGCATCAAGGGCTTTAATCCAATCTTCTCTATCCCAATCTCTGAAATCACCAGGGGGTGGGCCGCCAGCATTATTAATTAAGATATCCACATGACCAGCTGCATCTAAAACAGCTTGGCGTCCTTCGGGGGTCGTAATATCGCACGCCACAGCTTTTACATCTACGCCGGTTTCGTCTCTTATTTGTTGTGCTGAGGCTTCAAGCACATCTTCGGTTCTGGCACACATCACCAAATTAACACCAACATTTGCTAACGCCTTTGCACAGCCAAGGCCAAGGCCTTTAGAAGACGCACAAACAATGGCCTTTTTACCTGTTAATCCAAAATCAAGCATAGTGTGTAAATCCTCTCATCTACTCATTATCGGTGAATCATATTTCATCTAAGACATCCTACTGAGAAAGTAGCTGCCTCACAAGGTGCAAGCTAACAGCTTTCTGTTCTGCCATAGCCAATTTATCAAGCCTGTTTAAAATGTTTTTAACAGCATCGAAACTGCGTTCACCTCGCGCAATGATTAGCCTAACCATTTCAGGGGTTAAGAACATCTGCTTGTCGGCGGCAAGCTTCATCAGCACAGCTGAAAGTAGCTCATCATCAGGAAGATGAATAGGTTGGGAAATAACCGCTCGTAGCCGAGATTTCAAATCAGCGAGTGAGATATCATATTGTGCAATCGCTGTTCGGCTAAAGAAAAGCAGATAGTGCGATGAAAGCTTAATCTGATTAGTGAGGTTGAAGAAAGCTTCATTCTGACTTTGAATTTGTGCCTCATCACACTCACACACAAAAATTTGCGGCTTTAATGTATGGTCTTCAATAATTTCTTGAAATACATCAACCATCCAGTGTTGGATGTTTTTCGGCACATAAATAAGGCTATCTTGCGGCAATAGATATGATAGATGGGTTTTGCCACTTGCCTTTGGGCCAAAAATATTAAGCATGCGGGTGTTTTCAGGCCAATCTGGCCAAGATACTATCCATTGATGCGCCTCAATGTTTGCCTCACCAATGACAAATTCAGATGCACCATAATGAGGTGCATGTTCCAAATCCAAAGGTATTTGCCGAAAGCGTTCCATAAAATTTTCTATTTCATTTTTGGTGCATAAAAGAGGGTAAACAACAAAGCTATGGCTTTATATCTGCACGCATAATATAGCTATTCTCGCCAGCTTCTAGGACAAAACCAAGCGATATAATGCTCAGCTGAAGGCTTTCAACAGGAGCAGAAAGCTGTGCTTTTAACACCCCTTGGTTTGCATTTAGGCTTACTGGCATCAGACTATTCACAATATTTTGAGAGGTTAATACACGCTGAATATTCTGCCATCCCCTTAAATCATTCACCGTAACAGTGATGGTAATTTCATTTTGTTCTGCTAATTGATAGATATTCGCCTGCTTCCACCTTTGGGTAATTTCAGAGGTGATGCGCTCTCTAAACTCATCAAAGCCTAATTGCATATTGAACAGCCCATCTAACTTTTGGCGCTCTGAAAGCAAATTTCCTAAATTATTACCTTCACTATCGAATAAAGTCGCCTCTAATACGAGTTCAGGAACGGCTGATGAATAATCTAAGCCTGCATAAATCCATGCTACCTGCAAGGCTTGTGCGGCAGTGGCGGCCTGTTTCAAAATTTCTGCATCTTGTGATACGATAGCAAGCGCAGAAAGTTGCCGCTCAAGCTCTAAATTAGGCGTGAGCATGGTAAATTCTACCAATGAATTTTCATCTGCTTTAAATTGTTGCCAGCCATCTAGCCATGAAATATTTCTAGCCCACACGCGCACCCCTGCAGGCTCTTGCCATACGGGAAGCAATAGCACGGGCGGGCTTGTTAATTCTGACCAGCTAAGCCCTGCGGCCACAAATGCTGCCCGAATACGTGTGGCATCAAAACAAATATCCACCTCGGCAATATAGCGGCGCGGCAATGCATTTTCTGAAGAAATGCGGATAAAATCAACAAAACGGTCAACAGCTTCACTATCTAACTGGACGTCATTTTGACCTGGTAGCACTAACCTATCAACAAGCTGATTAAATGCGGTTTGGATTGCAGCATCAATTCCGCTTCGTCTGGCTTGGGTGCCAGTCGTGCCTGTCGCATCTATCACTACAGAGGGGATAAGAAACGCACGCGCGCTACAATCTTCATCTTTTTGCTGTGCCCTTAGATCAGATGCGAAGATCAAGACTAAACAGAAACTCAATAATGTGCTACATATCCGGAACATAAATTTTCATGTGCCAATTCAGTTTAAACCGTTGCGCTTAACCTAGCATAAAGTGGTGCGAATGAAACACCAAATCGGATAACAGGAAAAAATAAGATGGTGGACAAAAAACTAGCCCCCTCAGGATTGAGTTATAAGGATGCTGGCGTTGATATTGATGCAGGGGACGCACTTGTAGCGGATATCAAACCCCATGCTGCGCGAACATCGCGTGCTGGCTCAAACCCTGACTTAGGCGGCTTTGGCGGTTTATTTGATTTGAAAGCAGCTGGTTTCACTGACCCTATCTTGGTGGCGGCAACAGATGGTGTCGGCACTAAATTAGAGCTGGCAAAAACCTGTAATATACATCGCGGGCTTGGCATTGACCTGGTTGCGATGTGTGTAAATGATTTGCTAGCACAAGGCGCAGAACCGCTATTCTTTTTAGATTATTTTGCAACGGGCAAGCTAGAACCCGCCATTGCAGCTGAGGTGGTCGCAGGTATCGCTGATGGCTGTGTTGAAGCAGGTTGCGCGTTAATTGGCGGGGAAACAGCAGAAATGCCAGGGGTATATCCAGATGGCGGATATGATCTTGCAGGTTTCTCGGTGGGCGCTGCTGAACGCGGCCACTTGCTTAACAAAGAGCATGTTAACGCAGGGGATGTTGTTTTTGCCCTGCCATCATCAGGTGTGCATTCTAATGGGTTTTCGTTAGTGCGTAAAATCATCGAAATTCAAGGCATTGATTTACATGCCCCTGCCCCGTTTGCATCGCACCTTAGCCTTGGTGAAGCGTTGCTAACCCCAACACGCATTTATACAGAAGCTGTAATGGCCGCACTTAAAACAGGGGGAGTGACAAGCATCTCGCATATTACAGGTGGCGGTCTTATTGAAAATCCGCCGCGTGTGTTTGGCGACGGGCTAGCCATTACGCTAGACATGGCCAAACGCCCCTTGCCGCTGTTATTTAAGTGGCTACAACAAGCTGGGAATGTGTCTGGGCATGAAATGGCACGCACCTTTAATTGCGGGATTGGCATGCTTATTTCGGTCTCAGCAGAACAAGCTGAGGCGGCAAGACAAGCGGTGATGATGACAGGGGAAGATATTTGGGAAATCGGCAAGATATCAACGCGTGATATCGGCAATGATGAAGCATATGTGCATCTGTTAAACGCTGAGAAGATGTGGGCATAAGCTTGCGATGAGAATAGCTATCTTAATCTCTGGCCGGGGAAGCAATATGCGCTCCCTTGTGGAAGCCGCAGAAATTGCCGATATAGAAATTGGTTTAATCGCAGCGAACAAACCATGTGTGGGGATAGAATTTGCAGCCAAGAAAAACTTACCATTTTGTGTGGTAAACCGAGCAGATTATCCAGATAAAAAAGCACATGAAGAAGTACTTGTTGAACAGATTGAACAGGCTAATGTAGATTGGGTTTTCCTTGCTGGATATATGGCTATTCTGTCAGCTCAATTTATTTCTAGGTTTCAGTCTAAAATAATCAATATTCACCCCTCACTCCTCCCTGATTTAAAGGGGTTGAATACGCATCAACGTGCGATTGACGCAGGCTTTACCACCCACGGGGTAAGCATCCATCTTGTCACCCCTGAATTAGATAGCGGTCATTTAATCACCCAAGCCAGCCTTGCTGTTCAAACAGATGATGCAGATAAGCTTGCAGACCAAGTATTGCAAATTGAACATGTGCTTTATCCAGCCATATTACTATCGCTTGCATCTGGAAGGCTACATCTTGACCCTGCCTTATCAGATGAAGCGGTAAGCTGGCACGACACCTCTTTGCTGCCTTTAGCAGGAGAGCAAGGGATTATTGAAGTAAAAAACTTTTAAGGACAGCTTTGAGGGAGGTGGTTTTAGCGCTTTACCCCAGCCCTTAAAACCTGCGGCATGATGACCCCTTGGATGGTTTACCGGTTGATCTTAAAAAGATTTCAGGCCATAAGGAATAAGGATTTTTGATGGTTGAGACTTTCATCTGGGGGATAGCATGAATACGAATGATTTCGATAAACACGCAAAAGACAATCTTGCTATTTATGAGGGGTTTTTAAACTTCTCTAAATATGTGATAGCAGGGGTTATCATCACACTTATCGCAATGGCTTACTTCTTATTATAGAATATTGCTTGATTGAAGTTACAAATGAAAAAGGCCAGCAATTGCTGGCCTTTTATATATCTAAACGCAGGGCTATAATTAGCCAACAATCTCATCCTCTGAGAAGAAATGTGCAATTTCAATAGCTGCATTTTCATCGCTATCTGAGCCATGCACTGAATTTGCTTCGATTGATTCTGCAAATGCTTTTCTGATTGTACCTGCATCTGCGTCAGCAGGGTTTGTTGCACCCATAACAGTACGATATTTAACAACCGCATCATCAGCTTCTAGCACCTGCACAACAACAGGGCCTGAAGTCATGAAAGATACAAGGTCGTTGTAGAATGGGCGTTCTTTATGCACAGCATAAAATTCTTGCGCCTGCGCTTGTGACATTTGGATACGCTTTTGCGCAACGATACGCAGACCTGCCTCTTCAATCATGGCATTTACAGCGCCTGTTAGATTTCTGCGAGTAGCATCTGGCTTGATAATTGAAAACGTGCGAGACATGTTACTTCCTTTATCTGGCATAAATGGTAGAAAACGGGTTTTAGATAGCTTTGCTATCTAACCCCGCGCCTTATAGCAGAGGCGGCTTATAAAGGCAAAGACTCTTATCTATCAAGAGCATGTTAAATTGAAAAAACTAGCCTTTTAATTCCCAGCGGCCATCATCATTTTGCGCAAAATATCGGCATTGATGCGCGCTATCTGATGACCAGCTTTTCCATTGCTGGCGCGCATGATCCTTTTTAGCCGTATCACTGCCATCAAAGATATTAAATACCCGCTCAAAGGACGCCAAATTATCAATGGCTAGACCATCTGTAAGACATAAAAAGGATGCAGAAATAGGGTTATGCTGCGGTTGGGTTGTAATCCATACAGGCGCATGCAGTGCCCCATCACCATTATCAACACCATGGGCTAAAAAATTATCAGGCTTAGCTGTCCATAAATGTTCTGAGATATTATCTATCAGCAATGCAGGGGCATGAATAAGAAACTTCTGACCACTTGCAACTGTCTTATCAGCTAGCATCGCTACGGCCAATGCTAACCCGTTATCTTTGAGATGATAAAAATCGATCTGGCTCATTTAAGCACGATAATCGTCAACCAGCTTGTTTAACATCCGCACCCCAAAGCCTGTGCCGCCTTTCGGCGTAATATCAGTTGATTTATCTGCCCAAGCTTTACCGGCGATATCCAGATGAACCCATGGGGTGTCATCTTTGATAAAACGCTGCAAGAAACACGCCGCCGTGATAGAACCGCCATACGGACCACCGATATTTTTCATATCAGCAATATGAGATTTCAACATATCATCATATGCTTTTCCAAGCGGCATACGCCAGCTTTTCTCGCTTGTCGCCTCACCAGCTTCAATCACAGCATTTGCCAGCCCATCATCATTTGCAAATAGCCCAGCATATTCCTTGCCCAAAGATACCAAAATAGCACCTGTCAAGGTGGCTAGGTCGATAATGGCGCAAGGCTTGTAATTATCCTGAACATAGGTCAGCACATCTGCGAGCACCAAACGCCCTTCAGCATCGGTATTGATAACCTCAATAGTTTGCCCAGACATTGAAGTGACCACATCCCCTGGCCGCTGCGCATTGCCATCTGGCATATTTTCAACAAGGCCAATAATGCCAACAACATTGCGTTTCACCTTTCTGCCGGCAAGTGCCACCATTGCACCTGTCACCGCAGCAGAACCGCCCATATCCCATTTCATATCTTCCATGCCTTTGGCAGGTTTTAAGGATATGCCGCCGGTATCAAAACATACACCTTTGCCAACTAGTGCAATTGGCGCTTCACTTCCGCCGCCTTTCCAATTCATCACCACAATGGCTGATTTACGCTCGCTCCCCTGCCCCACACCAAGCAAGGCGCCCATGCCAAGTTCTTCTAGTCTTTCTTCATCTAACACATCTATTTCAAGCCCAAATGCAGCAAATTCAGCGCATCTACGCGCAAATTCTTCAGGGTATAATTTATTGGCTGGTTCATAAACAAGGTCACGCGCCACATATACCCCATCGATCATTGCTTGTTTTGCTGCCCATTCATCCTGCATCCTTGCTACGTCTGCACATAAAGCTGTGATGCTAGCATCACAAATGTTTGGCGGGTTGGATGAAAAATAATGCCCAAAATGATAGCTTGCTAATACCGCACCGCTTAATACATCAAGCGCGATATCCCCGCGCAGCGAGCTGATATCAAAACAGCTTGTGTTAAACGGCGATTTTTTAAGCTGAGAAAATAGCTTTCCGCCCCAATTCTCAGCCGCCTGACCTGCTTCAATACCGCCGCCAATACCACCAACCAAAACAGCACCCGCTGCTGTGTAAAGTGCAAGGAATTGGCCTGACTTTCCTTCAAATTTAGCTGAACTACACGCATTGATAATTTCTGTTGCAAGAGCTGTTTCAACAGAACTGATGAGCGAGTTATTGCTATCCATCAATACGATTTGTGCAACATCTGATGGCATGTCGTATGAAAACGTCACAGAAAGCTGTGCAGGCATTGTTCTTATCCCCTAATTAAGATATGTGTTTTGGCGTTTAAGCATTGTTCTTTATCATATTATGACAACTCTAAGCTATATCGTTTTAACGGATTTTCTAGCCTTTTGTTCCAAGCGCGCCCAAATATGCATGCTAGCGTGTATTAAGCCTGCTGATTTTCAGCCGTTATAGCTTTTGAAACTATCCTTTTGATAAGGTCGTCAATAGTAGTAAGGAAATGTTTTTTCTGGATTTTTTGGCTCAAATCTGGTAACGAGTTTGATATGCTTCAACTTCATCTATATCTTATCAGACAGCAAATAAGTGCCATGTTTATGGTGCTATTCGGGTTGCTGATTTTAGTGTGGCTTAACCACAGCCTCAAGATATTGGAATTAGTTGTAAATAAGGGCGCTTCTTTTTGGTCCTTTTTGATGCTTGCATTCCTGCCCATGCCGCTTTGGTTAATGGTCGCTTTGCCGCTTGCAAGTTTTATTGCTGTGATATGGGTGATTTATAAATTCACCGCAGACAGAGAGCTTACTGTGATGCAAGCTATTGGGCTATCCCCACTGCAATTCACTATTGGGCCACTTATTTTTGGGCTAGGCGTGACCTGTTTTTTGTTTGTGAATTCTATTATTCTGCTGCCTAACGCCTTTAGTATTTTTAAACAAAAACAGTTTGAAGTGCGTGCAGCTATCCCTAAAATTCTTATCCAAGATAAGGTTTTTGTGGATTTAGGCGAAAATTTAACCATGTATATCCAGGACAAAACATCTCAGCAGAAAGTAAGCGGGGTGTTTATCCAAGATAGCCGTGACCCTAATCAAGTGGTCACTTATACTTCACAATCTGGTGAATTCCTGATGCGTGATGGTTTTCCTGTGTTTGTGTTGAATAACGGGCAAAGGATTGAGTTGCAACAACAAGGCAGTGGTTCTGCTACCTTAAATTTCCAAAGCCACAGTTTGGATATCAGCCAAAAGGGCAATGGAACATCTAGGCGTTTCACAGATGCTAATGAAGAAAATATCCTAGATTTAATGGATAAAGATAAATCAGAAGATGCCCGCTTTTTTTCGCAACGCCTGGCAATGGCGCATTACCGGCTTGCCGCACCGCTTCAAGCTGTTTGTCTTATTTTAATGGCTTGTGCAGTGTTGCTGGTGGGCCGGGTAAGCCGGGCAAAAATCGTTAGGCGCATTGGCATTACAAGCATTCTAGGCATCACCCTTCAAGCGGCGCTTATCCCTGCGAGAGGCTTAATCATCGACACCCCTGCAACTTGGCCGATTATTTATTTGGTAAGCTTAATTCCGGGGGCCATTAGTATCTATGCCATCTATAATCCGCAAAAAACAGCACTTCTTTTTGCCTCCATATTCAAAGCCCAGAAATCAGCTTCACAGGTAAGAGCATGAGAGGGGCAATATTTCCGCAATCCATGACTTTATTCAGCTATATGGCTAAGCGCTATGCTTTGCAAATTGGCCTGACCTTTTTGGTGTTGACGGCGTTTTTATATTTTCTGGATATCACTGAATTAGCCCGAAGATTAGGCCAGAAAGATGCAGATTTTCCAATTTGGCAAATCATGGCACTTAGTCTGTTAAAAATGCCGAGCCAAATCACTATTATTCTACCCTTCTCGATTCTTTTTGGCTCTATGTTGTGTTTTTTCTTCTGGAGCAAATCCCACGAATTTACCATTGCAAGAGCTACCGGGCAAAGTATCTGGAGCGCGTTATACCCTGTATTTGTGGTCGCTTTTTGCATCGGTGCTCTTGAGATATCACTCATAAACCCCATCGCGGCGACCACTGCTAAACAGCATGAACGTCAAATGGAGGCCATTTTTGGTCAGTCCGAAAAATCAAAAATTGCTATTTCAACAAATGGATTGTGGTTTAAAGATTCTTCTGCTGGTAATAATCTGATTATCAACGGCACTTCCCTTGATGCTGAGAAAGCCGTGATTTATGAGCCTGTCGTCTATCAAATTCAAACAGATGGATTGTTGCAGTGGCGGCTAACAGCCGAAAATATGCGCCTCACTGAAAATGGCTGGATTTTATCAGATGTGATACGCACCGATTTACAAGGCACCAGTGAAGAGCTTGGCGATGTTCTTCTGCCCACAACGCTTTCTACCTCAGATATTTTAAGTAGCAGACAGGCAGCGCATACTATCCCTGTGTATCAGTTGCCCTATTTTATCAATGTGCAAAAATTAGCAGGCTTTCCGGTTACAGAACATCAGGTATTCCTCCACCAACTTTTTGCAACACCGCTTGAATTTATTGGGATTGTTATGATTGCAGCGAGCATTACCCTGTCACATTTCAGCAGAATGATTAAAACAAAATTATTTGTTTACGGTGTTGCGGCTGGTTTTGGGTTTTATTTTCTATCTGACTTAATCTACCTGTTGGGAAGTTCATCTCGTATCCCATATTTATTTGCAGGATATGGACCGGCTATTTTATTGTGCGCCATTGGGGGTTTCTTTGTTGCTAGAATTGATGAGTAGAGAAATGTTTTCAGCTTCTCCAAAACCACGGAATTATCTTGCATATTTCACTAGGCTTATTGCTAGTCTATGCGTTGTGCTATCCATAAGCGCAATCGCTGTATCAGAGGCAAAAGCAAAAGCAACTATTGTGGCGATTGTTAATGGTGAACCCATCACCAATTTTGAATTAGAAGACCGCGTTAAATTCATTCAGCTTGTGACCAATATCGAAGATAGTGCAGATGGGCAGAAAAATTTGCGGCGTGATGCATTGCAAGGACTAATTGAAGACCGCATTAAAATTCAAGAAGCTGAAAAATATATCCCAGATGGCCGCACCCAAGCACGCGCTGCCGCACAAAATTTTGCCGAACAGAATTTCGCACGGGATGGGCAAAACGCAGCAGAATTCTTATCTCAGCAAGACATTAATATAGATACGGTTATTACTAAATATGTTGCTGATATCCTATGGTCGAATACCTTGCGCCTGCAATTCTCTCGGCAGTTTGAGGCATTAGATAAAAATGCGGCAAAAGAATTAGAGCGTATTGAGAAAAAATTTGCTGAACCGCAATTAAAATTCAGTGAAATCATCCTGCTTCCAACACCGCAGCGCCCGCTTCAGCAAACAGAAGCGATTGCAACCCAAATGGTACAGGCATTGAATGAAGGGGCTAGTTTTTCTGGTATTGCACAGCAATATTCAGCCGCAGGTTCTGCCCAAAGGGGCGGGAATGTTGGCTGGGTGTTCACAGATAGAATTCCGGACAAGCTCAGGCTACCGCTTGAAGCCGCTGAAATAGGCGATATTGTTGGCCCTATCACCTTGAATTCGCAGATTTATATCTTCAAACGTGAAGGCTATCGCGAGCAAGGGCTTCTTGACCCGAAAGCAACCATTGTAACTTTAGCGCGGATTGTCGAGCTATTGCCTGTTACGCTTGAAAACGAGGAAAGAGAGACGCGGGCACAAACGCTAATAGATGAGACAGCAGGTATAAATAGCTGTGAGCAGGCATTAGCCCTTCACGCTGAAAAAGGCGCTGAATTGCCTGGATTGCTTGAAAATCTAGCCTTGAGTGATTTATCGCCCCAATTGCAGCGCGAAATCATTGCACTCGATATCAATACGCCTAGCAGACCTATTAATTTTGCCGAAGGGCTTGTGGTATTTATGGTGTGCGCACGCGCGCTACCAGAACTTGACCTCCCCTCACTTGATAGTTTGAAACAGCGTGAATTAGAACGTATTATGACATCGCTGAGTGGACGTTTTTTATTGCGGCTTCAGCGTAACGCTCGCATTGAAATCAAACTGTGAGATGAAACCAGCACTTATCACATCTGGCGACCCTGCAGGTATTGGACCTGAAATCGCATTACGCGCTTTTACGACTGGCAAGAAAAATATCATCATTATGGGTGAGCTAACCCAGCTTAAAATGATCGCTGATAAAGCCAAGATAGACATTAGCTTAAGCTCTGTTTCAAGCAGTGATATTAAAGCTGGAAAAGCCAGCCTGTTAGCGCAAGATAATATCTGTCCTGTGTTGGAGTTTAGCTGGGCAGCGCCGCCTGTTACAGGCCAGCCTAATCCCAAAAATGCGAAACAGATTATTGCCTCGATTGAACAGGCGGTAGGGCTTGTAAAACAGGGATATTGCAGTGCTGTTATTACCAATCCTATTGCTAAATCTGTATTGTATGAAGATGGCTTTAGCTTCCCCGGCCATACTGAATTTCTAGCCCATTTAGACGGCAAAAAAAGAACAGTGATGATGCTTGCAAATCAGGCGCTTCGGGTGATACCCCTCACTATCCATATCCCCCTATCTGATGTGCCACGCGCATTGAATAAAGATGATTTTCTTGCCACTGCGCGTATCATTCATACAAGTTTAAAAGAAGATTTTGGGATAAAAAGCCCGCGCATTTCTGTTGCTGGGCTAAACCCCCATGCTGGTGAAAATGGTCACATTGGTACAGAAGATGATGCTTTGTTAAAACCATTTATTGCTGCTGGGCAAGCCTTAGGCATTACTCTAAGCGGCCCCCACCCTGCAGATACGCTATTTCATCAAGAAGCAAGAGAGCATTATGACGCTGTATTGTGCATGTATCATGACCAAGCGTTAATTCCCGTAAAAACCTTAGATTTTTTCGCAAGCGTAAATATCACTTTAGGATTAAGTTTTATCCGCACATCACCAGATCATGGCACTGCCTTTGACAGAGCAGCTTTATTCACCGCTCGCCCTGATAGCCTAATCGCTGCCATTGATGCAGCAGAGAATATGGCAAATCATAAATCGTAGGCATAAATAGCATGACTGATGACATTGAAAAAATTGCAAGCCTGCCGCCACTTAGCCAACTTGTAAGCAAGGCTGAATTGCAGGCTAAAAAATCACTTGGGCAAAATTTCTTATTTGATTTGAATTTAACAAGCAGAATTGCGCGCACCGCCACCCCGTTAAATTCACCCATTATTGAGATAGGCCCCGGCCCAGGCGGGTTGACACGCGCCTTATTGATGGAGGGTGCGCCTAAAGTTATTGCGATTGAAAAAGACCGGCGCGTTATTGATTTTCTAGCCCATCTTGTGGATGCAGCAGCATCGCGGCTTGAATTGCATGAAACTGACGCGCTGAAACTAGATATACGCGCTGTCTCGCCTACACCTGTGCAAATCATTGCTAATTTGCCTTATAATATTGCAACCCCCCTTCTCATCTCGTTTTTAAAACAGGCCGACCATATCACAGGGATGAGCCTGATGTTCCAGCGTGAAGTTGCTTTGCGCATAACCGCAAAACCAGGGGATAGCGCTTATGGCAGGCTTTCGGTGATTACCGCTTGGCGTGCAGCCGCTGAACTCTGCTTTGATGTACCAGCAGAAGCATTTGTACCGCCGCCAAAAATCACCTCATCCATTGTGCGTATCATCCCGCATGACAAGCCCATAAGCCAATGCAAAATGTCTGACTTAGAGGCGGTTACGCAAATTGCATTTGGTCAACGCCGAAAAATGTTGCGGGCAAGCTTTAAACGTTTTGGGGGTGAGAAGATGCTGCACAGCCTGAATATAGACCCAAGCTTGCGGCCACAGGATTTACCTGTTGAAGATTTCTGCGCGCTTGCAATCCATCTTTCTGGACAGATTTAAAGCGCTAAAAGTGCAAAAGGCTTGGCTAGCCTGAACGTAATTGCTTCACAAAATCATTCAACCCTACCAGCCTTTCACGTTTCATTCGTTCCGCACCAAGGATTTGACAAACAGCCTCAACAGAAGCGTCTAAATCGTGATTAACAATGACATAATCATATTCAGGATAATGGCTCATCTCATCTGATGCTTTTTCCATTCTTTGCGCCACGGTTTCAGCACTATCTTGCGCACGCGCAAATAGCCGACGTTCAAGTTCAGCTGTTGAAGGCGGCAGAATAAAAATAGACACCAAATCGTCTCTCGCATTAGCTTTAAGCTGTTGTGTGCCCTGCCAGTCAATATCAAAAAGCACATCTTTACCTGCTTCTAACTTGCCGGTAACTTGTTCTGCTGGTGTGCCATAGTAATTGCCAAATACTTCAGCATATTCAAGGAAATATCGCTGATTAATCTTTATCTTAAAGTCGCTTTCATCAATGAAGAAATAATCCTCAGCCTCTACCTCGCCAGGTCTTCTTTTTCGGGTTGTAGCTGAAACAGATAAGCCGATATTGGGATCGCGTTTGAGTAATTTTCGTGAAATGGATGTTTTCCCTGCACCTGATGGTGATGAAAGCACCAGCATTAACCCTCTTCGTGACAACATCTCTCACCCTTCCATTCTGCTCGAAAAACCTTAATTTTGGGTTTTTCGCTTCTTAATCTTCTGGCGATAAATTCGCACATTTTTATTATGTTCTGCAAGTGTTCTAGAAAATGCATGCCCACCCTCAGCATCTGCTACGAAATAAAAATAATCACTTTCGGCAGGATGGGCAGCCGCATAGAGCGACTCATAAGACGGATTTGCAATCGGTGTTGGTGGCAATCCTGCATTCAAATAACTGTTCCAGCGATGAGATGTTTTTAAGTCAGCCTTTGAAAGTCTTAACTGAAGCGGCTTTTCAAGCGATAGCCCATATGCCACGGTCGGGTCAGACTGAAGCCGCATTCTTTTCTTCAACCGGTTCATAAACACAGATGAAATCAGCGCGCGTTCAGCGTTATTTCCAGCTTCTTTTTCGATGATAGAGGCTAGTATAACCAGCTCATCAGCATTTTTCAGAGGTATTGTGGTGTCCCGTTCTGCCCAAATTTCAGCCTTTGTTATTTCCATTTTTTGCTGCATACGCGCCAATAGCTGGCGCCTGTCATCACCATAAGAATAGAAATAGGTATCTGGGAAGATACTGCCTTCAAGGGGCGAGGATAAAATAACAGAACTTAGCCCTTCTGCATCATTCAAACTATTCATCACATCAAAACTACGCTGGCCTTCGACAATGGTAAGGCGTCTTTGATAGGTCTTTCCTGAATCAAGTGATTTGAAAATTGCTTCTAAGCTTGCACCTGCCTCAACCTTATATTCCCCTGCTTTTGGAATATAGGTGTCGTGGTGATATAGGGCGTAGAGATGATAATGCAGATGTGAATGAATAAGATTTTCGCGTTCTAGCTTATGTTTTAGCACCATATGCCCATCACCAGGCTTGACCAAGATGATAGCATGTTCTTGGTGTGGTCCTTCTTGGGTGCTGATTATTTTCAGCCACTGATGCCCAATTAATGCCACCACACCTGCACATAAGCACAGGATAATACATACACGCACGAGAAGCCGCATTAAGGAGAATTTTACAGGTGTTTCTTCAGGTGTTTGAGGTGCGCTCACCCCTCATGTTTCCCGATAATGAGAGAAGCATTTGTACCCCCAAATCCAAAAGAATTTGACATCGCGTTTCGCACACTGCGTTTACGCGATTTAAGCGGCACCAAATCTAAACCGTCAAGCGCCTCTTCAGGATCATGCAGGTTAAGCGTTGGCGGCACTTCATCATGATAGCATGCCATCACAGAGAAAATCGCTTCAATCGCACCCGCAGCACCTAGCAAATGCCCAGTCGCACTTTTTGTAGAAGACATAGAAGCTTGCCCCATCGCATCGCCAAGCAATTTCGATACTGCATTTGCTTCAATTAAATCACCAAGCGGGGTAGAAGTGCCATGTGCATTAATATAATCAATTTCAGAAGCATCAAGACCAGCACGTTTCAATGCAGCCTGCATCGCTCTAAACCCGCCATTTCCGTCTTCTGCAGGGGCGGTGATATGATACGCATCACCAGAAAGCCCATAGCCTTTAATCTCACCATAAATGGTTGCGCCTCTGGCTTTTGCATGCTCAAGCTCTTCAAGCACAACAACACCAGCACCCTCACCCATCACAAATCCGTCCCTGCCTTTATCATATGGGCGGGATGCATTTTCAGGGGTGTCATTATAGGAAGTTGAAAGCGCCCTTGCGGCGGCAAACCCTGCAATACCCAAACGGCATACTGCTGCTTCTGCGCCGCCTGCAACCATTACATCTGCATCATCAAACGCGATAAGGCGGGCAGCATCCCCGATGGCATGCGCACCGGTTGAACAAGCCGTAACTACAGAATGGTTCGGCCCTCTAAAGCCGTAACGGATAGAAACATGTCCTGAAATCAGATTAATCAGGGCAGAGGGGATAAAGAATGGGCTGATGCGCCGTGGCCCTCTTTCCTCAAGCAGATGAGCTGTTTCAACAATTGTCTGAAGCCCACCAATACCAGAGCCAATCATAACCCCAGTTCTGTCTTGATCTTCAATAGCGTTTGGCTTCCAGCCTGAATGCTCAACAGCTTCAATACCAGCAACAATACCTAATTGGATGAAACGGTCTAATTTACGCTGTTCTTTTGGCTCGATAAAGGCATCTAAATCTAGTCCGCCTTCAGCGCCATTTTGCGGCACTTGTCCTGCAACCTGACAGGCTAAATCGGAGATCTCAAACCCTTCGATTTTTCCAATCCCGGACTTTCCTGCAAGGATATTAGTCCAATTATGTTCAAGTCCTTGACCTAAAGGGGATACTATTCCCATACCAGTAACAACTACACGACGCATCATCTCATCCCTATATCTGTTGCTAGCTTAATAAAAAAAACGCCTGACGGAAAGGTTGCGCATTTTGCTTATCCAAGCCATGCGCCCCAAACACTTCGTCAGGCGTTAATCAGGATTTAGGCTGCAGCCTTTTCTAGGAAGTCAACAGCATCCTTAACAGTCAGAATCTTTTCAGCGGCATCATCTGGAATTTCACAACCGAATTCTTCTTCAAAAGCCATCACTAACTCAACAGTGTCTAGGCTATCTGCGCCTAAATCATCGATGAAAGATGCGCCTTCAACAACCTTGTCACCATCAACACCCAAATGTTCAACAACAATGCCTTTTACGCGTTCTGCAATATCACTCATATCTCGTATCCTTAACTTGAATTTGACCCTAACTTGAATTTGACCCAAACTTGATTTTCACTCAGGCCTGAATCTGGCTATGCCACACTCAACCTCCACATGTTACGGCCATCGTAATGATATGATGACCGTCAAGCTTGTGGCGTGGGGTGTAGCACATCATCCCCGATATTTCCAGTCACTTTCGACTTTCGATGAGTTTATACAGAAATTTGCGAATCTTGCAACATATTGTGGCGTTTTGGTACAGCTATCCTCAAGATATGCTTTCTGCAGCGTAGAATTAAAGTAAAACCCTGCCTAAAGCATTGCCATCCCGCCATTTACATGCATGGTGCTACCTGTCACATACCCTGCTTCATCACTCGCAAGATAGCTTACCGCAGCAGCAACTTCTTGCGCGCTTCCTAAACGTGCTGTTGGTACATTCACAAGCAGTTTTTCTTTTTGCTCATCTGTAAGTACATCTGTCATCTGGGTCTGGATAAAACCAGGGGCAACCACATTCACGGTAATCCCTCTGCTTGCTACCTCATGCGCCAAAGATTTAGAAAACCCGATCATCCCAGCTTTTGATGCAGCATAATTTGTTTGCCCAGGATTACCTGTCACACCCACAATTGAAGAGATCGAAATAATTCTACCCCAGCGCGCTTTCATCATGCCGCGAATAGCTGAACGGCATAGGATCATCGAGGCTGTCATATTCACATCAAGCACAGCATCCCATTCCTCATCTTTCATCCGCATAAACAGATTATCGCGGGTAATGCCAGCGTTATTCACCAAGATATCTACTGCGCCTGCGGCCTCCACAGCACGCGGGACAATTTCAGCAACCGCTTGCCGGTCAGATAAATCAGCTGCCACCACTGAAACATTATCGCCCAAACTATCTGCAAGTGCCGCTAGACGTTGCTCATTTGTGCCATGCAAGACAACATGTGCGCCCTGCTGATGAAGTGCTGTTGCAATTGCATTTCCGATGCCGCCGCTAGCACCTGTGATAAGTGCTGATTTCCCTGCAAGTGAAAACATAGCTGCTACTCTTCCCTTCTGTTCTATTTTAAGATTTACGTTGATATATCTTGACCTGTTTAAGCAGTCGCTTCTAGATATTTTTCGATATCTTCTGCGGTTTCTAGGCTGAAAATATCAACCTCTTTCACAGATCGTTTTACCAAGCCTGACAATACTTTTCCGGTACCAATTTCAACGAAACGTGTCACGCCATTTTCAGCAAGATAATTTAAGGTCTCGCACCAACGCACCCGTCCCGTTACCTGCGCTACCAAATTTTGACGCAGTTTAGCACCCTGATTTTCAGCAGATGCTGTCACGTTGCATACCACATCGATTTGTGCATCCTGCACTATTGTATCAGCCAATGCGGTAGCCATTACATCTGCTGCAGGTGCCATCAAATCACAATGGAAGGGTGCACTTACAGGTAATTCGACAATTCTTCTTAAGCCAGCATCTTTTGCAATTTCCATGGCTTTATGCACAGCTGCTTTTGCACCTGAAATGACGATTTGTCCTGGTGCATTGTCATTCGCGATTTGCACAAGCCCTGCACCTTGCGCTTCAATAAGGAAGCTTTCTGTTTGCTCGATATCCGCACCAATTAAAGCAGCCATCGCCCCTTCACCAACTGGCACAGCCTGTTGCATGGATTGACCCCGCAAGCGAAGCAATTTCGCGGTGTTTCCAAGTTCAAGACTTTGTGCGGCGCATAATGCTGAATATTCGCCCAAAGAATGACCTGCAACAAAATCAGCCAAATCTGATGCGTGTTTTCCAGATTTTTGTTCTAGCACTCTTAATACAGCAAGTGATGATGCAAATAGTGCAGGCTGCGCATTTTGGGTGAGGGTTAATGTTTCAATGGGCCCCTCTGTCATAAGGTGCGATAAATTCTCACCCATAGCTGCATCTACAGCTTCGAATACCAAACGCGCCTCTGCGGATTGTTCGGCCAATGCCGCTCCCATACCAACCGTTTGTGAGCCCTGACCAGGAAACAAAAAAGCAGTTTTTGTCGTTGAATTTCCCAATGAACTTCCCCTTATTCTCTATTATCCGAATACAAGAATAGTTTTTCTAGCTGCTGGCTCTATGGTGTATGGCACAGCATAGCAACACATCTTGCAGGCAAAAAATGCCGTTGTGCCAGTCTTACGGCAGTAAAACACGCTAATCAAGACTTGATTTATCACCATGAATTAGGCATAAAGCGCATACTTATTGTAATCGTGGTAGAATGAAGCTTGTGATAAGCCCTCTAACGCGCATGCATTTAAGTGTAACATAGCCCTTGCCAGCACCACTATTGGGCTGGCTCGTTTGTGTTTAAAAGCGCAAACAATTAGCCATGAGGAGCACAGAGTATGAGACTCTATGAAAGCGTGATTATCGCGCGCCAAGACGTATCTGCTGCACAGGTAGAAAGCCTAGTAACAGACTTTTCAGCAATCATTGAAAATGGTGGCGGAAAAATCCACAAAAATGAATATTGGGGACTTCGTAGCCTAGCTTACCGGATTAAGAAAAACCGGAAAGGCCATTATGTAATGCTAAATATCGAAGCAGATTCAGAAACCCTAAATGAATATGAACGTATCATGGGACTAAATGAAGATATCCTTCGTTTCATGACCGTATCTATTGAAGAGGTTGAAGAAGGCCCATCTGTAATGATGCAGGCAAAATCTGAAAAGCCACAGCGTTCACGTCACAATGATTCAAGCAGCGAAAATGCTGCAGCTGACGCATAACGGAGGAATATAGAGATGACACAACTTGAAATTACCCGCAGTGCAGTCCGCAAGCCGCAAGGTCGTAGACGGAAATCATGTCCTTTTTCTGGACCGAATGCGCCTAAAATTGATTATAAGGACGTTAAGCTTCTTTCACGTTTCACCTCAGAGCGTGGCAAGATCGTCCCTTCACGTATTTCGGCTGTTTCTGCAAAAAAACAGCGCGAATTATCCACTGCAATTAAGCGTGCACGCTATTTGGCACTAATGCCATATGTCGTGAGCTAAGTTCACGCCCTGATTGAGATGTAAAGGAATAAAGAAATGCAAATCATTCTTCTTGAGCGTGTAGAAAAGCTAGGACAGCTTGGTGATATCGTCACTGTTAAGCCTGGTTACGCACGCAATTTTTTGCTTCCGCAAGGCAAAGCTATTCGCGCAAGCAAAACTAATCTAGAAAAGTTCGAACAGGAAAGAGCAGACCGCGAGAAGCAAAATGCTGACCAGCGTTCTGAGGCCGAGAGCCGTGCATCAAGCATGGACAGCTTATCTGTTAATCTTGTGCGTGCCGCATCTGAAATGGGACAGCTTTTCGGTTCTGTTTCAAGCCGCGATATCGCAGAAGCTGTTACTGAAGCAGGCCATGCTATTGATAAGCGCCAAGTGGTGATGGACAAAGCAATTAAGACACTTGGTCTATTCCCTATCCGCGTTAATCTTCATAGTGAAGTTGATATCATGGTTACCGTGAATATCGCACGTTCACTTGAAGAAGCTGAAACACAAGCAAAGCTAGGCCGTGCTGTTATCTCATCTGAGCAGGATGAAGAAGAAGACGAAGCACCAGCACCGCAAGCAGCAGCTGTAGAAGCAGCTGAAGCGCCTGCTGAAGAAGCAGCTGAAGAAGCAGAAGCTAACGCTTAACACAACTCTGCAGTAAAATTATCACGAAAGCCGCCAGTTTACTTGGCGGCCTTTTTTTACAAATACCCTCTAGCTGACAGGTTCGCCATCAATGCGGATAGGCCAAACGCCCACGGCGCACATTGTGTTGAATATTGGACTGTATTTGTAAGCGTTCCAAATTGCGTTGCGTGAATTTCAACAACATCACCCATTTTATGGGTAAAGCCCTCGCCTGCATTATCCCTATCTTGGATAGGCGCAAACATGGTGCCAAGATACAGCATAAACCCATCAGGATATTGATGATGCGCCCCGCAAGTCTGCGCCACTAAATCTGTGATATCTCTGCTAATCTCACTCATTGAGCTTGCGCCATCTAAGATAAAACCATCCTCACCCGTGACTTTGAGGCTTAATTCTGCTTGTCTGATATCATTTAAGGTAAAATTCTCATCAATCAGGCGAATAAAGGGGCCTAAAGATGCTGATGCATTATTATCCTTTGCTTTCCCAAGCAATAAAGCAGAGCGCCCCTCAACATCCCTTAAATTTACATCATTACCAAGACAGGCGCCCTTAATCTGCCCAGCTTCATCAACCGCTAGCACAATTTCAGGCTCAGGATTGTTCCATGTCGAGATAGGATGCAAGCCAACAGGCGCAAAACTGCCCACTGAAGATAGCGGCTGTGCTTTGGTGAAAACCTCAGCATCAGGCCCTATTCCGACCTCTAAATATTGTGACCACAACCCCTCTGCGATAAGCAATGCTTTTATATCAGAGGCCGCATTGGAGCCAGCCTCAATATGCGCAAGGCTATCACCAATAACCTCCACACATTTCTGGCGAATAAGATGGGCTTTTGATGCATCGCCATCTGCTTTTTCTTCAATAACGCGTTCCACCATCGATTTTGCAAAGGTAACACCGCATGCTTTGATGGCTTGCAAATCATTTGGGCTCAATAGATGGTCATGGGACAAACGCCCTTTTGCTTCAATACTTTTTTCCTGCCATTCCTCAAAACTGCCAAGCACCTCACCTGCGGCATTACGCAGATAGGCGACCGGGTCATCCATATTTAAGATAGAGGATACGGTTGCACCCTCTCTTGCGGTAATGTCTACCAGCATATTATCTTGCAGTATAACAACTGACGGTCCGGCAATTTCTGCGCGCCATACGCGCCCGATTAAAGTTGCGTCTTGATAATCAGATGGCAACATAAATGACCTCACATTCCAAAAAATTCTAGTGCCTTATCAGGCCAGAGATTAGCGTGTGATGCAAGCCTCAAAAAAACAATTTTATTCCCCAATATCCCCATTATCCACAGGCGAAAATAACATGACAATACAGCATTTTTTTCCTATGGTGAGCTATGGTAGATTTTCCTTCAGATAATTCAGTTACCCCCTTTCCTGCACCCGCAGCATTACAGCAAACAGCTGAAATTATGCCGCATAATATGCAGGCAGAACAAAATGTTTTAGGCGGATTGTTGTTTGATAATCACGCCTATGAACGCATTGAAGTACAGCTTCGCCCTGACCATTTCTATGACCCGCTTCATGGCCAGATTTATGAAGCGATGATTCGTATGATTAGCCGCGGGCAATTGGCCAATCCAGTTACGTTAAAAACCTATTTTGAGAAAAACAGTGCTTTTGGTGATGATGGTGCTGAACAATATCTAAATGACCTCATTGAAGGGGTTATTTCCGTTGCGGGCATAAATGATTATGCCGCCATTGTGCATGATAATTTTCTGCGGCGCGAGTTGGTAAGAATTTCTGATAATGTCAGCTATGATGCACGTCATGCTGAATTAGACAAATCTGCGATGCTTCAAATCGAAGCTGCTGAACAATATCTGTTTTCGCTTGCTGAAAATGACACCACTGAACAGGGGCTAAAATCACTTGATAGTATTTTGGTCGGCACTGTTGAAATGGCAGAACAGGCACGGCGAAATGGTGGCACTATTTCTGGTGTGAGCACAGGTCTAAGCCGGCTGAATGAGCTAATGGGCGGGATGCACCGGTCTGATTTAATCATCTTGGCAGGGCGTCCAGGGATGGGTAAAACTGCCCTTGCCACTAATATCGCTTTTCATGCCGCCACCACCCGTAAAACAGGGGAAGAGCCGGTTGGTGTTGCCTTTTTCTCCCTTGAGATGTCTGCAGAACAATTAGGCACAAGAATTTTGGCAGAACGTTCTGCGATTGATTCCGATGCCATCAGAAAGGGCAAGCTAGACAGCAACGCATTTAATGCGCTGGTAAATACATCTAAGGATATTTCAAGCGCCACTTTTTATGTGGATGATACACCTGCTCTATCGATAAGTCAGCTTGCTAGCCGCGCAAGACGCCTAAAACGCACAAAAGGTCTTGGGCTCATTGTGGTGGATTACCTGCAACTGCTTCAAGCGCAAATCGGTGTAAAGGTTGAAAACAGGGTTCAAGAAATCTCAAATATCAGCCGCTCACTTAAAACACTTGCAAAAGAGCTAGATGTTCCTGTGATGGCGCTATCGCAGCTGTCACGTGCTGTTGAACAACGTGAAGACAAGCGCCCAGCCCTAGCCGATTTGCGTGAATCTGGTTCAATTGAACAAGATGCAGATGTGGTTTTATTTGTGTATCGTGAAGAATATTATCTGAATAAAGGTGAGCCTGAAATGCGTGAAAATGAGACGCAGGAAAAATTTAACCTCAGATATCAGCTATGGCAGGAACGTTTGGAAAAATCTAAGGGCACTGCTGAAGTTATCATTGCAAAACAGCGCCATGGCCCGACCGGCACAGCACATGTGAGCTTTGAAGGTAGGTTTACGCGCTTTGCTGATCTTGTTACAGCAGACCACCTGCCAGAACAATTTTAGGGGGTTGAATTCATGGCGAGTTCACGTCTTGTGATTAACCTTGATGCCATCTCAGCTAATTACCACGCTCTTCACCAGCTTTCATCATCGCGCACCGCCACTGGCGCTACGGTAAAGGCAAATGGCTATGGGCTTGGCGCATTTGCGTCTAGCCTTGCGTGCTATATTAAAGGATGCCGAATATTCTTTGTTGCAAGGCTAGAGGAAGCGATAGCCTTAAAAGATCATTTCAATGGGTATGAGATTGATGATATTCATATCGTCATTTTTGAAGGTATCACAGCCAATAATGCAGATATTTATACCAAGAATAATTTTCTGCCTGTTCTAAATTCGGCTGGCGATCTTGCACAAATTGAGGCGTGGCAAGATAAGGCTCCTGACTATTTTGTGCATGTGGATACTGCGATGAACCGGCTTGGATTACCCCTAAATGAGGCGGAGCAGCATCTTCAGGCGCTATCACGCTCGCCTCACTTCAAAGGCGTGATGAGCCATCTTGCCTGTGCGGATATGCCAGCACATACGCTAAACGCTAAACAGCTTGACCGGTTTAAAAGAATTACCTGCCAATTAGGGCAAGAAAAAATGGCATCGCTTGCGAATAGCGGGGGCATTTTACTTGGAAAAGACTATCATTTTGATCTATGCAGACCTGGCATTGCCCTTACGGGGACGCCGCCTGATGACCATCGGTTTGGTGCAGAACACCTTACTTCCCCGCTCACATGGGAAGCAGATATTTTGCAGATCAGAACCGTTGAAACTGGCGAAAGCGTTGGATATGGGGCAGATTTCATTGCCCCTAAACATATGCGGGTTGCAACAGTTGGTGCAGGGTATGCAGATGGCTACCCCAGAATGCTTTCAAGCCTAGCGGATAACACACCTCGCATTGAAATTTGTGGCAAGACATACCCGCTTGTTGGACGTATTTCAATGGATACTTGTGTTGTGGATATTACCGATATACCAGAAATTAAATTAGCAGATATATCAGTGGCAAAGCTGATGGGTGAACATTATAATGTGAGTGAAATGGCAAGAGATTGCGGCACAATTGGATATGAAATACTCACAACACTTGGCGCAAGGACAATCAGGCAGTATAACAGCGCTGAGAAGTTTTTAACTCAAAAGCTCAATAGCTAGGAAAAAGCAAAAATGTTGTCCTTTATTGCGAATATCGGCAAAGCTGCACTTGGTTTCTTTGCGGCAACAGGCAGATTAAGCTTATTCACTATCCAAGCGGTTAGATGGACCTTTGTGCCGCCTTATTATTGGCGCCAGCTTGGAAGACAGTTAGTCGATATTGGGTATTTCTCGCTTCCTGTTGTTGGGCTAACAACGCTATTTTCAGGCATGGTGCTTGCGCTTCAGAGCTATACAGGGTTTGCACGCTTTTCTGCTGAAGATACGGTGGCAACCGTTGTGGTGCTATCAGTGACCCGTGAATTGGGGCCGGTGCTTGCAGGTTTAATGGTGGCAGGGCGCATTGGCGCATCAATGGCAGCGGAGATTGGCACCATGCGGGTCACAGACCAAATTGATGCCCTAGACACTTTATCTACCCGCCCCTTGCAGTATTTGGTTGCCCCGCGCCTGTTGGCAGGTACAATTTGCCTGCCGTTTTTGGTCTTAATTGGCGATATTATTGGCGTGTTAGGGGGCTATTTAGTTGGCGTATTCAGGCTAGGGTTTAATCCAGGGATTTATCTTGCACGAACGCTTGAGTTTTTAGAGTTTTCAGATGTGATGCTAGGACTGATTAAGGCTGCGGTATTTGGTTTTTTAATCGCGCTAATGGGGTGCTATCATGGCTATAATTCAGGGCGCGGCGCTGAAGGTGTGGGGCAAGCCACAACAAATGCTGTGGTGTCATCCTCCATTCTGATCTTGATTGCAAACTATATTGTAACAGCCTTATTCTTTGGCTAGAAACAGGCAAATTGCGGAAAAAAATATGTCAGCTTCAACACAGCCGAAAATTGAGATTAAGCATCTCGCAAAACGATTTGGGGACAAACAAGTCCTAAGCGATGTAAGCCTAGCTGTGTTGCCAGCAGAATCATTATGTATTATCGGCACTTCTGGATGCGGTAAGTCTGTTACGCTGAAATCAATTTTGGGTCTTATTACGCCTGATAGCGGCTCTATTTTGGTAGATGGTGTTGAAACAGTTTCTCAAAGCAGGGCTGAGCGGGAGGCTATGCTACAAAAATTTGGTATGACTTTTCAATTTGGTGCATTGTTTGACAGCCTCTCGATTTGGGAAAATATTACCTTTCGTTTGCGCCAAAAAACTGCGCTTTCAAAACGTCAGGCACAGGACAAAGCTGTTGAGATTATTCAAACCCTTGGCCTTGAGAAAGATGTTATCTATCAATATCCAGCAGAGCTATCAGGGGGGATGCAAAAACGTGTTGCGCTTGCCCGCGCTATTGCTGATAAGCCTGAAATATTGCTTTTTGATGAGCCAACATCAGGACTTGACCCAATAACGGGCGGGGTCATTGATGATTTAATCATTGGTGCTGTGCGGAAATTGGGCGCCACCGCACTTACCATTAGCCATGATATGGCCTCTGTTAGGCGTATCGCTGATAAGGTTGCGATGGTGCATCATGGCAAAATCATCTGGCATGGGGATGTTGGGGATATGCACCGGTCAGGCATCCCCGAAGTTGATCAATTTGTAAATGGCCATCCGCATGGCCCACTAACAGACGGGCTGCATCAAGCCACCACCTCGTAAAACCGCTTATTTGAATAAGGCTTAAGCCATATGGCAAAATCAACAACCCAATATCATTGCCAATCCTGCGGTAGTGTTTTTCCCAAATGGTCTGGCAAATGTGATGGCTGTGGGGAATGGAATAGCCTTGTTGAAGAAAGACAGGAAAAAACGGTCGGTGCCAAACGCGCCTTGGGCGGCAGACAGATAGAACTCACCCCCATATCGCAAACAGACACATCGAAACAATATAGCCGCATGCAAAGCGGAATGGATGAGCTAGATAGGGTTACTGGCGGGGGATTTGTGCCTGGCTCGGCATTACTTATTGGCGGTGACCCTGGCATTGGCAAATCAACATTGCTGCTTCAACTGGTATGTAAATTAGCCCAATCTGGACGCAAGGCAGCGTACATCACAGGTGAAGAATCTGTGGAACAGGTAAGAATGCGGGCAGGCAGGCTAGGGGTAGGTGATGTCCCTGCTTTACTGGCTGCGGCAACACATGTTGGTGATATTGTTGAGACGATAAAACGCCAACCTGATCTAGATATTCTGGTCATTGATTCTATCCAGACCATGTATCTTGCTGGGCTTGATAGTGCGCCTGGCACCGTTAGCCAGGTGCGTGCTGCTGCGCACGAGCTTATTCGTGTTGCTAAAACATCCTCAACATCGATTATTTTTGTTGGCCATGTCACTAAAGATGGGGCTATCGCAGGGCCACGTGTTTTAGAACATATGGTTGATGCTGTGTTATATTTTGAAGGGGATAGAAGCCATCATTTCAGGCTATTGCGCGGGGTTAAAAACAGATATGGCCCCACTGATGAGATTGGCGTGTTTGAAATGAGCGCAACAGGACTGCAACAGGTCACTAACCCGTCTGAGCTGTTTCTTGCTAGTCGTTCTGATTCAATTGCAGGCACTGCAGTATTTGCCGGATTAGAAGGCACCCGCCCGCTACTTGTTGAAATTGAAGCCTTGGTAGCGCCCTCATCACTTGCAAGCCCACGGCGAAATGTTGTTGGCTGGGACAGCCAGCGCCTTGCAATGCTGACCGCTGTTCTTGAGGCGCGTTGCGGGGTTACCTTTTCTGGACAGGATATTTTTCTGAATGTTGCGGGCGGATTAAAAATATCAGAACCAGCCGCAGATATGGCAGTCGCAGCAGCGTTAATATCGTCTGTTACAGGCAAACCATTACCGCCAGCTTCGGTATTTTTTGGTGAGGTTGCATTATCGGCTGAGGTGCGGCAGGTTGCCCAACCTGAACCACGATTAAAAGAAGCGGCAAAATTAGGCTTTGAGCAAGCCTTTATTCCTAAGCCACATAAACCTATCACCCAGCCAAAAGGAATACGCTTTTCACAAATTACTAGCCTTTCTGAGCTGATAATTGATTTAGGTGCAGGGTATTAGCATGCTTCGGGATTTATTTTTGATGCAATTTAGGCTAGCTTTAGCCAGTAGTTATAAAAGGAAGTAAATGATGAGCTTTGATTTAGGCAGTCTTACCGTTTTTGACGGCATTGTGCTGTTTGTGATCATCATTTCTGCTATTCTATCTACCTTGCGCGGCCTAACGCGCGAATTTCTTGGACTTGCAGGCTGGTTCATCGGCATTGGGGTAGCACAATTAACCTCAACAACAGTCGAAGAATGGCTAAGCGATTTTATCACTGTATCCGAAGTGAACGAGATTTTAGGCTGGTTAATCCCCTTTGTGGTTACCATCATCATCTGGTTTATTCTTGCAAGTCTTATTTCGCCTGGTCTGTCACGCGCAGGATTAGGCGCATTAGATAGATGGTTTGGCATCCTGTTTGGCATCGCACGCGGCTTTGTTCTGATTTGCCTTGTTTATGGCGGAATTGTTATTTTCGTTCAGGAAGAAAAAGTAATGCCACAATGGGTAACAGAATCCAAAAGCGCTTATGCCATCCGTTTTTCAATCGGTGTTTTCGAGCCGCTACTGCCTGAAATTATTCAAGAAAACTTGTCTGGCCTTGATATTCCCAAACAAAGTGAGGAAGCCAGAGACGATTTAGCAGATAATCCGCTTTCCAATGCGGCGGAAAAGGCAGGGAATTTAAATCTGCTTGATGACGAGAAATGATTTATCTATTTTCCTAAAACAACCGCTTTCACATCAATATAGGTAGAAACAGCGTGACCGAAAAATCAATTGACGCCCACAAATTAGATGACACTGGCAGGGACACTGAAAAATTTAATGAGGAATGCGCTGTATTTGGTGTTTTCGGCGCACAAGAAGCGCATTTACTGACCGCCCTTGGCCTGCATGCATTACAACATCGCGGTCAAGAAGCAACAGGTATGGTGTGTTTTGATGGTCAACATTTCAAACACCACCGCGGAATTGGGCATGTGGGTGAAAATTTCAGTGCTGGCTCTTCCACCCTTAATGATTTAGCTGGGCATAGCGCGATTGGACATAATCGGTATTCCACAACAGGGCTTTCTGAGCATCGCAATATTCAGCCCTTTTTAACAGAAATGGCCTTTGGCTCGTTTGCTATTGCGCATAATGGCAATCTGACCAACGCTGATGTCTTACGGAACTCTTTGGTTGAGACAGGCAGCCTTTTTCAATCTACTACAGATACTGAAATTTTCATCCATCTTGTCGCAAGATCGCATCATGCTGACCCGCTGGAAAGACTAAAAGAAGCCTTGCAGCAAGTCACAGGGGCTTATGCATTATTATGCGTGATAGATGATGCACTTATCGGGGTGAGAGACCCGCATGGTATTCGGCCACTTATTCTTGGTAAGCTTGGCGAAAGCTATGTGCTTGCATCTGAAACCTGTGCCTTAGATATTATTGGCGCTGAATATGTTCGGGATATTAAAGCAGGTGAGATGGTCTATATTGATAAAAATGGGCTTAGCTCACACCGTATTGCCCCATCGCTACCATCGCGTTTCTGTATTTTTGAATATATCTATTTTGCGCGGCCAGATTCCTCCCTTGAAGGGCTTTCTGTATATCAAGCACGCAAAGCTATTGGCGCAGAATTAGCCGCAGAGGCGCATGTATCAGCGGATTTGGTCGTGCCTGTCCCTGATTCAGGTGTGCCATCTGCCCTTGGATATGCGGAAGCTGCAAAACTGCCCTTTGAGCTTGGGATTATTCGTAATCACTATGTCGGCAGAACCTTTATTCAGCCCACCCAAGAAGGCAGGCAATCAGGGGTAATGCTCAAGCATAATGCCAATTCCACTATCGTTAAGGGCAAAGATATTGTGCTGGTGGATGATTCTATTGTGCGGGGTACAACTTCGCGGAAAATTGTAAATATGATGCGTGCCGCAGGCGCAAATAAAGTACATATGCGTATCGCAAGCCCGCCAACAATAAACCCATGCTATTATGGTGTAGACACGCCAGACAGCGATAAATTAATGGCTGCACAATTGAACATAGATGAGATGTGTGAAGCGATTGGCGCAGACTCGCTAGCATTTATCTCTATTGATGGTTTGTACCGCGCCATGGGGCTGTCTGGGCGGAATGCTGAGCAACCTGAATATTGTGATGCCTGTTTTACAGGTGAATATCCTGTACCCAATAATGCTGGCCAGTTTTTGCATCAGGACAAGAAATAAAATGGAAAATCAGATTTTAAAAGACAAGCTTATCTTGGTGACAGGTGCATCTCGCGGTATTGGCCGTGCCGTTGCGATTAAAGCTGCATCAAGCGGAGCAGAGGTAATCCTTACCGGCAGAACAACAGGTGCTTTAGAAGAGGTTGATGATGAAATTGTAGCTGTTGGCGGCAAAGCAACTATCGTTGAATTAGACCAAACAGACACAGAAGCTATGCCAAGGTTAGCGCAAGCCATTGCCTCGCGCTGGGGACGATTAGACGGGTTTGTTGCTAATGCAGGGCAATTAGGGCAAATGGCCCCCCTCGCCCACACCGAAAGCGAAGTATTTGAGCGTACCATACAGGTAAACCTCACCTCAATCTGGCATCAAATCCAAGCATTTGATGGGCTTTTGCGCGCTGCACCTGCTGGACGGGCAGTTTTTGTAACCTCAAAAGTAGCGCAAACCGCACCTGCATATTGGAGTGCCTATGCGATTTCCAAAGCTGGGCTTGAGACCATGGCAAAAATTTATGCAGCTGAAACAGAGCAAACGAATTTGCGCGTGAATATAATTGACCCTGGCAGTTCTGCTACTGCAATGCGTGCTTCTGCTTTTCCAGGGGAAGATAAAAACACCCTTCCGCAACCAGATAAGACGGCACAAGGCTTTATTCCTCTGCTCAGTGAAGCATGTACAAGCCATGGCAAAAGATGGCATGTCTCAGAGTTATGGGACAGTGAAAACAGCTAAAAATTAACGCCAAAAGCGCGTGAAACTTGCATGGCATTACATAGTTTTCTACTTAAAAATGACGGACGTCCTGCAATTTGTCCTGTTAAATAGCGGGCCAAATAATTGCCATAGGTAAGCCCCCGTGAGCCTAGCGCTCCTAATACAGAGATATTTCGGTTGCGCTGTGAGATGCTCGGCTCACAAATCGGCATTCTAAATTCTGTTGCCAGCCGATAAGCTGTCCTGCCGCCCC
The DNA here is from genome assembly GCA_965660095.1 of Puniceispirillaceae bacterium (SeqCode). GTDB lineage: Bacteria > Pseudomonadota > Alphaproteobacteria > Puniceispirillales > Puniceispirillaceae > WTJO01. Next base: position 83,496 of record CBFHYP010000004.1, read on the forward strand.
AATTCTTTAAATCTGTATCAATAAAATGGTGTAATGCAGGGGGCAGTAAATCAAAATTAAACTGATGGCCTTTTTCACTCACCTGTGTGGTTAGGTCATGAGAATAGCTTGCACCAAGCATGGCTTGATTGCCAAACTTTGCCAGATAACCCCCAAAATTTAGCGCTGGCATGACCGCATCCCTGCTCTGTGGCTGCATCATACTCACCTGCCCTGAGGTAATTTGAAAACGCCCGCCAGTCATGCCAAACTGGGTTAGTAATTGAGGTAATTGGTGACCTGCACATAGCACAATATGTGATGCAATGATGGTTTTACCTTTTGTTGTCTTTACTTCCCATGCTGAACTGCCAGATTTTGTTTCAACCTGCACTACCTGCGCAACGTTTTGCGCTAATAATGTAGGGCTTTCTGAGGCCAGATAATGACAATATTTTATCGGGTCAATTACAAGTCCGCGCGCAAATATCATCCCCCCAACACCTGCATCGCAGCCGATATATTCAGCGATTTCTTTAGCAGTAAGATAACGGGCTAAATCATCTGGATAATTCTGTACTGCCAGTTTCTGCTGACGGATTTTTTTCATCTCAGGAATATCAAGCGAGATAATTTTTTCATCCAACACAGCATCTGCGGCGGTGCAGGCATTTATGGCATCCGCAAAAGCTGAAATAGATAATCTGGAGGGCAGATTATCCCCCACCGAAAGTTGCGGCATCACAAACCCTGCTGGATTGCCAGAGGCGTGAGATGCAAGCCTATCTGCCCCATCCATAAGCTGATGCGAAATCCCAAGCCTAGCCAGATGATGCGCCACCGCACAACCAGCCACCCCGCCGCCAATGATAAGTACATGTTCAATGTCATTACGGGGTAGTTTTTTTAAACCTTTTTGCATTTCAGCAACAAGCATATGACGTTTTCGGCCATATCCAGCCTGTCTTTCAACATTAAAGCCTGCATTTGTTAAGCTTTCCCTTACTGCCCTTGCAACCGTAAAGCTTGCTAATTTTGTCCCTCTATGGCTACACCGCCCGACATGATGAAGTACATCATCAGACCAAATTGACTGATTTTTTGCAGGCGAAAACCCATCTAAAAACCAGATATCTGCCTTGAAATCCAAGCTCGGCAAAACCGCTTCAGCCTGCCCATAATGCACGGTAAGCTCAACCTGCCCATCACATAAGATAAGATGATGTACCCCCGGCCAACGTGGCGGCCATTTGCAGATTAATTCGGCTGCAATATCACCGAGATGCGGAAATGCGGATAGAGCTTGTTTTGCGATATCTGCATCTAATGGGCTTGCTTCAAAACTAATGTAGCTTACCTTGCATTTACTTTCTGTCTTTTTAAGCCATGCAATTACCGCACATAAATTCAAGCCTGTGCCGAAGCCTGTTTCTGCAATGGTAAGATGAGGCGCACCGCTAAGATGTCTGGGAAGTTGGGTGCCATGAATAAACACATGCTCGGTTTCTTCAAAGCCATCTTGGGTTGAAAAATAAATATCATCAAACTCATGTGATATAAGTTTTCCATTTTCAAACACAACATTACTTGGTGGCAATTGAGGCAAAGGTGGCTGTTGTGTCATATTTTATTACAATTCAAAAAATTTTGTTTGGAAAAATCTGTTAGCTTTATTAAACTTATAGATGAAATTTATGTTTTTCGGTTCAATAGATAATCAAAAATATTTGCATGATGTATTCTAGATTAGCACTTTGGATAATAAGAAAGACCATTTATTCTGGTGAAATAACTATCACATTACAGGGCATAAAGCATTGCCTAAAGGCTGATAGGGATGGCTCAAAAATAGCGGTCACCCTTTCGCATCCTCACCACCTCACCCGCATTATCACAAATCCAGAACTTGCGATAGGTGAGCTGTATATGTCTGGGGATTTACGCATTGATGATGGGAATCTTGAGCTGTTTATACATTGGTTAATGCTCCAAAAACCGCTAACAACTACGCATTGGTTTTTCCGCCTGCTCAGCTATTTTTCAAGATGGGCAGACCTGATTTTTTCAGGCAATTCAAAGAAAGCTGCAAAGCAAAATGTAGCGCATCATTATGATTTAACAGACGCGCTTTTTGACAGTTTTCTTGACCCATGGCGGCAATATTCATGTGCCTATTTCAACACCCCCGAAAGCACATTAGAGCAAGCGCAGAAAACCAAGCTTGCGCGCATTGGCGCCAAACTAAACATAGAAGATGCCCAATCTGTATTGGACATTGGCGGCGGTTGGGGCGGATTATCCTTTGCATTGGCACAGATGAATAGCAAGGTTCAAATCAAGGCTATCACTGTTTCTGAAAATCAGCATCGCGTTATGACTGAAATGTTAAAGGCTGAAAGTATGGCGCATCAGATAACATGTCACATCCAAGATTATCGGGATGAGCAAGGAAGCTTTGACAGAATAGTGTCTGTTGGCATGCTTGAGCATGTTGGAAAGCAGCATCTATTTGAATATTTTGATATGGTGAGCCGCTGTCTGAACGAAAATGGCGTTGCCCTTATTCATGCGATTGGCAGGTTTGGGCCTTCTGCGCCAACCAATAAATGGCTAAAAAAATACATTTTTCCAGGGGGATATCTTCCTGCTTTATCTGAAATCATGTCCGCAGTTGAACAGACAGATTTAAAAATTTTAGATATGGAAATATTGAGACTACATTATGCAGATACATTGAAATCGTGGCGGCAATCATTCCATGAAAACCGGCATGAGTTGGGCGCAGAATATGATGACAGATTTGTAAGAATGTGGGATTTTTATCTTGTGTCTTGTGAATATTATTTCCGATTAGCACATGGGATGGTATTTCAAATTCAGCTTGGCCGTGACCAAAATGCAGTTCCGCGCCACAGACGCTATATTGGTGAGGATGAAGAACGGTTTAAAACATGTCTGAAGAACAGTCCCGATTTTGGGAAGTAAAATCCCTTGCAGAAATGAGTGATGCAGAATGGGAATCCTTGTGTGATAGATGCGGCAAATGCTGTGTCTTGAAACTAGAAGATGTTGATAGTGGTGAGGTTTTTTCAACGGATGTGGGATGTAAATTGCTCAATTGTGCAACCGCGTCCTGCTCTAACTATCCAGAACGCAAAAAATTTGTCCCCGATTGCACCCAAATTACACCGCAGAATATCAAAGATTTACATTGGCTGCCCCGCACTTGCGCCTATCGTTTAATTGCAGAAAATAAACCTCTTTATGAGTGGCACCCCTTGGTAACGGGAGATATTTCATCCACCCGTAAATCTGGCAAATCGGTTGCTGGCTTAATATTTCCAGAAGGCGCTATTGATGATGAAGATATGGTTGACCATATCTATAATTGGGACGTTGCAGACTAGGCTAGCAAAAGGATTATATAGATGAATCTAAGATGGATATGGGTGATGTTACTGGTTGGCTTAGCCCTAGCCTTTATCTGGAGAAATGAGTTTAGTGGCCGCCCTACTCCAAGCTGGACAAAATGTAAAGAATCGTTGCTAGAACAAACCATTACCTCAAAATGTACGCTTCGCTATGAAGCTGAAAATACGATACCGAGTTAGGGTTTAAATGCCTTCTTCTAAGCAGAAAACAACACAGAAAATGGTTAGAAAAGGCGACCTGCCATCTAAAATCTGTATTGTGTGTGAAAAACCGTTTAACTGGCGGAAGAAATGGGCAAAAGACTGGGAGAATGTTAAATATTGCTCCGAGAGATGCAGACGAAGCTAGCCCCCTTCAGACAATCCACTTCTTTAATGCCTCTAGCTGATCAGCCTCTTCGATAGGCTTATCCCAGCGAATAGCATGTATCCGCGGAAAGCGCATTGCCACGCCAGATTTATGGCGTGATGAGGTATGAATAGAATCGAAAGCAAGCTCTACGACGAGCTGATGCTCCACCTCTCTTACAGGCCCGAACTTATTGGTTGTGTGCTCTCGTGCAAACTTATCTAGCTTTTTTAATTCGTCGTCTGTAAAGCCAGAATATGCTTTTGCGACAGGTACAAGTTCAGGCCCAAATTCACTGTTCCGCCACGCTCCAAAACTAAAATCGGAATAGAATGATGAACGTTTTCCATGCCCCCTTTGCGCATACATCATCACTAAATCAGCAACGAGCGGATCGCGCTTCCATTTAAACCACTGCCCCTTAATTCGCCCTGCATGATAACTGCTATCTTGGCGCTTAATCATCAGCCCTTCGATAAGTCCTTGATTTCGGCATTGCGCTCTTAAATCATTAAGCTGTGTTATTTCCTTTGCCTCTAGCACGGCAGAGATATCAAGATGCGCATGGTCAATAGTGGCGTATTGGGCTTCAAGCAAAGCTCTTCTTTGGATAAGCGGATAAGCGCGAACATCTTCATCACCACAGAATAAAATATCGTAGATACGCAGAAAAACCGGATAATTCTGTTGTAGCTTTACAGACGCTTTTTTGCGGTTGAGGCGCTGTTGTAGCTTGTTGAAACTGTCAATGTGCTGAGGTGTACCTGCTAAAATCTCGCCATCTAACACCCCTTTCCAATGCATTTCTTGAACTAGTTCAGGAAAAGCGGCTGACATATCATCGCCTGAACGTGAAAATAACTTCACCCCCTGTTCAGCCGATACAAGCTGGATACGCGCGCCATCCCACTTCCATTCAACTTGCCACTCCTTAAGCTGCATTTCAGCTAGCGTTGTATCCTCTATGGGATGGGCAAGCATCATCGGCCTGAAAACAGCTCTACCTTGGGCAGAGGGGCGTTCTGCCCGTCCTTCAAGCCAGTTAAACAAGCCATCATATGGCGGGGTAATCAGCGGCCAAATTTCTTCAATTTCGGTAATATCTGCATCATAGGATTCAGCAATCGCTAGCCGCGCCATTCGTGCCGATAGCCCTACCCGCATGCCCCCTGTGGCCATCTTTAATAGTGCCCAACGTTGCGATACGTTCATCTTATCAAGCATTGATGCTAATATAGTCTTAGCTTCCTCTTTCGATGCGCCTTGAAGCGCTGCAACAACGTCGTTTAGCTGGGGAACATTGCCTCCATCTTGCGGGGATATTGGCCATAAAAGGGATACTGTCTCAGCCAAATCACCTACAAAATCATAGGAATATTCAAACAGCTTTTCATCTGATGTTTCAGCCGCTAGTTGGCGGATAACACTCGCTTTGAGATGAGGAAAATCAAGGTCACCAATTAAGGCTGCTAGCCCCCAGCCTTTATCTGGAAACGGGGTTTGCGAAATCCAACGTACTAGATGTGCAGACTTAACAGACCGCCGGGGCGAGAAAATCAACGCCTCTAATAAATCAGCAAACGCCTTCACTCCTCCCCCTCCTCATATCCAATAAGAGAGAGCGCTTTTGCTGAAATCCCGCGCTGTGTGCAAGCATGAAGAAGTGCATCTTCTCTGCCATGTGTAATCCATACTTCAGCAGGGTTAATTTCTGTAAGTGTTGCAAGCAAATCATCCCAATCCGCATGGTCTGATAGAATAAGCGGAAGCTCAACCCCTCGCTGCTTTGCACGCTGCCGAACCTGCATCCAGCCAGACGCAAAACAAATCAGAGGGTCATGTAGTCGCTGTGCCCATTTGGTGCCAAGTGCAGAGGGTGGTGCGATGATAATTGCACCTTTCAGGCGGTCATTTTGCGCCACTGTGGCAGGGTGTAACTCTCCTAAATCAACACCCCAGCGTTGATATAAATCGCACAGATTGCGCATCGCGCCATGCAAATATATCGGCGTATCATACCCTGCTTGGCGCAATAATGCGATAATACGTTGTGCTTTGCCAAGCGCATACGCCCCCACAACAATGGAGCGTTCTTTGAATAGCTGATGCGCAGAAAGCAGTTTTTCAATCTCATCTTCTGGCTTTGGATGGCGGAATACTGGCAGGCCAAAAGTGGCTTCTGTGATAAACACATCACATGGCACAACTTCAAAATTCGCACATGTCGGGTCAGATTTGCGTTTATAATCGCCTGCTGCGATTAAACGCTGCCCCTGATAGTCTAAAATAATTTGGGCACTGCCAAGGACATGGCCAGCAGGTGCTAAGGATAATTCAACCTCACCTACACGCATTTTCTGGCCATATTCCAATGCGGTTACAGAATCTGCAAAATTTTGCCCATACCTTACCGCCATAATATCCAATGTTTGAGGGGTGGCAATCACATGCTGATGGCCGGCACGCGCATGGTCTGCATGCCCATGGGTAATAAAGGCAAGTTTCTGCGGAGTGGTAGGGTCAATCCACCCGTCAGCTGCGGGGCAATATACCCCGGCTTTTTCGACACGCATCCAATTTATCATCGTCATTCACTTTTTTCCTCACAGCAAATATACGATGAAAAACCATCGGCTGGCTTATGTTTTACTTGCTGTGCCGAATAATTTTGAAAATTCTTCTTGGGATAGGTTCCGCAAATCTTCACGCCATTCTGCGCCTACCTTCATGCCAGCAATAACAGCTTGTCTTGCGCCTAATTTCTCGCGCCATGCTTTGACATGTGGATAATCCTCAATATCCACATTCTGGCGCTGATAGGTGCGTGACCATGGCAGGATAGCAATATCTGCAATACTGTATTCGTCACCTGCAACATACGCTGATTGTGCAAGACGCCTGTCTAGGACACCATAAAGCCGTCTCGCTTCTTGTGAATATCTATCCATCGCATACGCAATTTTCTCAGGGGCATAGAAATTAAAATGGTGCGCTTGTCCAAGCATAGGGCCAAAACCGCCCATTTGCCACATGAGCCATTCATATACCGTTTTTCTGCCAGCAGCATCTTTTGGCATTAATTGGCCCGTTTTTTCTGCAAGATAGAGTAAAATTGCACCCGATTCAAAAACTGTTACACGTTCTCCATTTGAGCCATCATGGTCAATAATGGCTGGCATACGATTATTTGGTGAAAAAGCAAGGAATTCTGGCTTAAACTGATCCCCTGCCCCAATATTTACCGGCACCACCTTATATTCAAGCCCCATTTCTTCAAGGGCAATCGAGATTTTATGACCATTAGGTGTTGGCCAGTAATAAAGTTCAATCATGGTAGGGATAACCTTTATGCGTGCTAAGTTGAGATATTCTAGGAGGGTACATTACATCATGAATTGAAATCTTAAACCGAAACTTTGCATTGTGGAAGTTTCTTTACAAAACAAAATTGAAAAATGGCCATAACGCACTATACCTTGAAGGCATAAATCAGATTAGCACAGACCAGAAAAAACCGCTTTGTATCCTATGGCTAAACCTCGTTTAAACCTTCCCCTACCTGCGATTTTTTCAGACTGGTTTGCTGAAAAGGGCTGGGCATTATATCCGCATCAACATCACATTATCGATAGCTGGCATGCTGGAAATTCAGTGTTACTGGTCGCCCCGACAGGTGCAGGGAAAACACTGTGCGGGTTTCTGCCAAGTTTGGTGGATATTTACAATAATCAGAGCGCCGCTAAAAACGCATCCCAAAGCCAGAGGCAGTCTAGTCGAAAAATTCATACAATTTATATCTCTCCTTTGAAAGCATTGGCTGTTGATATTGCACGAAACCTGAAAACGCCTATTGAAGAGATGGGGCTGGATATTACGGTAGAAACGCGCACTGGTGACACCCCAACATCCAGAAGAAACAGGCAACGCCAAAACCCGCCTGACATTTTGCTTACCACCCCTGAATCACTAGAATTAATGCTTGCTTGGCCAGACGCAGCTGAAATTTTCTCAGAACTTCGTGCGGTAATTATCGATGAAATCCACGCAGTTGCAGGCACCAAGAGAGGGGATTTATTATCCTTAAGCCTTGCTGCTTTGCGAAATCTTGCCCCGCAAACCCAGACTATTGCCCTGTCAGCTACCTTAGCAGAGCCTAAGAGATTGATGGGATGGCTTGGAAACGCTGTGCAAAAAACCGAGCTGATCATCCCTGATTTAACCAAGCAGATTGAATGTGAAGTACATCTCACCCAAGATGATGATTTGCCTTGGGCGGGGCATTCAGCCTTTTACGCGCTAGATGTGATTTATCAGCAAATTCGCGCACACCAAACAACCCTAGTCTTTGTCAATACCCGGGCACAGGCTGAACTGTTATTTCAAGCCTTATGGCATATTAATGATGAAAATCTGAAAATTGGCATCCATCATGGCTCGTTAGATGTCGGGCAACGCCGTAAGGTTGAAGCGGCAATGGCCAGGGGTGATTTAGACGCCATTGTTGCAACATCATCCCTAGATTTAGGGGTAGATTGGGCTGAAATTGACCTTGTTATTCAGGTTGGCGCTCCCAAAGGAACAGCACGTCTGATGCAACGCATTGGACGTGCAGGCCACCGCTTAGATGCAAAAAGCAAGGCGCTTATTATCCCTGCAAATAGATTTGAAATTTTTGAAGCGCTTGCTGCCAAAATCAATCTAGATGCCCATAAAATTGATGCACTTGATTTAGCTGAAGGCAGTTTGGATATCCTTGCTCAGCACATTGTTGGAAGAGCAGTTGCAACGCCGTTTGATGCAAATTTACTGTTCCAGCAAATTAAAACAGCCCCGCCCTATGCACAGCTTACCCAAGAAATGTTCAACATTGTTTTAGATTTTGTATCCACGGGCGGATATGCGCTAGACCATTACCAACAATTTCACCGCCTCGTTAAAGGTATAGACGGATTATGGCGCGTTTCATCAAAACAGGTCGCAACCCGTTGGAAAATGAATATCGGTGCTATTGTTGAATCATCCACGATGAAGGTAAGGCTAAAATCAGGTCCTGTCTTGGGCGAGATTGAAGATTATTTTGTGCAAAATCTGGTGGTAGGCGATAGCTTTATCTTTGCAGGACGTATTCTTGATTTTGTGGGCATAAAAACAAATATGGTTGAAGCCCGCCCAAGCAAAGCATCAGAGCCTAAAGTGCCTGCTTATGCTGGCGGAAGATTGCCGCTATCCCCCGGTCTTGCAGATTCGGTTCGTGATTTATTAAACGACCCCAAATTAGCGGAATTACTTCCAAAAACAGTCCAAGAATGGCTGGCAATACAAAAGAGACGTTCCAGCCTGCCGCAAAAAGATAGGCTGTTAGTCGAAACCTTTAAAAGAGGGGCTAAACATTACATGGTCTGTTACAGTTTTGCAGGCCGAAATGCACATCAGACATTGGGGATGCTGTTAACGCGCCGGATGGAGCGAGAGGGGCTATCGCCTATCGGTTTTGTGGCTACTGATTACGCGATTGCTGTGTGGTCGCTTCACCCTGTCACCTCGCCGCAAACATTGTTATCGGCGGATATTTTAGGCGATGATCTAGAAGAATGGATGGCAGAAACAAGTATGCTAAAGCGCAGTTTCAGACAGGTTGCCACCATTGCAGGCCTAATCGATAAAAACATTCCCGGGCATGAGAAAACCGGCAAGCAAATGACCATTAATTCAGACTTAATTTACGACGTACTCCGCCAGCATCAGCCTGACCATTTACTGTTGCTTGCAACACGAAAAGATGCGGCACGAGGCTTAACAGATATTCGCAGATTATCAGATTTGCTCAATCGGTATGCGGGGCGCATTACCCATCAGGCGCTTCCCCGCATTTCTCCTTTATCCATTCCGCTGATCTTGGAGGTTGGAAAAGAAGCTGTGATGGGATCAGGGGTTGACGAAATGCTTGATGAGTTGCAAACCAGCCTTATCCAAGAGGCAATGCAGTAACGAAATCTTGTCTATTTAAACAGGCTTATGACAACAGAATTTTTAGAAAAACAGTTCTTTGATAACCCCTGCAGATTTTTTGCGGATGGCAGCCTGTACATTCCAGAAAAGCAATGCCTTGTGCTATCTGATTTGCATTTAGGCAAAGGCGCTTCTGTATATAGCCGCTCGCCCCTGCCTGGCTATGACACAGATGATACATTAGCCAGACTAGAACAAGCAATTGATAGAACAAAGCCGCTGCAAACCATTTTGCTTGGCGATAGTTTTCACACCCCAAAAGGGGCCGATGAGCTACCAGAACATCATCTATACAAGCTAGCGCAGCTGTCAGCAAAAACTGAATTTGTGTGGATTGAGGGTAATCATGACCCGTCCCTCCCTGCTTTCCTGCCAGGACAAACTGCGCATCTATTAAGTCTTGGTAATCTGTTATTCAGCCATCAACCTCACTGGGATGAAACCCACACGCACGCCCCCATTGCAGGGCAAATTATCGGGCATTACCATCCAAAAGCGCGGCTTAAATTAAAAGCGCGCGCGCTATCTTCAAAATGTTTTTTCCTTGATAAAAATGTGATGATTATGCCTGCATTCGGAAGCTTCACAGGCGGTCTCAACATATTACATGCTGAAATTCAAAAGCTCGTTGGTAAAAATCAACAGGCGATTATCCTCCATCCCCCTGCTCTCTATGCCTATCCTGTAGATAGGCGATATTTCATCGCATCTCCTTAAAATAAGCTGTTTTCAGAGACAAGAATTTAAATCCGCATGGTGGAAAGAAACGTAATAATAACATGTGGATAAATTAAGGGGCAGAAGTCTATGCGTATTGCGGTTATCGGGTCAGGAATATCGGGTTTGGGCTTCGCCTATTTGGCACATCAAGACCATGATGTACGCATTTTTGAAAAATCTTCGCGCATTGGTGGACATGCCCACACCCATCATCTTGAAACGGCGTATGGCCCCATTTCTGTTGATAGCGGCTTCATTGTTTATAATGAGCTAAATTACCCAAATCTAACAGGAATGTTTAATCATTTAGATATCAAAACCATTGCGAGTGATATGTCCTTATCCATTTCACTCAATGAGGGGAGAGTGGAATATGAAGGCTCTTCAAAAGGGTTGTTTGCGCAAAAGAAAAACCTGTTTAGCGCACGTTTTTGGTCGATGATTTGGGGGCTAGTTTCTTTTTACAGAAATGCCTATCGCCAGTTAGAAGATAGCCCTGAGGGGGAAACTCTTGGCGAATTTATTACCCGTTGCGGATATAATGATGCGTTTGTCGAAGACCATCTGCTGCCAATGGGGGGTGCGATTTGGTCTTGCCCTGCTGAGACGATGCGGGAATATCCTGTAAAATCCTTTCTACAATTTCTAGAAAATCACCGCTTGATGGATTTCACCAACAGACCAGAATGGCGCAGCGTCGCCTCTGGATCGCATCAATATGTATCTCGATTACAGTCAATTTTAGCAGATAAAATTCAAACAGGGGTAAATATTCAATCTGTTCGGCGTGAGGGCGCAGGCGTGATCCTATCTATCGAAGGTGAAGGTGATTTATGGTTTGACAAGGTAATTATGGCCGCCCATGCAGATGAGAGCCTTGCTTTGCTAAAAGACCCATCGGCTTTGGAGGATGAGCTTTTATCTGCCTTTTCTTTCTCCGACAACCATGTCTATCTGCATAGCGATACCTCGCTTATGCCACAGGCCAAAGCGGCATGGGGTTCTTGGAATTACCGTGCTGAAGCAGATGATAGGCTGTCCGTCACCTACTGGATGAATAGATTGCAATCGATTGATAATCGAGTGCCTTTATTTGTATCCTTAAACCCTACACAGCCGCCCAAAGCTGATTTAATCCATGCTGAGGCTGATTACCAACATCCTATCTTTGATATTGCGGCGATTAATGCACAAAACCGATTGTCTGATATTCAAGGGGTGCATAATATCTATTGGTGTGGGGCGTGGACAGCAAACGGCTTTCATGAAGATGGTTTAAAATCTGCTGTATCAACGGCATTATCCCTTGGCATTCACATTCCGTGGGATACACCAACAATTGGCTGGCATCAGCCTGAAACAGCAGAAAAAGCAAGTTCTGCTTAGGCCAGATCATCCTAAAAGGGGAATACGGATGACACACACACCTGCCGTTCATCTTGTGCAGTCTGATATTGTACATGTCAGGCATGGTTCGCCATCGCACCGGCTGTCACGACGCGGCTTGTCGATTTGGCTAGACCTTCAGCGCCTGAATGAAGCAGACACAGCATCCACATTCTTTTCAGTGAATAAATTCAACCTGCTTTCGTTTCATGAAGCTGATTTTGGGTGTAATCATGCAGCCTTTAGAAATCAGCGGTTTGATAAAAACATCACCCCGCTCACCCAATATGTGGAATCACAAATTCTAAAGCAATTTCCAGATGCACAGATTGAATCTATCCATATCCTTGCTTTCCCCCGCATTTTAGGCTTGGCCTTCAATCCAATTACTGTTTATTCTTGTGCGTGTAATGAGACTGGCGAAATTTTAATGTATGAAGTGCATAACACGTTTGGCGATTGTCATACCTATTTCGCTGTCCGCAAAATAGGCGATGAACATTTTTCGCATGATGTTGATAAAAAGTTACATGTCTCGCCTTTTTTCAACATGGATGGCGGCTATCGGCTTAGCTTTAAGCGAAAAGAGAATTACCTTCGTTTGCTGGTGCGCTATAGCCATGACGGTGAAGCAAGGCTGACAGCCACATTAACTGGCCAGTTGCTTCCCCTCACCGCATCAATGATATTCAAACAGCTTTTGAAATATGCGCATCTTCCAATGCGGGTTTGGGCTGGCATTCATGTGGAAGCGATAAAGCTTGTGCTGAAGAAGTGCCGTTTTCATAAGCGCCCCGAACCTCAGCAAAACCCCATTAGCATTGCTAAACCTTCCGCTACACACCAGAAAGGGTAGTAACGATGGCCACGATTATGCATCATCTTAGGCAAAAAACATTTCTTCAAATGGTGTCCTCTTTGCAATATGGCGCGCTCGATTTGTACCTACCTGACGGCTCGCATCGTCATTTTAAAGGCAATTTACCTGGTCCACATGCAGATATGACCATCAACACTGAAGAGGGCTTAAAACGCATGCTGGTCAATGGGAAAATGGGATTTTGCGAAGCCTATATGGATGGTGAGATTAGCTCTAACAAGCTTGCTGAGTTGGTTGAATTAACAGTGATGCATAATGACTATGTTGAGCAAAAAATGGATATGGGGTTTTTGCGGAATTGGTTCCAGAAATGGCGGCATTGGCGCAATCAAAACTCAAAAACAGGGTCTGCACGCAATATTGCCTATCATTATGATTTGGGAAATCAGTTCTATCAGTCATGGCTGGATAACTCGATGACCTATTCATCTGCTATTTTCAACACTCCAAGCGAACAGCTTGAAACTGCTCAAGAACGGAAATACGCCTATTTATGTGACTTAGCAGATATCCAACCTGGCGATAAAGTATTGGAAATTGGGTGCGGTTGGGGCGGTTTTGCTGAATATGCAGCAACTCACCGTAATGCCCATGTCACAGGGGTGACCATTTCAAACGCTCAGTTTGATTATGCGATTAACCGGATGAAACAGCACGGTCTTGAAAGCAAAACAAATATCCGGCTAACTGATTACCGAGATATAGAGGGGCGTTTTGATAAAATTGTTTCGATAGAAATGTTTGAAGCTGTTGGCATCAAATATTGGCCTGCATTTTTCAATAAATTATCACAATCGCTGAAATCTGGCGGTACAGCAGCGCTTCAACTGATTACAATAGAACATAAATCATTTGATAGCTATCTGCGGCAACCTGATTTTATTCAGCGCTATATTTTCCCTGGCGGTATGCTGCCATCGTGCGAGGCGTTAGAAAACCCACTTTCTGGAGCTAATCTGGAAATGGTTGAAAATAACGCCTATGCAAATGATTATGCGCATACCTTAAAACAGTGGCGCGACCGTTTCCTTACCGCTTGGGATGAAGAATTACAATTTGGTGAATTTGACACCCATTTCAAGCGAATGTGGGAGCTTTATCTGGCCTATTGTGAGGGCGGATTTAAAGCAGGTATGATCGATGTCAATCAGATAGCCCTAAAGCCAAAATCATAATCCACCTCAAACATATCTTTGGTATTGTAAAATACCATCTCATCTGGTGAGAAGCAGGTAATCCGTTTATTTGTGCGTTTCGTTTAAACACATATTGGGGGATTTAGAAAGTTTTAAAAGCATGACACCAGACAGCCAGTCATCAGAAAATAAATTCGTTTCTGAAATGAACCCGTTCAATTTCTTTGACGGCAAATTAATAGCCTATGGCGCTTTTATTGATAGAAGCGGCAAGGTAAGACGCCGTTTTTCAGCAGATATTATTGGCACAAAAGAAAAAGACACCATCACCTTGGATGAGCATTTTATCTTTGACGATGGTGAGCATGAACACCGTATATGGGTATTATATCAAGGCGATAATGGCATGCTAACGGCAAAATGTGACGATGTTGTTGGGATTGCAAATGGACAGATTACAGGTCCAACCTTGCATTTAAAATATGATTTTCTGCTGAACATTTCTGGCCGAAATATCAAGTTCCGCTTTGATGATAAGATTATTTGCCAAGATAGCACTCATGCCGTTAACAAAGCACGGGTAAGCAAATTCGGAATTCATGTCGGCGATGTCATTATCACCTTTGAAAAATTGCCGTATTAATGTTTGAACAAGCCTAGTAACAGACGCACAAGTCTGCCTGCAACGGGTATTTTCACTAAAAGCTGGCTTGCACTATCCCAATGATCGATATGCGCAGTGACAAGCCCCTGTGCGTTGAAATGGACTTCACTCATCCCGACCAAGTTCATATCGAATGTGGGACGTGCTTTAAGCGTCCCGCCCATACGCCATTTTATATAGCCTGCTTGGTTGGAAATAGCTGTATCCAGAATTTCAAAATGGGCATCCGTCATCACCTCAAACATATGCTCAAAAATGCCGATAAAGTCAGCTTCCCCCCTTTTATGATTAAATGGGTCTTGGAAATACACATCCGCATCTACACAGGCCGCCAACTGGTCTAAATTTTCTGGCTTTAGGGCGGCAAACGCTGCTGCATACGCCTCAAGCGCATCTGAAAGCTGATTATCCATAACCTGCTATCTTCCTCCTTATCATTGGCCTTTAGTGAAGCGTGCTGCCATCTTCAGATAGATATCATAAGGCAGGATACTGGCACATTTCATAAATCTGGTAAAACCACGGGGAAAAGCAATTTCAAACGATGTGCTTTCCATGCCTTTAATTATTTCATGCGCAGCCTGTTCAGAACTCATAAGCCCCGGCATTTTAAAATCATTCACTGAAGTTGCATCGGTTTCTACAAAACCAGGATTAACCAATTGAATTTTAATATTTTTAGGATTTAAATCAAAATATAAACATTCCGCTAAATTCTGAAGTGCTGCTTTTGTAGGGCCATATGCTGCTGATTTGGGAAGCCCCCTATAGCCTGCAACTGAGGCCATCACCATAATATGTCCCTGCCCTGCTTTCAGCATGTTAGGGATAATGCTCTCAAGGCAATGGATAATGCCCATATAATTAACATCCATATGACGTTGATAAATAGAAGCATCAAAATCGAGGGCTGAGACAGGCTGATATATACCTGCATTCAAAATCGCTACATCGATATCCCCTGATGCCAGGATGGCTTTATCCAACTGTTTCGCCAGATTTTCTTTATCCGCCACATCAGCATTATAGGCCGTAATGTTTGGAAATTCGCTGCATAACTGTTTTAGCTTATCCTTGCGACGTGCAATCGCTGATATGGCGGCAGTTGGCGCTAGCTGTCGAGATAGCGCCTCACCAATGCCTGCGCTTGCACCTGTGATAAGGATATGTTTGCTAGCTTTTGGCACGTGCGCCTGCCTGAAGTGTTGAGCGACCACCATCTACTGCAATAACCTGTCCTGTAATCCAGCTAGATTGTTGATTATCTAACAGCATCGCGCCAAGTGGTGCAAAATCTGCTGCATTTCCTAATCTGCCTAAGGGATGTGCTGCTGCTAATGCTTTTGCCATTTGCGGATTACTTAGAATAGGTGTGGCCATTTTAGAATCTGACAAGGATGGCGCAATTGCATTCACCCTCACTTCAGGGGACAATTCAGCTGCTAGCGATACCACAAGTCCGTGAATAGCAGCTTTAGCTGAGCCGATAGCAGCATGCGCAGTAAAACCATATTGCGCAGCAACCGAGCTAAACAGTAACACATTGCCATTATACTGTTTTAAGGCAGGAATAGCCGACCGAATTGCCGCCATTGCACCAAACACATTGAGCTGAAAACAGGCTTGAATTTCCTCCTGATTTAGCGCTGTCAGTGGCTTTAGCAAAATATTACCAACTGCCCACACAACCCCGTCAATACCGCCCGCACCAGCCTCTGCTACCGCATCTGCGATAGACTGATTATCAAACGCATCAAACACGGAATAAGTTGCACCATAGTGTTTGGCTTGTTCTTCTAGTGCTTCTGCATTGCGTCCTGCTAAATGAATTTCTTTATCTTGGCTAGCAAGTTGCTTAGCAAGTGCGGAGCCGATGGCGCCTGTTGCACCAAAAATGAGTGTTTTTGACATGTTTGCCTTCTTGAAATTTGGTGCAAAATTAAATTGCATTATATAGTTTTGTATACGCTAGATAAATTTAGCTAGATTAAGAAGATATCACCGCATGGATACGCAAGAGAGATAAGATGGATTTTCCAGCAGGACAGCATAAATCACACGGACTGAGCTATTCACCTTTGAAAGCTTTGGTCTCCCCGCGGCCTATCGGGTGGATTTCAACCTGCTCATCAAGTGGCGTGGCTAATTTAGCGCCGTATAGTTTTTTCAACGCAATCTCAGAATTACCGCCTATGGTGATGTTTGTATCATCCCCTGATTTACGCGAGGGGCGTCAAGGCAAAGCAAAAGACAGCCTTGATAATATTTTTGAAACTGGAGAATTTGGCGTCAATATCACCTCAGCGGCGCAGGTTGATGAGATGGTATTATCTAGCAAAACCGTTACAGCAGATGAAGATGAGTTTGAGCTTACCAAACTTGCAAAGAAAGCTGCGAAAACAATTTCTGCGCCCCTTGTTGCGCATGCCCCCGCCCATTTTGAATGTCGCTACCATTCTCATATTGAGCTTCCAGATAATGGTGCTGGGCATCATTCTGTGATGGTACTTGGCATGATCACTCATATTCATATCGATGATAAATTTATCAAAGAGGGCAAGGTAGATGTTGCCGCATTTCAGCCTGTCGCACGGCTAGGCTATCGCGATTACGCAATTATCAAAGACCTTTTCGCCATGCCGCCACAATCCTAAGCGGTTAACACTGCTATTTCGGTCTTATCGTTTAGCGTAACGCGCAATGTTTGACGACCACATCGACATAGCCGCGTAATTCGCCCTCTGTCACTTCTAAGGTCACGAGCCAATCTTCTGCTGGAAGCACTGTGCGTAATGGAAGTGTGTCCTGAACCACTTTCTGCGAGCCTAAATAGACATGGCGAATAGATATAGGGCGCGAGGGGTCAAACCAAGGCTCACTTTTGGAGCCATTTGCTTGCGGCCTGCCTTCAATATGAAGGGCAAGCCCTCCATCAAAGAGGTTAATATTCGATTCAACACCGCTATATAGTTCAGTTGCAACCGCCACTGACTGAGAGGCTGTTAAGCGGCAATTTACGGGCTGACCAAGATTTTGAAGCATTTGATATATTTGCTCCATCTCTGTGCCTCTTGCAATTTGGCTTTTGATCATTCGGGTGAGTTTATTATCACGGCCTGAAGATGTTGCCTGTTCTGCTTCATATTGAGCATTGCGCTGACGCAATTCATGTTCTAAACGCTCTTTTTCCCGCTTTAGCGTTTGGATTTGCTGGGAATTTTCGTAGATAGCAAGATTAGCATCCGCCTGTAATCTTCGTTGTTCAATTGAACCCCATTGCCAACCACCCCAAATACATACCACCATCACAAGCAGTCTGATGATGATGCTCATCACTGTTTGAACTTCTTTTTTCCGATATTTTTCTCTGGTTTGGAAAAAATCCATTTTCTACCTTAATTCAGTTTGCTGTGGTGAACTGTTCTTGCTTGTCTGCGCTATGTGTGTTGATTATGCTAGCGCCATGCCAAAATCAACTACTTATTCATCCAAAACACCACAAAGAGCCTATCAGCGTATGCTATCCGGCCGGCGGCTTGATATCTTAACGCCTAGCCCTTTGGATATCGAAATTGAAGATATTGCACATGGGCTTGCACGTGTAAGCAGATGGAATGGTCAAACCACTGGAAAATATGGCTATTCAGTTGCTCAACATTCTGTGCTTGTAGAAAATTTATTTTCACAAAACATGCCTTCTGCTCCGCAGAAATGGCGCCTTGCCTGTCTACTACATGATGCTGCGGAATATGTTATTGGCGATATGATCACCCCTTTTAAACAGGCGCTTGGTGCTGAATATAAAAATATCGAACAACGGCTTGAAGAAGCAGTTCATATTAGATTTAGCCTGCCGCCAACCTTGCCGCAAAAGATAAAACTTGGCATTAAACGTGCTGACCGTATGTCTGCCTACCTAGAAGCCACGCAAATTGCCGGTTTTTCAGCCGCTGAAGCGCAAAGGCTATTTACCCGTCCAAGAGGAACACCTTCAGATTTTCAACTCACCCCTCTTGCCCCAGAAAAAGCTGCCAAAGCCTATTTAAGGCGCTTTAACTTGTTATTTGGAAGCACAAATTAAAATTATTATACCCTTAAACAAGATTTAGGCTTTACCGTGGCAAATTTTAAAGTATAAACAGGGGAAGTTGCCGAATGCGCTTCGGGGGCATGGTGAAATTGGTAAACACAAGAGTCTTAAAATCTGTCGGCTTAATAGGCCTTCCCGGTTCAAGTCCGGGTGTCCCCACCACATTCAAAACGGCATTAGGCGACTAACACATCCCACACAGCCTTAATTATATAAAACACATCTTTTATTGATTGAACCAGCCCGTTATGTGAGATGAGGGCTATGCGGTTTTAAACGTTTATCTGTTTTTACAGATTTATTACCACAATAAATTGCTGTTAAATGTTTTGTTGTTCTTATGCTAAGATGGTGATACAAGAAGCATATGCGGCTGTGGTGTAGTGGTAGCACAAGAGCCTTCCAAGCTCTTAGGGCCAGTTCGAGTCTGGTCAGCCGCTCCAAATTTTTCCCTTTATATTGATATTCCTTCTACTTCAGCAGAATCTGCTGTCTTGAATGTTGGTGCGCATCATTTTTTGCCTATGAAAAAAGGCACCCTGAAAACAGGATGCCTTTACAATATCTGCTTCATTTCAAACAGTTTTATTCAGATGACGCACCAATTTGTGCCCAATCAGGAACCCATGCTGGATAGCTTGAACATGCTGAAAGACCTAAAAAAGCGGAGAATAGAAGTGCAAAAGCGAGCTTTGATTTCATGATGAACTCTTATTCAATAATACGGTTAATAACAAGTTATGGTAAATACATAACCAAATGAATTTTACCTATCCTATCGAAAGCTTCAGATGTGTCAATCATAAAGGGAGGCAAAACATTTGAGGCATGTAGTGCTGATGGGTTAAAGGCATTAGCTTTTAGCGTCAGCAGACTTGCCATAGAACAAACTATTTAGATGCGCAGCCGTGCAATCTGTTAACGCTTCTAGGTCATACCCGCCCTCTAGCAGACTAACCACAGCACCAGAGGATGTCTTCTCTGCGAGCTCTGTTATCCGCAGGGTCAATTCAGCAAAACTGGCCACATCAACCTCCAGACCACCAAGCGGGTCTCGCTTATGCGCATCAAACCCTGCCGATATGATTATTAAATCAGGGCGCGCTTCTGCAATACGCGGCAGCAATGCATCTGACCAAGCTGTTAATAAATCTGCGCCATCATCGCCTTCAGCAAGCGGATGATTGAAAATATTATTATGCGCCCCCGTTTCTGAGGCATCGCCACTTCCCGGGAATAGCGGCATTTGATGTGTTGAGGCATAAAATAAATCTTTGCGATTCCAAAATGCCGCTTGTGTGCCATTACCATGATGCACATCAAAATCGAGCACCGCCACCCGTTCAACTCCCCACGCTTTGCGCGCATGTTCTGCTGCTATCGCAGCAGATGAAAACAAACAAAACCCCATTGCCTTATCTGGCTCTGCATGATGCCCTGGTGGACGCATTGCACTAAACGCAACATTAGCCTGCCCATCAAGTACCATATCCACCCCTAAACACGCACCGCCAACAGCACGCAAGGACGCATCAAGTGAAAATGCGCCAGCCCATGTATCTTGATCCAATTGCATCAAAGGTTGCGCATCACCTGGCTGAACTTGGGCAAATATTTCTTCAAGATATGTATCTTCATGAATTAGGGAAAGCACTTCTAGTCCGACTTGCGGGGCTTCAAAGCGCGAGGCTGTACCTGCCACCTTATCAACAGCATTCATCACAGCTGGATAGCGTGCAGGCCGCTCAGGATGGCTTATCGGCACCTGATGCAACCCTGCGGATTCATGGGTGATGACAACGGCACTCACTTCTTTATATACCTTCAAGCAACATAGATTCTCTCGCTCTTATAACAGTGCCTTTAATCTTGTAATGATTGCAAGTAGAAACACCATTTTTTGCCTTGAAACGGTAACATTTCGAAAATTTTTGTTACATACTTGATGATATCCCTGCAAAAACCCTCATAAATAAGCCATATTCAACCTGATAAATTGTCTTCCCACCGCTGCAAAGCATGATTTTTGGGCAGTTCAGATATCTATTCGCCTAATTTTTAGGCTTTGATTAGCTGTTTTGATGAAAATTTAGTCAATTTTTGGAAAAATGCACGATAAATTGCTTTCTGCTATTGTTAGCACCCTTCTTGAGTACACTCGGTGGCCAATATGTTGGGTTTCGCCAATATATTTAGGGCATGTTTGGGGGCAAATGTCATCGCCAATTTAGCTTAAAATGGCGTAATCATGTCCAAATAATAATGGCAACAATTTGCTTTTACTGGTTCTACCGTACAAGGCAAATATTCAAATGGGGATTATCATGATAACAGGTTTTGTAAAAACCTTTTTAGCGATTGCACTGCTTGCACTACCAAGCACTGCATTTGCAGCCGTCGATACGGGGGATAGCGCGTGGATTTTAACATCTACAGCATTAGTATTATTTATGACACTACCTGGTCTTGCTTTATTTTATGCAGGATTGGTTCAGCCTAAGAATGTGGTATCAGTATTGATGCATCACTTTGCGCTGGCATGTTTATTATCTGTTTTGTGGGTAATTGCAGGCTATTCGTTAGCGTTTTCAGGCTCTGGCGCATGGGTTGGCGATTTAAGCAATTTCATGCTTGCAAATATTACGTTTGAAACAGAATCAGGCACTATTCCTGAATCACTATTTGCAGCATTTCAGATGACATTTGCGGTGATTACTCCTGCGTTGATCATTGGTGCTTATGTTGAGCGTATCAAATTTGGGGCAGTTCTAGCATTTTCAGGTCTGTGGCTATTAGCTGTATATGCACCTGTTACCCATTGGGTATGGGGCGGCGGCATTATGGCTGGCTGGGGCGTGATGGATTTCGCTGGCGGTATTGTGGTGCACGCAACAGCAGGCACAGCAGCCCTTGTGATTGCAATTATGCTTGGCGCAAGACGTAACTTCCCTTCATCAGTCCAGCCGCCACATAGCCCAATCCTTACCATGATCGGTGCGTCTATGCTGTGGATTGGCTGGTTTGGCTTTAATGGTGGCTCAGCACTTGGCGCAGGCCAAGGTGCTGCAATGGCCATCTTAGTTACACATATTTCTGCTGCAGTTGCATCACTGGTATGGATGGCTGTTGAATGGATTAAGTTTGGTCGCCCATCGCTTGTCGGTATTGTTACAGGCATGGTTGCTGGTCTTGCAACGGTAACACCTGCATCTGGTTTCATCGGCGTTCCTGGCGCAATCGTGCTTGGTCTTGTTGGTGGATACCTATGTTATGCGGCGGTTGATATCATCCGTAACAAGCTTAAAATCGACGATAGTTTGGATGTTTTCGCCGTACATGGTGTCGGCGGCATTATTGGTAGCTTGCTTGTTGCTGTTCTTGCCACAGACGCGTTTTCAGGTGCTGGTCTTGCTGAGGGCATGACGGTATCTGCACAATTCTGGGTACAGCTAAAGAGCGTTGCAATCACGGTTGCGTGGACAGCTATTGGCAGCTTCATTATCTTGAAAATCGTGTCTGCGATTATCGGTCTGCGGGTTGATGAGCAGGTTGAGATTGAAGGCCTAGACATCTCACAGCATGGTGAGCGTGGATATCATTCAAACTAATTCAGCTCATTGTAATTAGCGATAAAACGTAATTTGAAAGGCGCTTTACTCAGGCAGGGTGAAGCGCCTTTTTCCATTCTGCTAACACATCTGCATCTTTCTCGTCATCAGGCTGATAGGCTTGCATTTCATCTGGCGTTAAATAACAAGACAATGCCCATACCGCCATCGCCCGAATATAGGGGCTATCTGCCTTAAGATGCGGTGTTATTGCCGAAATAAGAGCGGCATCTTCAGCATTCCCGGCTGCGATAAGCACATTTCGGGTGAAAAATTCATGCCCTGTACGTTTTACGGGAGTACCTGCAAAAACATCCCTGAATGCAGCGTCATCAAGCCCAAGCAAATATTCTAGCTTCATCAAGGGCTTTGAGTGGCTCAGGCTGAATTTTATTTCTTCTGTTTGCTGTGCAAATTTATTCCAAGGGCATACAGCCAAGCAATCATCACATCCGAAAATACGATTGCCCATCTGCTTTCTGTAAACTCTGTCAATATGCCCTTTATATTCGATTGTCAGATAGGAAATACATTTGCGTGCATCTAACTGATATGGCGCTGGAAATGCATCTGTGGGGCAAATATCTAGGCACGCTGTGCAATTCCCGCAGTGGTCTGTGGAAGCTGTGTCTTGCGGCAATTCACCATCTGTTAAAATCACTCCCAAAAATAGCCATGAGCCAAAATCACGCGAGACCAGATTAGTATGCTTACCTTGCCAGCCAACCCCTGCTTGTGCAGCTAGCGGCTTTTCCATTAATGGGGCTGTATCCACAAAGACTTTTACCTGCCAGCCTGATTTAGCTGCAAGCTGTGAGGCAATTTGTTTTAACCTGCCCTTTAGGACATCATGATAGTCCCGCCCGCGCGCATAGACAGAGATATTGCCGCAATCCTTTTTGGCAATATCAAGCAACGGGTCTATCTCAGGGCCATAATTACATGCAAACACGATAGCTGTTTTAGCGTCATTCCACATCTGGTGGGGTGCGCTACGCCTTATTTTTGTATCGGCTAGCCATTGCATATCCCCAAAGTAATTTTCTGCAATAAAATGATCTAACCTATTCGCTACTGGCTCATCAAAATTAGCATGGGTAATAGCCGCCCTTTGAAACCCATATTCAAGGGAGGCTCTATCTAACCAATCTTTGATTTTTGATGCTTTCATCATTTCATTTCGCTAGAGCGGCGGGATATCACCTTCAGCTTGCTTTGCATGAAATTCTTCAGCAAAGGCTACAAGACTCTGCGCTTTAATCGCTTCACGCATACCAGCCATCAAATCCTGATAATATTGCAAATTATGCCATGTGAGCAGCATCAGCCCCTGAATTTCATCAGCCTTAAACAAATGATGCAGATAAGCGCGTCCGAATTTTGTGCAGGCAGGACAAGTGCAAGATGCGTCTAGGGGACGCATATCCTCTGCATGGCGGGCATTGCGAATATTTACCGTCCCTCTGCGGGTAAAAGCTTGTGCTGTTCTGCCAGAACGTGTTGGCATGACACAATCAAACATATCTACACCGCGCATTACTCCGCCAACTAAATCAGCAGGCTTGCCAACCCCCATAAGATAGCGTGGGCGGGTATCATCAAGCATATCCACGCAAAAATCTAAGGTGGAAAACATATGGTCTTGCCCCTCACCAACTGCAAGGCCACCAATCGCATACCCTTCAAAACCAATTTCTTTTAATGCGTCTGATGAAAAGCGTCGCAACGCCTTATCTAGCGAGCCTTGTTGTATGCCGAACTGTCCATACCCTGCACGATGCCTAAATGCCTCTCTGGAACGCGATGCCCAACGCATGGATAATTTCATGCTGTCCTCTGCCTCTTGAAGGGTACAGGGATAGGGGGTGCACTCATCAAACGCCATCGTGATAGTCGCATCAAGCTGGTCTTGAATTTGGGTTGAACGTTCTGGTGTAAGTTCATACTTACTGCCATCAAGATGTGATTTAAAGGTAACGCCATTTTCATCAATGGTGCGAAGTGGGCCCAATGACATCACCTGAAAACCACCTGAATCTGTCAAAAGCGGGCCGTCCCAACCCATCATTTTACGCACCCCCCCAAGCCGTTCTACACGCTCAGAACCTGGACGCAGCATCAGATGATAGGTATTTGCTAGGATAATTTGGGCACCTGTATCTGCAACAGACCACGGCATCATTGCCTTTACCGACGCAGCTGTTCCCACAGGCATGAATACAGGGGTATCCACCTCCCCCCAAGCAGTTGTTAGCCGGCCACGCCTAGCCTTGCCATCTTGGGCAAATACCTCAAAGCCAAATTCAGGGCAGTTTTTTTGTTCTGCATCAGCAGGCTGAGAGGCTGTTTCGTTCATTCTTAATCCTTCGCATTACAGCGCAGTAAACACGCATCACCATAGCTAAAAAAACGATATTCATTATCAATAGCGTGCTGATATATTTGTTTTATCAAATCATAGCCTGAAAAGGCGCTTACCAACATTAATAAAGTAGATTTTGGCAGATGAAAATTGGTCAAGAGCATGTCGCATACGCCAAATTTAAACCCTGGCCGGATAAAAATATCTGTCTCACCAACAAATGGTGCTAATTTACCATGTGCTTGATAAGCGCTTTCAAGCAATCTTAAACTGGTTGTCCCAACAGCGATAATCCTGCCGCCATTTGCCTTAACAGCTTCTAAAGTTGCAACAGTTTCAGCGTTAATTTCTCCCCATTCACTGTGCATTTTATGGGCAGAAATATCTTCCTCCTTAACCGGCAGAAAAGTGCCTGCCCCAACATGCAAGGTCAATTGGGCAATTTGAATGTTCCTCGCCTGTAAGCGTGTGGTTAATTCAGGCGTGAAATGCAAGCCAGCTGTAGGGGCAGCAACAGCTCCCTTATGGGCAGCAAACATGGTTTGATAATGTGATTTATCGCTAGTATCGCCTTCTTTGCTGCGTTTAATATAAGGCGGAAGCGGCATTTTACCTGCCCGCTCTAGCCACCCTTCCAGCGCATCACCAGAGAGTGAAAACAGCATTTCCACCTCACCAGAGGGGTGTTTATCTGTAATCTCTGCAGTTAAGCCATCGACAAATTCAATCACTGTTCCAACAGCGCATTTCCGCGCAGGCTTAGCAAATGCACACCAACAATTCTCAGATAGGCGTTGGTGTAAGGTAAAACCTACCCCACCCTCTCCTTTTCGGCCATAAATTTGTGCAGGAAGCACTTGGGTATTATTGACCACCAAAATATCTTGCTCATTCAGCAATTCAGGTAAATCAGCAATAATTTTATCCTCAAGAAACCGGTTTGAAGCATTTAGCAATTTTGCCGCATCTCTTGGCGATACGGGATGCTGTGCAATCAGTTCCTCTGGCAGAAAAAAATCGTAATCAGACAGGCGCTCTGTCATATCTACGCCCTTCTTAAGGTAAGAAAATTTTGAAAAAACACACTAAAAAATCTGCAATACACCGACCACTTTATCGTTAGCGTCAGCAACCAATAAACATTGAATTTTTGCATCAATCATGCGCTCCTCAGCTTTCCCAAATGCAGTATCTTCTGAAATGGTAAGAGGGGATTTATTCATCACCTCCTGTGCGGTCAACCCCTCTAATGAAGCACCAGAAAGCAAGGTACGGCGTAAATCGCCATCTGTGATAATGCCCTGACATGTATCTGCACTACCTACAATTGCAAGCCCTAACCTGCCTTCTGTCATGGCCAATATCACATCCGTCATGGCCATATCAGAGGTCACAAATGGCAAATTATCTGTGCGCATGTGATCTTTAACAGACGAAAGCAGTTTACGCCCTAACTTACCGCCAGGATGGGTGCGCGCAAAATCTTCTTCCTGAAAGCCAGAACGTTCCATCAACGCAATCGCTAGCGCATCACCAACCACTAATGCGGATAATGTGGAGGTTGTGGGCGCTAAATTTAACGGGCAGGCCTCTTTGTCAATAGAGGCATCTAATAGAATATGAGACGCCTTTGCCATTGTCGAATTAGGATTGCCAACAAGCGAGATTATTTTTGCATCCAGTCTGCGCAATGCAGGAAGCAGGCGCACAACTTCTTCGGTTTCACCTGAGTTTGAGATAAGGATGACAACATCCTTAGCCCTGACAATCCCTAAATCACCATGAATAGCTTCTGCAGGATGAAGAAATACAGAAGGCGTCCCAGTCGATGTCAATGTGGCCGTGATTTTCTGCCCAACAAGACCAGATTTTCCCATCCCACAAATGATAATATTGCCCTCATGAGCGGCAATTAAATCAACAGCATCTTGAAAGGCAGCACCGATATTCGCTTCGATATCTGAAAGCGCTTTATGATAGGCAGCAAACATATCTTTGACATAATGTGATGCGTTATTTTGCATGAAAACCGCTCTTTAATCTAACTTTTATTCAATATATACGCCTGAATATTAGGCATGATATCAGCCTGTTTACAGCTTGTCGAAACGCAGTGCAAGTTGCTCTGCTATTTCTTTATCTTCCTGTCTGTTTACATTCATAAATACATCCCCTGTATCGCTAGAAAAATCAACAATGGAAGTTGGATATTTTTCAGTGAAATCATCTATCTTCCGAAGCCCATTTTCAATGACTTCTGTATGTAAGTCATCGCGAATAGAAACCGGCCAAAGCGTGAATACAGGGTGCCGCCTGTCATTTGTTTTAGGCTGTACCAGCATTGTATCTTCAGACGTTCTTATCTGTAGCATTTTAAGGGTTAGATTAGCTGGTACAAACGGCGCATCTGTTGCAAAGCTCTGCAAATGCGTGATATCGGGGTAATGCTCTTGCACGTAATCAAGGCAGCTTAGCACCCCAATAAGCGGACCCAAAAATCCAGAAACACTGTCTGGAACCAATGGAAAACCGGTCCATTTAAAGCGGTCTACATCACCATTAGCATTCAGAATCCGGACTTTGAAATGTGCGGTCGCCTCCATTTGTCTTTGCAAGATGGTCTTTCCGCCAATGTCGATAGCAGCTTTATCGCCGCCGCCCATCCGTCTAGCTTGCCCCCCTGCTAGAAAACCAACCGCGATATTCTCTAGCATTGCATCTTGGATAATCATTATTCTTGCATCCTGCGCTGGGCTGATAATGGTTCTGATACTTTATCATCAGATACGTCTTTGGATGCGTCTTCAGCTAGGTCAAACTCAATTCGCTCTGTGCCTGACAGGGCGATAAACCTACGCCCTTTAGCGCGGCCAATTAAGGTAAGTCCTGCTTGCCGTGCGAGCTTCACCCCAGCTTCGGTAAAGCCAGAGCGTGACACCAAAATCGGAATATTCATAATCACTGTTTTAATCACCATCTCTGAGGTCAGCCGGCCAGTAGTATAAAAAACCTTATCATGTCCTGGGATACCATTCAGGAACATATGCCCGGCAATTTTATCTACCGCATTGTGCCTTCCAATATCTTCAACATAAATGAGAGGACGTTCTGGGGTACATAACACACACCCATGAATAGCACCTGCTTTGAGATACAAACTTGGTGCTGTATTAATGGTTTTTGCAAGCGCCATAAGCTGGCTTACGCTCAGGGTCAGGTTTTGGTTAAGCCTTATGGCTTCAAACCTATCCATAATATCACCAAAAACGGTTCCTTGCGCACAACCGCTGGTGCGTGTTTTCTTCGCTAGCTTTTCTTCATAATTTGTCTGTTTTTCTGTTCTGACGACCACCACATCGACCTCAAGGTCAATATCTATATCTGTAATCACATCATCGGCTTGTAGCATGTTCTGGTTATATAAGAAGCCAACAGCAAGCTCTTTGACATGGTCACCAAGGCTCATCGAGGTGACAATTTCCTGTCCGTTGAGAAAAATTGTCAAAGCTCGTTCTGCCACCACAGGTAATTGCACAGCTTGACCAGACGCATCTACACCATCAATTAATGTTGTTAGCCCATCTGCATCAGGTTCAGGGGCAAGATCAAATTCCTGCATAGCCACCTCATTGTTGCATTCTATCTATCACTGCTCTGCAAATAACATATATTTTAATTCGGCTTTGGGGTAAAAAATAGTGCTTTGGTGCTTGTCTTTTTCAAAAAATGAGACAAATCCATGATAATTCTATATGAGTAAAATAGCCCTTATTGAAAAACTGATGGATATAGCGTCGATGAAGCTTCATTTCATTGCATCACAACATCCGCAAAGCGTGGAAAGGTTTGATAAGCTTGTGCAAAGCTATGGCCAATCTGATATTGCAGATGCTGATATATTGGTTGTGCTTGGTGGGGATGGGCAAATGCTTCACGCCATGCGTGAGGCGATATCATATCAAAAACCACTTTTTGGGATGAATTGTGGCCGAGTTGGTTTTCTGATGAATGATTTTTCAGAAGACAGCCTGCATGACAGACTAGAAAAGGCGGAAGCTGTAACCATCCACCCGCTAGCCCTAGAAGCAATAGATAGCGCAGGGCACACCCATCATGCACATGCCATTAACGAAGTATCCTTGCTTCGCCAAACCCATAATGCAGCCCATTGTTCCATTTATGTGAATGATAAACTTGAAATGGAGCAATTGATATGTGATGGGGTGTTGCTTGCTACCCCCGCAGGCTCAACCGCCTATAATCTTTCTGCGCATGGACCTATTATTCCGTTAGGCGCAGAAATGCTTGCCCTCACGCCGATTTCAGCCTTTCGGCCAAGAAGATGGCGCGGCGCATTATTGCCTGCACATTCGGTTGTTAAAATTGAAGTAAATGAAGCAGATTTCAGGCCGCAATCTGTAACTGCTGACAATATTGAGTTCAGAGACATCACCCAAGCTGTCATAAGACAAGATTCAGCTATTTCAATTCCTGTGCTATATGACCCTGGGCATGGACTGTCTGAGCGCATTATCTCAGAGCAGTTTAACACCTATTCCTCATAGATAATCTGTTTAAATTGTCGGTTGACGGTGCAGCTGTTCAAGCAACATTTGGAACACACGATGCCTAATCGGTGCTGCTTCATTTAGTAATTCATGCCGAGCAGACGCAAAAATATGTTGGTTCAGGTTTGAGATATAGCTCAGCATTTCAATCGATTTAGCGCCATTTACAATTTTCTCATCCCCTGCCAAATAAGCAGTTACAGGCACCGTAATCTCACGCATCCAATCAGGGTTTAAGGAAGTTGCTTGGCAAGACCGAAAGGCTGCATTAATCCAACCGATAGATGGCAGACTTCTGCGCAAATAGGGTTTTTTCTCAAAAATACGATACTGCCTGTCAAATCCATCAGGGTCGGAGGTAAGCGGATTTTCAATTCTAAAACGTCTTGCTTCGTGCATTTCAGTGTATTTACTAGCTGGCAAAGCGT
The DNA here is from genome assembly GCA_965660095.1 of Puniceispirillaceae bacterium (SeqCode). Classification (GTDB taxonomy): domain Bacteria; phylum Pseudomonadota; class Alphaproteobacteria; order Puniceispirillales; family Puniceispirillaceae; genus WTJO01. The sequence goes on from CBFHYP010000004.1 coordinate 113,106, forward strand.
GTTTAGAAATACCTGCCCAAATCAGCAAACGTGATGCAAGAAGGACAAACCAAAGCGGGGGAGATTTTGGCACAACCATCGGCGCGAGCAGAATAATTTGCTCAATTTCATAGGGGAATAACTGATGGCAATGCAGGGCAAGATGCCCGCCCATAGAATGGCCGATAACATGGAAGGACTGGCCTTCAAATCCAGCCTCTGTGACCATTTCTTTAATCGCGATGTGGAACTGGCTAAAATCATCAATATGCGCAATTAGGGGATGCGCTCCTAAATGCCCAGAAGCGCCTTGACCAGGCCAGTCAATGACCAAACAGTCAAAACCAGCTTGTGATAGATAGGCTAAAAGATGGCTATATTTTTCGCTAAATTCTGTAAATCCCGGCAAGATAACTACTCTGCCGACAACCTCCCTATCTTCTGCGATAGATGCTGGCCATATATGTCCTCTGATGGGATAGGGTCTTTGTATGCTTGCTGGCAGAATGATGTCTTTGCCGCCCAAACGGCCTTGATCTTCGATTAATGACGATAATGACGGATAAAATATTTCATCTGCGTCATTTTGCGCGCTCATCACATCTCTGCCTCATTTGCCTGCGCTTGCTCTAACGCTGTTTGGCCAGAACGCGAAATAAATCCCTTAGATTGTCTTGCCCACATCCCAGCATAAACAGATTTCAATTCAAGCAATTCAGCATGGGTACCCTGCTCTACAATTTTGCCGTCAGATAATACAATAATCTGATCAGCATCTACAATTGTGGATAGTCGGTGAGCAATCACTAATGTAGTTTGGTTTTTCGAAACAGCATTCAAGCTTGCCTGAATCTCGCGCTCGGTTCGGCTGTCTAAGGCTGATGTAGCTTCATCAAACAAGAAAATGGACGGCTTTTTTAAAATCGCTCTTGCAATTGCCACACGCTGTTTCTCGCCCCCTGATAGCTTTAGCCCGCGCTCACCAACAAGCGTATCATAGCCTTGTGGCAAATGTGCAATAAATTCATCAATGCTCGCTAGCTTTGCTGCTTGTTCAATTTCTTGCACGGATGCATCTTCACGCCCATAGCCGATATTATACCCAATTGTTGAGTTAAACATCACTGTGTCTTGCGGCACCACGCCTAAAACAGCACGAAGTGAGGATTGCTGAACATCTCTAATATTTTGCCCATCAATAGAGATTGTCCCTAACTGAGGGTCATAAAAACGGAATAACAGCCTAGATAAGGTTGATTTACCTGCACCACTTGGCCCTACAATCGCAACCTTCTTACCTGCAGGCACAACAAAGCTCAGCCCTTTTAATATTGGCCTGTCTTGATAAGCAAAATGCACATCTTCAAATGCAATCGCGCCGCCATTAATCTGAAGTGCTGGCGCATTCGGTTTGTCATCCACATCAGGATGCACATCTAGCAAACCAAACATGCGTTCTAAATCAACAAATGCCTGCCGGATTTCACGATACACAAACCCTAGAAAGTTCAACGGCAAGTAAAGCTGAATAAGATAGGTATTTACAGCCACAAAATCGCCAATACTTAACTCACCTTTTTTAATATCAAGCCCAGCAAGCCCCATCATCAGGACAAGCCCTACTGCAATAATACAGCCCTGACCAATATTAACAGCCGCAAGTGAGGTACGCGATAGCACTGCTGCATCTTCATACCGCTTTAACGAGCTATCATAGCGATTTGCTTCATTATCCTCTGCATTAAAATATTTGACGGTCTCAAAATTGAGCAAACTATCAACTGCTTTAGTGGCAGCTTGCTCATCTGCTTCATTCATCCGCCGCCTAAACGCCATCCGCCATTCAGTTACTTGAACCGTGAACCAAATGTATAAAATAACAGTGCAAAAGGTGATGAGCGCGTACTCAATTCCAAACATTGCCCATAAAAAACCACTAACGAGCAGCACTTCTATCATCAAGGGGAAAACATCAAAAGTGGCACGGGTTAGGATAAATTCCATCCCCTTAGCCCCGCGTTCGATGGCGCGTGATAGACCGCCTGTCTGCCTGTCTAGGTGGAATTTCAAGGAAAGCTGATGTAAATGCTTAAAGGCTGTAATCGCCGCTCCGCGCACTGCCCTTTGCGAGACACGGCTGAACAGATATTCCTTCCCCTCCATAAAGATTTGCTGGCTTAGACGCGCAATCGCATAGCCGCCCAAAATATACCACAGCATCATCACGGTAAACCCGTCTTCGCTATTTACCAGATCAACAGCTTGACCATAGAATAACGGGGTTACAAGGTTGGCAGTTTTAGCGAGCACAAGGCACAGGATGGCAAGGGTAATCCGCGCCCTTATTTTTACGTCACCTTTCGGTGCTGCATAACGCAAAATGGTTCGCATCAGCGCAATAATCTGAACGTTTTTCAATGATTTGTTAGAAGACATTTAAGATACGCTGAAGCTTTCACCGCATCCACAACGTGCAGTTTCGTTTGGATTGTTAAAGACAAAGGAAGATGCAAATTTATCTTCCTGCCAATCCATCTCAGAACCTATCAAAAACATCACCGCCGTAGGGTCAATAAAAATAGTCACACCTTTTGATTCAATCTTATCCTCAAAAGGTTTTTGTTCTGTTGCAAATTCAACATGATATTGCAATCCAGAACAACCAGCTGTCTTTATGCCCACGCGCAAGCCAAGCACATCACTTTCCGCGCGCTCCATCAATTTTCTTGCGCGTTCTGCTGCTGCGTCTGTAAGGCTTACAATAGGCGCGCCTGCATTCATCATAATGCCAGACATAAATACAGTCCTTTCTGGTCTATCCCCTCTATATAATAGCCCCTCTATATATAAGATAGGAAGACTTTAGTCGAAATCCAATGCCATGCGTGCATCTTCACTCATTCTATCTGGTGTCCAAGGTGGGTCCCATACCAAACTGACCTCAACTTGCCCGACACCATCGATACTGGCGATAGCTTGTGCCACTTGGTGTGGCATTTCCCCTGCAACAGGGCATCCTGGCGCAGTCAGCGACATTGTAACAGCCACATTACCAGTATCATGCCTGATGATATCATAAATCAAACCAAGTTCATAAATATTAACAGGGATTTCTGGGTCCTGTATCGTCTCCACCGCGGCAATAATGGCGCTTTCTTGCACAATATTGGCAGGTTTATCTGTATATGGCGTGCCAGCAACAGCCTTAAACCCTTGTGATGTATCGGGCAGAAAATCTGCTAATCCTGGTCCGTCAAAATCTGGTTTCATCACTGTTTATTCTCTGGCTCATCCAAAAATTTTATTCACTTTTTCAAGGGCTTCTGCAAGCACATCAAAATCAGATGTTTTTGTATACACCCCCACAGAGGCGCGTGCTGTTGAGCTTAGATTAAAGCGTTTCATCAAAGGTTGTGCACAATGATGACCTGCCCTTACCGCCACCCCATCTTGGTCAATAAGGGTTGAGATATCATGCGGATGCGCAGCATCAAGGGTAAATGAAATAACGCCTGATTTGCCCAAGGCTGTGCCAATAAAATTAATTCCCTTCACAGATGCAAGCCGTTGCTGACCATAACGCAACATCTCAGCTTCATGGTCCGAAATATTCTGCATGCCAATTTCTGTGACAAAATCAATAGCCGCACCAAAGCCAATACATTCTGCAATGGGCGGTGTTCCAGCCTCAAAACGATGCGGTGGTTCAGCATAGGTAGAGCTATCGATTTCCACATCATCAATCATATCACCGCCCCCTAAAAATGGCGGCATCTCTGCCAAAATCTCAGCCCTGCCCCACAATGCACCAATGCCGCTAGGCCCATATAACTTATGCGCAGAAAAGACATAAAAATCACAGCCCAATTCCTGCACGCTTACCGGCATATGAACAGCCCCCTGACAGCCATCCACCACACAAATAGCGCCTGTATCATGTGCTAAAGCTGCAATTTCCTGAACAGGGAACACCGTACCCAACACGTTTGAGACATGCGGTATCGATACGATTTTTGTTCTATCTGTTAAACAGGATTTGAATTTTTCAATATCAAAACTGCCATCATCTTCGATAGGTGCAGATACAATCTTCACCCCTTTGCGGGTGCTAAGCAAATGCCAGGGCACAATGTTAGCGTGATGTTCAGCAATAGTAATAACAACTTCATCGCCTTCACCTAGAAAGGTATCACCATAACACTGCGCGATAAGATTAAGCGCCATTGTTGCCCCTGAGGTAAACACAACCTCATTCACATCAGCAGCGTCTAAAAACTGCGCTAGCTTATGTCTTACCGCTTCGTATTTTTCGGTCGATTCTTCAGAAAGGGTGTGCAAGCCGCGATGCACATTGGCATAGGTTTCACCATAGGCTTGTTGTATGGCATTAAGCACTGCTTTTGGCTTTTGGGAGGAAGCAGCTGAATCTAGATAAATCAGCGGCTTTCCGTTTATCTGGCGTGATAATATTGGAAATTCAGCGCGCAGGGCTTCCACATCAAACCGGCTTTCTTCTTGAGCCCTTTCATTTTGAGCCCTTTCACCTTGCGCCCTTTCACCTTGTGCCATAGACTGCTCCTAAGATTAATCAGCGTTGCTGTTCATCGATGTCCAGTTATTAACCTGTTCCGACAGAAACCCCTTTAGCGCTTCATCTTCAATTTCCTCTAATGCATCTGCAAGGAAAGCTTGGATAAGCATTGCTCTGGCCTGGCCATAGGGGATGCCTCTGCTTTTGAGATAGAACATCAGCACTTCATCTAGCTCACCCACAGTTGCGCCATGCGAGCACACTACATCATCTGCGAAAATTTCTAGCTCAGGCTTGGCATCAGCCACAGCATCTCGCGATAGCAGCAACACTCTGGACATTTGCTGGCCATCTGTTTTCTGTGCATCTGGCGCTACGCACACCTTGCCTTGGAAAACACCGTGCGACTGATCTGCCAAAACCCCTCTGATAACTTGGTTTGACGCACAAGACGGGTGGGCATGATAGGTCACTGTTGTGATATCATGATGCTGTGTTTCTGCGCCTAAATAAATGGCCGAAAGTGCCATATCTGCATTCGGATCATCAAAATGCACATGGCTTTCAAGACGCGCTAATTTTCCGCCTATACTTACCGTAAAGCCATTCAAGTGAGCGTTTGAGGCAAGGCGGAAGGCCGATAGCCCTAAATGGGTTGTTGCGTTTGCATCATCCTGCAGTTTTGCAAGATGAAGCTTTGCCTTTATGCCAAGCCTTGTAATCATTACAGGTGCTGATAAGCCATTTTCAGCACGGTGATGTTCCATTAGCTTTGCTTCTGCCCCATCTTCTAGATTGATTAACACCAAAGGATGTGCGCTTGTGGCCGAATTATCGCTTGTAAATTCGATGTGAAGCGGCTGTTCAATCTTTGCATCTGCTGCGATAGACACCATCACAATATCAGTCATATTACCGCGCGCCATGTGGCTAAGGTGATGGTTTTCAGGCAATAATGCTAGCCATTCATTCACTACAGGATTACTGCGCTCAAGCTTTTGGATATTTACACCGTCATGCGCAACATTAAAATGCGCTAAATAGCCATCTTGGAATAAGATGCCTACATCTGCTGCTGCATTTACATTGCTCGCATGTTGTGCTGGCACAAGCTTTTCAAGACCAAGCTGGTGTAATGGGGTAAATTTCCATGCTTCAACAGCAGAGGAAGGCCAGTTTAGATGTGCAAGCCCTACCTGTTCTTTTGAATTATTCTCTGTTTTCATTTCAGGCTGCATCACCAATTCCCGCGTAACCATTTTCTTCGATCTCAAGGGCTAATGATTTATCCCCTGTTTTCAGAATCCTACCACCTGCTAGAATATGCACATAATCAGGCACAATATGGTTTAGTAGGCGCTGATAGTGCGTAATCACAAGCATACCACAATCACTTCCGCGCTGTGCATTCACCCCTTCAGACACAATTTTCAATGCATCAACATCTAGCCCTGAATCGGTTTCATCAAGCACTGCTAAAGACGGCTTTAATAGCGCCATTTGCAAAATTTCATAGCGCTTCTTCTCGCCGCCTGAAAAACCTACATTCACCGCACGCTTTAGCATCTCATCACTTACGCCAAGCTCTTTTGCAGCTGCTCTTGCAAGCTTTACAAAGCCTAGCTGGTCAACTTCTTCAAGCCCTTGGTTTTTCCGTCTTGCATTTACCGCGGCGCGTAAAAACGCCATACCGCTGACACCTGGCAGTTCCACAGGATATTGAAAGGCTAAGAACATGCCTAATCTTGCGCGTTCATCAGCTTCCATCTCAAGCACGGATTCCCCATCTAGCAGGATGTCGCCTGAGGTAACTTCATATCCGTCTCGACCTGAAAGCACATAAGAAAGTGTTGATTTGCCAGACCCGTTCGGGCCCATAATTGCATGCACTTCACCGCGGTTAATGGTGAGGTTAATACCATGCAGAATTTCAACATCGCCAATACGAGCGTGCAGGTCTTTAATTTCTAAAAGCGCCATAATAATAACTTCCTTACTTCAAATTTTTAACCAACGGAGCCTTCAAGGCTAATACCGATAAGTTTTTGTGCTTCAACAGCAAACTCCATAGGAAGCTCTTTCATCACTTCCTTACAAAAACCATTTACAATCAGCGATACGGCGTCTTCTTCATCCAACCCGCGTTGAAAACAATAGAAAAGCTGGTCTTCTGAGATGCGCGAGGTTGTTGCTTCATGCTCAATCTTGCCCGTTGGGTTCCGCGAGGTAATGTAAGGCACGGTATGTGCACCACATTTATCACCCACTAACAGCGAGTCACATTGCGTGAAGTTGCGTGCTTTTTCAGCACCCTTATGCACTTCAACCAATCCGCGATAGGTGTTTTGTGACCGCCCCGCAGATATCCCTTTTGAAATAATGGTTGAGCTTGAGCCCTCGCCAATATGGATCATTTTTGTACCCGTATCAGCTTGCTGTGCGCCATTTGTTACTGCTACTGAATAAAATTCACCCACGGAATCCTTGCCGCGCAATACACATGATGGATATTTCCATGTAATGGCAGAGCCTGTTTCAACTTGCGTCCATGAGATTTTTGAGCGATCCCCACGACACGCCCCTCGCTTGGTCACAAAATTATAAATACCGCCCTTGCCTGTCTCATCACCTGGATACCAGTTTTGAACGGTTGAGTATTTAATTTCAGCATCATGCATCGCAACCAATTCAACAACCGCAGCATGAAGCTGATTTTCATCACGTTGTGGTGCTGTACAACCTTCTAGGTAGGATACATAGCTTTCATCTTCGGCAATAATCAGCGTTCTTTCAAATTGGCCTGTATTACGTTCGTTAATTCTGAAATAGGTAGAAAGCTCCATCGGGCAGCGCACCCCTTTAGGGTTGTACACAAACGAGCCATCGGTAAATACAGCAGAATTTAACGCTGCAAAGTAATTATCCGCTACAGGCACTACAGAGCCCATATATTTCTTCACCAATTCAGGATGTGTTTTAATCGCCTCAGAAATTGGGCAGAAGATAACCCCTGCTTTCGCCAATTCTTCACGGAAGGTTGTGGCAACAGACACAGAATCAAACACCGCATCCACTGCGACACCAGAAAGCATTTTCTGCTCATTTAGCGGAATACCTAGCTTCTCATAGGTACGCAGCAACTCCGGATCGACCTCATCAAGTGACTTTGGCGCTTCTGCGGATTTAGGCGCAGCATAGTAATAGATATCATTATAATCTATCGGCGGGATATTCAGCTTTGCCCAGTCAGGGGAAGCCATCTTAAGCCAATAGCGATAGGCTTTTAGGCGCCATTCAAGCATCCATTCAGGCTCATCCTTCTTTGCAGAGATGAATCTGATAATGTCTTCATTCAGCCCCTTTGGCGCCTTTTCAGTTTCAATATCAGTAATAAAACCATATTTATAGGCACCTGTAGCCTGTTGAACTTGTTCAATCGTTTCAACTGTTGCAACCATCCAGCTTAACCTTCACTTTCCTGCATGACATGTTTGGAGGCTATTTCTGCCTCAGAATTTTGGTTTATATGTATTGCGGACTGCGCCGCCTGTTCGGGGAAGGCAAGCTCTGGATTGAATAAATCCAACAGTGTTACCCCCTCTAGCGCAGAACGAATGGCGCTGTTCACCTGATTCCAATGCCCACTCATAAAGCATCCATGGCTTACTTCACATGATTCGTCCGCACCCGATACACAGGCCGTTAATGCAATAGGCCCCTCGACAGCTTCCACCACCGAGGCAAGAGAGATTTTCTCAACATCTATCGCCAACTGACAGCCACCATTTATACCACGAGATGTAACCACCAAATCAGCAGCAGAAAGCGCCTTTATCACCTTTGCCACAGTTGTCTTATTCAACTGCAAATACCTAGCGATATCATTAGAATTCATCTGCGCATCATCACGCTGGTGCAATAACCCAAGCACCAAAATCGCGTAATCTGTCATCCTGTTAATTCTAAGCATTGCGCCCTCAAAACAGCCTTAATCAGACCCTCAAAAACATCTCAGATAACATGGCAAGCATTTCATCAAGATATTGTTTTTGCGAATGATTATCAAAATCAAGACTAATCTAGTCCACTTAACACAGATATAGTGAACCAGCGCAGATAAGCAAGCCTAATTACAGCTTGTTTCACGATCTGGATAAGAAATTTAAATTTGTTGTGTGTTAGTTAAATGCTTCTCGCTTGAGAAGATACTTCCCCTCTTCCAGACCATCAAAAAGGTCTGAGATATCAGGGTGACCCACAGGGCCATTTTCTTCATCAGAAACAAGGTTCTGTTGCGAGACATAGGCAGAATAATAGCTGTCAGAATTCTCAGCAAGCAGATGATAGAAGGGCTGTTCCCGTTTTGGGCGCACATCTTCAGGAATTGACTGATACCACTCTTCTGTATTGTCAAACTCAGGGTCAACATCCACAATCACCCCACGGAAAGGGTAATGTTTATGCTTTACGATTTGCCCAATGCAGAAAACAGGGGATGGAATTTTAAATTTTGGGGTATCTTGTTGATGAGACATAAGTCAGGCAATCATACCATTAAAAATTAAACACAAATATGGTTACTAGAACCTGTCTTTAACTTTTAATACCTGCTTGCCACCATACATACCTGTCTTAAGGTCAATATGGTGCGGACGGTGAAGTTCACCTGTTACCTTATCTTCAACATACGCATCGCTTTTCAATGCGTCATGTGCCCGGCGCATATTACGCTTTGACTTACTGATTTTACTCTTAGGTACAGCCATTTTGAAGCTCCGAACAATCAGGCCGCCACATGAAATACCATGCTGACCCAAAATATTAGTTTAACATTCCTGTGCCACTTTAACATGACACCACCACCGTTACAATGATGAAGGATGGTTGGTGGAGCCAGACGGGATCGAACCGACGACCTCATGCTTGCAAAGCACGCGCTCTCCCAGCTGAGCTATGGCCCCACGACCATTTTATGCGTTTGGTTTTGTCACCAGCACGGTAACAAGACGCATAGCGCAGTCTTATGAGTTAATTCTAACAAAAGGTCAAGATAATTTTTTCAAATCATAATAGTTTTTTTGAACTAATAGCTGTTTTCTGGCCAGAACATCCATCACACCTATATTTTTGCCAATTTTAAGCCTCAAAAAGACAAATTTCTTTGAACCAAATTGCCAGAAATTGCAATTTAATTTTGTATTTTAAAAAATATAAAAATTTTATGTTGCATATATATATTTTACTTCATAAATTCGCAATCACACCTCATGAATCGGAAAACCGCTTAGGGTCTTTTCGCATATTTATAGAAAATCTTAACAGGACAGCAGCACATGGACAAAATTGATAAATCCATTCTTTCTATTTTGCAGGATAATGCGCGTGTTGCGAATGTCGAACTTGCTGAACGCGTGGGGCTTTCGCCTTCGGCATGCCTGCGGCGTGTTTCCCAACTCGAAACCTCTGGGGTGATTAGCAGTTATAATACAAATCTTAATCTTGAGGCATTAGGGCATTCAGTATTGGTGCTGGTGCATATCACCCTGCAAGGTCAGTCTTCGAACATGCTAAGTGATTTTGAAGAAGCTGTTTGTAAAATTCCGCAAGTCCTCGCTTGTTTTCTGCTTGCTGGTGAAAATGACTATCTGCTGAGGATAGCGGCACGCGATGTCACAGATTTCGGCAGAATCCACAGTGAATATCTATCCGCCTTGCCGCATGTTCAGCGTATGGAAAGTAATTTCGTGCTTCGCCAAGTTACAAATCGCGGCTTGGATGCTGAGCATATCTAAAGCTTATCAGCCTTATTTAAGCGTTCAAACACTCCCCTAGCCTTCTGATATCATCAATCGCTGTATGGAACGCTGTCCAATCATCATGTTCTGCGATGGGTGCCCAAAGTGCTTCTACCTTATTAATTTCAAGGCTGATGAAAGGGCGTTTTCTGACTGCTTTGATTTGTTTTGCACTTTGCCGTCTTTGAAAATCTGCACAAGATGCTGTTAGCGCGATAAGCTGTTGATCCGTTTGCCAGCGCGGGTCAGCTGTGTTGTGGTCTATTTCACCACCATACAAATCATAGAATAGCTGATCATATGAGATTTGCGTGGCGGCAGCAGCTTTGAATAAGCTTTCGCTAAAGGGTGCTGCTTTATCATCTGTTGCGGCTAGACCCAAACGATATAGTAATTTTTGGGATAGGCGCTTTTCTAATTCTGGATAAAATCTGCTAAGCGCTTCTTCAAGCACATCCATCGCAACATGTTCTGTAAAACAATCTGCCAGCCTGCATAACGCCCACATTGCAGATTGCGGTTGTCTGCCAAACGCATAGCGCCGTGTGTGGTCAAAATAGGCAGCGGTAAAGGCTGGCTCAAAATGGGGCAGGAAGCGCCACGGCCCATAATCAAAACTTTCACCTGTAATATTAAAATTATCCGTATTCAAAACCCCATGCACAAAGCCAGCAGCCATCCAGCCTGCGACCATCTCAGCAATTCGGCTTGCTAGCGCTGTTATTAAACTAGGCGCTAACTGCGCATATGGCATTTCAGGGTCAATATCAGGATAGTAATATTTAATGACATAACGGGTGAGCGCCTCCAATTCTGGCTGTTGGTTTAAGTAAGCTAATCTTTGGAAGCTACCGATTCTGATATGACTATGAAGCAGGCGCACCAATACAGCCGAGCGGGTTGGCGATGGCTCATCATTTCGGGTGAGTTCCTCACCTGTTTCAATCACGCTAAAGGTGTGCGATGTTGCAACGCCTTGGGCATCAAGCATTTCAGTTGCCAGGATTTCTCGCACCGCGCCTTTCAAGGTTAATCTGCCATCTGCAGTTCTTGAATATGGCGTCTGGCCACTTCCTTTTGTGCCTAAATCCACTAATCTTGGCGGCGCATTATCTACCGGCTCTTGATAGAATTGTGCAAATAAGAACCCTCTACCATCGCCTAGTTCTGGATTGTAATGACCGAATTGGTGGCCATGATAGCGCAAGGCTAGAGGGCGCTCAAAACTGCCTGCGATAGGCTTAAACTTCCCAAAATGGGATATCCATTCTTCATCACTTAAGTTTTTCAAACCAATGGACTGCGCCGCCTTATCATTCCGGTAGCGCAAAATATGTTTTGGGAAAACAGCAGGCTCAACGATGTCATAAAACGCATCACCAAGCTCTTCATGAATGCGCGTTGGACCTGCCCCTATATGCTCTGACATCATCTTCTCCTGCAAAAAACACCAGTTTGTTAGACATCTCCCCACCGGACAGCCTGCAGGAAAATACATTATTATCACAAAACTAAACTAAATTCGACGCAACAGGCGACAAGAGAACAACAGAGATAAATTTTTTGGATTTAACCTCAGATATATCACATTGATTTACATGCACCGTGATGGAGGATATTTTGAACAGCACTCATAATGTACTCAAGCCAATAGAACAGGCATCTGGCCTTGAAAATCTGCACTATATTGATGACGCTGCATTCCGCCATGAAGCTAAGCAGATTTTTGGCAATGGATGGGCTGCTATTGGGTTTAGCCATGATGTACCAAAACCAGGATGTGTTTACCCTGTGAGCTTTTTAGGCACCCCCCTTTTCATTGCGAGAAACGCCCAAGGTGAAGTGAATGTATTTGAAAATGTGTGCCGACATAGAGGGATGGTGCTTGTCGATAAGCCTGCAAAACTGTCTGGGCCGATGACCTGTCCTTATCATGCATGGGCCTATGATTTCGATGGTCATTTGCGGGCAACACCGCATGTAGGCGGCCCTGATATTCATCACCATGAGGACATTATCTGCGAGGAATTATCGCTTCACAAACTACCAACTGCAATGTGGCGTGAGGTGATTTTTGTAAATCTATCTGGAAATGCAGAAAGCTTTGAAGCATTTTCAAAGCCGCTCCGCATGCGTTGGCAAGAATTTGAGCAGCCAATTTATTTCTCAGGCGCTGATTCTGAATTTACCTTAGCATTGGAATGTAACTGGAAACTTGCTGTTGAAAATTATTGCGAGGCGTATCACCTGCCTTTTATTCACCCCGAATTAAACAGCTATTCTAAGCTAGAGGATCATTATAATATCTTGGATGATGACGGACATGCTGGCCAAGGCTCTAAAGTATATAACCCACAAATCGCAGCAGACGGACGACAATTCCCTACCCATCAGGGCTTAGATAGCAAATGGGACACCGCTTCAGAATATTGCGCCCTATTCCCGAATGTGTTGTTTGGCGTGCACAGAGACCATAGTTTTGCGATTATCCTAGAGCCGCTTTCCCCGCATCACACCAAAGAACGTTGTGCCATTTATTACGCCAAGCCAGAAGCGCTTGAAGAAGCGTATAGCGATATGCGCCAGACCAACACTGCCATGTGGAAATCTGTTTTCATTGAAGATATTGAGGTTGTGGAAGGTATGCAGAAGGGCAGAAACGCGCCGCATTTTGATGGCGGCAAATTCTCCCCTGTAATGGACAGCCCAACCCACCATTTCCATAAATGGGTAGCCAATGCGCTTAGCCAAGACTAACGGTTTTTGAAAATTTTAGCTAAATTTAGGCGTCGTCCAGCTCGTCTTCGTACATTTGGCTAAGTTTGCCAGACAGCACATAATCTTCAATGAATTCACCTAAACGGGTGAATTCTTTATGAAAGCGTGTTTCTGTAACTGCTTTTAGGCCTGTAAAATTGCCTGCCATTGTTTTCACAATCGATAAATCAGACAAAGGCGGTGCAAGTACCACATTCAGGCCTTCAAGATTTTCAGAAAGCTGAGACAAATCACGCTGTGAAGGCGGAATACGGTTAGGGACAATGATAAGATGTGGAGTCATTGAATCCGAACTTAATTTTCGATCATCAATTTCTTTCACAAATTCGATTGTTGGGCGAATATCAGCCCAAGATAGAGAAGTTGGCACAATAATACATTCACACATCATGGCGATCTGCCATATATTCCCAGGCCAACCTGCGCCAGTATCCACGATAGTGAGGGAATTTTCTTCAATACGCATGCGGCGCATCAAACTATCTACTGTGACCATGCTAAGACCATCAAAACGATCACTCACAGGCACATGACGGATTGCATTGCTCTCGCTTTGCTGTCTTTCAAGCAACTCATAGGCTGTGCCCTGCTTGTCTGTATCCAGAAGATTTACAGACTTATAAGCAGATTTACCTCTGAAATAATCGTATAAAAAAGCTGAAATAGTGCTTTTGCCTACGCCACCTTTTATATTGCCAACAAAAATGGCTTTGCCATGCTCCATTAGCGCTCACACCTTATCACAATCATACCTCTCCTTAAGTTAATGCAATAATGTTGCCATATTTTAGTCTATCACCCTAATAGTCTTTTTATCTATTTCCCTAAAGTATTTTTCTACCACCATACTATGAATTTCTAAAGACGCCAGATTACACCACCACACATGCCGTTTCATCATCATGTTGGTCTATCTGTTTCTGGGCGGCATCATCTAGAAGCGCCATCAATAAGCTAGATGCATCTTGCGTATAGTCCAAACTGCAAAACAGCTTTTCAATGGCATCATGCGCCGCCAACCCTGCCATATCATATTTTTCTGCAATGCCATCTGTTAACATAACCAAAACTTCGGTTTTCGCAAGCTTGAAGCTATAGGGCTGGATAGTTTGCTCTAATGGCACAATCCCTAATGGCGGCGAGATAGCATCAAACCATCTTATGTTTTGGGCAGCAAAATCAAACTGCATCACATCAGAATGGCCACAATTCAAAAAATGCGTTTGACGGGTTTTTAGGCAAAAAACACCAACTGTTATAACCACAAAACGCTCGCTATTTAAGCTAAGCAGAAAGGTATTTAGCTGGTGTGCAAAACGCTTAATATCCCCGGCGTCCCATGTATAAGACCGGAACAAAGAAATGCAGCAGCTCATCACTAATGCAGCAGGGACACCTTTACCTGCAACATCGCCGATACAGAAAAAACATCTATCCTCTGTAATAAAATAATCGTAGAAATCGCCACCTAATTCTTTTGCTGGCAAGGTCTTTGCGCAAATAGGCTGTAAGGCTTTCACAGGTTTTAGCATCAGTTTTTGCACTTCATAGGCTTGTGCAAATTCATGTGCTATTAGCTTTTCCTGCGCCAGCCTATCGGCTATTTCACTCGCCATTTCAATAGCAATGATGCCTTGCGCCATCATTTGCGCTGCCACTGCGACCAGCGCCAAATCTTCAGCAGAAAAATCTTCTAAAATGTTGCCAGTCTTTTTATTCAGCAATTGCACCACACCGAAACTACGCTTGGATGTAAAAATAGGCGCTGTGATCATATTATACGTCTTAAAGCCAGAATCGATATCGATAAGGTGATGGTGCCTGCTATCTTGGGTGGTTGCAGGCGTGATACAGGCTTTTTTTGTTTGAAACACCGCCCCTGCAAATACCTTGATTAGGTTCTAAGACTAACCCTGTGATATCTTTACCGCCGCTAACCTGAATACAAATAAGCTTATCTGTATCCTGTTCTGCCCAAAACAGGCTTGCGGCTGTGGCGCCCACCATCTCCTTTAATTGTTCAAGCACCCAGCGATGTATCTCTTTCTCAGCGCTAGATTGCTCATAATGCGAGAGCATTGAAGAAATAAGATTAAGGACAGATAATGAGGATAAAATTGGCGAAGAAATTGCCATTCAGGCTCCAAAAAAAAAGCAACTTTACGCCCATATCGCTCTGGTGATGTTCTTCCCCTTTTAAGACGATATGATGCGTTCAGCCTTTAACAGGCTATCTAATCGGGCAAGCTTCAGCACATGTGCAATGGCGGCGCTAATCTCTAACAGGCGAAAAGAAATATTTTTTTCTGCCGCAGTTTTTTGAATATAAAGCAAAAGTGCGATACCGCTTGAATCAATGTAACTCACCTGCCCTGCAGATATTTCTATTACAGCAGGGCAGCGTTGTTCGCCCAAATGGCTTGAGATTGCATCTTTAAGCTCTGATGTAATTTGCAGGTCAATCTCACCCGCTAGGGTTAGAGATAGACACCCATTTTCATGCGCAATGTGATAGGTCATGGCGATATTAACTAACCAACTCGATGAAGATGAAAATGGATATCTCTGTTAAGATGGCAGCTAGAAGCTTGTATTATCATTGATGATTTGCAGCTCTTCATCTGCATTACACCAACCAACACGCAATCTATTTGTTGTATCGCTTAAACTGTCAGATGCGGCTAGCACTTGCAGTAAGACAATCCCTGCCCAGCTTGTTGGTGCTGTAGATGTTGAACCATCTTTTGAGGATACACCTAAATTAGCTGTAAGCGATGTGCAATCCCCATCTGCATCAATGAATGAGGTACTGTCATCCATATACACCAAAATGGGGTCTGTATCATTTGCAGATTGATACGGGTTTTTAAAACGATTGAACGGTTTACCATCACTAGCTAAATCATCTAGACAATCTTCTAAACCGCCGGTTTGGCTAGAATCACATTCTGTGGGGGTAACCGTTAATCCGCCAGCACGCGCAATATGGGTCGAAGCAATCCACCTATCTGCAGATTTTGCATTTGTTTCGGCAACATCTGAGCGCGTATTTTCAATATAGGACTGATATCCAACAATCCCCACCGCAGACAATACCCCGATAATTGCGACAACAACCAGCAATTCGATTAAAGAAAAACCATTTTGATGATCAGGCCTTGGTTTTTGCTGTGTGTTATCCAATAGTCCGCTCATATCGTGCATAGTTTTAAACAGATGCTGTATCATACCTAAACCCAACCTTTCTTCAACTCATTCTTGACATTTCATACCCAGAATTTGACTGATTGACTGGGCTTCAGCTGATTAACCTATCAAAATAATGAGGCGGAAAAACTTCACCATCGGCACTAAGGCCTATCCCTTTGCACCTATTCCAATACATAGCCCTTGTTGCATGCCTAATAGATGTCATCTGAATTGATTTGACCGTTTTGAAGCAATGTTTGAAGGGCAGCTTCCATCCGCACCATGCCAATAGCTGCATTTGTCTGAAGCACAGAATCTAGCTGAGCGGTTTTAGCCTCGCGGATCAAATTTGCCACAGCTGGAATATTCACAAGCACCTCAAATGCAGCTATCCTGCCGCCGCTCCTAGCAGGCAGCAATCGCTGTGATAGCACTAATCGCAACGCACTTGCTAATTGCTCTCTTGCTTGGGCTTGCTGGGTTTCAGGAAAGACGTCGATAATCCTGTTAATGCTATCTGCTGTGTTTCTGGTATGCAGGCTAGCAAACACAAGATGGCCTGTTTCAGCTGCTGTGAGCGCCGCTGACATGGTTTCAAAATCACGCAACTCACCAAGAAGAATAATGTCTGGGTCCTGACGCAGGATATGCTTTAAACCAACTGCAAAACTTTGTGTATGTATGCCAATTTCGCGCTGAACAATGATGGAGTTCAGGTGATGGTGACGTATTTCGATTGGGTCTTCAAGGGTATAAATAGCTACTTTTCGGCGCTGATTAATGTGATGGATCATGGCTGCAAGAGAGGTCGATTTACCAGAACCTGTCTGACCTGTAACCAGCACCAACCCATCATGCGCATCAAGCACATCATAGACAGGTTGCGGCAAACCAAGATTTTGCATTTCTGGAATTTCTTGGCTAATTACACGCAAAATCAAACCCATGCCAAGGCTGCTTTTCAAAAGATTAGCGCGAAACCTTATCCCAGCGCTCTCAAACGCAAAATCTGCTTCATTACAGCCCGAAAAACTAGCAAGTTTCAGGCTGCAAACCTGTTCCAAAAATGCCATTATCTCTTGCTCAGACGCTATGGTCTCGGTCTGTATCATCTTCCCATTCTGGCGAATAAAAATCGCTGTTTCCGCATGGATATGAATATCAGACACGTCATTCAGCAAGGCCAATTCGGATATTTTAGCAGTCAAATTTGCAGCTATCACAAGGCCTCTCTTTGTATCGTCATTATTGCAATGTTGCTGCTATCCCCTGCAGAAGCAGAAATATCAAAACAGCGCTTTTCAGATAGCCAAGAAGCGATTGAGCAGACAATTATGCTGCTGGGCAAACAGCTTGATGCAAAAGCAGGAAGCCAAGATAAAACCGGCCCAGCAAAACAGCTTTGGGAAAGCCAGCAGATAAATAAAGCCTTTTATTTTCTGCATCACCACCCAAACGCACCGCTTTATCACAAAGCTGAAATCCTCCTTCAACAGGCTGCATCACGACATCATAAAGAGGTGAATTCAGCCCTTGCCGCATTTTACGGAGATAAGAATTCACCTTTGCTTAATCCTAAAATGGCGGCAGATTATTTCCTTAATGCGCTCAAGCTCAAAGAAGCGCCAGCCTGTTTAGCACGGGCAAACTATGTCAGGAAAAAAGCCCCCTTCACCGCTCTGCCGCAAGAGCTGCAAAAAACCACAATTGAAGATTTGGAATGCGCAGCCATAAGCGGTGACCGCATGCTCATTGAAAGGCTGATAAAAACTTATCATTACACAGATAGCCTGCAGGCCAGAATCCGCATTCAATATTGGCAGGAGCGTCTAAAGCAATTAGCCGATACCCTGTAATGTTAGCGGTATTCTTAG
>CBFHYP010000005.1:0-248 GCA_965660095.1 Puniceispirillaceae bacterium (SeqCode)
GTAAGAAGCTGTATCAACGCCTCTACCGCCATCTAGCGTGTCACCGCCAGCACCACCTTCCAGCACGTCATCTCCTGCGCGCCCTTCAATACTGTTAGCGTCACCATTGCCAATTAAAGTGTCATTATGAGCAGAACCGATAAGGTTTTCGATACTGTTGAAAGTATCCCCTACGGCATCACCAGTATTGTTAGCATTGTTGCTTAAATCAACAGTAACGCCTTCATCAGAATTTGCATAAGATGCGG
>CBFHYP010000005.1:258-110416 GCA_965660095.1 Puniceispirillaceae bacterium (SeqCode)
CTTCCCCGCCATTAAGGATGTCTGCGCCTGCACCGCCTTCTAGGATATCCCTGCCTTCCTCGCCATTAAGCGTATCATTGCCAGCATCACCATAAAGCATGTCAGCACCAGCACCGCCAGTAAGGGTGTCTGCCCCTGCACCGCCATTTATGGTGTCAGCACCATCACCGCCATTAAGCGTATCATCACCATCGCCGCCATTAAGCGTATCTATGCCATCGCGGCCATCAATGATATCATCACCATCGCCGCCATCTATTCTGTCAGCCCCTGCGCCGCCATTAAGGGTGTCTGCACCATCGCCGCCATCTAGCGTATCATCGCCTGCGCCGCCATTCAGAATATCATCACCAGCACCGCCAATAAGGATATCCTTTAAATTTCCGCCCAAAATCCGATCATTGCCACCATTTCCGATGAGAATATCAGCAGAATCACTCCCATGAAGTACATTATTTTCATCATTACCGATTAAAATCGTGTTTGAGCCAGGATGAATAGTGTACCCCAACATCAGCGCTTCAATATTCTGAAGCGTGTCTGTTTGAAGATCATAGCCTGTCACCGTCATCTCTTCATAGGTGGAAATCGATTTATAATAATACCCCTCTCTGCCTGGAACCAGAACAGGTGCACCATCTTGGTTAAAGGCTTCTGAAGCCTCTTGCGTGATAAAATTATCTGCTATATCCGTATCTTTATACTTTGCATATGCCAGCTGAATCGCTGATAGGGGTAGCTCTATTTCTGCTGTATCCCGGATGCCGTCCTCATTCACATCTGCAAATACTTGTGAGACGCGCCATGCATAGCCATTTCCGCCCTCTTTTAGCTGGGCGATAAAATGTGCATCCTCTGCATTAAAATCTGCCCCATACTGGTCTAACAGCGCATTTAACGCACTTGCCTCATCAAGCAAGTCATTTAACTCAATGTCACTCTGTGTGTTTCCTAAACCTGCTTTAAAATCGCTTAAGCTGGTACCCCCTGCCGGTGTATTATCATGTATCTTGCCGTCTGGCTGACGAAGTCCCCACGAAGCCGTATCAAATCCCTCACCACCATCAATTGTGTCTGCCCCTGCGCCGCCGATTAGAATATCATTTCCTATGCCGCCATCAATCATGTCATTCCCTGCGCCGCCGCCTAGAACATCATCACCAGCACCGCCATTGATCACATTATCCAAATCATTAGCCTCAATGAAATCATCGCCAGCACTTCCTGAGATATTGGTGATCAAGCTTCCGAATTTTTGCGGCTCATCTGTCTCTGCAACGGGTCTGCCTATAAAGGGGATGGAAGCTACGTATTCATTAATCGGGTTTAGCTTGGAATAAAGCCCCAATGGCAGATAAAGCCCTGCCCCATCAACACCTGCGAAATTCAGAGTATTTAAATCTAAATTGGATAAATCGAGCGTTATTTCAGGCAAACCGTTAGGGAACCCATCACCCACATCAATCTCTTGCTCTAAAAGTGCAAACAAGAAAGGGTCAAGCTGAAATTCAGCTGAATCTTCTCGCCAAGATGAAGCGCTTGCAGGTTGGATAATACCAATCGTCAGCGTGCGGGCATCCCCCTCACTCGCACCATCATTAAGATTTGGCTGCAAATTTGTGATATTTATTGGCGCACCATCTGAAGTCGCTTGAAACCCAGCTTCAGCAGCTACTTGGTCGATAACAGCATGCGAGGCATCTGTTGCTGCTTGTGGCTCTGATATATTTGCGGCCTCAGGGTCAAGTAGCCCTTCATTCGTATCAATCTTCACATCTACGCTGGTTATTTCTATGGTGATGTTACCGCCTTCGGCACTAATCGTCGGACCAGGGGATAATGTTGCACCCCTAATTTCAAGCGGCTGTTCGCCCCCGCCAATACCGTCACCGCCAGTGCCGTCACCACCAGTGCCACCGCCGCCGCCACCGCCGCCGCTACAAGCAGCCAAGCCAAGCAAGGAAAGCATGCCAACACCATTAAATGGAGCTTTTTCAAACTTTCGAGGTTGCTCAGAACTGTTTCTATTCTGGCCTGAATTGATGGCCGTATATTTTTGTTGGGCAATGTCAGGTGATTGCGAGTAATTAACTGTGGATGGGTAAAAAATACGTGCTTTCAAAACTGAACTCCTTGATTTGTCCGTTTTACCTAAATCTTAATTTGCTTTTTCTTGTTTTTCTCAGGTTCTTGTCTTTCTCAGGTTCTTGTTTTCTAAAGGCTTGCCCTGATACATTTCCCAAGATAAAATTTCAGTCTTTTTGCTACCTAAAAATGTAAAAATAAATATAGATTACGCTTTATAATTATACAATTAAAAAATCCTTTACATAGAAAATCATATGTTAATACACACTTAAGGAGTGTGTATATTTAAGAAATAATTTTTCTTTTTTCTGTCTCAACTATCCTAACCCCTATCATTTAGCTGGCGATTAGCTGGCGATTAGCTGGCTCTTAGATGCTTAAACAACCTTTCAGTGCTTGCTATAATCTTCACTCTACAGCGCAAAGTTAAAGAAACTGTTAATTTCAAATATAAAAGTGAGAAAAATGAATAACGCCATGCAAAGCCTATGGGCGAGCCGTGATCCCTGCACCGCCTCCCTGCAATCTATTTATCGGTGCAAAAAGGTGATCTCTGCCTTTTCAAGTCTCGTAAATAAGAGTAGATGTTAAGGTGGTACAGCAACGGCTGAATGTTGCCTGAAATCAGGAAAATCGTGTTAAGATTTATGGACAAGCAAAGGCAGGGTAGCATGACACCTTATGATGACACCACGGAACAGGCAGCACGCCAATCTTCACCATTAGAAATAGAAAAGCCATCTCGGGCAGAAGCGGAAGCTGCTGTAGATGTCCTATTACGGTGGGCTGGCGACAACCCAGCACGGGAAGGGTTGGTGGATACCCCTGCGCGTGTGGTGCGTTCGTATGAAGAATTTTTCTCAGGCTATGATGATGACCCTGCAGAAATGCTTGCCCGTACCTTTGAAGAGGTTGAAGGCTATAATGATATGGTGATGTTGCGGGATATCGCCCTGCAATCGCATTGTGAGCATCATATGGTTCCTATTTTAGGGGTTGCCCATATTGCGTATATGCCAAATAAACGTGTTGTAGGCATCTCAAAGCTTGCCCGCGTTTTGGATAGTTTTGGGCGCCGGCTGCAAACCCAAGAAACCATGACAGCGCAAGTTGCAAACACCATCCAAGAAGCGCTAGAGCCACAAGGTGTTGCTGTGCTTGTGGATGCGCAACATCAATGTATGACCACAAGAGGGGTCAAAAAGACAGATGTTTCTATGGTTACCACCAGCTTCACAGGGGTTTTTCAATCAAACGATAAGCTGCTAAACCGTTTTTACAATCATATTCAAATGCCGCGCTGACATATTCAACTGGTGTGCTGGGCATAAGTTTTAGCTAAAGCTTACTGGACAAACTGGCCTAAAAACCGCTATAAGCCTGTTGATATCTGCACAGATTTGGTGCCGATGAGCCATGAGTTTATGAGGCAAGCGCAACATGCAGGCCGCACCTGTTCTCAATATATTAGGTATTTTGCTGACTTTGCTTGGCGCCACAATGCTTGCGCCAATGGCACTTGATCTGATGATGGCAGACCCAAACTGGCAGGCTTTTGCAATTGCAGGTCTGTTTTCCAGCTTTGTGGGGGTGTGTTTATGGCTCGCATTTAAGCGCACAGATAATTCTGATATTGGCCTGAAAGAAGCCTTTTTGCTTACAAATGGGGCTTGGCTAATGATAGGGCTATTTGGTGCCTTGCCGCTGTTTCTGTCCAATATGGGATTGTCTGTCACAGATGCAGCTTTTGAATCTATTTCAGGCATCACCACCACAGGCTCAACCGTCCTAAGCGAAGTAGAACAAGCCTCTTACGGGATTTTACTCTGGCGCGCCTTGCTACAATGGCTAGGCGGGGTTGGCATTATTGTGATGGCGATGGCCATTTTCCCGATGCTAAGTGTTGGCGGTATGCAGCTATTTAAAACAGAAAGTTTTGAGACAGCAGACAAGGTTATCCCGCGCGCCAGACAGCTTGCGGGCGGCATTTTTGCTGTGTATACCGCGCTTACAGGAATTTGGGCATTGATGATGTTTATCGCTGGCATGCCATTTTTTGATGCGGTGACCCATGCCATGACCACCCTTGCTACGGGGGGCTATTCTACGCGCACTGCTTCTATCGGGGCGTTTGATTCGCACCTGATTGAGGTGATTGTTATTTTTGGTATGATCGTTGGAAGTTTGCCCTTTGTGCATTACCTTGCGCTCACCCGTGGCGGCTGGAAAGCCTTATTTGATGATCCGCAAGTCAGATGGTTCTTAGTGCTAACCGTCATCATCATCTCGCTTATTGCAATAGAATTAGCCAAACAAGGCTACGGCGTCACCCAAGCCATACGCCTATCGTCATTTAACACCATATCTGTGATGACTGGCACAGGGTATGGCACCTCAGACTTTGCGCAATGGGGCGGTTCTGTTACCACGATATTGCTGATATGTATGTTTGTGGGCGGCTGTGCTGGCTCGACCACATGCGGGATTAAAATGTTCCGGCTGCAGGTGCTTGCAGGAACCATTAAGGTTCAGCTGGCACGTCTCCTACGCCCTCATGCAGTGGTGCTCGCCTATTATAATCGCCGCCCTGTACCAGATAATGTTCTGGATGCGGTGATGGGCTTTTTCTATTTATATATTATCTGCTTTGTTCTGATGGCGATGCTGCTTGGCCTAACAGGACTTGATTTTCATACTGCCCTTTCAGGTGCCGCAACCTCAATATCCAATGTAGGGCCAGGATTAGGGGATACTATCGGGCCAGCAGGCAGTTTTGCAAGCATATCTGATCCCGCAAAATGGATTATGTGCTTTGGCATGCTGCTTGGCAGGCTTGAGCTGTTCACCGTATTGGTGGTGCTTAACCCGTTATTCTGGCGGAAATAATCCACCTCTTGTTTTAACCCGCATCTGCGATAAGCGTTTAAGGGCGGGTCATCCCATCAATTTGAGCGATTTTTTCGCGTGCTTCACGATCTAATAAGGCTATCGCATTATTCATCACTTCACGCAATGCAATATCAAACGCATTTGGCGTTGCTGATTCTTCCACCGTATCTGCTGCAGAAGCTGAAAGTTCAATAAAGGCCTGTTTGCCACCAACAGGTTGAATCCAGCTTAAATCAGCTTCTAAATCTACCCTGATTTTATAGGCTTGCTGATCTTTAAATACATCTAGCAACGCCTTCGAGCCTGGCATGTCTGTGACCATTACACTGGCGCGCTGAATATCCAGCACGACCTCACCAGAACCTGCGATTGGCACGAGCACACTGCTTGCCCAATCCACCACCATCTCAGATGGGGAAGGTGATAAGGTATGCTCTACATAAGGCGGCTGCATTGGCATTACCCAATTTTCAATAATTTGCAAATGACGCGCATCAATCCGCAATGCGCTAAATTCGCTGGCATCAAATTCAGGCAAAGTAACAGGCCTTGTATCATTTGCACAGCCAGACAATATCATCAGCCCAACCATCGACACCAGCACGGCGCGCCCTGCGGTTTTCGTTACATATTTCAAGCTAGAAAAAACGGTAGGAATCGGCTTAGTTTGTTTTTCAACCTGCATCATTCTGCTGCCTTTAATCACACTTTTTATGTTTTTGACAAGCACGGCTCACATCTTGTTCTTGCCATATCTGTATGTATGACAAAACCCTATCAAACCATACTACATTTTGTATATAGCATAAGTTAAATTCTCATAGAATAGATTTATGGTAAAGCGTTTAGGCTAATCCTGAAACGAGGTAAGCTGATACTGGCGAGTTTGTTTACAAAACTCGCAATTCACCACTAATTGGCCTGCTTCATCTGCTACGGATGCACGTTGCCCGCCAGATAATCCTGCGAGCATCATCTCAACCTTCTCATCAGAACATCTGCATTGGTCTTGCATCTGTGAGGGGGGTTGCACATGCACACCATGCGCATGAAACAGCCTAAACAGCAAATCTTCAGCACTTAGCCCGGGGTCTAGCAATTCATCTTGACGCACAGAATCAAGCAAGATAGTGCAGGTCTCCCACAAATCATCTGCATCCATCTCATCTGTAGTGCTATCTTGTGTTTGCCCGCCTGTCTGAGCGATCCGTTGTAACATTACCGCCGCACCAGCCCAGCCTGCCTCTCCTTTTGCAGCAGAGGTAAGCACATGGGTTGCAAGCTGTTCAGAATTTTTGAACCATTGCTTTGCACACTCGCCAAGCCTGTCCCCTTCTAGCTCAACGATACCTTGATAACGATGGCCTTTCTCACCGCTTACTTCTGGGTTTTGATCCACGGTAAAGGCAATATAGCCTGAGCCCATAAGCGCATTAATTCGGGCAGGGTGTTGCATCAGAACCTGCTGCACCTTATCTGCATCAAAATTTGCGTAGCTTCGGATATCGCCATCTGAATTCACATCTGCAAACAGTGTTTTCAGCCCAGCATCACCCTTAGCCTGAACCGTAAAAATGCCATCAAATTTTAGGGTTGTTGCAAGGCAACCTGCCAAAGCCATTGTTTCTGCACATATCGCAGAAATGACATCAGGATAGTCATGGCGCGATAAAATCGCATCACACGGCTCAAATAATCGTACTAATCTGCCACGAATTAACGGTGTTTTTGCCGTATCTGAACCTGTTAAAATGAAGGGCTGAACACCTGAAAAAGGGCTGGGCATGAAGCAAACCTTTACCTGACTATCTGTAACTTAACGCTCAATTGAGGGATATATGGATGGCGGGGCTAAAAATTATCATCAAAGATATGGGCAAGCACTGCCTTTTGTGCATGTAATCTGTTTTCAGCCTCGTCAAACACCGCAGATTGCGCACCATCTATCACCTCAGCAGTGACCTCTTGGCCTCGCTGTGCAGGCAGACAATGCAGAAAAATCGCGTCAGGGGCAGCATGCGCCATCAATTCTTGGGTGACTTGAAACGGTGCCATATCTGCTAACCGTGTGCCTTCATCATCGCCCATAGAAATCCATACATCTGTGACCAGCACGGTAGCATTGCTCGTAGCGGCTTGCGCATCGTCCAAAAACACAATATTCCCGCCATTGCTTCTTGCCCAAGCCACTAATGAGGCTGGCGGACGATAGGCTTCTGGCCCTGCAATACGCAATTCAAACCCCCAAATAGCAGCCGCTTCAATCCATGAATTAGCCACGTTATTGCCATCCCCAAACCACGTTACAATTTGGTTCTCTAACGGGCCTAATCTTTCTTTGATGGTTTGCAAATCTGCCATAATCTGACACGGGTGTGACAGGTTGGTTAACCCGTTAATGACCGGAATATTGCCTTCTTCTGCAAAAATCTTCACCGTGTCATGCTTCAGTGCTCTTATCATCACCCCATCAAGATAGCGCGATAGCACCTTTGCGGTATCAGCGATTGTCTCGCCCCTACCGAGTTGCAAATCAGACGCCGCCAAAATAACAGGATTGCCGCCAAGTTGCTTAATGCCGACCTCAAAAGAAACCCGTGTCCTAGTTGATGGTTTTTCGAAAATCATTCCGATTTGCTTACCTGCAAGCGGGGCGGTAGTATCTTTTCCAGATTTCATTGCAGCAGCTGTTTCCAGCATCGCATTTAGCCTGTCGGCATCGAAATCCCGCAAATCTAAAAAATGTCTCATTTACATTCTCACTTCGTTGCCAAGCTTGCTAGATGTGCATCTAGTGCTGCGATTGCAAATTCAATTTCTTCTTCGCTGATCGTAAGGGGCGGCAGTAATCTGACCACATTCTCGCCTGCAGGCACACACAGCAAATGCCGTTCGCGTAAAGCTGCTACCATCTCCCCTGCAACAACATTATCTGCCAGTTTTAGACCGCACAGAAACCCTGCCCCCCGGATCTCAATAATCTGTTCTGGATAGCTTTGCTTTAGCGCTTCAAGCTTGGTTTTTAGCATATCAGCACGGCGGCATACATCGGTCAAAAACCCTTCATCTTCAAGCCCGTCAAGAACAGCATTCGCAACAGCTACAGCCAAAGGATTACCACCAAAAGTAGACCCATGACTGCCAGGGCCCATGGCCTCACCAATCGCTTTTTTTGCGATAACCGCACCAATCGGAAAGCCCCCGCCTAGCCCTTTTGCTAATACCACTAAATCAGGTTGAATAGACGCCGCTTGATAGGCAAACAAATGCCCTGTGCGTCCCATACCAGATTGCACTTCATCTGCGATTACTAAGGCGCCAAATTCATCTGCTGCGGCGCGCACCCCTTCAATATAGCCAGCAGGCGCAGCAATCGCGCCACCCTCACCTTGCACCGGCTCAACCATAATCGCAGCAATGCTATCATCAAGCATATCCCGCAAAGCATTTAGATTACCAAAAGGCACATGCACAAACCCTTCAGGCATAGGCCCAAAGCCTTCCCTGAAAAGCGGCTTATCTGTTGCGGCAAGCATCGCTAGCGTTCTGCCATGAAAAGAATTACCAGCACAAATAATTTTATATCTGTTTTCATCCCCTTGCTTGTAATGAAAACGCCTTGCCATTTTTACCGCAGCTTCATTGGCCTCTGCACCAGAATTACAGAAAAATGCATGTTCCAGACCGGCATGTTGCGCCAGTCTAAAGGCAAGTCTTTCCTGCCCATCGATACGATATAGATTTGAGGTATGCCATACTTTATCCGCCTGCGCATGCAGCGCATCCAACAGCCGTTTATCCCCATGGCCAAACAAATTTACAGCAATGCCAGTCGCGCAATCAAGATACGCCTCTTCATCTGCTGTATAAAGCCACGACCCCTTACCGTGCTCAAAACTTAGCTCAGCCCGTGAGTAAGTTGGCATCACAGCCATTTTAAACTTCTGTTTATCTTCCATGGATTTTGCCTCAATATGCTGGTCAAAATAAGCGGATTTACCCAAAAGATGTGGAAGCGGATGTTATCGTCTAAAAAATGCGATTATGTCAAGCTTTTCTAACGTTTTAGCCCTAGATAGCTTGGCGATGCCCTGTTCATTAGACAAAATGCATTAGATAAAATGTTTGGCAAGTTTTAAGCCTTGCGACTGATAATTTGAGCCAGAGCCAGACGCGCCATACAAATTTTCAGGCACCTCTGCCATCGGCTCATAGACTAGTCTGCACACTGTCTGGGCTTGCTCAATCAGAAAAGGCACATCATGCGAACGCACCTCTAGCACGGCACGTGTTGGTGTTGCGCCAATCTCAGCACACCCAAATCCAGGGTCAAAAAATCCTGCATAATGGGCTCTGAACTCACCGACGGCGGTATCATATGCGCGCATTTCGGCGGCTAAATCTGGTGGAACATGGACAAATTCACGGCTGGCGAGAATATAAAATTCATCTGGATTCAAAATCAGCCCGCCTTTGACTAAATCTTCCCTACGCACCGCTTCCCAAAACCTATCTGCTTGATATGCACCTACATTGTCCACATCGATTAAGGATGCATGTTTGCGTGCCCGCCAACCAATAAGCCCTGTATCTTCGTCCGGGCTTAGATTCACCGATAGTGAGATACCGTCCCGAATAGAATAAGCAGCCAGATTATCATAGCGCACAAGCTGGCTTTTTTGCTGTAATGCTTCAAGCGCTTCATCATTGATGGTAGCATTGCCGCGCCGTAACCGTAATTGTGACAGCCTGCTTCCTGTTCTAACCTTCACCGTAAAGGTACGCGGCGATATCTCCGCATATAAGGGCCCTGAATATCCGGCTGCCACAGATTCAAATTCGGTACTGCCATCCGTAATAAGGCGGGTGAAAACATCTAGCCTGCCTGTTGATGATTTAGGATTTGCAAGTGCAGAAAGTGTTTCTGGAAGGTCTAGGCTTTCACATAATTCAACAATATATACAGCGCCTGTCTCTAAGACCGCACCTTCTGATAGGTTCATTTCATACATGGCGAATTGGTCGATTTTATTCTGCACCGTCTGTCCATGACCTGGCAGGAAGGATGCTTGAATGCGCCAGCATCTTTTGCCAAGACGCAAATCTAGGGATGCGGGCTGTATTTGGGCATCTGTAATTGCTGGCTGCGCTGTTATCTGCCCTGCGTCAATTGCTTCATGTAATTGCTTGGCGGGAAGTATTCCTGTATCATCAGGTGTTTGTGACGACAGATGTGACGATGTCATGCCAGACCTCTTAATAACATGGACCAAATGGTGAATAAGGTGATTGCTTTGCTTGTTTTTAGCGCATTAATGCATTTCAATCAAAGTAGCAAATTAGCATAGCAGGTTGAAAATGCAATGAACAACACCGCACCAGACCAGCCGCGAGAAATATCTGACCAGCGTTTGCAAAAAAGACTGGAAAACAAAGCCCTGCATTATTTAGGCAGATATAGCGCAAGCACAGCCCAACTTGAGGTGATATTACGCAAATTTGCCAAACGTAAAATTGGTGTGCTTGAAGAAAGCCAACTTGCAAAAGCTATTCAAGCTGTAACCCAAAAAGCGATTGAATATGGCTATATTGACGATGCTAGACATATTCGCAATCACCTACGCCAAGCCCGCCAAAGCGGGAAATCCCAAAAAATTGTTATTCAAAAGCTAAAATCACAAGGTCTTGATGAGCAGGAAATTCGCCGGCACATCGAAGAAATTTTTGAGCCTGACAGCACCCAAGACACCGCACAAGCCGAACCTGATGATATAGAATTGCTTGCAGCTTTATATTTTTTAAGAAAGAAGAAAATGGGGTGTTATGCCAGCACCAAGCCAAGTCTTGAGGAAAAGCACAAACATCTTGGCAGGTTAGCCAGGCGCGGCTTTAGCTATGCTATTTGCAGTAAAGCGTTTGGCTTTGAACATGAAGAAGATGCCGACCAACATATCCAAGAGATTGAAAATCGTCTACCTCATCACCTCGCTTAGCGGATGGGGGGTATAAGAGCCTTTTCATTTCTAAAAGGCTTGATTATGATGGGACAACTTAACCATTTAAGTATCTTTTTTGGGGGAATTGGGGACACTATGAGCGAGAATCAACTTTTTACACCTTCGCAAGAGCAAGCAGAACATGCCCATATTGATGATGCTGGCTATCAGCAGATGTACCGTCAATCTATTGAAGATAATGACGGTTTCTGGGCAGAGCATGGCAAGCGTATTGATTGGATTAAGCCATATAGCATTATCTCAAACGTAAATTATAACAAGCCAGATGTGCATATTAAATGGTTTGAAGATGGCACGTTGAATGCGGCAGCAAATTGCCTAGACAGACATCTTGAAAAAAGAGCCAATCAAACCGCGATTATCTGGGAAGGCGATGAGCCTGACCAAGCACGGCATATCACCTACCAAGAATTACATGATTCTGTGTGCCAATTTTCAAATGCCCTATTAGCAAGAGGCATCAAAAAAGGCGACCGTGTTACGATTTATATGCCTATGATCCCTGAAGCTGCGGTGGCGATGCTTGCATGTGTGCGTATTGGTGCTGTGCATTCTGTAGTTTTTGGCGGATTTTCTCCAGAAGCGCTTGCGGGCAGAATTCAAGATTGCGAATCGACTTGTGTCATTACCGCAGATGAAGGGGTGCGTGGCGGCAAAACTATTCCGCTTAAAGCTAACACAGATAAAGCCCTTGAAAGCTGTCCTGACTGTACAAGCTGTTTTGTGGTGAAGCGCACTGGCGGCAATGTTGCTATGACCGAGGGCAGAGACATCTGGTATCACGACGCTATTGCAGGCCAAAGTTCTGAATGCACACCAGCTGAAATGAATGCAGAAGACCCAATGTTCATTCTGTATACTTCAGGCTCAACCGGAAAGCCAAAAGGCGTGTTGCACACTACTGGCGGCTATATGGTATATGCGTCTATGACCCATCACTATGTTTTTGATTATCACGATGGTGATATTTATTGGTGTACTGCAGATGTTGGCTGGGTTACTGGACACAGCTATATTCTGTATGGACCGCTCGCAAATGGGGCGACAACCTTAATGTTTGAGGGGGTTCCTAACTATCCTGATAGCAGCAGATTCTGGCAGGTTATAGATAAGCATCAGGTCAATATTTTTTATACAGCACCCACCGCGATTAGAGCCTTGATGCGGGAAGGGGATGCCCCTGTTACCTCATGTTCGCGTAAGTCACTTCGCTTGCTTGGTTCTGTGGGTGAGCCGATCAATCCAGAAGCGTGGATGTGGTATCATAAGGTTGTTGGTGATAGCAGATGCCAGATTGTTGATACTTGGTGGCAAACTGAAACTGGCGGCATCTTAATCACCCCACTTCCAGGGGCAACAGCCACCAAACCAGGTTCAGCTACCAAGCCGTTTTTTGGCATTAACCCTGTGCTTGTCGATAATGAGAATGTCGAACTTGAAGGTGCAGCAGAAGGTAATTTATGCATCAATCAAAGCTGGCCTGGGCAAATGCGTTCGGTATATGGCGACCATCAACGCTTTATCGATACCTATTTCTCAACCTTTGAAGGCAGATATTTCTCAGGAGATGGCGCCCGCAGAGATGAGGATGGCTATTATTGGATTACTGGCAGAGTAGATGATGTGCTGAATGTTTCTGGCCATAGAATGGGCACAGCAGAAATTGAATCTGCATTGGTCGCACACCCGCTTGTGGCAGAAGCTGCTGTGGTGGGCTATCCTCATGATATTAAAGGCCAAGGCATCTATGCCTATGTGACCCTAAATCTTGGGGAGGCGCCATCAGATGAACTTCGCTTGGAATTACGCAATTGGGTCAGAAAAGAAATCGGGCCGATTGCAAGCCCAGATTTACTCCAATGGGCACCAGGATTGCCAAAAACACGTTCAGGCAAAATCATGCGCCGAATCTTGCGTAAAATTGCTGCAGGAGAATTCGCTGAACTTGGCGACACTTCAACCTTGGCTGAACCTGCTGTGGTGGATGATCTTATCGCCAACCGCCAAAATAAGTAACTGGCAAAATACGTACTTGGCAAAATAAGTAACGGGCAAAATAGGTAGCGATGCGCATTAAAGCGCGTTTTCAGTAAGCTTTAAAAAACCTATTCACACCTGCCCAATAGAACATCGATATTCCATATTGGGCAGGTGATTTTTTTGTATGTTTGCGCTTTATATGGCGCACACTGTAGATAGCCAAAACCATACACAAATGAGCGATGAATATTATTGTATTGCATGTTACGTTAAGAGAATTGCGGTACTTGTTCTTCTGCAATTCCAAGCTCAATTGCCCTACATACAGCATGCGTTCTGTTACGTGCACCTAATTTTGAGCGTAAGCTCTTTAGATGATGCTTAATCGTCACTTCACTTAGCCCATGTTCACGCGCAATTTCCTTGTTCGATAAGCCTGTTAACAACCCATTAAGCACATCACGTTCACGCCCTGTTAACCAGCCATTCTGTCGTTTGTTCATATGGCCATCGCTAGACATCATCTCAACTGGCACATAGGTTTCACCTGCAGCAAGAATGCGTAAAGCTGCAACCAGCGCATCTGTTCCCAAAGAATAAGGCAGATAGCCATTTGCACCTGCGGCCAAATAATCTCGTAATTCAGCACCGCCTCGCATTGGCCCTATGAGCGCCACAGGTACTTTTTCAGGGCATTGCAAAATCATTTGCTTCAACCCCTTTAGACCGTCCATATCAGCCATTTCTGTATCTAGTGCGACAACCGACAATTGCGGCATTTGCGCGGCATGTTGCATACAGTCCCTGACCGTGCTCGCAACTGTGATTTGCATATCTGGAACCTGTTCTGTTAGGCTCTCCCGAATGAAATCACGACATAATGAATTATCATATCCAAGAATAATATTCATGCTTCCCTCTTTTAAGATAAAGTCCAAATATGAATTTTATCTTAGAAGGTAATACGATAGATAAAACCTACCTTTAGTTGTTTAAAATATTTTATACAACCTAGTTTATTAGACATTAAAACACCTCATCAAATGTACTAGAAAATCCAAATAATACAGATGTATAACGATAATCATAAAGGCTATTCAACGAGACGGAATGGATGCTTTCCAGTCCAATAAAGGGCTTTATTAATAAAGTATTGTGAGTAAAGTTTAGTTTTATTTCTGTATGATCAATCTGTTGTTGATGCGGATATGTTAGCCAAATAGGTGTTTTGCTTGCTTGATGTGTTGTGCGCGCAAATTGAATATTAATCCCTACGGCAAAATCAAATTGCGCAAGCCTGTTTATTTCTAGATGCGCACCAGTAGCAAAGGTTGATGAGCGCATATCGCCATATAAGCTCTTTGAAGATGCATACTGAATAGCTTCTTGCTGTTCAAAAGATAGGGTTAGCTTTTCCACAGGCTTTATTTCGATTTGTGTGGCGATTTGATATCGGTGATGTGGGTCTGCATCTCCATATTGATGGTGATGGGTTAATTCAATCTTAAACCTATCCGCCCAGCGTGTTTGCGGCAGTTTGCGATGCGCAGATAGAAAGGATTTTAAATGGTTGATGTGGACATTATTGCTCGCCGCTGAAAGACTTTGAAATTGTTCAAACTGAGCGCCAAAACCAAGTCTGGTTGTTGCATTGAGCAAATAGCTCCACCTGCTCTCAAGCGCAGGTGAAACCGCATGCACTGCATCCCCCTCCAGGCTATAGATATCGTTTGAAACGCTAAAGTGGCTGGTATATGGCGAGGTGTTTTTATGCAGATGAATTTCAAATGCTGTCTGCAAATAATCAACCCGATATGCCCCTGAGGTAAGCAGAAACGCCCGTGTGCCCACGCATGAAGGGCTTCCAAAGACAGCACATAATCCTGCAAGAATAGAATCTTCTGTATAATTTATCTGCAGCATTTTTGGCGGCAATGCTGGCAAGCTCGCCTTTCGTTTAGTCAGATGAGTTTGAAATGTTGTTTGCCAGTTTTTAGCCTTGCACGCTTGTTGATATTCTTCCAAGATTTCCATCTGTTTTGCGGCTATTTGTGCGGGAATAGTAGCGTGTGAGTGTAACAGCCATGTAGCACCTGTCTGGCGGGTAATAAACCCACAATTCGATTTCAGATATTCTGATTGCAGGGCAAGCGTTATCCTGTCTGGATGGTTGGGAAATAATTGTGCAAACCTGTCTGTTATCAAATGCCCCATTTCATGGTGACCAATCCGAAAGGCTAGTTCTGCGGTCAAAGATAGTAATGCAGGCGGAAAGACCGTCATATCTAGCCGCGCAATCGTAATTTGATAGGCTTTTTGATACTCCCCTTTTTGATAATGGATAGATGCATCATAGTAAATCTGCGCAATTTCTGAGCCTGTAAGAGGGGCCTTGTTTTGATAAGCATCCGGGTTGAGCGATTGCGTATGTGCAGGCTTTAATGCAGATAGATATACCCATAACAGGCACATCAACACACCGCATAAATGTAGGAAAAAAGCCCTATTGGAAACGCCTTTATCAAGTGATTTCAAATTATGCTGTGGCGGTCTGTAAAAGCGTGTGGTGATAAATAAGAAATGCTGTGCCATTGCGGGGCATGCTGATAGGCATTGAAATACTACTCAACTATGCAAAGGGTTAGTTTTGCCTAATCAAAAGGTTAGGTTTGCATCAAAAAGGAAAAATAAGCTCTCTTTTTTAAAATTTCATATGTGTAGAAACATTTGCAAAAACCCCTTTTATGGCCGTATCTGTTTTGGCATGACCGGATACACCTAATCCAAAATTAATGGAAGCAGCGGGGTGGAAGTGCTGGGTAAGCTGCCAGTCTATTTGCACAGGTCTATCTGCAGAAGATAGGGCGATATTCTGGTGCGCAGGGTTTAGTACAACCGATGGGGAGAGGTTTAATTTCGCCTGTTCAAGATGCCTAGGCTGTGAGAGTGAAAATTTCTGGCTAAGGCGGGGTGAATATACTGTTTCAGCAGTGATGGAGAGCGCGGATAAGGTGGCGCTTGCCTGCTGTAACATCCCATATTCAGACTGCATTTTCGCCTGCCCATAAAGCCATTCTGCTTGCAAGACAGTTTTTCCCTGTTCTGATTGCAGCCCTAAAAACATCCATTTTTCTTGTGCGGGGTCGCTCTGCCAGCCGCCTGATGCAATAGAATCCAAAAATTGCGTATGGTTTGCTAAGCCGCCGCCTAACCAGAGCAGCGCAGGTTCTGCCTGCCAGCGCTGTGTTACGACAACAGATTGCCGGTGTTCTGCATAGCCTGAATGCAAACTAAAGGAAGGGGTTACATCTGATACATGGTTTGGGCGGATATCAAAACCTGCAACCAATTCGCTTGGCTGTGTTGAGATATCATTTAACCTTTCTGGATAGCGGTAATGATGGGGAGCATCAGTTTGAAGAAAGGCAGAGACATCACCGCTTTGCAGGTGCATGAGCTGTGCGGGGGAAATTTGGCTATCATGAGCGTTAAATGCCGGAAATACGGCAGAAGATGCGGGAGGCGGGAAAATGAGGGAGCCAAGAGAGGCGCTGAAACCAGCCCCGTCAAAGCTGTCATAGGCTAATATTTCAATATCATCTACCGCATCAGAAAGCGGGGTGTATAGCAGATCAGATGCGATTAAATAGCTCCTATCCATGCGATAAGATGACTGGCCATCTGCAATAGAAAGTGTGCCAATGGGCTGAAGCGCGGCTTGAACATCCATCTGCCCTTGGCCAAAAACAGCTTGCATTTCAGAGGCTTCGCAGCTGTCAATCGTACATCCATCAGCTGTTTCTAGCCCTTCATAAGTTGCTGTTTGCAGCAATCTTAATGCAGCTTGTTGAGGGCTGATGGTTGGGAATGCATCGAGTAAAAGCGCTAGCCCGCCTGTTACATGTGGCGCTGCCATCGAGGTGCCTGATTTACGCACTAGCCCGCCTCCTGATTGCGCAGATAATATCCCATGATAATACGCGCTATCACCGCCCCCTGGCGCTGTAATACACCAGCTTGCCGCAAGCCCGCATCTATTGGTGTAAGAAGGCTCAACCCCTGCTACATCTGCTGCAACCACGGCTAGCCAACCTGAGGTTAATTCAGGAAAATGATGCGGCAAACCTGCCCGCACTGAAACCTGAGCATCTCTGTCATTACCAGCAGCCCAGACCATCACTTGACCTTGTTTTACCGCATTTTTCCATGCGCCCAACTCAGCACCAAGCGCATTCGAAACCACCGATTTACTGACATCATTTATCTCAGTTGTAGAGGCCCAACTATTATTCAACACCATCACCTCTCGGCCATAGCTGTGGCTGATAATATGCGGTATCATTTCAGCTCCACTCCTGCCGCCAAAATTGCCATTAGTATTAAGAATCCGGTAGCTGTAGATGTGCGATTCAGGGGCAATACCGTGAACACCTTGATCATCACGCGCACCAGCTGAAATTGCCGCAACATGGGTGCCATGCCCATACGGATCGGTAAGCCCCTTATTATTGCTGTGCCAATCAATACCTGCAAAGATGCGGTTGTTAAATTCTGAATGGGTAGCATCTACGCCTGTATCTACAATTGCGGTCCGAACATCTCGGCCTGAAAAACCGCGGCTATAAGCAGCTGACGCATGAACTGAAGCTAATCCTTTCTGCGCCTTAAATTCAGCACTATCTGTAATCCAAATAAGCGGCGAGATAGGCTCACCAAAACTTCTAGCATTATGCGTGATAGGCGTAACATCACCGCCGCCGCCGCCGCCCCCGCCGCCGCATGCAGTTAAGACACTCAACACGCCAAAAAATAAGATAAGGTGAGGGGGGATACACCAAAGAGGGTGAAAGATGCGATGTGTAGACACACATCCTGCAAACCGCTTATCACAATGGTTCATGACCCTTACTCCTTTGCTATGGCGTAAAGATCATTAGTATTAGTATTTGTTAATATAATTAATTACTCAATTAGATTACTCTTAATTATGCTTTTGCAGGCTAACCCTCCGAAAGGATTAGTCTTCGGTAATTTCTGAAAAAGAGTTTCTTTTTACCCAGCCTTAAAAATGGCGCTAGTGATGGCCTTGAAGATAGATGAGGGCGTACGTTCTCATTTATCTTCAACTTTCATTTCACGCCAACCTTGACAAGACCAGCCCTGCTTCACATCTTCACAATGGGGGGCTGTGATATCTGAGATAAAAGCCAAGCGCGGTTTCAGCCAATGTCGCAAGGCCTCACCAGGATGAGAGAGAAATGCAATGAACGCTATTCTGATATTAATTGATTCGGTTGTTGATATTTATATTTTCACCTTGCTTGCCTATGTAATAGCAAGCTGGCTTATCGCTTTTAAAATCATTAATCCATGGCAGCCTTTTGTGCGTTCTATTCTGGGTGCGCTAGGGGCATTGCATGAACCTATTTTAGCGCGCATAAGAAACGTCTTGCCAAGTCTTGGCGGATTAGATTTAAGCCCTATTATTGTATTACTGGCAGTGCAGTTTTTACGGAATATTCTATTTGAATATCTCGGCTAACAACCCGCATATTACACCCCTCAGTTTGAGCAAAAAACCCTCAACTTGAAAGGCAAGACAAATGGAAAGTTTCTGGAGTAGCTTTGGATGGCATGAAGCTGTAATGGGTCTTGCCCTATTGAGTGTTGCTGGCATTTTAGGCTGGGGCGTCATCACCATGGGCAGGGGGGGTGAGTATAATCGTAGTAAATCAAATCTGATTATGCGTTACCGGATTGTCTTTCAAGCCGCCGCATTGCTGATTTTCATGGTTCTGCTATGGCTAAAGCGGGATAGCGCAGGCTAAATTTTCACGACAGCCTAGCCCTTTTATGTGATGTATACACTTTAAAAAATTTTAGTTTTAAGGGAAAATTTAATGGTCAAACTGAATAAAATCTACACACGCACAGGGGATACTGGCATGACCAGTTTAGTTGGCGGGCAACGTGTTTCTAAACATGCGCGCAGACCTGCTGCCTTTGGTGAGGTGGATGAATTAAATTCTGTTATTGGACTAGCACGTTGTCATGCCGCCTCAAAAACAGATGCAGCCCTTGCACGCATTCAAAATGATTTGTTTGATTTAGGTGCTGATCTTGCCACTGCAGGAGATGAGCAACCTGCCCTGCGGATTACCACGGCACAAGTGCACCGTCTTGAGGCTGAAATTGATACTATTAATGCGGAGCTTGACCCTTTAACCTCATTTGTGTTGCCAGGCGGTACCGAATTAGCAGCATGGTTACATATGGCAAGAACCGTTGCACGCAGAGCAGAACGCCAAATGACCGAATTAGCTGTTGAAGAACAGGTGAATGAGCATGCGATGCAATTCATCAACCGGCTGTCTGATTTGCTGTTTGTGATGGCGCGTCATGCAAATAATGGCGGCAAAGCAGATGTGTTATGGGTACCTGGGGATAATCACGAAAATTAGGCATTTAGCCATGTTTTTCTAAGCGATTAACCATGTCTTTAGGGCAAAATTTGCTGAACAGGACAAAAAAAGGCTGATTTATGCAAATATCCTATGAAAAACAGCTTTAATCCGACTTTATGAAAAACTGTCTTTTATGGTATTGCCATATCGTACAATAAAATGATTTTTTAAAAGACAATTTACAAAGGAAAACCAGATGAAGATTCTTGTCCCTGTAAAACGTGTCATTGACTATAACGTCAAAGTTCGTGTGAAAGCTGACCAGTCAGCTGTTGAGCTGGCCAATGTGAAAATGGCCATGAACCCGTTTGACGAAATTGCTGTTGAACAGGCACTACGCATTAAAGAAGCTGGCCAGGCAGAAGAGATTGTATTGGTTTCAATCGGTCCTGCAGCATCACAGGAAACCATCAGAACAGGTCTTGCAATGGGCGCGGATAGAGGCATCCATATCGAAGCTGGACAGGATGTTGAACCCCTTGCTGTTGCAAAATTGCTAAAAGCAGTGGTGGATAAGGAAGCACCAGGTCTTGTGCTTTGCGGCAAGCAGGCTATTGATGATGATTCAAATCAAACTGCACAAATGCTATCTGCGCTATTGGGCTGGTCACAAGCAACCTTTGCATCAGGCATTGAACTTGGCGGTGATAAAGCAATGGTTATCCGCGAAGTTGATGGCGGACTTGAACATGTGCGTGTGAACATGCCTGCTGTGATTAGCGTTGATTTGCGTTTGAATGAGCCGCGCTATGCCTCGCTGCCAAATATCATGAAAGCAAAGAAAAAGCCTATCGATGCTCTTTCTGCAGATGAATTAGGTGTAGATACAACACCGCGTTTGACCGTACTAAAGGTGGAAGAGCCTGAAGCAAGACAAGCAGGTATCAAAGTTGGCTCAGTGAATGAGCTTGTAGATAAACTTAAAAATGAAGCAAAGGTGATATGATGAGCATTCTTGTACTTCTTGAACATGATAATCAGTCTGTACTCGCTGCAAGCCTAAATACAGTGGCAGCCGCAGCACAAATTGCTACACAGTCAGGCGGAAATATCGACCTTCTTATTGCCGGAGAGGGTTGCGATGGCGCAGCCCAAGAAGCTGCTAAAATCGCTGGCGCCGCACGTGTGCTTGTTGCAGATTCTGCTGAATATGGCCATGGTCTTGCAGAAAATATTGCACCGCTCATCGCAGGGCTTGCAAAGCATTACAGCCATGTACTTGCACCCGCAACAACCTATGGCAAGAATATTTTACCGCGTGCAGCTGCATTATGTGACACGGTACAAATTTCTGACATTATCAAGGTGATTGATGCAGATACATTCCAGCGCCCAATTTATGCTGGTAACGCGCTTGCAACTGTGAAATCAGATGAAGCGGTAAAGATGATTACCGTTAGAAGCACAGCTTTTGAAGCAGCAGACGCTACTGGCGGAAGCGCCTCTATTGAAGCGGCAGCAGCGACGGGTGATGCAGGATTATCTGCTTATGAGAAGTCAGAGTTATCTTCATCAGAACGCCCAGAGCTAACATCAGCATCGATTGTCGTGTCTGGCGGACGCGGCATGCAAGATGGTTCAAACTTTACCATGCTTGAGCAAGTTGCAGATAAGCTTGGTGCGGCTGTTGGGGCGTCACGCGCTGCGGTTGATGCCGGATTTGTGCCAAACGACTATCAGGTTGGCCAGACCGGTAAGGTGGTGGCACCTGATCTATATATGGCGGTTGGTATCTCAGGCGCCATTCAGCACCTTGCAGGCATGAAAGATAGTAAGGTTATTGTGGCTATCAACAAAGATGAAGAAGCACCGATTTTCCAAGTCGCTGATTACGGGCTAGTTGCTGATTTATTTGATGCTGTTCCTGAGCTGGAAAAAGAGCTTTAGGCAAACACCGCTTTTCAACATGTATCTATATCAAAAAGCCAGTTGCTCTCGCAGCTGGCTTTTTAGAAGCGGGTCAGTCCATTTTGCAGGGCCAACATGAAAGCTATAGCGGCTTTGGTCAGACGCGATAAAAAGGGTTAATGGCAATCCCCTAATTTTTAGTTGTTTTGCCCAATCTGCTTGTGAATCAAATAGGGAAATTGGCGAGACTACCCCTGTTTTATCTAAAAAAGGTTGTGCTACATCCACCCCGCCTCTATCAAGATTCACCAAAATAATAACAGGCTCCGTCTCGGTATAGTGCTTTGCAAGCGCTTCTAGTTCAGGCAATTCTGTAATACAGGGTGCACACCAACTCGCCCAGAAATTCACAATCAAGGGTCTGCCCTTAAAATCAGCAAGATGGACCTTTTCGCCAATATCATTCACTAAAGGGGTTTGCGGAAGCTCAATTTCACCTGATTGGAAGTGAAGCTGTGTAGTAGCAGCGTTTACCAATGTTACATCACTTATCAGCAATACTAAAAAACCTATGCCAACACATGCTCTTTTCAGGGCAAATAAAAGCACAGAAAAAACCTTAAACAGCATTTTAAGGGCAGATAATTTATTTGGTTGCTGATCTATTTGCATTTCTCGCCTATAAAGCCACAATAAAGAAGCAAGATATCATCTGGCATGATATCGTCTTGCCCTTATGATATAGTCAGATTCTAACTGCATGACGATGAGTAAAATGGAAAATACAGGCAAAAAAAAGGCATCTCCAATTTGGGGGGGACGTTTTTCAGGTGGTCCGTCACAATTAATGCAGGACATTAACGCCTCTATCAGCTACGATAAAAAATTGTTCAGACAAGATATCGCAGGCTCCATCGCCCATGCCACCATGCTTGCTGAACAAAACATTATCTCAAGCGAAGATAAAGACGCTATTCTAACTGGCCTGCAGCAAATTGAGGCTGAGATTACCGCAGGTGAATTTCGTTTTTCAGCTGCCCTTGAAGATATTCATATGAATATCGAAACCCGCCTTGTTGAGCTGATAGGCGAGCCTGCAAAGCGCTTGCATACTGCCCGTTCACGCAATGACCAAGTCGCAACAGATATCAGATTATGGATTAGGGACAGCATTGATAATCTAGATAAAATGCTAAAGGCGCTTCAAACCGCTTTGCTTGATAAGGCTGAATTGCACGCCGATACGTTAATGCCTGGCTTTACCCACCTTCAAACGGCCCAGCCCATCACGTTTGGCTTTCATCTGATGGCGTATGTCGAGATGGTTGGACGGGATAGACGGCGGCTAATGGATTGCCGAAAACGGCTGAATGAATCGCCACTAGGGGCGGCTGCGCTTGCCGGCACCAGCTATCCTATTGACAGACATCAAACAGCACAGCTTATGGGTTTTGATAAGCCAATGGAAAATGCAATGGATGCTGTTTCTTCGCGTGATTTTGCAATTGAATTCATGTCCTGTGCGGCGATTTGTGCAACCCATTTATCGCGCCTAGCAGAAGAAATCGTGATTTGGTCTACAGACCGGTTTAACTTTATCAGCCTGTCTGATGCATTCACCACTGGCTCGTCAATTATGCCTCAGAAACGCAATCCTGATGCGGCTGAATTGGTGCGTGCAAAGCCAGGTCGGATTATCGGCGATCTTGTTGCGTTATTAACCGTTATCAAAGGATTGCCGCTAGCTTACGGCAAAGATATGCAAGAAGATAAAGAGCCTGTGTTTGACGCTGAAGCAAATTTAGCCGTTGCAATTGCAGCAATGACAGGCATGGTAGAAGATATGACTGCCAACCCAGAGCCGATGCGCACCGCCCTTGCAAAAGGCCATCCAAACGCAACAGATTTAGCGGACTACCTTGTCTCAGCGCTCAATATTCCATTTCGTGATGCGCATCATATCACTGGCAATCTTGTCTCGCTTGCAGATCAGAAAAACTGCAGTTTAGAAGAATTAACGCTTAAGGATATGCAGGCGATTGAGCCAAAACTTAGCCCACAGGTAGTTGACGTGCTTCAACTTGATACGGCGGTGCGCACGCGCACAAGCTTTGGCGGGACAGCCCCTGATGAGGTAAGAGCAAGAATTATGGCAGCAAGACAAACCTATCTTGGCAATTAATCTAGGCGGGCTAAAAAATAACTAAGGATATCTAAGTGATGAGAATAGTACAGGCAAAACAGATACTCACATTCGCCATCTTAGCAGTATTATGTTTAGGGGGGTTAAGCAGTTGCGGAAAACGTGGTGATC
The DNA here is from genome assembly GCA_965660095.1 of Puniceispirillaceae bacterium (SeqCode). Classification (GTDB taxonomy): domain Bacteria; phylum Pseudomonadota; class Alphaproteobacteria; order Puniceispirillales; family Puniceispirillaceae; genus WTJO01. The sequence continues at coordinate 23,859 of CBFHYP010000005.1, forward strand.
CTATCCGCCCATCTGAAATTGAGCAAACCCGGTAAATTTGCTTCAACTCATCTCTCATCTGCATATAAAGAGCAAAAAATGACTGAAACCACCCTCGAAAATGGGATAATGGATGGCATCGCGCTAAACATGTTAGCTGGCCAATATGGAACACCGCTTTATGTCTATTCAGGTGCTGGCTTTGTGCGTTCTTATCAGCGCTATGTCGAAGCGCTTTCAGGGCTAGAATATCAAATCCATTATGCCGTCAAAGCCAATAGCGCTTTAGGGATATTGCAACTTCTTGCACAACAAGGAGCAGGTGCAGATATCGTCTCTTATGGAGAGATGAGACGGGCACTTCTTGCAGGGATTAGCGCCGATAAAATGGTGTTCTCAGGGGTTGGAAAAACAGATGATGAAATCAGGTCAGCCTTGCAAGATGGTATTGGCCAGATTAATGCAGAATCAGCATCTGAAATTGAACATATTGGCGCAATTGCAACCGAATTAGGGGTACAAGCGCCGGTATGTTTGCGGGTGAATGTAAATGTTGACCCTAAAAGCCATGCCAAAATCTCAACAGGCCAAAAATCAACCAAGTTTGGAATTCCTGTTGAAAATGGTGAAGCAGAAAAATTATATGTCAAAATCTCAGAGCATCCTGCGATTAAACCGATGGGGCTTGCGGTTCATATTGGCTCACAACTCACCACATTAGAGCCTTTCGAGACCGCATATAAAGAGCTTTTAGGTGTAGCTGATAGGCTAAGAGATGCAGGCTATGATGTGCCGATATTGGATTTAGGCGGCGGTTTGGGGGTAGATTATCACACCCATACCGCCCCTGATTTAAACAGCTATGGGAAAATGGTAACGCGTATTTTCAGCAACCGTGGTTATCGTTTAGGCTTTGAGCCTGGCCGTTCTATTGCGGCAGATAATGGCGTGCTTATCACCTCCGTTATCTATGTTAAATCCACAGATGATAAACGTTTTGTAATCGTTGATGCTGCGATGAATGATTTAATCAGGCCAACGCTTTATGAGGCATATCACGATATCAACACATTGAGCGTGCGCCCACCGCATCCTTTGCCAGCTGATATTGTTGGTCCGGTATGCGAGACAGGCGATTATTTAGGGCTTGAGCGTAACCTGCCAGATGTCCAAGAGGGCGATAGGCTAGTTGTAAGATCGGCAGGCGCATATGGTGCAGTGATGATGTCAAATTACAACACGCGTCCTGAAGCTGCTGAAATCCTTATCCATGATGGACAGGCGCACATCCTTCGCCCACGCCGGACGATTGACGAGCTGTTATCACTTGAACGGCTTGCATTATAATTTGAAATTTTTTGCGCTGATAGATATCAAAACAGCGCTTTAAGGGATGGCTACACGGCTTGCAACAGGGCTGACGACCACTTTTGCATCTGCTGCATCTGCAATTTCAAGCTGTATAAAAAACGGGGTTTTAACCCCTGCATCTAGAAACTTGCTTTCAGGAAAAATATTCTCACGCGCTAACAATTTGCCGTCAGGCGCAGTGACAACAACCTCAAGTGGGGAAGCATGCGCAGGCAAATTCCCACTATTTTCAAGATTGCCTCTTATCCTCAACACTTTTGTGTCATATCCTGCTTTAAGGTCAACCACCTGAAGCACTTCAAGATTTGGCTGAATATGGATGCCGAAGAGTTGATAGACAGAAATAAGCTGCGGATAACTTGCTGTTAGTGGTGCACGAAACGCAAACAGCACAGTGGAAATAATCATGATAGACACTAAAATTACACCTGGCAGACGCAGGCGTTTCAGCGTTTCACGCAACATATTATGTTGCGCTATTTCTTCTTGTTGCATGGGCGGAGAGACATGCCAAACATGCTCGCATACAGAACACCTTACATGCTGACCTGTGACCGCGATTGCGCTATCATCAATTCTAAAAATCGTCTGGCATTTCTCGCATGTCAGCAACATCGTGTTATGAAACCAATCTTCTTAAGGCCGCTTTCAATGTAGCTTGAGCGTTTATCCCTTCTTCGCTACACTCTTGATTATATGCATAATCTATCAGCCTGTAGAATGCCAGATTTAAACCACGCCGAATTAAATTACACTGTTAATCAATAGGAATAGATGATTTTTTGAAAAGTGATGTGCCATGGCAGATAAATCATCTAGAAAAGCAAGCGTAGTAACACTCACCGCAATAAGCTGTATTATCATCAGTTTCTGCATTGGCATATTTCAGCATTATGTACTTACCCTACCTTTTCCCCCGCAACAGCTTCTGGACAAAATAGATGGGGTAGTTGTTGCCACAGGTGGTCAGGGTAGAATTCAGCAAGGTCTGAAACTGCTTTCAGAATCAGATGCGAAAATCATGCTGATCACAGGTGTTGGCGAGGGCATTGATAAAACGGCGTTGATGAACAGCCTTTCATTAAACGAAAACCAGCGTGATTTAATGTTATGTTGTGTGGATATTGATAGCACAGCGCTAAATACGGCTGGCAATGCGACTGCAACCGCAAAATGGGCGAAACAGAAACAGCTATCCAGATTGCTGCTTGTGACCGCAAATTACCATCTACCAAGGGCACAAATTTTATTCTCGCGGCTCGATTCTGATATTAGCTATTCTTTATGGGCAGTGATTCCTGAAGATTTAGATACAGATAACTGGTATAAAAGCTGGCAACATATACGCCTTTTAGGGCGCGAATTTGCAAAATATACGCTTGCCCGAATTGGTCTTGTTTAAGAAAAATTTACTGGTCTTGACCCATATCGATAATCGAGCGGCGAATATCGCGTGTTCGGGTAAATAATTCATGCAATTTATCTGCTTCTTTCCAGCGAATGGCGCGCTGCAGATAGCTCAAATCTTCAGAAAAGCGTTGCAGCATTTCTAGCACCGCCTCATCATTATTGATGAATACATCACGCCACATGGTAGGGTCTGATGCTGCAATTCGCGTAAAATCTCTAAAGCCTGACGCTGAATATTTTATCACATCTTCTTTAAGATGCGTTTCCAGATCAACAGCTGTTCCGACAATGGTATAGGCTATCAAATGCGGCAAGTGTGAGGTGATGGCCAGCACCCTATCATGATAATCTGCATCCATAAATTCAACTTCTGCCCCTAATGAGCGCACAAAGCTAGCGAGCCTATCCACATGGGCTTGTTCTACATCTAGGGGAAGAATGAGCCAGTACCTATTCTCAAACAAGCTTGGAAACCCTGACCTAGGACCAGAAAACTCAGTACCCGCTAGTGGATGGCTTGGAATAAAATGACAGCCTTGCGGCACAAGCGGGCCAATATCTTGAACAACAGAACGTTTGGTTGAGCCCGTATCGGTGATAACAGCCCCTGGCTTTAGAGCTGCTGAAATCTGTTTCATCACATCTGCCATCGCGCCAACTGGCACAGCTAACACAATCAAATCAGCGTCACATACTGCCTGCTGGATTGTGTCTGGCACCTCATCGCCTAGACCAAGCTCTAACGCTTCTTTTCTGACATCCTCTGCCCTGTCATACAAAGCGATATGATGGCCATTTCCGCTGCGTTTGCTGGCAAGCGCAACTGAGCTTCCGATTAGGCCAATGCCAATGATAGCTATTTTGTGATATTCACTCAACTTTTCAGCCCTATTTTAATCTTGCTTTATGTACTGGAAATCTGCTTGTTAGCTGTTTTGGCATAATTGCTCGAAACAGGCTTTTACCTTCGCCATTTCAGCATCTGTACCCATACTCATCCGCAGATAATTTTCAAGCCCATACGGTTTCATCGTTCTAAGCAGAATCCCATTTTTAGAGAAGAAGTCAGAGGCCTGTTGCGCTGTTAAAGATGGTATATTATCAAAACCTATTAGAATGAAATTGGTAACAGATGGCACAACCTCGAAGCCTAATTGGCGCAAGAAATCAGTCATGCTAGCAATCCATTTTGCATTATGTGCAACAGATAAATCCTGAAATGCGGTATCTTTTACCGCGATAGTGCCAGCCATCGCAGCAACAGCATTAACCGAAAACGGCCCTCTTATTGACCCTAAAGTGGTGAGCACATCCATCGGGCAATAGGCCCAGCCTAACCGGAAAGCCGCAAGTCCATGCAGTTTTGAGAAGGTGCGCGTCATCACCACATTATCAAACGCTTCTACCATCGCAGCAGCTTCATCAGAAAAACTATCTTCCATATATTCAGCATATGCCCAATCTAACACCAGCATGATGTCAGGCCGCAACCCTGCATGAAGCCGCTTAACTTCATCCATGGAAATATGTGTTCCAGTTGGATTATTTGGATTTACCAAAAACACCATCTTGGTGCGTTCTGTAACCGCATCAAGCATATTGTCGATACAGACTGTCATCTCGTCATCATCGTTAACTTGAACAGGCACACCGCCTGCAATATGCACGGCTTGCGGGATCACTAAAAACGCATATTGAGAATGAATGACCTCATCCCCCTGTTCAAGATATCCCATCGTTAACAAGGCGATAAGCTCATCAGAACCGTTTGATGTGATAATATGATGCGGGTTTAAACGATACCGTTCTGCAATCGCTTGGATTAAATCAGTGCTTTGAATTTCAGGGTAACGGTGCGGCTCAAAACCTGCATTATCGAGGAATGCCGAAACCTTAGGGGACACCCCAAGCGCACCTTCATTTGCAGATAATCTGATTAAATCTTCTTGCTCAACTGCCCCAAAAGAAGGACGGTAACTTAGTAAAGACCGGACAGATTTTTTAGGTTCAGGTTTAGATGGGTGTGCCATTTTGAGTTTAAGACCTCGTTTACTCGCCGCATGTTATAACAGGATTTAAGAATCAAATTGAGCAAAAAATCCAAGAAAGTCTAAATCACTTTCATCCATCTCTTGATAAGCATCAAAACTGCACAAGACAATCTCATTCTTTTTGCCATCAAACAGCACTGCAACATCCTTCTCTGTCCTATCTGCTTGCTGGAGTGATAGCACATAGCTTGAATATTGCCCATCTTGCGGGTTATCAGGGGACAGGCTAGCAATGATATGCACCCCATCAGAACGCGCTAGCAATGGTGCTATTTCAAGCAATTCAGCAGCATCTATGATAGCGATATCAGCTTGGGCTTGCGCAAGCATATCAATAAGCTGGGCTGGGCTGGATACAGCAGGGGCAAGATTCAATTGACCCGCCCCCAGTCCAATCGCATCGGATAATGCTTGCTGGCTTGTGGCAATCGTGAAATCTGGCTTTTGCAAACCAATACTTGCAGAGACAATAACGCGCCAAAGACACCCCACAAAATGAAAGGGTAAATCTGTAGATTTTTTTGCCAGAGTAGCAAACATCTTTGCTTCACGCCCTGGTCTAAATATCGCTGTTTTGTCTGTTTTTGCCTGACTAACTTCAGCAGATATCTGCATTCTTTGCCGCAGCAAATCTAGAATATCATCATCTAGTTGATCTATTTTCTGACGTAGTTCAGAAATCCTGTCTTCTGACATGAACAAACCCTTTACTTCATCGCACTAGCACCGGCAGGGAGTATTTTGCCAAGCGTGAAACGTTTTTTTCTGCTAGCATAATTGGCCTTTATCGGAGCGTATAGTCTTTTTCTTGCTCGAATGATTAAAAGCCCTTCTTGATGTGACCATGCCCTGCTAATTGATCTGCCTAACGCTTGTTTTCTGCCTGTTGTTTTTTTAATAAATGCAGATTTACGCAGATTAAGCACATCAAACCCAGCCTTTGTAAGCATATCTACAATATCTGTGCGATGAAATCTAATTGGCGCGCCAGAAGCCTTGCGATAGGCAAAACGCGCAGGTAGCGGAAATAATCTGCGCCGATAAGGCAGGATAAACACCACAACCCCCGAGGCTTTCAGTACCCGTACAGCTTCATCTAAAAACCGTTCAATATCTTCGACTGCCTCCAAAGCTTGCAAGACAAGCAAGTGGTCAATCGCATCATTTAGAATCGGCCAGAATAAAGGGTCGATTTCTTCTGCACCTTCAGGCCAACCACGCTTAGAAGACGTATCCTCAAAATCTTGGGTAACATATAAAGGCACATCTGTGCACCACCGCATCAACCACGGCTCATTCGCAACAGCCAGATAGCTCTCATCGCACCCACGCACCGCATCTTCCCATTCAGGCGCAAGCTCCCCAATATCTTTTAACGGTAATTCTGTCTGGTCTGATGAAGACATGCTTCACCCCCCTCTCAGCTAAACCTTCTTCAACCTTAATATAGGGTATTTGGATAGAAATGCGTATCCTTTTACAGCAGAAACATAGCAGGGATGAAAATTTATGTTGCAGTGCAACACAAGCATCTTTAAAGCTAGCACACATGATATTGATAAAGAAATATGCAAACCGCCGCTTATATGACACTTCATCTTCGTCATATATCACTTTGACCAACTGTGCAGAGCTTATTCGCGCAGGGAAAAATGTGCGCATAATAGATGCCTCTACAGAACAAGATATTACAGCATCTGTGATGATACAAATTATCCAAGAACGTGAACAGGAGACCCAAATCCTGCCTATTTCAGCATTGCGGCAGATTATTTGTGCGTATGATAGTGAGGCAGAAATTTTTCTTACCCGCTATCTTGAACGCACTTTATCTTCTTTTGCAAGGCATCATAAACACCTTGATACAGCCCTTAATAAAGGCATAGAAGCCATCCAGAAGGATGAGGTTACAGATTTGAACAAGCCGCAAGCGCACCATGATGAAACACATCAATTGCTGAAACAGCTTAAAGATGAAATGAATCAAATCCAAACGCGGCTAAATAAGCTAGAACCGTGAGCTTACTTCTCGGCTAAATTGGATAGCTTATAGCTTGCACAGCCTACATCTTTATAGACATCAGGCTTTGAAGTTTGAACAGATAGGCCGACCACAGAATGCATGCTAGATAGCCGGTCAAAGATTTGTCGTGCAAGGGTTTCTTGCAACTCGAAATGTTTGCTTGCCGCAATCTCAACAACCGCATCCCTGATATGGTCATAATTCAAAGCATCTGCGATATTATCAGCCCGTGGCTCTGAGGTAGGATCAAGCAGGATTTCAACATCTACCAAAATCCGTTGCGGCGCCTGTTTTTCAAAATCATGAATACCGATAGAACACATCGTCTCTATGGCACGCATGATAAATCGTCTTGTAAGCTGGCGGGTCATTTAGTGCTATCCTCAAAAAAAGCAACATCACGGGCAGGAGGCTGTAAATGGCATCCACCATCAAGCACAACTACTTCTCCTGTCATAGAACGACTGGAGAGAAGCAAGCGCATCGTTGCGACGATTTCTGATATATCCGCGCCTCTACCCAGTAAATTACGTTGATGCGATTTTTTGAACTCTGCTTCACTTTGTCCACCTGATGGAAGGGTAATGCCTGGTGCAATGCCATTTACCCGTATTTTCGGCGCATAGGCTTGCGCTGCTATATTGTTTAAACATAGCAAGGCTGATTTTGATAAGGTGTAGCTAAAATAATCAGGATTAAGGCCAAATAATTTTGCATCTAACATATTTATAACTGCCCCTGTTATTTGCGCAGGGCATTGTTCTGCAAAAAGCCGGATCAATAGGGCAGGCGCAGCAAGATTAACCATCATATGTTGGTTAATCGCATCAAAACCAACAGAACCGCTATCATCATAGTTGAATAAAGATGCATTATTAATCAGAGCTGTTAGCGGTGTCTTTTCGCTTGCTTGCTCGATAAGAGCTGTGACGTCTTGTTCTGATGCGAGGTTCGCTTGAATAAGACTGACCTGTGTGCCCTGCTCTTGAAGCTTGTTTGCCAATATTTCTGCTTTTTTTGCATTGTTATGATAGTGCAAGACAAGCTCCCAGCCATCTTCAGCGCAGGCAGTTGCGAGCTCTGCACCTATACGCACTGCAGCCCCTGTGATCAGAATTTTGCCTCTATTAGAACCTTTCTCATAGCTTGGATAGTGATGATTATCGAGCATGTGACCGGACCTTCTCCGTTAGATGTGCCTTGTTCTGTACCTTTATACTCAAATGGACAGCTAGATGGATGACAGGTCAATGGCTGGAAGCCAGATGAATGGCAGATGGATGAACGGCGAGGAGCGCATGCGCTATCCCCGGTCTGTTTTGGGGCTACAATCTTTTCACTAGAAAATCGGGCCAAATATCGATTTGCTTTAACACCTCTTCTGCCCGATGCTCTCTTAACAAACCATAGGAAGTTATCAGTGCAGTGCGCAACCCAGCAGCATTACCGCCTAAAATATCTGTGTGGGGCGAATCACCCACCATTATCATGCGCTGTGTATCAATAGCTCGCCCTGCTAATATATTGACGCGCTGAATTGCAATCTCAAAAGCAGGGGCATGTGGTTTGCCGCACCAATAGGGTTGGGAAGCTGTTTTCTGCATTGCAGCACTTGCGAAAAAACCTGGCTCAAAGGAAAACCCATCCAGATGCGGCGCAGATATATCAGGATTGGCAATATAAAGCTGTTTTTCAGGTTGCTTTAAAAAAGCTTCAAGTTGGGTTTGTTGTTCTGCTGTCCAACTGGTTGTCCCCAATAATACAACCCCGTCTGCTATGTCCCAAATCGCTTTATTATCGCTGTTTGGCGCTAGCCTCAATTCACCCGCAAGCCCCAATGGCGTGGTTGCCATACAGCCTGTGATAAGTTTGTTTGAAGCGGGAAGCGTTTTCAGATGCTCAACGCACGCATCACGGCTTGAGACCACCTGTTCAGCGGTTAGTCCAAGCCCCCAATCTTGATATTTCTGCGCTGAAATGGCTGACGGATGGCTCGCGCCATTTGTAAGCACCACCACAATGATATTCCGCGCTTTAGCTTCAGCCAACAGCGTATCAATACCATCAATTTTATCAGCGCCCACATTGATAACCCCAAACCCATCAAGGATAAGTGCATCACATTCATCAAGCAGGTCAATAAGCCGCTCATGGATATGTGTATTTACAGCACGCGGCTTTGGCAAAACAGGGCGTAAACCTTCATATATCTGTAAGGTTTTATCTGCATCTAACATCTTTTGATTAAAGTCAAAATCACTTGGGAAAATTTTATCAACCACCAGCATTCATCCTACATTACAGCAGACCTACACCATTTAGAAATATCTCATTCTTTAAGTGAACTTTGTCTTACCACAACCAGTATATAGACTGTTTAAGGTTGTAGAATAAAGATGGCAAAAACACACTCTTTTTATGATGTTGCGATTATTGGCTCAGGCCTTGCGGGGTGTGCTGCGGCTCGGGTTTTAGCAGGTTCAGGGCTTAGCTATGCCATATTTGATAAAGGTAGACGCATTGGCGGCAGAGTATCTACCAAACGTGCAGATGGATTTTTATTTAATCACGGTGCGCAATTCATAACTGCCAAATCAAGCCTATTTAAAACAGCTATCCGCCAAGCTGAAGCCCGCGGTATTCTTGAAAAATGGCAAGAAAACCACACCCATATCAGATATAGCGGCACCCCTGATATGCGCGGCTTTTTAGAGATGCTGGGGGAAGGCCATGATATTCATCAAACCCAAGAAATCCAGCAGATCACACAAAACACCGAAGGCCTTACCCTAATTTTTAATGATGCAAGTGAAGTGGCAGCACAGCATATACTTATTACTGCCCCTGCACCGCAAACCGCAAAGCTTGTTAGGGGCATTAGCAAAGCTGCATCAGATATCGCACAATCAGCACAGTATCATCCATGCTGGACGGTGATGCTTGGCTATTCCAACCCGCCAAGCACGCTAGCAAGACAAATGCAAAACATCACCCTGCTAAGCGGCGGGGATATAGCCGCGCTTTCATCAGAGCAATCTCGCCCCGATGCAGAAAAGACACATATTGCGCTCACCATCCAAGCAAATGAAGCTTTCTCTGCGGCGCAATTAGAAAAAACGCCAGAACAAATAATCCCCATGCTGAAAACCAATGCAGAAGCGATTTTAGGCCAAACTTTACCAACAGCAGATTTTCAAGCTGCACATCGGTGGCGATATGCCAAAGTTGCTACACCAACTACCCCTGATGATGCGCGCATTTTCCGTCTTGCTGATCGCCAGTCCCACTTAGCACTTGCAGGCGATTGGATACCTGTGCCAGCCACTGACCGGCCAGCAGACGGCACACGCGCAGAAGAGGCTTATCTGTCTGGCGCTAGCGCGGCAACAGCGCTACTTAACGCAATTCAGCAGCGGTAATAAACTGACTAAATGCCTCACACCAAATAAGCACAGCTTTATATGCAGATACATCGATATCATCAGGCACATCTACTGCAAAATTGCGAAATGCTTTAATCGGCGCCACTTGCACAGACTGATTCTTAATTGCTTCAAAGCCTGATTCTGTATCTACAAAATCAGGGATAAGGTAAAGACGGTAATCTGGGCCAGGAGCAAGCGTGCCTTCAAGCCAGATTTTTGTATCTGTAACCGTTATCTTTCCCTCCCCCCAATGGAACCTGTCTGAATCAGTTAACTCACGCACAAATTGCCCTGTACGTTGTGCGGGCGTTTGTTGATTTGCAAGCTGGCTTAATTCAGCATCCGATAAGCCCTTTTCAGCTGTAAGAATGGGCAAAGCATATACGCCTGCGCCGAAACCTGCACCAAATCCAAGCGCTAAACAGATAATGGCGGTTAGCATTTTCGATTTTAGTGATTTAAGAAATCCCATTTTAAATCCCCACGAGCTAGATAAACTGTTATTCAGGCTCCTATCATAATCAGATTAACGATTTTATAAAAATTCTTTATTCCTCCAGCAATGGATTAAAATGGCGAATATGCTTGACATTAATCGCATCAGATGTATATTCCGCAGACGCTTAAAGGGCGGGTTATCAGCATGCGTAAACTGTGTGCTGTGCAAATTGCTTTTGCAACCGCCACGATAAAGCAATAATAAATGATTATTTTTGACTGATATTTTTTGAGGATGTCGCCATGTATGCTGTGGTGAAAACAGGCGGAAAGCAATATCGCGTTGCCAAAGATGACAAAATCTTGGTGGAACATATTGCCGCTGAAGCAGGCCAGACAATCACTTTAGACAAGGTGATGATGCTTGCTGATGGAGATAATGTAACAATTGGCGCACCTGTTGTTGAAAATGCAACAGTTGAAGCTGAAGTGGTTAGCCAGACAAGAGGTCCGAAGATTGTTATCTTCCGCCGCAAGCGCAGAAAAAACCACCGCAGACTGCAGGGTCATCGCCAAGACCTTACATTGCTGAAGATTACAGATATTAATAGTTCTGGCAAAAAAGCAGTGAAAGCTGCACCAAAGGCAGCAGCAAAAGCTGAAGCCGCTGAAAAGCCAGTTGCAAAGAAAGCTGCAGCGAAAAAAGCTGCTCCTAAAAAGGCTGTAGCGAAAAAAGCTTCAGCCAAGAAAAAAGCTGAATAGGACAGGAGACTAACAGATGGCACATAAAAAAGCTGGTGGTAGTTCTAGAAACGGTCGTGATTCTGCTGGACGTCGCCTTGGCGTTAAAAAATTCGGTGGTGAAAAAGTAATCCCTGGAAACATTATCATTCGTCAACGTGGTACAAAATATCATCCTGGCGAAAATGTAGGTATGGGTAAAGACCACACTATTTTTGCATTGACTGACGGTCAGGTGAAATTCCGCCAGAAAAGCGGCGGAAAAATGTTTGTATCTGTTCTTTCAGGTAGCGAGGCTGCTGAATAGCCAACTGGCTAGCAGCCTGAAGCATGCGAAATCTATGCGGGTGTCCTTTCATACCCAAAAAAGGGCACCTTTTTTATTGGCTCCGGTTTTTATTGGCACATTGGGAAACTAAGTTTCACGCGAACTGATTGCAGATATATTGAAGCTTAGCTAGGCTGATAATAGGGTCACGGTTTTTGGAGAAGGGCAACTCAGCATTGCCCGAGAGCATCATGAAATTTCTAGATCAGGCAAAAATCTTCATTAAATCTGGAAATGGCGGACCTGGCGCAGTCAGCTTCAGGCGGGAAGCAAATGTGCCGCGCGGCGGGCCTGATGGCGGTGATGGCGGACGCGGCGGTGATATTATTGCACGCTGTGTAGGCGGTCTGAATACCCTAATCGATTATCGCTACCAACAACATTTCAAAGCCCCTTCCGGACAACCTGGTGCAGGGCGAGATAGATCAGGCGGTAAAGGCGACAGTATTGTTCTTAAATTACCCCAAGGCACTCAAATCTTAAGTGATGATCAACAGACAATTTTAGCTGACCTTACAGCAGAAGGCCAAGAGGTTACTTTGCTAAAAGGCGGGATTGGCGGCAAAGGGAATGCTTTTTTCACCTCCTCTACCAACCAAGCACCACGGAAATCACAGCCTGGCGAAACAGGCGATGAGCTGTGGGTATGGTTACGCCTGAAACTGATCGCAGATGCAGGTCTGGTGGGATTGCCAAATGCAGGTAAATCTACATTTTTATCTGTGGTTTCTGCTGCGCGCCCTAAAATTGCTGATTATCCATTTACAACACTTCACCCGAATTTAGGGGTTGTTGGGATTGATAATCATGAATTTGTCATGGCAGATATTCCAGGGCTTATTGCAGGTGCGCATAAAGGCGCAGGGATTGGTCACCGTTTTCTTGGCCATGTGGAAAGATGCCGGGTGTTGTTACATCTTTTAGATGCAACTTCTAATGACCCGCTTGAGAATTGGCGCACGCTTCGTGCTGAGCTTGCTGCCTATGCGGAAGAACTTGCTGAAAAGCCCGAAATTCTTGTGCTTTCAAAAGCGGATGCGGCGCCAGCTGATTATATTGAAGATTTAAAATCAGAGCTTTATGCACAAGGCGTTACCGAAATAATGGTCATTTCTTCTGTATCAGGTGAAGGGGTGAAGCCGCTATTGCGAAAGCTCTATCAGACTATCACTGACAGTGTGGAAGCTGAGATCAAAGCTGCCACCCCAGAGACTGGCTGGAATCCTCATGACTAACACAGCACACACCAAAACAGCATCTGAGGTTTTAGGGGACGCACAAAGAATCGTCATTAAGATCGGCTCAGCACTTCTGTTTGACAGCCAAAAAGGCATAGCACGCCAAGAATGGATGGCTGAATTAGCATCTGATATTGCTGAGCTAAAAGCACAGGGTAAGGAAGTGATTCTTGTGTCTTCTGGTTCTATTGCACTTGGCAGGCAAATGCTTGGCTTGAAAAAAGGCACAATTAAGCTGGAAGAAAAGCAGGCTGCGGCGGCAACAGGGCAAGTCACCCTTGTGCAGCATTGGGCAGATGCGCTTAAATCTTATCAGCTTAAAACAGCACAAATTTTGCTCGCGCCTGACGATACAGAAACACGCAAACGTCATATTAATGCGCGTTCGACTATCAACACCTTGCTATCGCTTGGCGTGGTTCCAGTGGTGAATGAGAATGATACGATCACAACCTATGAAATTAGGTTTGGCGATAATGATAGGTTAGCGGCGCGTGTAGCAGCGATGATGTCAGCAGATCTACTGATTCTACTTTCTGATATTGATGGATTATATGACAGCAATCCAAAGCAAAACCCGTCTGCACGCCACCTCCCTTTTATTGCAAGAATCACAGACGATGTGATGGCAATGGGGGGTGGTTCTGATACTGAATTTGCATCAGGCGGGATGAAAACAAAACTTGCTGCAGCGCATATCGCCAATCAAGCAGGGGTTGCGATGATTATATGTTCAGGGGAGGTAGCTAAGCCTATTTCACATCTTGCGGCAGGTGCAAAAGCAAGTTTATTTGCGGCTGCTACATCTACTCAAACAGCGCGAAAAAATTGGATTGCAGGCGCGTTAACCCCATCTGGAAAAATTCAGATTGATGCAGGCGCTATTTCTGCTTTAAGGCAGGGGAAGTCTTTACTACCTGTTGGTGTTACGGATATTTCTGGCCAGTTTGAACGTGGTGATTTGGTGCAGATATGCTCCGCTTCGGGGGAGGAAATAGGGCATGGGCTTGCAGGCTATTCAAGTGATGAAGCAGACAAGCTAGCAGGGCAAAAAAGCGCTGATATCTCAGCTGTTTTGGGATATGAAGGCAGGGCAGAGCTTATCCATGCTGATGATTTGGTAATGATTCGTCTACCTTAAATCGATGAACCACCTTATGCTGTGTTTCTAGCAATACTGTTGACCAAGTTGAGGGAAGCAAAATGACATCTTCTAACCAGTCTATTGAACATAATTATGATAATGCAGACCAGCTTATTGCTGCGCTAGCAACGTGTGCGCGCACCGCATTAGCAGACGTTAGCAACGCACCTTCAGAACAGCGCAATGGGGCCCTTCAAGAATCTGCTTCAGCCATTCGCCATGCGTCAGATGATATTCTAAAAGCCAATCAGCTTGATATCGCTGCAGGGCGCAAAGCAGGGTTAACAGATGCCTTTATTGATAGGCTAAGCCTTAACCCAGAACGTATTGAAGCGATGGCAAAAGGGCTTGAGGATATTGCGTCATTGGACGATCCGCTAGGGGTTGAGCTTGCACGCTGGAAAGTGCCTTCAGGCTTAGATATTACCCGTATTTCAACTGCCCTTGGGGTTATTGGCGTCATTTATGAATCACGTCCAAATGTCACCATAGACGCATCAGGCCTAGCTATTAAATCAGGCAATAGCGTGATTTTACGCGGCGGCAGTGATTCGCATCACACCAGCCGACTTCTTGCCGCATTAATGCAAGAAGGCTTAACAAAAGTCGGGCTAAACCCAAATACAGTGCAAATGATCCCCACAACAGACAGAGCGGCCGTGGGCAGCTTACTTGCGGCGAGCGGAAAAATTGATGTGATTATTCCGCGCGGCGGTAAAAACTTGGTTGAGCGCGTTCAAAATGAGGCAAGAGTGCCTGTATTCGCCCATCTTGAAGGGATTTGCCATTTATATATTGCAGCTGAGGCTGATGCACAAAAAGCAGTTGATATTGCCCTTAATGCAAAAATGCGGCGTGTGGGTATTTGCGGTGCGGCTGAAACCATCCTTATTGACAAGGCCTTGCCTGAGCAGATTGTGAGCGATATTTGTGATGCACTTCTGGCTGCTGGATGCGAGATAAGGGCAAGCGCAGAAATAAAATCTGGCAGGGCAGGGATTATCTTAGCGCAAGAAAGTGATTTCGGATGTGAATTCCTAGCACCTATTATCGCAATAGGACAGGTGGATGGTGTAGAGAGTGCTATTCAGCATATTGCCCAATTTGGCTCTGGTCACACCGAAAGCATCATCACCGAGAACCAAGCAGAGGCTGACCTATTTATCAAAAGCGTGGATAGCGCCATTGTAATGCATAACGCTTCTACCCAATTTGCAGATGGGGGTGAGTTTGGTATGGGTGCAGAAATTGGCATTGCTACAGGCAGACTTCATGCAAGAGGGCCGGTAGGGGCTGCACAATTGACCAGTTTTAAATATGTTGTCAGAGGCAATGGAACAATCCGAAGCTAAATTAAGCGCAAAACCTGTCCAGAATAAGGTTTTCCACCGCCATTTGCTGCCGCTTTGCCATCACAGGGGATTGCGCAAACGCATCGGGATTATGGGCGGGTCATTTAATCCTGCCCATTTCGGTCATTTCGAGATCAGTAAAACAGCGAAGAAAACCGCTAAGCTAGATGAAGTGTGGTGGCTTGTTAGCCCGCAAAACCCGCTGAAAAATACACAGGGGATGGCGCCTCTATCCCAGCGGCTTACCCACGCCCGAAACCAATTTGAGTGTAGTTGGATACGGATTTCAAATTTTGAAGAGACACACAAATTACATCTCACCATAGATACCCTAGATAGGCTAAGGGTAGCGCTTCCATATTGCGATTTTGTATGGGTGATGGGCGCAGATAATCTAGTTCAATTCCCAAAATGGCACAGGGCTAAAAAATTAAGTAGAAGCTGTGCCATGATGGTGATGAACAGACCTTCATATGGGTATCAGGCGCTAGCAAGCCAAGGTGCTTACATGCTTGGCAAGAAAAGACGCAAACGCAATCCATCTACTCTGAACAGAACAACACAAGGCTGGAGCTTTATCCCCCAACCAAGACATGCCATTTCAGCAACACAAATCAGGCAAGAAACCTAAATTTAACACCGAAAATGGCTTAATTCCAAAGCACAGTTCAATCTTGCACCTAAGCTTGTAAACCGTTAACATAGGGCATGTGTTACTCGCAAAGTGGCGAGTGTAATCACACCAATGAAGGAGAGAAGATATTTCTAAAGCAGATAACGAGCTGACAGCTGATCAGGTCAAAGAGCTGGTTGTAAAGTCGCTTGATGATGACAAAGCGATAGACATTGTTTCGATATCTTTATCCGGTAAATCCTCAATGGCAGATTATATGGTGATTGCCTCTGGTAATTCATCACGACAAGTTGCGTCTATGGCAGACCATCTAGAGGTTAAGCTTAAGCAACAAGGTATTGGGATTTTCGGCAAAGAAGGGACAGACACAGCAGATTGGGTATTGCTTGATACCGTAGATGTTATCGTCCATTTATTCCGACCAGAGGTACGGGAATTTTATCAGCTTGAACGCATGTGGGATGCTGCTCATGCAAGTGAAGTGGTTAATCTTTCAGCAGATAGCCCATAATACCATGTACACCTGATGAGGCGCGCATGAAGCTTGGCATAATTGCGGTAGGGCGGGCTAAGAAAACTCCTGAACAGGAACTTGTAGCTACCTATATAAAGCGTCTTCCCCATCCGGGAAAATTGATTGAGGTGGAATCAAAACTGCCTAGCGGTACAAGGCGGCGCGAAGATGAAAGTGAAAAAATTCGCCAAGCCCTCCCCCAAGACAGCCTATTATTCTGCCTTGACCCGCAAGGAAAAGACACCTCCTCCGAAGCGTTAGCAGCACTGATTTCAACGCGCAGAAATGCAGGTCATCCAGCATGTTATTTTGCAATTGGCGGAGCTGATGGTCATAGTGCCGATTTGCTGATTCAAGCGCATGGCAGAATCGCTTTTGGCACTGCTACATGGCCACATATGCTATGTCGTGTGATGCTTGCAGAACAGCTTTATCGTGCAGAAATGATTTTAAAAAACCACCCCTATCATCATGGATAAGTGTTATATCCAAGTATCACAATTATCCAGTATAGTGCAAAAAACGAGTGGAATTGATAATGAATGAGTTTGCTCAAAATGGCCCTGTAATCTTATGTATCATGGATGGATGGGGGCTAGCAGATGAAAGTCCTACAAATGCAGTGAGTGTTGCGAGCACTCCGCATTTCGATAGGATGTATCACCATTATCCAAGTTGCAAACTAGATGCTTCTGAAGCAGCTGTTGGCTTACCACAAGGACAGCCTGGCAATTCAGAAGTGGGGCATATGACAATTGGTGCTGGGCGCATCATCATGCAGGATTTGCCTAGAATACATCACGCTATTTCAGATGGCAGTTTAGCCCAGTCCCCAACATTAATTAGCTTTGCTGAAAAGCTAAAAACATCTGGTGGGGCTGTGCATCTTACCGGTCTTACCTCCATCGGGGGGGTGCATGCGCATAGCAGCCACATCCTAGCACTAGGCGAAGCGCTCATGGAAATGGGCGCTCAAGTCTATCTGCATATTATCACAGATGGGCGTGACAGACTGCCAAAAGCTGCCCTTGAAGAGCTGTCTGAATTTATTAAACAAGTTCCTGAGGGCATCACCATTGCTTCTGTTACAGGGCGCTATTTCGCAATGGACAGGGATAAAAGATGGGACAGAACGCAAAAATTCATTGATGTGGTTACACAAGCTAAAGCCCCGCATCACGCAACTGATGCAATATCGGCTATCCAAAATGCCTATGACAGAGGCGAAAGTGATGAGTTTATCGCGCCTACACTGCTTGGTGATTATGCTGGGATGGTTGATGGTGATGGGGTGTTAATGGCAAATTTCAGAGTAGATAGGGCACGTCAATTTATGCGGGCTTTCTATAACCCAGAAGAAACGATGTGTACGATCCCAAATTTAACGCTATCGCCACGTTATAACGGCCCTGCACTGGCGATGACGCCGCTTGCTGAAGATGTGGATGGGTATGTTCAGCATCTTTTTGGCGCACCAGATTTATCACAAGGATTAGGTGAGGTGGTTGCCAGGGCTGGCAGAAAACAGCTACGCATTGCCGAGACAGAAAAATATCCTCACGTCACCTTTTTCTTTAATGGCGGTGTGGAACAGCCAAACCAAGATGAAGATAGATTTATGGCGCCATCCCCCAAAGTGGCGACCTATGATTTAGCGCCTGATATGTCAGCGGAAACGGTGTTGGAACAAGCTGTTCAAGCGATTAGAGATAAAGCACATGACCTCATCATACTTAATTTCGCCAATCCAGATATGGTAGGGCATACAGGCTCAATCCCTGCTGCGATTACAGCTGTGGAGACAGTAGATAGTGCCATCGGCACATTAGAGGCAGAAATTAGGGAAGCTGGCGGGGTGATGATTATCACAGCAGATCATGGAAATTGTGAGGTGATGTGGGATAATACTGCCCAATCAGCGCACACAGCGCATACCACAAATCAGGTTCCCTGTATCCTTGTGGGCGGTGGTAAAGATATTGAAATGCGGGATGGCGGCTTAGCTGATTTGGCACCAACATTGCTAGCCTTCTTAGGCATAGAAAAGCCTGATGTGATGACAGGACATTCTTTATGTAGCAAAGTGACAAGGTGACTTGCATCTTTATGCTTTGCAGTGGCACACTATATTGAGGCATAACCACCCTTGCCTCTAACTTTTTAACAGCGAAAAGCGCAGATGATGAAATTTATCAAAAACCCACCTCGTTATGTTTTAAACCTCGCTCTATTTAGTGTAATCGGCATTGCCTTTGCTATTGTGCTCAATGCACAACAGCCTGCACAGTCTGATGAGAGAGAAGAAACCTATCGTCAACTCACCCTATTCGGAGATGTTTTTCAGCGGGTAAGAGGCGAGTATGTTGATGAAGTATCTGACAAAGAATTAATTGAGGCTGCGATTAACGGCATGTTAACCTCGCTTGATCCGCATTCAGCCTACCTGCCTGATGATAATTTTAGAAAAATGCAGGTGCAAACAAGCGGCAAATTCGGTGGGCTTGGTATTGAAGTGACCATGCAAGACGGATTTTTAAAAGTGGTATCCCCAATTGATGACACCCCTGCAGATAAGGTTGGTATTCAGCCTGAAGATTTGATCGTGTCAGTGGATGGCGAATCAATTGTTGGGGTCACCCTTACCGAAGCGGTAGAAAAATTGCGTGGTGAAATAGGTAGCGAGGTAACTGTTATCATCCAACGTTCTGACCAAGAACCGTTTGAGGTGAGCATTATCAGGGATGAAATTAAAATCCGTTCTGTGCGACACAGATTATATGACCAAATTGGATATATCAGAATCACTACTTTTTCTGAACAAACCACCCCTGGGCTAGAAAAATCGCTGCAAGAATTACAAGAAGAGGCAGCAGGACCACTTCAAGGGCTCATTCTTGATTTGCGTAATAATCCGGGCGGTCTGCTATCAGAAGCGATTAAAATATCAGATGCATTTTTAGAACGTGGTGAGATTGTATCCACGCGTGGCCGTGGGGAGACAGATATTCAGCATGCATATGCACGCCCTGGCGATATTTCAGATGGTCTGCCGATTGTGGTGCTGATTAATTCAGGCTCTGCCTCCGCTTCTGAGATTGTGGCTGGCGCTTTAAAAGACCATTCACGGGCAATTTTGATGGGCACCCGGTCTTTTGGCAAAGGCTCTGTTCAGACCATTCAGCCTATGCCAGGTCATGGCGCCATACGGCTTACCACAGCGCGCTATTTCACCCCGTCTGGCGTATCTATCCAAGCCAAAGGTATTGAGCCTGATATTGAAGTGGCATTAGCACGGATTGAAAAGCTAGAAGGCGGGCCAGTGCGTGAAGAAGATTTACGCGGCGCCCTTGATAGCAGTGCAGATGAAGATGCCGAACAAACTGATGAGCAGGCAGAGGTAACAGACCCAGCAGAAATTGATTTTCAGCTTGCTCGGGCCTTAGATCTGTTGAAAGGTTTGTCTGTTTTTGGCAAATTGGATAGTTAAATCAGCTTTTAGAATAGTGGATAGGAAAGCACAAAAATATGAGCGCGCTTGCATATGATGAAAGACCGTACCGACCTTGTGTAGGTATTATGCTGATTAATTCCAAAGGCTTAATTTTTGCAGGACAGCGTATTGATAATAGGGCGGAAGCATGGCAAATGCCCCAAGGCGGGATTGACCCAGGCGAAGATGCTGAACAAGCCTGTTTCAGAGAGATGGAAGAAGAAATCGGTACTGCTAAGGCCGAAATTGGCGCTATCTACCCTGATTGGTTATATTATGATATCCCGCAACCGCTTGCAGATAAATTGTGGCAAGGTCAGTTTAAAGGCCAGAAGCAAAAATGGATTGCCCTTCGCTTTACCGGCCAAGATACCGATATCAACATCGACACAGAAGAGCCTGAATTCAAAGAATGGGGTTGGCTTCACCCAGATGAGCTCGTCGAACGCGCTGTGGTATTTAAGCGGCCTGTCTATCAGACTGTAATCTCGCATTTCTCAGATGTATTAGGCAGCTAACACCTTAAAAATATTCGCAGGCAAAATAAAAACCCCCACTTCGCTGAAATGGGGGTTTTAAACTTTTTGCTATCTGAAGATAGGGCTTACAGCGCTTGTGCAGCCTCATTCAAGAATTCTGCTTCAGCTTGTGTTGCAGATTGCGCTCTTTCAGAGAGCTCTTGGCTGGTCACTTGTGATAAATTTACAGCACGTTCAGCCAGGATAGTCACGGTTTCGCCACCAACATCTGCAAGACCGCCATCGATCATTACTCTATCGACAACTTTTCCGCCTTCATGGATTTCAACGATGCCACGTGATAGGCCTGCAAGAACTGGCGCATGACGCGGTAAAACCCCCATCAGCCCTTCCTTAGCTGGAATTACAACCATCTCAACAGCGCGGCTGATCATCACACGGCTTGGTGTAACCAGTTCAACTTGGGTGGTTTCTGCCATTATCCTATGCCTCACATATGCTTTTTACTACTGATATAAACAGTATGTTATGCAGCTTCCTGAGCCAGCTTTTTGCCTTTTTCAATCGCTTCCTCAATGGTGCCAACCATGTAGAAAGCAGCTTCTGGCAGGTCATCATAATCACCAGCAACAATGCCTTTAAAGCCTTTGATGCTGTCCTCAAGTGCCACAAATGCACCAGGTGTACCTGTAAAGACTTCAGCAACATGGAAAGGCTGGGACAAGAAGCGCTGGATTTTACGCGCACGCGCCACCACAAGCTTATCTTCTTCAGACAATTCATCCATACCCAAGATAGCAATAATATCCTGAAGTGATTTATATTGCTGCAGAATTTCCTGAACTGAACGGGCAATATTGTAATGCTCGTCCCCAACAACCCGTGGGTCAAGCACGCGTGATGTTGAATCAAGCGGGTCCACAGCAGGATAAATACCTAATTCTGCGATTTGACGTGAAAGCACTGTTGTCGCGTCAAGGTGCGCAAATGAAGTTGCAGGTGCAGGGTCAGTCAAGTCATCGGCAGGCACATAAATCGCCTGAACAGATGTGATTGAACCTTTATTGGTTGAGGTAATACGCTCTTGCAAAGCACCCATATCTGTTGCCAATGTTGGCTGATATCCCACAGCTGATGGAATACGGCCAAGTAGCGCAGATACTTCTGAGCCAGCTTGCGTGAAACGGAAGATGTTATCCACGAAGAACAGCACGTCCTGGCCTTCTTCATCACGGAAATATTCTGCCAATGTTAGGCCTGTTAGCGCCACCCGTGCACGCGCACCAGGAGGCTCGTTCATCTGGCCATATACAAGAGCTGCTTTTGATTTATCGCCTGTTGTGTCGATGACGCCTGATTCAACCATTTCATGGTACAAATCATTGCCTTCACGCGTACGTTCACCAACGCCAGCAAACACAGAATAACCACCATGCGCTTTCGCAACGTTGTTGATGAGTTCCATGATAGTCACGGTCTTGCCAACACCAGCACCACCAAACAGACCAATCTTACCCCCCTTAGCGTATGGTGCGAGAAGGTCAATAACCTTAATACCTGTCACCAAAATTTCAGATTCAGTAGACTGATCTACATATTCAGGCGCTGATCTGTGAATGGGGAAGTGATTCTTTGCTTTAATCGGCTTACCTTCATCGATAACATCACCAATCACATTGATAATGCGTCCCAATGTTTCTGGTCCAACAGGAACAGAAATAGGCTCGCCAGTATCTGTAGCTTCTGCACCGCGCACCAGACCTTCTGTTGCATCCATAGCAATGGTACGAACAGTGTTTTCACCTAAGTGCTGTGCAACTTCAAGCACTAGTCTTTGGCCGTTATTATCTACTTCAAGCGCATTTAGAATATCTGGGATTGCCCCATCAAATTCCACGTCAACAACAGCGCCGATTACTTGGCTGACTTTTCCAACTGCATTTTTTGCCATAGCTCGCTAACTCCAGCGGTTTCTTGGTCTGATATACCCTAAAGCGCTTCAGCACCTGAGATGATTTCAATCAACTCTTTGGTGATGTTTGCCTGACGGGTACGGTTATAAACAAGGGTCAAGCGATCGATCATGTCACCCGCATTGCGGGTAGCGTTATCCATCGCTGTCATTCTAGCTGCCAATTCAGCAGCAGATGATTCAAGTAAAGCACTAAAGATTTGGGTCGCTAAATTGCGCGGAAGCAAATCTGCTAACAATTCAGTTTCTTCAGGCTCATATTCATAGCTTGCGTTCAGTCCAGTCTCTTCTTCAGCTTCATCCACTTCAGCAGGAATAAGAGAACGGTGCGTTACTTCTTGGGTAATCGCATTCACAAATTTATTATATAAAACAGAGGCAGAATCAAATTCACCTGTTTCAAATCCAGTGACGATTTTATCTGATATTTCAGCAGCATCACCATAAGAAACAGCTGAGCCTTGCACATTTTCCAAACGCTCAAACACCGTTGCTATTTCATCTGAACGCAATGCATCCCCTGCTTTGCGGCCAACAATAAATAGCTTCACCTGCTTGCCAGAAGCATGTGCTGTATCAATTTCTGTTTTCGCAGCCCTAATGATAGAGCCGTTAAAACCGCCACATAGACCTTTATCAGCTGATACCACAACCAGCAAATGCGTACGCACTTCCTTGCGGCCCACCAATAAGGCTGAGGCTGATTCTTTATCTGCTTTTGCTGCTAAGGATGCTATGACCTGTCCCATGCGGGTGGCATAAGGGCGACCTGATTCAGCAGCGTCTTGGGCACGGCGTAGTTTAGCAGCAGCAACCATTTTCATTGCAGAAGTAATCTTCTGCGTTGATTTCACGCTGTTAATCCGTGTTTTGAGATCCTTCAGATTTGGCATCTTGTTCAGATACTCCCCTTGCTAGAAGCTTCCGATAACTTACGCAAAGCTCTTTGCATAAGTTTCGATTGCTTTACGCAACTCAGCTTCAGTTTCATCTGAAATCTTTTGCTCATCCCGAATAGCATTCAAAATGCTCTGACCAGAACCTCTTAGCATATCCAGCAGGCCTTCTTCAAAGCGGCCAATATCACTCAAGCTGATAGCATCAAGGTAGCCCTTCACACCTGCGAAAATCACAGCAACCTGCTCTTCCACCAACATCGGTGAATATTGCGGCTGTTTGAGCAATTCGGTTAGGCGTGAGCCACGCTCTAGCAACTGGCGTGTGGAAGCGTCCATGTCAGATGCGAACTGGGCAAACGCTGCCATTTCACGGTACTGAGCAAGCTCAAGCTTAATTGTACCAGCAACTTGCTTCATCGCTTTAATCTGGGCAGCTGAACCCACACGAGAAACAGAAAGACCTACATTCACAGCAGGGCGAATACCCTTATAGAAAAGGTCTGTTTCCAAGAAAATCTGACCATCAGTGATTGAGATCACATTAGTAGGAATAAAGGCTGATACATCACCGCCTTGTGTTTCGATCACAGGCAGGGCTGTTAGAGAACCAGAACCATTATCCGCATTCATTTTCGCCGCACGCTCTAGCAAGCGTGAGTGAAGATAGAAAACGTCACCAGGATATGCTTCACGGCCTGGCGGACGACGAAGCAACAAGCTCATCTGGCGATATGCAACAGCTTGCTTTGATAAATCATCATATACCACAAGCGCATGCATACCATTATCACGGAAATACTCACCCATTGCAGCAGCTGTATATGGTGCTAAGAACTGCATTGGTGCAGGGTCTGAAGCGGTTGCAGCAACCACGATAGAATATTCCATCGCGCCATTTTCTTCTAAAGTGCGCACAATCTGAGCGACTGTTGAACGTTTCTGGCCAACCGCAACATAGATACAGAATAGCTTCTTGCCATCATCCTTACCAGCAGCGTCATTGACCGCCTTTTGGTTGATGAATGTGTCTACAGCAATCGCTGTTTTACCTGTTTGGCGGTCACCAATAATCAATTCACGCTGACCACGTCCGATAGGGATAAGACTGTCAATCGCCTTCAGACCTGTCTGCATTGGCTCATGCACGGACTGGCGAGGCATAATGCCAGGTGCTTTCACTTCCACACGCGAGCGGCTCACATCTTCGATAGGACCTTTACCATCAATAGGGTTGCCAAGCGCATCCACAACGCGGCCAAGAAGACCTTTGCCAACTGGTGCATCCACAATTGATGAAGTACGGCGCACCGTATCACCTTCTTTAATGCCTCTGTCATTGCCAAAGATAACAACACCAACATTGTCTGTTTCCAGGTTAAGTGCCATGCCTTTGATGCCGCCATCAAATTCGACAAGTTCACCTGCTTGCACTTGGTCAAGACCGTAAACACGGGCGATACCATCGCCAACTGATAACACACGACCAACTTCGGTTACTTCAGCCTCACTGCCAAAGTTAGAAATTTGATCCTTGAGGATTGCTGAAATTTCAGCAGCACGAATATCCATCACGCTACACCCTTCATTGCGGCTTCTAGCCTGTTAAGTTTGGTTTTTACTGACGTGTCTATTAGGCGTGAGCCTACACGTACGACAAGACCACCGATTAATGAAGCATCTACCTTCATCTCTAGCGAAACCTTATCAGACCCAGCGATGCTGGAAACGGTTTTTTGGACCAGTTTTTCCCGCTTTGAATCAAGCGGAACAGCACTGACCACTTCTGCAGTAATCTCGCCATTGCGGCGCGCAACTTCTGCCACGAAAGCATCAATAATATCAACAAGTGAAAACAGCCGGCCATTTTGTGCTACAGCACCCACAAATTTCTGGGTCAGTGCATCTGCACCAGCCTTTGCCAAGATAGCCTGCATTGCAGATGTTTGCTGATCGCGTGAATACACAGGCGAGCTTGCTAGTTGAGCAAGATTATCATGCTCTGCAATTAATTTTTTCAGCGTCTGAAGGTCAGAAAGAACCTTGTCTGTTGCTTTGGCGTCAACACAGAGATCGTATAATGCTCCTGCGTAACGGCCAGCAAGCCCTTTTGCATTTGAACTCACGTCAGAGAACCTCATCTACCTTGTGATGCGGAGAATAAATGGTGATATGCACCTTCATTTTTCACGCAACATTTTTTTCTAAATGGGCTGTACCATACCGCCCCAAGAAAAACAAGTGGGCGACTTTCAACAAATCTAATCTGCGGCATTTTATCCTGAAATTTTTTAGCTCTACAGAAAATTATAGGGGTCAATGTCACATTGCGCCCTTACCCCCGATGGCAGCTTTACCTTATCCAGCCATTGCAACAAAATTTGTTGTAAAGCGACCTGTCTGTCTGTTCGAATAAGATAACGCATGCGAAACTGCCCGCGCGCGCGCGATAAGGCAGCGGGGGCAGGGCCATATATTTGGGTAGCATCATAGCTTGGACGGGTATTTTCAAATAATTGTACCGCTTGTTCTAACTTCACAAAATCTGCCGAGACTAAAGTGAGTGCAGCAAGACGGCCAAAGGGCGGCATGCCAGCTAGCTTTCTGCCACTTGCTTCAGCCCGCATGAAAGAATTTCGCTTTTCAGCTTCTTTTTCTTCATCAGAAAGCTTGTTTTGAGATGATTCGGTGCGTGTAGAGGCGGTAATGTGGTGTCCAGAAGCAAGCTCAGAAGTAATAAGCGCCTGCATCACCGGATGTTCAGGCTGATGGGTTTGAATAAAGACCTCACCTTGCCTGCCGCCTTCTCTGCCGCTTCTCCCCGCTACTTGCCATAGCAATTGATAGGTGCGTTCAGAAGCGCGCAAATCACCGCCGCCAAGCCCTAAATCTGCATCAATAACCCCCACTAGCCCCAAATGCGGGAAATGATGCCCTTTTGCAGCCATCTGCGTGCCGATAATAATATCAACTTCCCCTGTTGATATACGGTGCAGCATGTCTTCAGCCGCGCCAGCATAAGCAATAGAATCACTTGATAAAATACAGATTTCTGCTTCTGGGAAAAGATTTTGTGCTTCCTCCACAAGCCGCTCTACCCCAGGGCCAACCGCTTGCATAGTGCCTTTTTCTGCGCAAGAAGGGCAGGTATCATGCAGCTTTTCTGTATGACCACAAATATGGCACTGTCTTTTGCCTGCAAGCCGGTGGGTTACCAGCAAAGAATCACATTGATGACAGGATAGCCTATACCCGCATTGATTACACAAAGTCATCGGGGCATAGCCGCGTCTGTTTAAAAACAACAGCGACTGGGTTTTTTGCTCAAATGCGCTTTTGAGCTTTTCTTCAAGTTCTGGTGAAATCCACCGCCCTTTCGGTGGCCTTGAAAGACGCAAATCTATCACGTTAACAACAGGCAATGAAGCTGTACCAAACCGTGAAGATAGCACCCAATGATACCAATCTTTTGAAGGTGATATATCTTTATCTGTGGTACGCACCCAGCTTTCTATTGACGGGGTAGCACTCGCCAATAGCACAGGAATATCATGGATTTTTGCGCGCATTATCGCCATATCTCGTGCGTGATAGCTGATATAATCTTCCTGTTTAAATGAGCTATCATGCTCTTCATCCACAATGATTAAGCCTAAATTACTAAAGGGCAGAGACAGCGATGAGCGCGCACCTGCAACAATCATTGGCCGCCCACAAATCGCATCGCGCCAAATCTTTCTGCGTTTGGACATAGAAACCGAAGAATGCCAAATTTGCGGGGCTATCCCGAACCACCTCTCAAACCGTTCTTGCCATGCAGCAGTAAGCACAATTTCAGGCAGCATTATCAAAATCTGACAGTTTTTCTGTATCGCTTCTGCAACAAGCGAGAAATAGGTTTCTGTTTTACCTGAACCTGGTACACCTTCTAAGAGATGCACGGAAAATCCAGATTGCATTTTGTGATAAATCTGCTGTTTAATTTCAGCCTGTTCTTGGCTTAAGACTAGTTCTTGTTGCAGGCGATTTGCGGCATTTTGCAACTGCATCAAAGCTATTTCAGATGAGGAAGATGTTCCCGTTAATTCGGTTTTTTGAATCACACCTGATTTCGCCAGAGATGTAATCACACTGCTGCTTACCGCTGTTTCAGCAGCTAATTCTGACAGCAACATCGGCGGCAAAGACGCCATTGCATGAAATAATCGTTCTCGCTTTGGGGTGATTTTCAAGCCTGCTCCTACAAGCTTTTGCTGAAATGCTTCAAAGTTATCTTCAGCCAAATAATACCCAAATTGAGGCGTTGGCGGCTCTAAGGCTTGCGGACAATTTAGCATCAGTTTCATCGCTGCTGAAAATGATGCCAAGGTCCATTTTGAAAGCTGATTTAAATAATGCAAATTTTGCGGGGTAAGGGGCGGGGCATCTGCGAGCCGAAGAACTTGTTTTAATCTTGAGAGCTCAATATCTGAGGTGGCTGAAGTGCCAACCACAATACCCCAACACTGCCTGTTTGCCACCGGCACCTGCACAATTTGGCCAATTGATACGCTGAGGGTGGATGGCACCATATAATCGTAAATGGTCTGTTGTGCCCGCAATGTTGGAACCGGCACAGCAACCTGGCAAATATGAGCTTGTGGGTGGTGTTCAGATTCGTCTGACATAAAGCGCCTTAAAACAGAATTACAGAAATTACGCCAAAAAATGGCTTTTGTTTGAATAGCACCTGAAATAGCTGTGTTTTGCTGTTGCCTTTGAATGAGGCATCACAGTAACATGAGGCCACTTAGAGGTAAATCATAAGCAAATATTTCTAAATGAAGCTATTTTTTAATCCTACTAGCGCGGCTACATATAGACTAACCTGAAAAGAAGAGAAAATATTATGAAAATTTTTCTAGATACTGCAGATATTGAGCAAATATCAAGCCTATTGCCAACGTCTATGGTAGATGGCGTGACCACTAACCCATCTTTAATCGCGAAATCTGGCAGGGATATCAAACAAACAATTGCAGATATCTGTGCGATTGTATCAGGCCCTGTAAGTGCTGAGGTTACTGCAACGGATCTTGATACGATGCGAAAAGAAGCAGATGTGCTTGCCGCTATCGCAGATAATGTTGCTGTAAAAGTGCCGCTAACCCCTGATGGGCTTCAGCTATGTGCTGAATTATCAGAACAGAATATCATGGTGAATGTGACCTTATGCTTTACCGCAGGCCAAGCCTTACTAGCCGCAAAGGCTGGCGCCAAATTTATCTCACCCTTTGTGGGCAGACTAGATGATTTAGGTCAGGACGGTATGAACCTGATTAGTGATATTGTTGAGCTATATGGCAATTATGATTTCCCAACAGAAGTGCTTGTTGCCTCTGCACGAAGCACACAGCATGTCACGGATGCAGCCCTTATTGGTGCAGATGTTGTTACCATTCCGCCGAGCATTTTAAGTCAGCTTTATAAGCACCCACTAACCGATAAAGGGCTTGATGCATTTTTAGCTGATTGGGCAAAAACAGGGCAATCCATCTTATAATAGGACTATATGTATAATAGGGACTCCTATACCGATGATAATTGAGCTGAAGTGAGGCAGCATCTTATGGGTGTGAAGCAAATGAATGTCACCGAACAGCAAGTACTTGATTACCTAGAAGATAACCCCTCTTTTTTGGAGGAGCATTTTCCAGCGCATTCTAAAAAACTTGTAGATGCGACAGGCAGGATAGCGGCGCAAGCACGCACCGAAGCGCGCCGTCTATCTGAGGTTAATAAAAGCCTTATTGAAGCAGCAACGGTGAATATGTCACATTGGCAAGCCCTGCATCACGCCACACTTGGCTTTCTAGCCTGCACCGATATTCACGCTTTTGGGCAGATGGTGGATGAGGAATTACCAGTAATTTTCTCACTTGCTGGTGCGCGATTGCTGATGCCAGATACACATCAAATTGAACATGCTGAAGAAGCAGGATTTCTGATTCTTGAAGAAAAGCTTATTCAAGATATTCTAGGTGCAAAACATATCTATCTTGGCCCTGCTAAAGGAAGTGGCATTTTTTATACCCCCTCAGCAAGCATGGCCGCAATTGCCTTGCCCGAACAGCTTCCATACCCTGTGAAGGGATGCGCGCTCGTGCTAGCAGGAAGACATAAAGATAGTTTTGCACCAAATCAGGGGCAGACCTTATTAACAAATTTGGCTGAGATTGTTGGGGTTTCATTACTTGCCTGCCTCGAGCATTAAGCCATGTTAGGATGATATGCAGAAGATTTCACCGAACCACCCAGAACTCACGCAATGGCGCCAGCAATGGGCGAATTGGCTGGAAGGTGAAAGAGGGTATTCTGAGCTGACCGTTGCAGCCTATCAGCGTGACTTTGAGATTTATCTTCAGTTTTTAGAACAGGTAGGGGCGGATATGTTGCCACTTAGCCGGTCTATTTTCAGAAAATTTCTTGCCCTGCAACAGGCTGAACTATCCAGAGCAACAATTTCAAGGCGTGTTGCAAGCCTGCGCAGCTTTTATATTTTTGGCTCACGCCGAAATTTGTTTGAGCTAGAAGATATGAGCTGGATGAAAGCGCCTAAACAGCCGCATCAATTGCCCAAATCAATTGATCATTTAAATATGCAGCACTTGCTTGATGCGGTCTTTCAACGCAATCTCCCGCAATGGCAAAAAGACCGTGATTTTGCAATTTTGATGTTATTATACGGCCTTGGATTACGCATTTCAGAAGCTTTGTCATTGAAAGCAAGTGACCTACCCCTCACAGACTGGATTACCATTTTAGGCAAAGGCAATAAAGAACGCGATATTCCCATCTTAGAGGTGGTCGCAGAGGCAGTACATACAGCAGCGCAAAGCTGTCCGTTCCAGCCGCATGGCGACACCGCCTTATTCCGCTCTAGCAGAGGCGGGGCATTAAATGCCCGCGCAGTGCAACGACTTGTAGAACAATTAAGGCTGAGTTTAGATTTACCTAGCCATGTTACGCCGCACGCATTGCGGCATGCTTTTGCAACAGAATTGCTTGCAAATGGTGGGGATTTGCGCGCTATTCAACAGCTTTTAGGCCATGAAAGCCTATCTACAACTCAACGCTATACCCATATTAATGCAGCCCAGCTTGCAACGCTTCATGATGAAATTCACCCAAGGGCAAAATCAGCCACTAAACTCCCGCAAAAAAGCTAAATCTGTGTCTGCAAGCTAGATATGAATTGCGCGGCCATCCACAGCTAAAGCAGCTTCTTTAACTGCTTCATTCATTGTGGGGTGACCATGGCATGTGCGGGCAATATCTTCTGAAGAAGCGCCAAAGGCCATTGCAGTTGCTACCTCATGGATAAGCGTACCTGCCTCATGGCCAATAATATGACAGCCAAGCACTCTATCTGTTTCTGCATCTGCTAGAATTTTTACAAACCCTTCAGCATGTCCAGTTGCTTTTGCACGGCTGTTTGCCATAAACGGGAACACCCCTTTTTGATAGGCTGTGCCCGCTTCTTTCAGCTGCTCTTCCGTTTTGCCAAGGGTTGCAATTTCAGGCGCTGTATACACAATTCCAGGCACCAGATCATAATCCACATGACCTGCCTGACCTGCCATAATTTCAACTGCCGCAACAGCATCTTCTTCCGCCTTATGTGCAAGCATTGGACCTTCAATAACATCGCCAACTGCAAACACACCTTCAACAGAGGTTTCAAAATCTTCATCCACCTCAATCTGGCCTCTTGCGGTAAGATTAACCCCAAGCGCTTCAAGTCCTAGCCCATCTGTGTTTGGTCTGCGCCCTACTGATACGAGCGCTACATCACATGCAAGCTTTTCAGTCTCACCACTATCATTATTCTTCACCTCAAGCTTTACAGAAGAAGCTGATGATGTTGCTGATGTAACAGCGGTATTTAGTCTGAAATTCAAGCCTTGTTTCTTTAAGATAGCTTGGAATTTTTTAGCTACCTCGCTATCCATGCCAGGCAAGATACGGGGGAGGAATTCAACCACCTCCACCTCTGTGCCAAGACGTGCCCATACTGTGCCCATTTCAAGACCAATATACCCAGCCCCAATAACCACTAGCTTTTTAGGCAATTTTTCCAAAGATAGCGCCCCTGTTGAGGAGACAATCCGCTTTTCATCAATTTCGATACCTGGCAGGCTTGTGGGCTCAGAACCAGTTGCGATTAACACCCGTTCAGCGTGATAGACGCTTTTGCCTTCGTCATTCTCAACCTGCACTTGATGGGCAGACAGAAGAGAGGCTGAACCTGTTAGCCGTGTGATTTTGTTTTTACGAAACAGAAAATCAATACCGTCTGTCAGGCTAGAGACAATATTTTCTTTTGCCGCCATCATCGCTTTAAGATCAAGGCCAACCTTGCCAAGCGTAACGCCCAAACCTGCTAGATGCCCAGAACTTGCTTCCGCATATTTCTCAGATGCGTTCAAAAGCGCTTTTGAAGGAATACATCCCACATTCAAACAGGTACCGCCAAGGGTTTCTCGCTTTTCAACACACGCCACTTTCATGCCAAGTTGCGATGCACGTATCGCCCCAACATACCCTGCTGGACCGCCGCCAATTACAATTAAATCAAACGCTGTTTCGCTCATTTCTCGCAACCCCTTTTGGTCATGACTTTTTGCGTACCCGCCTTGCCCTAAAACAAAGCTGCCAGATTAAATACCAGTCCTTGAATATACCGTATTAAACACCTAGAAGCAGGCGGCGCGGATCTTCAATTGAATCCTTCACACGCACCAAGAATGAAACTGCCTCTCTGCCATCAATGATTCTGTGATCATAAGATAGCGCAAGATACATCATTGGCCTAATTTCAACAGTATTGCCAATAGCAACCGGTCTTTTCTGAATCTTATGCATACCTAAAATACCACTTTGTGGCGGGTTTAGAATTGGTGTTGACATCAATGAGCCATACACACCGCCATTTGAAATGGTGAAGCTTCCGCCTGTCATATCTGCTGGGCTTAACTTGCCATCGCGTGCTTTTTGTCCAAACCCGCTAATGGTTGTTTCAATTTCAGCAAGCCCCATATCCTGTGCATTTTTTAGCACTGGCACGACAAGCCCTTGCGGTGTTCCCACAGCAACACCGATATTATAGAAGTTTTTATAGATGATATCATCACCATGGATTTCTGCGTTTACTGCAGGATATTCTGATAGGGCTGTAATCACAGCTTTCACAAAGAAACCCATAAAGCCTAAACGCGCGCCATAATTCTTTTCAAACTCATCTTTATATTCAGAACGCAACGCCATTACCGCTGACATATCCACTTCGTTGAAGGTGGTAAGCATGGCAGCGGTATTTTGTGCTTCTTTAAGGCGCGATGCGATAATGCGGCGCAAGCGTGACATTGGCACACGCTCTTCACGCACATCATCATTACGCGCAGCCACAGGTGCAGATGCAGCCGCAGTTGGAACAGCCGCAGGAGCAGCCGCTTTTGCAGTGCCTTGCGCAATTGCAGCCTTCACATCTGCTTTGGTGAGGCGGCCATCTTTGCCCGTTCCGCTAATTGCGTTTGGATTAAGCTGATTTTCTTCTACTAGTTTTTTAACCGCAGGGGATAATGGCAAAGCAGAAGCGGCAGCTTGCACCGGCGCAGCAGCAGGGGTAGGTGCAGGGCTAGCGGCTGGCGCAGGGGCAGCAGCAGGGGTAGGGGCGGCACTTGTTGCTTCCGGTGCAGGCTTAGCAGCAGCAGCGCCTTCTGTAACAAGCGCTAGTAATGCATCAACACCAACAACACTTCCTTCTGCTGCAACAATATCTTCTAATACACCTGCAACAGGTGAGGGCACTTCAAGAGTTACCTTATCTGTTTCAAGCTCAACAACAGGCTCATCTGCTTGTACAGCTTCCCCTTTTGCTTTCATCCAGCGTGAGACGGTTGCCTCCACCACTGATTCGCCAAGAACAGGTACTTTGATTTCAATGCTCATTTGCTTTTCCTTACCTTTTTAACCCTAGCTGCATTATTCTGCAGCAATACCCTGTTTATCCAGATTTAATGCAGCAGCCACAAGCGCCTCTTGCTCGTTACGATGGCGCACAGCAGAACCGGTAGCTGGCGATGCAGCTTCTTTGCGGCCAGCATATAATGGTCTTGCTGATGTAAGTTTTGCATCAGCCATCGCAGCCTCGATCTCATCACGCACAAAAAACCAGCTTCCCATATTGCGCGGCTCTTCTTGGCACCACACCACCTCTGCCTGAGGTGTTTTTGCCAAAATTTCAGTAACCGTTTTTACAGGAAACGGATAAAGCTGCTCTACCCTGATAATCTTTACATCATCACAATTCGCAGCTTCGCGTGCTTCTAGTAAATCATAATAGACTTTGCCAGAACACAGCACGACACGCTTAACAGATGCATCTTTAATCGCTTTATCTGTTTCATCTAAAACCCGGTGGAAACATGTTCCTTCTGCCATTTCAGACAAGTCTGATACGCATAATTTATGGCGAAGCAATGATTTTGGTGTCATCACAATAAGCGGTTTTCTGAAATCACGATTTAGCTGACGACGAAGCACATGGAAATAATTCGCAGGGGTCGAACAATTCACCACCTGCATATTATCTTCCGCACAAAGCTGTAAATATCGCTCAAGACGTGCAGATGAATGTTCAGGACCCTGCCCTTCATAGCCATGCGGCAGTAATAGTACCAGACCGTTCATCCGTAACCATTTTGCCTCACCAGAGGAAATGAATTGGTCAATCACCACCTGCGCACCATTGGCAAAATCACCAAATTGTGCTTCCCACATCACCAGTGCATTTGGCTCTGTCATGGCAAAACCATATTCAAAACCCATTACAGATGCTTCTGAAAGCGGGGAGTCAATCACTTCAAATTCTGCCTGCTCATCGCTTAGATTAGATAAAGGCACATATCTGTTTTCACTTGCCTGATCAATAAAGACGGCATGACGCTGGCTAAAGGTGCCGCGACAGCTATCTTGACCAGAAAGACGCACTCTTTTGCCTTCAAGTAGCAAGGTTCCAAAAGCAAGATGCTCTGCGGTTGCCCAATCGATATTCTTGCCATTTTCAAGTGCTGTTTTACGCCCTTCAACCACACGCTTGAGCTTGTTATGCGGGGTGATGTGATCAGGAATTGTGGTCATCACATCCCCAACCTTCTTCAGCATATCCATCGATGCTGCTGTATCCCCGCGGCGCTTATCCCCATAGGCTTGGGTAAAACCAGACCATTGTCCTTCTAGCCAGTCAGCTTTATTCTGCTTAAACGTCATACCTGCTTCAAATTCAGCATTCAGATGCGCTTCACGGTCAGACACGATAGCGGCGGATTGCTCAGCTGTTAATGTACCTTCTGCAATAAGCTGTGCGGCGTATTTTTGCTGCGTGGTTTGCTGATCTTTAATCTGCCTATACATTAAGGGCTGTGTGAATGATGGCTCATCACCTTCATTATGTCCAAACCTGCGATAGCAGAACATATCGATAACCACATCACATCCGAAGGTCTGACGGAACTCAACCGCAATTCTTGCGGCATGCACAACTGCTTCTGGGTCATCACCATTCACATGGAAAATCGGCGACATCACCATTTTTGCAACATCTGTTGGATAGGGCGATGAACGCGAGAAAGAAGGGCTAGTGGTAAAGCCAATCTGATTATTCACAATGATATGAATAGTACCGCCTGTGCGATAGCCGCGTAGGGCTGAAAAAGCAAAAGTTTCTGCCACCACACCCTGACCAGCAAACGCAGCATCGCCATGTAACAGAATACCTAATGCTTGGGTTCTATCCTGATCATTAATCTGCTCTTGTTTTGCGCGCACTCTGCCCACAACAACAGGATCAACAATTTCAAGATGAGATGGGTTAGGGGCAAGACTTAAATGGATATCATCATCATCAAATTGACGGTCTGATGATGCACCCATATGGTATTTCACATCCCCTGAACCGCCAGCTTCTTCTGGGTTTGAAGAATTACCCAAAAATTCAGAAATAATCGCGCGAAACGGCTTATCCATCACATTGTGAAGCACATTTAATCGGCCTCTATGCGGCATGCCAATGACAACTTCTTTTAAGCCCATTTGCCCGCCACGTTTTAAAATTTGTTCAAGCGCAGGCACCAATGCTTCCCCGCCATCCAAACCAAAACGCTTTGTGCCAATATATTTTTTATGCAGAAATTGCTCGAATTTTTCGGCGGCAACGAGCTTTTCGAAAATAGCTATCTTACCCCGGTCAGTAAATTCAGTGCGGTTTCCAATCGCTTCAATACGTTCTTGAATCCAGGCTTTTTGAGCCGGGTCTTGAATATGCATAAATTCAACACCGATTGTCGAACAATAAGTGCGTTTTACGATGTCCAATATTTCATGCAAGGTCGCTGTTTCTAGCCCAAGCACATTATTAATGAAAATAGGTCTATCATAATCTTCTGGGGTGAAGCCATAAGTGGCTGGATCAAGTTCTGGGTGGACTTCTTTTTCAACCAGACCAAGCGGGTCAAGATCAGCTAATAAATGTCCTCTAATACGATATGCTCTTATAAGCATGATCGCGCGAAGTGAATCCAATGTAGCACTTCGCACATCACTTGCCATCAAATCACGATTGCCAGCAATACCTTGCGCAACCGCCTTGATAGAGGCTTCAGGGTCGTTTGCGCCGATAACTTTCGATGCACCCTTACCCCAACTTGGCTGTGTTTCAACATCCTCTGAGAATGCGCCAAACATCTCAAACCATTCTGCCCATTCAGGCGGAACAGATGCTGGATTTTCTAACCATGCTTTCTGCATTTCAGCAAGAAACGTGGCGTTAGCACCTGAAATGAATGTTGCGTCCATGACTTTCACCCTTCCCTTAACAAGCCAAGCCTTAATAAGCCAAATTGTTGGCTAAACCCATCACCCTTCAGCCAAGACAACGGCCTTTATGATGCTTTGGCAATCGCTGAAGTAACAGCAGCTCCCAATGTAGCAGGAGATTCAGCCATTACAAAGCCTGCAGCTTCCATCGCTGCGATTTTGTCAGAAGCAGCACCAGAACCACCTGCAACAATCGCACCAGCATGACCCATTCTGCGACCAGGAGGTGCTGTTTGACCAGCGATAAATCCAGCAATTGGCTTGCGATTAGCTTGCGATGCATAAAATTCAGCCGCTTCTTCTTCTGCTGAGCCGCCAATCTCACCGATCATCACAATCGCTTCTGTCTGATCATCTGCTAAGAACATTTCCAAACAATCAATAAAGTTAGTGCCATTTACCGGGTCACCACCAATACCAATACAGGTAGATTGACCAAGCCCAGCAGCAGTTGTTTGTGCAACCGCCTCATAGGTTAATGTCCCTGAACGTGAGACGATACCCACCTTACCAACTTGGTGAATATGACCTGGCATGATGCCGATTTTACATGCACCAGGGGTGATTACACCAGGACAGTTTGGGCCAATTAATCTGCTGCTTGAGCCAACTAACGCACGCTTTACTTCAACCATGTCTCTTACAGGGATACCTTCTGTAATACAGACGATTAACGGCATTTCTGCTTCGATGGCTTCTAGAATAGAATCTGCTGCGAATGGCGGCGGCACATAAATTACACTTGCATTCGCTTCGGTTTCAGCCATGGCTTGCGATACAGAATCAAACACCGGCAAATCAAGATGGGTCTGCCCCCCTTTGCCAGGGGTTACCCCGCCAACCATTTGCGTGCCATACGCAATTGCTTGCTCGCTATGAAAACTTCCTTGTGAGCCTGTAAAACCCTGACAGATGACCTTGGTATTTTTATCTACAAGTACTGACATGATTATTCCCCCTTCACCGCAGCAACAATTTTCTTAGCAGCATCCCCAAGATTATCTGCTGAAATGATTTTCAAGCCTGATTCAGCCATGATAGCCTTACCTTGCTCAACATTTGTGCCCTCAAGCCTAACCACTAAAGGCTTCGTAAGGCCAAGATTACGGGCTGCTGTCACAACACCTTCTGCGATAACATCACAGCGCATGATGCCGCCAAAAATATTCACCAAAATACCTTCGACATTCTCATCAGACAGGATGATTTTAAATGCTTCAGTAACACGCTCTGTTGTTGCAGACCCCCCAACATCAAGGAAGTTCGCAGGCTCAGCACCTTCTAATTTAATGATGTCCATGGTTGCCATTGCAAGCCCAGCACCATTCACCATACAGCCGATACTTCCATCAAGTTTGATATAGTTAAGCTCAAACTCAGATGCCTTTACTTCACTTTCATCTTCTTCGCTCAAATCGCGCAATTCTAGTATTTCAGCTTGACGATACAGCGCGTTATCATCAAATCCAATTTTTGCATCAAGCGCTAACAAATCACCTGAAGCAGTAACCACAAGCGGGTTAATTTCAATCATGGCAGCGTCACGCTCAAGAAATGCTTGATAGATGCCTTTTAAGAATGTTCCAGCCTGCTTTGCAGTAGCGCCGATAAGACCCAATGCACCTGCAACCGCTCTGACATGATGCGGCTTAAGGCCTGTTGCAGGGTCAATCGTAATCGTAGCAATCTTTTCAGGTGTTTCTTCGGCAACTTTCTCGATATCCATACCGCCTTCAGTTGAAGCGATAATCGTCACCCGAGAGCTACCTCTATCCACAAGCATCGACAGATAAAGCTCAGTGCCGATATCGCATCCTTCTTCGATATAAAGACGCTGTACTTCTTTACCCGCAGGCCCAGTTTGGTGGGTTACGAGCACCGAGCCAAGCATGCGAGAAGCTTCAGCTTCGACTTCCTCTAGCGTGCGCACAACTTTCACGCCGCCAGCCTTACCTCTGCCGCCAGCATGAATCTGAGCCTTCACAACCTTCACATCCCCCTCAAGTGATGCTGCTGCGTCAACAGCCTCTTTCACTGAAAAGGCTGGTATACCATGTGGTACATTTACCCCATAGCTGCGCAATAACGCCTTTGCCTGATGTTCATGAATATTCATTGCTTAATCCCCATCCGAGCGGCACCTTGCTTTGATAACAGGAATGCGCCGCAAATTAAAAGAAACCTATCTCTTCGCTTTATTCATTTTGATTTTTATCATCTGAAACACTTTTACTTAGAGTATCAAAATACCGATAAAAAACAGCCAAAAAAAACGGGTCTATTCGACCCGTTCTACCACTTCGTTTAATGCCTGAACGGCAGCAACTGAATGGTCAAACATTGCTTGTTCTTCTTCATTCAGTTCAATCTCCACAATTCTTTCAACCCCGCCTGCGCCAAGGATAACAGGAACGCCAACATATAGCCCTTCAAGACCATAGGCTTTTTCAACAAAAGCGGCACATGGCAATAAGCGCTTCTTGTCTTTTAGATATGCTTCTGCCATTTCAATCGCTGAAGAAGCAGGTGCATAAAATGCAGAACCTGTCTTAAGCAGACCGACAATTTCTGCACCGCCGTCACGAGTGCGTTGCACAATCTGGTCAATTTTTTCTTGAGTAGACCAACCCATTTTAATCAGGTCAGGCACTGGAATACCTGCAACAGCTGAATAACGTGTTAACGGCACCATCGTATCGCCATGCCCGCCAAGCACAAAGGCGGTTACATCTTGCACAGACACCTTAAATTCTTCTGCCAAGAAATAGCGGAAACGCGCACTATCAAGCACCCCTGCCATCCCAACAACATGAGAATGCGGCAGACCAGACGCACGTTGCAAAACGCCAACCATCGCATCTAGCGGATTGGTAATACAAATCACAAATGCATTCGGGCAATGTGCTTTAATGCCTTCACCCACTTGGGTCATCACTTTGGTATTAATACCCACCAAATCATCACGGCTCATCCCTGGTTTGCGCGCAACACCAGCAGTTACAATCACCACATCAGCATCTTTTAACGCGCTATAATCATTTGCCCCTGAAACATCTGCATTAAACCCTTCAATAGGGGCAGCTTCTGCGATATCAAGTGCCTTGCCTTGCGGGATACCCTCAGCAATATCAAACAAACATACATCGCCAAGTTCTTTCAGACCAGCTAGCATCGCTAGCGTTCCGCCAATATTACCTGCACCAACTAAAGCAATTTTATTACGTGCCATAATTCATCCCCCGATCAAGGCTAGATTTTACGCAAAATACAGATTTTGGATATTCATGTATCTGTTGCACTTTACCTACCTAATTCAAGCCCAATAAGCAAGTATGAACCCGCTAATTATCGGATGTTTTGGCTTTGCCTCTGGCTAAATTGTGCCATTTGTTTCAGCCTTGACGATGTTCTATCAAATTCAAATTCCCATTGATGACCGCAATACAGATTTTCGATATCAGCATCGGCACTCACAATTAAGAACCTGCCTCTGTCATAGAGCGCATCAACAAGCCACATGAAACGTCTTGCTTCATTCTGCAGCGAATCGGTAAGCACAGGTATATCTCTTATCATCAGGCCTGCAAATCTGTTTGCAATGGCAAGATAATCAGGTGCAGCAAGCGGAATAGCACACAGACTATCAAAATCTGTATCTGCAATATCCCCTGCACATTTTGTGATTTCAATGTGCCTGCCTGCAATTTCAATCTGCTCTGACCCCACCTCAGACATGCCTGTAATTTGACTAAAAATCATATCTAGAGTTGCTGGAGTTTCTGGCAATGTTGTAAGGTGCCAAGCTGGTAAGCCTTTAAGCATTTTCTGCCGCCAATCCTGACCCTGTTCAATGTGATGAATGCCGGTATTTTTCGACAAGCTAGAAATAAAGGGGGTAAAGCGATCTCGGTGTAAGCCATTTAAATATAGGCTATCAGGATGCCGGTTAGAGGTTGCAATAAGCACCATCTGACGTTGCC
Organism: Puniceispirillaceae bacterium (SeqCode); assembly: GCA_965660095.1. Lineage (GTDB taxonomy): Bacteria > Pseudomonadota > Alphaproteobacteria > Puniceispirillales > Puniceispirillaceae > WTJO01. Next base: position 64,239 of record CBFHYP010000005.1, read on the forward strand.
ATAGGCAATCAAAAAGGCGCTTAATAATCATCGCATCCGCAATATCCCTGACCTCCATTTCGTCAAAGCAAATAATATTGCCATCCGCCATCAGCTGGTCTGCTGCATCTGCTATTGGGTCAGCTGCTGTGTTGCGGCGCGCAGTGTTAATAAGATGATGGGCACGCACCATAAAATCGTGAAAATGAAAGCGCTGTCCAACACCTGCATCAAGACAGCCATAAAACAAATCCATTAACATTGTTTTACCCCGCCCTACACCGCCAAAAAGGTATAAACCGATAGGCGCTTTGGGTTGGCGGGTAAAAAATTTTGAAACAAAACCGGAAAGACGCGGCTGTTTTGGCGCTAACATCCCCGCTGCTTGCAAGTTATCATAAAGCAATTGCAATGCATCTACAGCAGCGCTTTGAGCTGAATCATGGGTCAGCTTTTCTGTCTGTAACAGGTGCTGATAGTGCTGGGACGGACCAGCATAATTGTCAGAAGCAGGCATTTAGCCCTGCCGCTGAACCATCAATTTTTTAATTTCAGCAATCGCCTTGCCAGGGTTTAATCCCTTCGGACAGGTTTTTGCACAATTCATGATCGTATGACAGCGATATAAGCGGAATGGATCTTCTAACGCATCTAGCCTTTCGCCAGTATATTCATCACGGCTATCTGCAATCCATCTATAGGCCTGTAATAATACAGCAGGACCTAGATATCTATCGCCATTCCACCAATATGAGGGACAAGATGTTGAACAGCTGAAACACAGCACGCATTCCCATAAACCATCAAGCTCATCACGCTCTTCAGGGGATTGTTTACGCTCTGCACCTTCTGGCGCCACTGTTTCGGTCTTTAGCCAAGGTTCTATCGAGGTTAGCTGGGCGTAAGCATGCGTTAGGTCAGGGACAAGATCCTTTACCACTGGCATATGCGGCAAGGGGTAAATTGCCACATCATCTTTCACCTCATCAATAGATTTCAAACAGGCAAGTGTATTTCCGCCATCAATATTCATCGAACAAGAACCACAAATCCCTTCCCGGCAAGAACGTCTAAAGGTAAGGGATGAATCAACTTCATTCTTAATCTTAATCAACGCATCAAGCACCATCGGCCCGCAATCATCAAGATCGATTTCAAACGTATCAAGGCGCGGATTTTCATCATCTTCAGGCGACCAGCGATAAATCGCAAAGGTCTTTGTCCTTTTGGCTCCTTCTGGTGCAGGATGATGTGTACCTTCTGTTACCTTTGAATTTGCTGGCAAAGTAAATTGTGCCATTTAACGCCCCCCTAACATGAGCAAACTTGACCTGTTGTGATTAATATACACGCGCTACAGGCGGAATAGACTGAACTTCATTCGTCAATGTTGACATCGTCACATCACGATATGCGGTGGTGGATTTATTGTTCTCATCAAGCCACATCACGGTATGTTTCATCCAGTTTTCATCATCTCTATCTGGATAATCTTCATGTGCATGCGCACCGCGTGATTCTGTGCGTTGGTGTGCAGAACGCACCGTCACAAGTGCTTGACCCATTAGATTTTCAAGCTCCAACGCTTCTACTAAATCTGTGTTCCAGACAAGTGATCTGTCTTTGATACCTGTATCTGAAAGCTTTGCTGCAATCTCATCCATATTCTTCACCCCTTCATCTAAAGAGGCACCTGAGCGGAATACGGCCGCATATTGTTGCATCGCACGCTGCATATCCAAACGCACAGAACCAATATTTTCACTGCCTTTGGCGTGGCGCATTCTATCCAGCCTGTCCAACGCTTTTTCGGTTGAATATTTATCTGCTGGCGGCAAAGCAGCGCCTGGGGTCACGGTTTCAGCTGCACGTTGCGCTGCTGCCCGGCCAAATACCACAATATCAAGCAATGAATTTGTACCCAATCTGTTTGCCCCATGCACAGATACACACGCAGCCTCGCCGATTGCCATCAAGCCACCTGAAGTGCGGTGCGGGTCATCTGCAGTTGGGGATAACACTTCACCATGATAATTTGTTGGGATACCGCCCATATTATAATGCACTGTTGGCAATACCGGAATAGGCTCTTTGGTGACATCCACACCACAGAAAATACGCGCTGTTTCAGTAATGCCTGGCAGCTTTTCATGTAAGGTAGTGGCATCCACGTGTTCTAGATGAAGCAAAATATGGTCCTTGTTTGGGCCTACACCTCTGCCTTCATTAATCTCAATCGTCATTGCGCGGCTTACCACATCACGACTTGCCAAATCTTTTGCTGTTGGGGCATAGCGTTCCATAAAACGCTCCCCTTCAGAATTAGTCAAATACCCGCCTTCACCGCGCGCACCTTCGGTTATCAACACCCCTGCACCATAGATACCTGTTGGATGGAACTGAACAAATTCCATATCCTGAAGTGGCAAACCTGCTCTTAATGCCATTGCGTTACCATCGCCGGTGCAGGTATGCGCGGATGTGCATGAGAAATACACACGGCCATATCCGCCTGTGGCAAGCACGGTACGCTGACCTAAGAAGCGGTGGATTGAGCCATCTTCCATTGAAAGCGCCAAAATACCCTGACAGTTTCCAGCATCATCCATAATCAAATCGATAGCATAATATTCAACGAAAAATTCAGCATTATGACGCAAGCATTGCTGATATAATGTGTGCAGAATAGCATGCCCTGTTCTATCGGCTGCCGCACATGCACGTCTCGCCATCGATTTACCATAATCTAGCGTATGCCCGCCGAAAGGACGCTGGTAAATATTGCCTTCTTCGGTGCGTGAGAATGGCACGCCATAATGTTCAAGTTCAATCACAGATGGGATAGCGTTGCGGCACATATATTCAATGGCGTCCTGATCGCCAAGCCAATCAGAGCCCTTCACCGTATCATACATATGGTACTGCCAATTATCGCCTTCACCCATATTATTAAGCGCCGCACCAATACCGCCTTGCGCTGCAACAGTGTGCGAGCGGGTTGGAAATACTTTGGTAATACAAGCGGTGCGAAGATTTGATGTTGCCATCCCTAGGGTCGCACGCAAACCGGCACCACCGGCACCCACAACAATAACGTCATAATGATGGTCTGTAATTTCGTAAGCACTCATCTTTTTCTCCGCATTCCTGTTCTCTAACAGGCTTCCAATCACTTCAATCTTGTATCCATAAAAATGGTCTGCTCTAATATAGACCGCGCTAAGCTATAATTAAACCCAGCTTTCTATAATGCGATTTTTAAAATGCTAAACGCAGATAGACTTGCGAATAAAACCGCCGCCATTTTCACGATAATAAGCGCGCCAAAACGCGCACCCTCATGACTAACATAGTCTTCAAGCACAACCTGAATACCTAAACTTGCATGCCAAAAACCAACCCCAACACATAACAGCATCACCGTTGCATTGACAGGATGGCTCATTAAAGCAGTAGCGGCAGCATAATCAGCACCAACCAGCTGAAAGACTAGCACCAGCATCCACACCATCAACGGCGCCATTGCCAATGCTGTTAAACGCTGATGCCACCAATGTGACAATCCCGATTTTGCAGCCCCTAAACCTCTTACCCGACCAAGCGGGGAACGCATTGATTTACCTTGATGTGACATCTGTTGTTAATCCCCTTCTACCCTGCAAAAATCACAAACCAGAATGCAGCACAGATTAACGCTGCAACACCGATTGCAATTTTGCCAGAACGATAGACCTGTTCAATCTCAAGGCCTTTGCCAGCATCCCAAAATAAGTGTCTAATGCCATTACACATATGATAAAAAAGAGCAGCACTATAGCCAAAGAGCACAAGCTTTCCAAGGATGTGAGATGTTGCCATTTGCGCATAGCTAAAGCTTTGCTCGCCACCTGCAAGACATAATAGCCAAATCGCCAGCAAAATTGTTCCAGAACTTAAAGCAACCCCTGAAATACGATGGCTGATAGACATTAATGCAGGCAATGGTAATCTATATACCTGCAAATGCGGAGATAATGGGCGTGGTCTAGCCATTTTTAGCCTCTTCATTCCTACTTTGATTATCGGGCTTTGATTATCTAGCATAGAGTGTTGACAGAAAACCTGCAATCCTCGTATCGCTATTGATGTGGTGATAGCTGAAATATTCACATTTTTCAATATCTAGGGTGATATGCAGACTGCCTTTTTCGCATCATGCATCTTTTATGGGCGGTAATTTAACTTGAGCGATATAGAACAGCCGTTTATATCTCCGCTATAGGGGGCTTTATTCATCCCTTTTTGGAAGAACACAGTTATTATGACAGTATTACCTGCACCATATGGCCATATTCTTAGCATTCAGTCTGCTGTCCTAGCAGGGTCGGTTGGCAATAATGCTGCGGGCGCTATTTACGATCATTTTAAGCTGACGAGCTATTTGTTAGATACGGTTAAGCTTGCTGCCCATCCTGGATATGGCGCTATGCACAGGGATGTTACCTCAGCTGAAACCCTTGATAGGCTGTTGCGTGATTTTTATACCCTGCCTGCCTTTGACCAGATTACTGTCCTTCAAACGGGCTATTTAGGCGCAATAGAACAGGTTGATATTCTCGCTGAACATATCTCAAAGATAAAACAGCATACATCGATAGACTATTATCTTGACCCGGTGATGGGAGATGGCGGCAGATTATATATCGCAGATACGATCGCAGATAGTATTGCTGAAAAATTGCTTCCTATCGCAGATATCATCACCCCAAATTTATTTGAATTTGAGCGGCTCACCCACACCCCATTTCAAAACCAGCTACAGCTTATTACATCTGCCCAAAAACTTATTTCTGATTTCGACTTAAAAGCAGTGCTTGTGACAGCAATTCCAGATGAGACAAGCATTTGCGATATGCTGATAACAACCGGTGGACATTTCGAATATCGCCATGCAAAACAAGCCCAAGGCCATTCTGGGGCAGGGGATGCACTTACGGCCTTACTTATTAGCTTTATCACGCAAGGCGCCAGCCTGTCTGATGCAGCGAAAAAGGCCACTGAAATGGTTAGCTTATGCGCACAGCACGCTGACGACCCGCGTGATTTAGCGATTAAATTTTGGCTAGCTAATCAGCGGCCAGACAGCCCTTCTTTAGCGACTAATTCAGCAATTTGAACTGAATTTAGGGCAGCACCTTTACGCAAATTATCTGCAACACACCAAAATGCTAATCCGTTTTCAGTAGTAGGGTCACGGCGAATTCTGCTGATATAAACAGCATCTTCTCCAGCAGCCTCAACAGGGGTGACATATCCCTCATTTGCGCGGTGATCAATCACCGAAACACCATCTGCCTCCCGCAGCAAACTGCGTGCTTCATTTTCATCGAGCGGCTTTTCTGTTTCAACAAACACAGCTTCTGAATGGCCAATAAAGACAGGAATACGCACGCAATGCGCTGCAAGTTCAATGGCAGGGTCGAGAATTTTCTTGGTCTCAACCGTCATTTTCCACTCTTCTTTTGTGAAACCATCATCCATGAAAACATCGATATGCGGAATCGCATTAAAGGCGATTTGCTTGGTGAATTTTTCAGGCTTTATCTCATCATGCACAAAAATGCCCTTAGTCTGGTTAAACAGCTCGTCCATACCAGCTGCCCCTGCACCTGAAGTAGCCTGATAGGTCGACACAATCACCCGCTTCACCGTATATGCATCATGAAGCGGCTTTAGCGCCACCACAAGCTGGGCGGTTGAGCAATTCGGGTTCGCGATGATGTTTCTACCACCATTTTTGCGCAAGCAATGATGCACTGTTTCAGGATTAACTTCAGGCACGATTAACGGCACATCATCTTCCATACGGAAAGCAGATGAATTATCGATAACGATACAGCCTGCTTCGCCTGCACGCGTTGCGAATTTCTTAGAGATATCACCACCAGCTGAAAATAGAGCAATATCTGCCTCTGAGAAATCAAACTTATCAAGCGCGATCACGCTTAATGTTTCATCATCCCCATAAGAAATTTCTTTGCCAACAGACGATGCAGATGCAAGTGCAAACACCTTATCGGCAGGAAAATTCCGCTCTGCTAATGTGCGAAGCATTTCTCTGCCAACTGCGCCTGTCGCGCCAGCCACAGCAACTCGAAGACCCATGTTAATTTCTCCTGAATTTCTATTCTTTAACGGGCGCGTCTGTCCATTGCGTCAAGTACCGCCTGTGTCATTCCAGCAGTGCCAACTTGCTCACATCCAGCAGCCATGATATCGCCTGTTCTTTTGCCAGAAGCACGCGCATCAGCAACCGCTGCTTCCACCAAATCAGCTTCTTCTGCCTGACCAAATGAATAGCGTAGCATCATTGCAAAGCTTAGGAATTGCGCAAGCGGGTTCGCAAGATCCTTACCTGCAATATCAGGGGCTGAGCCATGCACAGGTTCATACATCGCTTTTGGAAGCCCTGTTTCTGGGTCAGGTGCCCCTAATGAAGCTGATGGCAACATGCCAAGCGAGCCAGTAAGCATTGCCGCACAATCAGAGAGCAAATCGCCAAATAAATTATCTGTTACAATAACATCAAACTGTTTTGGATAACGCACTAATTGCATTGCGCAATTATCAGCATACATGTGGTTAAGGCTAACACCTTCACCCTCTTGGCGATGCAACGTCGTCATTTCATCACGCCAGAGAATACCTGAATGCATCACATTCGATTTCTCAACAGAAGTCACCGAGCCATTGCGTTTGCGTGCAAGATCAAACGCAACCCTGCCGATACGCTGAATCTCGCCTGTAGAATAAGCGTTAGTATCATATCCTTTGCGCGTTCCATCTGCTAAATCGTCAATCCCGCGCGGCTCAGCAAAATAAGAACCACCGCATAGCTCACGCAAAATCATAATATTCAAGCCAGAAACAATTTCAGGCTTCAGCGTTGACGCTTCTACAAGCGCATCAAAGACAATTGCAGGGCGAAGATTAGCAAATAAATCCATCTCTTTACGCAAAGCAAGCAACCCACGCTCAGGCTTTAATGAGAAATCAAGATCGTCATATTGCGGGCCACCAACAGCACCAAACAATACCGCATCTGATGCAACAGCATCTGCTAATGTTTCATCTTTCAAAGGCGTTCCATACGCATCATATGCTGCGCCGCCGACCTTATCTTCGCTAATATCAAATGCCAGCGATTGATGTTTTGCAAACCAGTCAATCAGCTTCAGATTAGCGGCCATTACTTCAACGCCGATCCCGTCACCGGGGAGAACCATAACTTTACGATTAGATGCCATTTTTGGCCTCTCCTTTATGCTCGATAATTAATCGAAAAAACGCCCTAAAAACACTGTATTCTCAAAAAACACTGTATTATTGTGGCTGTTTAAACCGCCTTTATAGCCAAGGCATAGATGTTTTACGGTCTTGCTCAAAGCTATCGATATTCTGTTTCTTTTCCAGCGTAAGGCCAATATCATCAAGCCCGTTTAGCAGACATTCCTTGCGGAAAGGGTCAATCTCAAAGCTTATCTCAGCACCATTTGGCCGCTTAATTGTCTGTGAGACCAGATCAATTTGCAATTCAGGGTTTTCTGCATCAAGCGCATCCGCCATTAATGCATCTCTGTCATCTGCGCTTACTTTGATAGGCAGAATACCGTTTTTAAAACAGTTATTATAAAAAATATCTGCAAAGCTGGTTGAGATCACACATCTGATACCATAATCAAGCAAGGCCCATGGTGCATGCTCACGGCTTGATCCGCAGCCAAAATTATCGCCAGCAACAATGATTTCAGAACTGCGATAAGCAGGTTTATTCAATACAAAATCATCATTGTCTGAACCATCATCAAGATATCTCATCTCATGAAACAAATTCACCCCAAGACCTGAACGTTTAATGGTCTTCAAGAACTGCTTTGGGATAATCATATCGGTATCGATATTTAAAATATTCATCGGTGCGGCAACACCTGAAAGCTGGTCAAATTTTTTCATCTCATCTCTCCTTGGCTATGCGCTATCTATGCGTTACGCAAATTACGAACATCACTTAGATGACCGGATAATGCTGCTGCCACAGCCATTTGTGGGCTGACAAGATGGGTGCGTCCACCTCTACCTTGACGGCCTTCAAAATTACGATTGGATGTTGACGCAGAACGCTCACCAGGGCTTAGCCTATCTGCATTCATCGCAAGACACATCGAACAGCCAGGCTCACGCCATTCAAATCCAGCTTCAATGAAAATTTCATTCAAGCCTTCATCTTCTGCCTGTTGCTTTACAAGTCCTGACCCAGGCACAACCATAGCCCGCACACCGTCTTTTACCTTTTGGCCTTTTGCAATATCAGCTGCCGCTCTTAAATCTTCAATTCGGCTATTCGTGCAGGAACCGATAAACACAGTATCGATTTTAATATCTGTAAGCTTCATGCCGGCTTCTAAACCCATATAGTCTAAAGCACGTTCAATTTTGGCCTGCTTTGATGCATCACCTGCTTTTTTAGGGTCTGGCACCGTTGCTGTAATAGGAAGCGCATCTTCAGGACTTGTTCCCCAAGTTACGGTTGGCGCAATATCAGCAGCGTTTAGCGTTACTTCTGTGTCGTATTTCGCGCCAGGGTCGGAGGGTAGAGACTTCCACCATGTCATTGCCTTTTCCCAATTCTCGCCAGTTGGCGCCATTGGCTTACCCTTAAGATATGCAAATGTTTTCTCATCAGGTGCAATCATCCCTGCGCGTGCACCAGCTTCGATTGCCATATTACACACGGTCATGCGGCCTTCCATAGAAAGCGCTTCAATAGCTTCACCTGCAAATTCGATAACATGGCCTGTGCCGCCAGCAGTGCCAATCTTACCAATAATGGAAAGGATGATATCTTTTGCCGTAACATCGCTCGACACCTGACCTGCGACGGTGATACGCATGTTTTTTGCTGGCTGTTGAATAAGCGTTTGGGTGGCAAGCACATGCTCAACCTCTGAGGTGCCAATCCCAAATGCTAATGCACCAAATGCCCCGTGGGTTGCAGTATGCGAATCACCACATACAATGGTCATGCCCGGCTGGGTAAAGCCTTGTTCAGGGCCGATAACATGCACAATGCCTTGGCGCACATCATTCATCCCGAAATAAGGCACACCAAAATCAGCGGCATTTTTTTCTAGCGCTTCAACTTGAATGCGGCTTTCTTCATCTTCAATACCAACCGCTCTGTCTGTGGTCGGCACATTATGGTCAGCAACAGCAAGCGTGCGTTCAGGTGAATGCACAACGCGGCCTGCGTTACGCAATCCTTCGAAGGCTTGTGGGCTAGTAACCTCATGGACAAGGTGTCTATCAATATAAATCAGGCCAGCACCATCCTCAGAGCTGTGCACAAGATGTGCGTCCCAAATTTTGTCGAAAAGCGTTTTAGGTGCTGACATCATATCCCCCCAAAAAACAAAGTATGTTTCATATATCAGTACAAATAGAAAAAACTGCTGCAGTAAAGCACCGCAGCAGTATTACATTTAGCCTTAACTGGCGGCAAGTTTATTATGATTTTGCAGCTGTACGAACAGTTTTTTCTGCAATACGAGCAGCTTTACCTGTACGGCCACGCAAATAATATAGCTTTGCACGACGCACAGCACCACGGCGCATTACTTCAATATTTTGAATGCGTGGTGAGTAAAGTGGGAACACACGTTCAACCCCTTCACCATAAGAGATTTTGCGTACCGTAAAGGATGAGCCGATACCTCTGTTTGTGCGTGCAATACAGACGCCTTCAAAAGCCTGTACACGCTCACGAGAGCCTTCAACCACTTTCACATTAATTTTCAGGGTGTCCCCTGGGCCAAATTCTGGAATAGCGCGCTCTGCAAGAGCTGCGTCCATCTGCTTTTGTCCGATACGTTCCAGAATATCCATCTGTCTTCTCCATCAAATTTGAGCGCCACTAAAACACCAAAAACGCCCGCATGTCAATATTTTTCGTTATGTTTGTGCTTTTATTGCAGCCAAATATGCTTCCCACAAATCTGGCCGCCTGTGTTGGGTAATTTCTTTTGCTTGTTGCTGCTTCCAATCTGCTATCTGGGCATGATGACCAGACAGCAAAATATCAGGCACTTCTTGGTTTTGCCATGCGCGCGGAGCGGTATATTGCGGATGCTCTAACAACCCATTTTCAAAACTATCCTGCGCATGCCCTTCCGCTTTACCCATCACCCCATCTAACAGCCGAACCGTTGCATCCATAATCGCAAGCGCCGCAACCTCACCACCTGAAAGCACATAATCACCAACTGATATTTCTTCTAGCTGGTAGTGGTCTATGACGCGCTGATCTAGCCCTTCATACCGCCCGCAGACAAACATCACTTCTTTTTTATCTGCGATGGTGCGCACCATTTTCTGGTCTAGCTTTTTGCCTCTTGGACTAGGATAAATCCGCATAATATCAGGGCTTGTTTTGGCCAATACATGCTCAATCGCAGGGCCAACAACATCTGCACGCATCACTAAACCAACACCGCCGCCACAGGCAGGGCCATCCACATCACGATGTTTGCCAAGACCAAAATCGCGTAACGGATAGCAGGATAAAGCCCATTTTTCCTGTGCCAATGCCCGACCCGCAAGCGAATAGCGCAATGAGCCTGGAAACATTTCAGGAAACAATGTCAATACATGGGCTGACCATAAAGGTGCATCTTGTGCGGACATAACAACCCTTCCAAAAATGCTACACTAAATTCTGGGCTTTAATCCTCATGCTTCATGATGATACGCCCAGATAGCGTGTCTATCTGTTCAACAAAAGGAGCATAAAAAGGCAGAAATTCTGTCCCCTTTTCCCCTTTAGCCTTTACTTCAAGCAATTCGCCAGCGCCAAAATCATGCACGCCGACAACAACCCCCAGATGCTTATCTGCGGTATCGACAACCTCTAGCCCGAGAATATCCGCATGATACATCTCATTCTCATCAGGCGGAGGCAATTTATCCCGTTCCACTGAAAACTGAAGCCCTTTTAACGCTTCAGCTTGCTCGCGTGTTGAAATGGCAGGGCTGGAACAAAGCACCAGCCCTTTAGCTGTTGATTTTGCAATAAGCTCAATCATTTTGCCATTTTCAAGCCTGACCTGACCATATTCTGCGATTGACATTGGCAAGGATGTAAAGGGCTTTACCTTAAATTGCCCTTTTATCCCGTGGGCGGATACAATCGCCCCCAATACAACATATGCATCATCATTTATCACAGCTTATAGCCTAGCGTTAGTGCAGTCTGGATGGAGAAAAAAACTACTCGCTTTTTTCTTCACTAGCTTCTTCAGCAGGGGCTTCTTCAGCAGGGGCTTCCTCGGCTGGGGCTTCTTCTGCAGGTGCAGCAGCTTCTTCAGCGGCAGCAGCTTCAGCGGCGGCAGCTTCTTCAGCAGCAGCAGCTTCGGCAGCAGCGGCTTCTTCAGCAGCAGCAGCGGCTTCAGCTTCACGCTCAGCACGCTTCTTGCCAAATGCAGATTTCTTAGGCTGTTCCCGTAGCTTTACAGCTTCCATCAAATCAACAGATGCTAATAGCTTTTGCACACGTTCAGTTGCCTGTGCACCTTGACCAAGCCAATATTGGATACGCTCACCATTTACCACAAGACGTGTGGCATCATCTTTGGCAACCATTGGGTTATAGTGACCTACACGTTCTACATAACGGCCATCTCTTGGTGCTGCAGCTTCAGCAACAACGATACGATAAAAAGGGCGTTTTTTAGAACCACCACGAGATAATCTGATTTTTAAAGCCATGTCTTACTTTCCTTATTTTGGCATTCATGCTGACCATTCAGCATAGATGAGGTTAGGTGTTAAAAACTGTTTGGTTATTTTTTCTTTGGCGGTAAGCCCAAATTGGGAAGTCCGCCTTTGGCGCCAAAGGGGTTGATTCCGCCAAGAAGATTTGAGCCCGAGCCTGAGCCTGAGAATTGTTGCGAAAGCTTTTGCATCTCGGCAGCAGATGGCATACCCCCGCCCATGCCCCCGGCCATACCAGCGCCCATGCCGCCTGCACCGCCAAGCATAGCTTTCATCGCAGCAGCACCGCCTTTAGAATTCATTTTTTTCATCATTCTGGCCATATCTTGATATTGTTTGACCAGCTTGTTTACATCAGTAACGCTCGTGCCTGAACCTGCGGCAATACGCTTGCGGCGTGATGCATTTAACAGCCCCACTTGAACGCGCTCACGCTTATTCATAGATTGAATAATGGCTTCTTGGCGTTTCAGCATATTATCATCTACACCTGCTGCAGCGATTTGTTTCTGCATTTTTCCAATGCCAGGTAACATCCCCAAAATACCGCCAAGACCGCCCATTTTCTGAAGCTGTTTCAGCTGCATCAGAAAATCATTCATATCAAATTTGCCAGAAGCCATGCGCTGTGCCATGCGCGCGGCTTCTTCTTCTTCAATCGCTTCTGCTGCTTTTTCAACAAGCGCAACCACATCACCCATATCTAGAATGCGGCCAGCCATTCTTTCTGGGTGGAATTCTTCTAACGCATCTAATTTCTCGCCTGTACCCACAAGCTTAATCGGACAGCCCGTAACAGAACGCATGGATAAGGCAGCACCGCCCCTGGCATCCCCATCAAGACGGGTAAGCACAATCCCTGTTACCCCAACCGCCTCGTGAAAGGCCTGAGCGGTTTGCACGGCATCCTGACCTGTTAAGCTATCTGCAACCAGTAAAATCTCTGAAGGCTGGGTAGCCGCTTTAATATCTCTTAATTCAGACATTAAGGCTTCATCCACAGATAAGCGGCCTGCTGTATCTAGGATAACGACATCATAGCCTTGCAAGCTGGCCGATTGCACAGCACGTTTTGCAAGCTGGATAGGGGTTTCGGTTTCTGATTCTTTTAAAATGCCAGCCTCAGCCTGCTCAGAAAGCATGCGCAATTGCTCACGCGCTGCAGGGCGTGTTAAATCAAGGCTGGCTAACATAACCTTTTTCTTCTGCTTAGATTGCAGACGAAAGGCAAGTTTACCGGCAGTTGTCGTTTTACCAGAACCTTGCAAACCTGTCATTAAAATAACCGCAGGCGGGGTAACATCCACCATCAAAGGCTGAGCTTCACCGCCGAGCATCTCCACCAAACCATCATTAACAAGCTTGATGACCTGTTGGTCTGGGCGTACAGATTTAAGGACAGTAGCACCAACCGCACGCTCTTTAATATCGGCCATAAATTGGCGTACTACAGGCAATGCAACATCCGCTTCAAGAAGTGCTTTTCTTACCTCAGATAAACCTGCCTCAACATCAGCTTGGCTTAGCGCGCCTTTACGCCCTAAGGTGCTGAATACGGATTGTAATTTATCTTTTAGCGAATCAAACATTTCACTCACACAAAAACGGTTTGGCATTTCCCCGCCATAGCCTTGATTGAGGCATTCCCAACGTTGAAACCAGCCCATAGCAAAACAACATCTGTGCTCGAAAACTTCAAGGACAGATGGAACCCGCTAAGGTCTGAATTTCAGACATGGCGAAAATGTTATGCAGATAATAGCGCTATTATCCGCTAAATGTCAAGCATATCAGCCTTTACTCAGCCTGTGCTTCAATCCCAACAAGGGCATGTGCAAATTCTTCTGCGCCAAAGGCTTGCAAATCATCTGCTGTCTCCCCCACCCCTATCATATGAATAGGAAGCCTAGTTTCGCGTGCTAATGCGACAAGAACACCGCCTTTTGCACTGCCATCTAACTTGGTCATAATCATCCCGCTTAGGCTTGCGGCTTGAGAGAAGGCGCGCACTTGCGATAATGCATTTTGACCCACTGTGCCATCTAGTACAATCACACTATCATGTGGAGCAGTGTCATCTAATTTACGAATGACACGAATGATTTTTTCTAATTCATCCATTAATTCTGTCCGGTTTTGCAACCTACCTGCAGTATCGATAATCAATAAATCAGTATTATTTGCCCTAGCTTCTTCAATAGCGCGATACGCTAGTGCGGCAGCATCAGCACCATGTTCTGCACTAATCACAGGGGTGTCAGTGCGCAGCCCCCAGCCGGTAAGCTGTTCAATAGCCGCAGCCCTAAATGTATCGGCGGCGGCAAGCATGACATTCAGCCCTTGTTTTTGATAGCGTGCAGCAAGCTTGCCTGCGGTAGTTGTTTTACCAGACCCATTCACCCCAACAAGCAATAAGATATGCGGACGATTCTCTGCTTTAATGTGAAGTGGTTGTTCAACCGTGCTAAGTAATTCTGTGAGATATTCTGCAAGTACAACTCTGAAATGATCTTCATCAACCGCGCCATCCCATTTATGCTGTTTCAGCTTTTGGGTAATTTCACTTGCAGCGTCTACCCCTAAATCAGCCATAATCAAGGCATCTTCTAATTCTTCAAGCGAGCTTGCATCAATACCCTTACCGCCAAAAAACCGAGATACACCACCTAGGCTTTCTTTGACTTTTTGCGAGGATTTCTTCAGACCAGAGGTTAGTTTTGTAAGCCAGCTCATCTATTTTTTTCCATTAATGCGCACCTTCGTTCAACGGGCTTACCACCAGCCTGTCCTCAACAAGACGTTCGATTTGAACAGGAATTAAATCACCTGCCTGATATGATTTTTGGAGTGATATTGGGGATGCTAATTCTACCGTCTCAAAACTGCTTAAATGCCCCCTTCCATCACTTTCAACAAGCATCATATCCACCGACCCAATACGGTTTAAGGAATGTTGCTGCACATTTGATTTTCCAAGTGCGCGCATTTCTGCCACACGGCGCTTAATTACCGCTTTATCTATCTGAGGCATATCTGCTGCAGGGGTGCCTTCGCGTGGTGAATAGCCAAATACATGCAGATAGGTAATATTCGCCTGTTTTAACAAGGCTAGAGAATTTTCATGTGCCTGCTGTGTTTCAGTGGGAAAGCCGCAAATCATATCAGCGCCAAACACCGCATCAGGCCGATGCCGTCTCACCTCTTCACAAAAACGAATAACATCACGCGCAAGATGCCGTCTTTTCATCCGCTTCAGGATTAAATCATCACCATGTTGAACAGAAAGATGCAAATGCGGCATTAACCGCGCATGTTGAGATAATGCTTGCATTAATTGATGGTCAGGTTCAGCCGGGTCTATAGATGAAAGCCGCAGACGCGGTAATTCTGGAACCTGTTCTAGAATTTCGAGCACTAACCCGCCTAAACGCGGTCTTGTAGTGCCAGAGCCATTTGATAAATCACTTCCCCAACTGGTAATATCGACCCCTGTGAGCACCGCCTCTTTTACACCAGACGCTACCAGCGCCTTTATCTGTGTGATGATATCAGCTGAGGATACAGAACGTGACGGCCCTCTGCCATAAGGGATAACGCAAAAGGTACAACGATGATCACACCCTTGCTGGATTTGAATAAAGGCGCGCGTATGCTCATCAAAACAATCCACCATATGAGAGGCTGTTGTTTCAATTTCCATAATATCAGAAACCAGATGCGGGGATAGCTGAGTATCTGCAAGCTGATGCCAACTGGCTTGCTGAAGCTTGTCATGATTGCCAAGCACATAATCAGCTTCATCCATTTCAGCCCATTTTTCGGGGTCAATTTGCACAGCACATCCTGTTACCACTAACGGGGTGTCGGGATGTTCTTTTTTCAGCCGCCTTACCATTTGACGCGTTTGCTTTTCAGCTTCAGCGGTTACAGCACAGCTATTTACAATATTCACATTCGCAAGCCCGGCTTTTTCAGCCTGCTCACGCATTACCTCGGATTCCCAGATATTCAACCTGCACCCAAAGGTGTGAATATGCACTTTATTGCGTGCCATTCTTCTCGCCTCTTAATTCTGACTAGCTAGCAGCTCAAGATTAAACTGCCCCGCACTCACATAAGTAGCCGGCCCTATCATCCATACATCATGCGCATCTGAATTGCCTGCCCATTCGATTATCAGACTGCCACCATCAAGGATAATTTCAACCTTGTCTGAAAAATCAAAGCCAGAAAGCTGGCCAGATGAAATCGCCGCAACACCCGCAGCACACGCCCCAGAACCACACGCACGGGTGATGCCTGCACCGCGCTCAAATACACGCATTCTAAGTGTATTGTCGGCAAGCGGTGAGATAAATTCGATATTTGCTCTATCTGGAAAATGAGGGTGTGTTTCATAAAATGCACCCCATTTTTCAACCTCTACTTCTTCAGCATCTGGCACTATAAAAACAGCATGCGGATTACCCATATTCACACAAAATGCTGACCCAAAAGGCATCGTTTCAAACGCAAGCCTTTGTGCATCCATTTCAGCGACTAGCGGTATTTCAGCCCAGCTAAACCGCGGCTTTCCCATATTCACTGTGATCATATCGTCACTTGTTTTATGGGCGTATAACATGCCTGAAATGGTTTCAATCTCAAGCGCATCTTTGCCATTTTTCTGCATTTCAAACCACGCCACACAGCGTGTTCCATTCCCGCACGCACCTGCAACAGAACCATCTGCATTAAACATATCAAGATGAATATCGCCAGCATTCTGCGTATCAGAAAGTACCATAATCTGATCACACCCAATGCCTAGCCGCCTGTCAGCAAGCATGCGCAATTGCTGCGGTGAGGGCATACCAAACCCCTCACGCAAATCAAGCATGATAAAGTCATTTCCAAGGCCATGCATCTTATGAAAAGGCAGGCTATTCACAGTGTGCGCGCACAAAAATATTCACTCCTAAAAACACTCGCTTAAATGTAAAACTTAAGCGTTTAAATCAATCCAAATTGGCACATGGTCAGAAGGCTTCTCATACCCTCTAGCATCTGCCAAAATCTGCGCAGATTCAACCTTATCGGATATATCGTGGCTTACCCAGATATGGTCAAGCCTTCTTCCCCGATTACTTGCCGCCCAATCACGAGCCCGATAAGACCACCAGCTATATAAAACCTCATCCGCCCCGAAATTATCTCTAATAGCATCCACAAACCCGCCCTTATCAATTAGCTCAAGCAGTAATTTGCGTTCAATATCTGTGTGGCTAACGACATTTCTAAGCTGTTTTGTTGACCAAACATCCTCAGCTAAAGGCGCGATATTCAAATCCCCTACAAGCACCGATTTTTGCGGGTTAGAGGATGTAAAATAATCTGTCATCTCTTTTAGAAAATCAAGCTTATGACCAAATTTTGGGTTCTCATTCCGATCAGGAACATCCCCGCCTGCTGGCACATAAAAATTATGGATACGCACATCATTTGCAACGGCCGAGATATGTCTGCAATCTGTTTTGTCAGCCCAGTCTATGTGCTGGGTATCCCTTAAGGGAAGCCGTGAGATAAGCGCCACACCATTATAGGATTTCTCCCCCCGCATCGCGATATGAGGCCAGCCAGCCTCAGCTAATGCCGCAAGGGGGAAATGCTGGTCTTCTGTTTTGGTTTCTTGCAGGCACAGCACGTCAATTTGCTGTTCCTCAAGCACCTTTAAGACAAGCCCTATTCGCAACCGAACAGAGTTAATATTCCAACTAGCTACCCGCATCTCTACGCCCTAATCCTCACATCTTAAAAAGCTGATATTGTGTTTTAATCTATCAAAGTCCAGAATAACAGCATTATCTTAACCGTTTTATGGTTTAGCAATGAGGCAAAAGATGGCAGAAAAAACCAGACCCCATAAGCAAGATTTCGCGCTGATAATGCCGCTAGACACGCGTTGGGCGGATAATGACCAATATGGCCATTTGAATAATGCTGTCTATTATCAACTATTTGATACAGCGATTAATAAATTTCTGATCTCAAACGGGCTTCTTGATTTTAAATTGGGAGATGAAATTTTTGTCGTCGCTGAGACAGGCTGTAATTATTTTCAAGAAGTGGCTTACCCGCAACAGGTTTTCATCGGGCTGAACATCGCCCATCTCGGCAATTCATCCATTCGGTATGAAATGGGATTATTCACAGACCGTTCAGATAGCGCCTGTGCTGCTGGATTTTTTGTGCATGTCAATCTGAACAAACAGGATAAGAAACCTTGTGCCATAGATAGCCAGAAAAAAGCTGTCTTAGAGCGGTTTATGCGTCCTAATTTGAAGGCGTAGGATAGCTAGGCACGCCAAAAAGCCGGTTTTCAATCGGCAAATCAAATAGCTGATTTTGCAAGGTGATTTGGGTTTCCACCCCCAACGCATCGGTAATAACCCAGCGCCGTAATACCCATCTTTGCGCGTCAAACTCCAATGCAAGCATTCCGGCCGCATCCCCTGTTTCTTGGGTTAGGGTAATCACCGCCACCCCATCTTCTAAGCTTGCGGATGTTTGAATATCTTCACCTGTTAAGATAATTTCATTCTGCAATAAGGTGTAAAAAGGGGATTGAGAAACAGGATAGCTGGTAACTTGTTTATCGATTTTATCATCAACATGTATCCAGACTTTGCTGGTGACAAAGCTTAGACTATCAGGGTTCAAATAATCTATGCGCAGCTGAAATGGACGACGAAAATACACCTTCCCCTCGCCAACAGACCCGTCTGATGCAATTTGAATGAAATCAGCCTGCATAGTTTTCATCTTATTTAAGGTAGCTTCAGCCTTGTCTATCAGCTCTGATTGCGCATCTGAGTGCACTGGTGAGACCGACCACATCCACAACCCTACAAGCATGATTAGTTTTTTAAACATCTGTTTTAATTTTCTTCTGGCTGTATAAGAACATCACGTTTTCCGACATGATTTGCGGGGCTAATGATACCTGCGCTTTCCATTTCTTCAATTAAAGTCGCTGCACGATTATAGCCGATTTTCAAGTGCCGCTGCACAAAACTTGTTGAGGCTTTTTGCTCTCTTATGACCAAGGCAACCGCATCATCATACAGGCTGTTTCCAGTTGCTTGCACACCGCTTGCACCCCCCTCAGATAGGGCTGATGCATCTGCTTCATCTTCTGATTCTTCTGTAACAGACTGGTTATATTCAGGCTCGCCTTGCGCGCGTAGGAAGTTGGCAACTTCCTCTACCTCTCGGTCATCAACAAACGGGCCATGGATTCTGGTTATTCTGCCGCCGCCTTCCATATATAGCATATCGCCCTTGCCTAAAAGCTGTTCTGCACCTTGCTCGCCTAAGATGGTACGGCTATCAATCCGTGAGGTAACCTGAAACGAAATTCGGGTTGGGAAGTTTGCTTTAATAGTGCCTGTGATTACATCCACTGAGGGGCGTTGTGTTGCCATGATGACATGAATACCTGCCGCACGCGCCATCTGCGCAAGACGCTGGACAGCCGCTTCAATTTCCTTACCAGCCACGAGCATCAAATCAGCAACCTCATCAATGATGACCACAATGAATGGAAGCGGCGCCAAATCAAGCATATCTTCTTCATAAACAGGTTTACCTGTTTCAGGATCAAACCCTGTTTGCACACGTCTTGTCAGCACCTCGCCTTTTGCGCGTGCTTCTGCTAACCGCTCATTATAGCCGCCAATATTCCGTACCCCAAGCTTGGCCATATTACGGTAGCGGTTTTCCATCTCACGCACTGTCCATTTCAACGCCATTACCGCCTTAGACGGTTCAGTTACAACAGGGCTTAGCAAATGCGGAATACCGTCATAGACAGAAAGTTCCAGCATTTTTGGATCGATCATGATCAGCTTACATTGCTCAGGGCTGTAGCGGTATAGCAGGGATAGGATCATCCCGTTCACCCCAACAGATTTTCCTGAACCTGTGGTACCTGCAACCAGCAAATGTGGCATTTTTGCAAGGTCAGCAATAACAGGCTCACCTGCAATATCTTTGCCCAATGCTACTGGCAATCCGCCATCATAGGCCTGCCACCTCGGATCATCCAAAATATGACGTAACAGCACAATTTCGCGTGTGTCATTTGGCAGCTCAATACCAATAATATTTTGCCCAGGTACCACCGCAACACGCACAGACATCACCGCCATAGAACGTGCAATATCATCAGCAAGCGCAATGACGCGTTGTGATTTTGTGCCTGGTGCTGGGTTTAGCCCATAACGGGTGACAACAGGGCCGTAACGCACCTCGTCAATATTGCCCTGAATTCGGAAATCTTCCAACACTTGAGTTAGTTCTTGTGCATGTCCATCTAGCTCATCTTGGGCAGGGCCCTGAGATTGTTTTGGGGGCGTTTTCAGAAGCTTAAGGGGCGGTAATTTAAACTCGTTACCCTCAAAATCAAATTGTTCTTGGACTTGTTTTGCATCTGCTTTTTGCGCAGATAATTGCGGCTCAACTCTTTTGGATGCTGCTTTTTTCTTTTTTGCTTTGGTAGTTTTTTTCGGCGTTGCTAGCGCTTCATCTGCCTCATCTACGATAGTATCTAGCTTATCTGCGCGCGCATTTTTTCGGCTTAAAAGCAATTTTGATACGCTGTTTTTAACGATTTTAAAGGGCGAGAACAACACCGCCAGCACTTGGGCTGTAATCCGGCCGACACGTCCCATATTAATCGCACTTGCCCAAAGATATAACCCAAGGCCGATAATAAATAACGCAATGCCAGCAGCCATTTCTAGGTTTAGCCAATCCACTTGCCCAATAAAATCAAGACCAAGGTGGGTTAAATCTGCACCCCATAATCCTAGAATACCGCCTGGATTTGCGCCTCTATCATTGCCGAATAATAATTCAGCAGCCCCTGCTGACAAAAACAGGCTCACCATCACAACAAATAGCCGAAGCTTCCAGCGTAACAGATGTTTGTTGCGTATGAGGACAACCCCCCATGATATCATCGGAAGGCACAGCATGAAGGAAATTAAACCTGCTAGCTGATACAGTGACGAAGCGATTTGAGCCCCATAAGTACCAAGCAAGTTACGCACAGCCTCACCAGAAGCTGTGTTTAAGCTAGGATCGCTACTGTTCGATGAACCAAGCAACATTAGCAAAGCTAGT
Organism: Puniceispirillaceae bacterium (SeqCode); assembly: GCA_965660095.1. GTDB lineage: Bacteria > Pseudomonadota > Alphaproteobacteria > Puniceispirillales > Puniceispirillaceae > WTJO01. The sequence goes on from CBFHYP010000005.1 coordinate 85,188, forward strand.
CCCATCCCTATCAGGCATAATCCGCAAAAATAGATGAATAATCTATGCAATAACCCTCTCACAGGGGCAGAGATGAGAGGTGCATTTTCCTCCAAATCCTGCATTAAGATGCCTCCACTAATGCAAGACGCTTTGCTAAGCTGGAAATAGTATCATGGTCATGCACAATCGCCATTCTTATATAACCAGCACCTGGGTTTCCTTCTGGTGTATCGCTTGCCATCAATGAGCCTGGCACCGATTTCACCGCAGCTTCCTGCAGTAATATTTTGGCAAAATTAAGGTCATCTCCGCCAAATTTATCCGCCACCTTGTGCCATAAGAAAAACCCGCCATCCGGCACATCAATATCAAGCGTTTTATCTAATATCTCAAAGGATTTATCATAATGTGCCCGGATATTCTGATTATGCACTTCATCTGCATATAACGCGCCGCCAACATGCAAAAGGGGTGTTGGCACTAATGCGCCGCCATTTGCAACCAGTTTTGTATAGGCTGAAATAAGCTTTTTATCCCCGCACAGAAAACCAACCCTAAGACCAGCAGCACTTGAGCGTTTTGAAAGCGAGTTTAGGACGACCAAATGATGTAGCGGGTCATCATCTTTATCGGACGCCATATCCAATGCTACTTGCAATGCGCTAATCGGTTTCTGATTGCGCCAGATATCGACATAACATTCATCCATTACCAACAGAAAATTATAATGCCTAGCAAGCTCGATAGCATGTGCAATATAGTCAGCAGATGCAATACTGCCTTGCGGATTTGAAGGTGAGCATAAATATAAAATCGTCGTGCGCTGAAGCACATCTTCTGCTAGCTGGTGAAGGTCAGGCAGAAAGCTGTTTTCAGCAGATGCTGGCAAATAGATAATTTCACTTCCCGAAAACAGCGCACCTGTTCTCCACGCATGATAAAATGGATTTGAAACAAGGGCTGCCGAATTCTGTTTTGCGCCGCGTACACAGGTTCCTAGGAAATGTAACGGCTCTCTTGTGCCAGGCACAGGAAGCAGATGGTCTGCAAGATTAAAACGCCCTGAAACATCTGTAAATCGATTTGCAAAATAAGTTTCAATACACTCCAGAAACTTTTTATCTGCGCGCGGTTTTGGATATGCTTGCCAATTTGTTCCAGCCTCTATCAAGGCATCTTTCAGCCAATCTGGCGGCGGAAGACGTGGCTCGCCGATAGTGACATCCAATATATCGAGCTCAGGATTTGGTTCTACTGTTTCAAGAAGAGACCGTGCCTGAACAAACATATTATTGTTAAATAGAGAAAATTCGGGATTAAGCATAAGCCTCTGCACAACAAACTCGGAGCTAAAATACTGCTCATATTTACGTGTCATATTTACGTGGCGTTAGTTTAACGCAGCTAACAGTTGCGGGCAATATGAATAGCACGTAAACTATACGCTAATCTTAGAGTTGTTCTTTTTTAACCTTGTGATCCCCGTTATGCCTCTTCAGTCTGCGCTTTTTTTTGACCGCGATAATACCTTAGTTGCAGATCATGGATATCTGCACAAAATTGAGGATTTCAGGTGGCTCGCAGGTGCCCCTGAAGCTTTAAAATTTGCAGCATCTCTTAATCTACCTGTGTTCATTGTGACCAATCAGGGCGGCATCGGCAGGGGGTTATTCACAGAACAAGACATGCATCGCTTTAACACGCATCTAATGCAAAAGGCGCAACAAGCAGGCGGGAAGATAACAGATATTGCTTTTTGCCCGCATCATCCAAATGCCATATACTCGCACCTTAAAACACCCTGTTCATGCCGAAAACCTGCCCCTGGTATGTTTTACACCTTGGCAAAAAAATGGAATATCGACTTATCCGCCTCTATCATGATAGGGGACAGAGCATCTGATATTGAGGCAGGAAAAGCGGCAGGATGCAAAACAGCTTTGTTTGATCCTACAAGCAATTTGCTGGATTGTGTGCGCTTAGCACTGGAAGAGATAGGCATAGTGCACTAGTTAACACATATGACAGGCTTAGACACAGCTTCGGCACCACATCATCCGATTATACTTGCTGGCGGCGGATTATCTGCCAAAATCATGGCGATTTGTTTGCATCATGCACACATTCCGTTTCTGTGGTGTGCGGGCAAGCATACTGCCAAGACAAATGATTATCGCACCACGACCATTCATGATGCTGGCATGAAAATGCTCGAGGCCTTGGGTATCGCAGCACATTGCAAAAAACCGCTTTGGCCAATTAATACTATTCAGGTAAGCGATAATGATGCGTCAATGGCAAAGGCAGAAAGCTGGCCACTTCATTGGCATAATGCAGAAAATCCGCTTGCCTTTGTTGTTCAGAATAATGATTTAGCTGAAGCCTGCGAGAGCATTTTATCCAGCGCAAATATAAAACCAAGCAGGTCACATATCGAAAGCCTAGCCCTTGCGAGACGAAGCGTTGTGCTTGAAGATGGGCAGACGCATCTATTTGATTTACTGGTGATTTGTGCTGGCGCAAGAACGCATCTTTCTGCGCAAGCTGGCTTTACCATCCGCAATCAAGAAGCAGGACAAACCGCCCTTGTTGGCACACTCGAATGCAGCTTGCCTGTCCTAAATACAGCATTTCAGCGCTTTCTTCCCTCAGGTCCCATTGCATTAATGCCGATGGATGAGAAACATTACTCCCTTGTGTGGACATTACCAGACCATCAAGCAGATCACATTTTAGCGTGTCCGCTAGAGGAGCAAAATCAGGCTGTTAATCAAGCATTTGGAGAGGGCGCAGGGCATCTTCAATTTATTGAACCGCCACAACGCTGGAAATTAGCCCCAACCTTTGTGCCTAAAATTGCGAAATCAGGATGTATTTTAGCCGGGGATAGCGCCCATAGCCTGCATCCGCTCGCTGGCATGGGGCTTAATCTTGGCCTTGCAGATGCCGCAACCTTGCTAGATTGCCTAAATGCTGCAAAACAGCAGGGGCTTTCGGCTTCCCACCCCTTTATTCCAACCACATATCAGCGCAAGAGAGTTGCTGAAATATTGGCGATGAGCACCGCAACACAAGCACTTAATCAGCTATTTTCAAGACCACAAGGCTTGGCACGGATTACCGCCGGGATGGGGATGAGCATCTTTGGAAGAAGCGCGTTCATGAAGCCGATTAAGCAATTAGCGATGGGCGGAAAATTAAGTAAGCCTTCGTTATTTTCAGGCCGGCTGCCCTAGAAGGATATTCACCCCTTTAGCGCGCTAGCTTTTCAGATTTTGCACACGTTGTTGATAATCTGCCATCAGCTTATCATGGTTAATGCCGAATTCAGCAAGGATATCCCAGCTATAAATGCCTGTATCATGGCCATCATCAAACCCGATGCGGATAGCGTAATTACCCACCGGATGAATGGCGGTTATTTTGATATCCTTTTTATCAAGCACTGTTATTTTAGTGTTTGCACCATGACCTTGCACCTCTGCACTAGGGGATTCAACACGCAGTAATTCAGCACTTATCTGATAGCTTGCACCATCTTCAAAACTGACCTGAAGCGTATTTCTGTCTTGACTACAGCGAATTTCAGTAGCTGTTTTCATTGTACATTATTCCCTGAGGCTAATCTTATATCGGCGGTGTAGATAAAGGGCATATTAATGCTTTGGTGCAGTGTCTTCTTCTTGCCGGTGTGATGACATTTCCATAATCGCAATTAATAGCTGAGAGCGTGTCGTTAAGTTATCTGCTTCTAAAAGGGCTTGTTTTTCAGCAACAGAAAAAGGGCAAATCATAGATAATGTCGAGATTAGTCTTTCATTTTCACATTCGTCAATATGTTCCCAATCTACCTTAAACCCCTTCATCTCAAAATAATGGCGAAGCACTTGCATCAAATATGGCCGGTCAATATCTGCTTGGTTAGCTGTAAGGTCAGCAGCAAATCTATCCCAGTTTACTTGCCCCAATATATAGCCATCCTCAAGCTCAGAGATGCGGCCACATGAAAAACGTGCAACCCCCGATAAGGTAATCAAAATACGCCCGTCATCTGATTCATTATATGAAGATATACGCCCCGCACAGCCAATTTCATATAGCGGGTTATTCATCTCATCGTCACTGGTATTATCATCTTTAGGCTGGATCATGCCTAGCAGCCGGTGTGGGCTTGCAATCACGTCTCGTACCATCGCAAGATAGCGCGGCTCAAAAATATTTAACGGTAATCTGCCGCCTGGTAGCAGAAGTGCTCCTGATAATGGAAAAAGTGGAAGCTCAGCAGGCAATTCTGAAAATTGCGGCTCGAACGGCCCTCTTGGCGATGACATATTACCTTTTTTCCTTCTTCACGCTACATATTCACACAAAGTCTGCTAGCTATAATTTCACTAGACACTTTGTGATATAGTGCGTGTTCTAAGAAAACAAATAGGTCGATAATTTACGTCTTGCCACGATAACATCGGGATGGGTTGGGCCAAGTGCTGTGAAAAATTCCAAGAGCTGGGTTTTTGCTGCGCCATCTTGCCACTCAGCATCCATTTTGATGGAATGAAGCAAGATTTGCATGGCTTCAGCCTGTTGTGAATCTGCAAATAAAGCTAAGGCTAAATCTTGATGCGCCTGCAAATCTTGAGGGTCTTGCGCGATTTGTGCTTTCAGCGTGTCAATTTCAGCAGAACCACCAGCACCTTTTTCAGCAATTTCAACAGCAGAAATAGCCTCACGCATCTCCGCCCTTTCAAGCCTGTCCTCTTCCAGCTGATCCAGGATTTCGCGTGCTTGTTCAACCTCACCCATCAGCACTAACGCGCGGATGAAACCGGCAAGCGCGTCAAGAGATTCAGGGTTTTGCCCCATCGCATTTTGAAATTGCATCATCGCTTCCTCAGGCTGATTTTCAGCCAGCGCAATCTTCCCAGCCTCTAAAAGACCAGAAATATCAGGCGCACCAGGTGCCATTTCAACGAGCTTTTGCACAAATTGACGAACAGCTGATTCAGGCTGCGCACCTGCAAACCCATCAACCGGCCGGCCATCAACAATCCCAAAGACGGTTGGCACAGATTGCACACGCATCTGAGCGGCAATATTTTGGTTCTCATCAATGTTTACCCGAGCCAATCTTACCTTTTTAGATTCGCCAACGACTTTTTCAAGCACGGGGCCAAGCTGCTTACATGGGCCGCACCAAGGTGCCCAAAATTGCACAATCACAGCCTCTTGCTGACTGGCTTCGATAACTTCTGTCATGAAGTTGCTTGCATCAACATCTATCATCGTGGCCTGTTCAGGTGAATTGATAAGCTGTTCCATGTCTTGTTCCTAACCTTCTAAATCGATCAATTATGTTTAATTGATTTCAACCCATTCTATCTGCACATCTAGCCCAGCTAAAAATGCTTCTAAATCAGTGGGGCTCATCGCCACTGTTCTATCATTAACAAGCGGATGCATGTATAAGATTTTGCACGCTTTAAGGCTTGCATCGATAATAAGCCTAACCTGATGATGTCTTCCTGTAATCATCGAAAGCGGGGTAACAGCGCCAGGACGAACCCCAAGCATTTCAAGCAATCTATCCGCAGACCCAAAAGAAAAACGCCCTGCTTCACATTGCGTCGCTAAATGTTTAAGGTCAACATCCTTATCTTCTGGAAGAACAACCAAAAATGAATTTTTCTTCTTATCGCGTAAAAACAGGTTTTTAATATGCCCGCCACCCTGTTGTGCCGTTAAAAACCCATCGCGAACCTGTTTAGAATCTTGCACAGTGCGAAGCGGAATATGCTTTATCAGCTCGATTTTAAAGCCGCTATCTTGCATCTGCTGCAATAAAGCATCAGAGGTAACAGGTAGAGTATCTTGATAGGTTGATGAAGCATCCATATTTTCACCCTCCAGCCTTTCACACATTCCCAACACCCCCTAGGTGATTTCAATAAGGTGATTTCGATATAAGGATTAACACCCAGATTGCAAGCTGTAAGATGTTGAACTTTGTTACAAAATGCAACGATTGACCTGAATCAACAAGCCGTTATAACCATTCTTAAGGCTAGCCAATATATCATCTTCCAAGCTAGATAATCGGAATGCAAAGAAAAGATTGTTACGATATGTCACTTGCTCAAAATTCAGATTCTCAAACATCTCCGACGAAAGCTTGTGCCATTGGTGTGTTGGGATGCGGTATGTGGGGCAAAAATATTATCCGTAATCTTAAGCGCTTAGAGGTGCTAAAATCAGTGTGTGACCATCACCCTGACAGAGCGGATGCGTATGCAGCAGAATTTGAATGTGAGGCAGCCTCGTTTGATATGATGCTAGAAGATGATGAGATCTCTGGCATTGTTTTAGCCACTTCAGCCCCTAGCCATGCACCGCTTGCATGTGCTGCGCTGAAAAAAGGTAAACATGTTTTTATCGAAAAGCCGATGGCACTAAGCCTTGCAGAGGCTACAGAAATATCCCAAACCGCACAACAATATGACCGGCAGGTAATGATTGGTCATCTGATCAGATATCATCCTGTATTTCAGACCCTAAAAGCGCATATTGATGATGGATTAATTGGCGAGATGCGTCATATTCAAGCCAACCGGCTTGCGATGGGGCGAATTAGAAGCACCGAGTCTGTACTATTTGATTTATGCCCGCATGATATTTCATTAATCCTTGCGCTAACCAATAGCGTTTTACCTGAACAGGTTAGCTGTCATATCGCTTCTCACATTACCTCAGGGATTGTTGATATTGCCACCACTTCGATGCGCTTTAATAAATCACTCACCGCACAAATGCAGACAAGCTGGATAAACCCGATTAAAGAACATCGGCTGATGGTTATCGGGGAAGCTGGCACTTTGGTCTTTGACGATACCCAAGAATGGGAAAATAAACTCACCCTGTATCAAGATGATATCACCCAGCATGGCGAGCATTTCACGATTGACAGACAGCCTGTATCCGCGCTCCCTGTTGCGCCTGCTGAACCCCTTTATCGCGAGATGGAAGAATTTGTAGAGGTCTGCACATCCAGCAAAATAGCGCTAACCAATGCAGCAGAGGGGCTAGCAGTACAACAGCTATTAGAGCAGATGCAGAACTCAATTATTGATTTATCCCCTGCACAAACAATGAAGCTTGACGCTTAACGACACGGAGAAAATAGGTAATGCTCCCATTTATTGATCTGGCAGCCCAGCAAAAACAGCTTCGTGCTGATATAGATAAAAGAATCGCCGCAGTGTTAGATCACGGCAAATATATCATGGGGCCAGAGGTTGCAGAACTTGAAGAAGCGCTTGCAGAACGCGCCCGTGTCAAACATGTAATTTCATGCTCTTCTGGCACAGATGCGCTTATTTTATCGATGATTAGCTTTGGGCTAAAACCAGGTCAGGGCGTCATTGTCCCTAGCTTTACCTTTGCTGCGAGTGCTGAAGCTGTTGCTGTGCTTGGCGGGATTCCAGTTTTTGCAGAAGTAGACGCACAAAGCTTTAATCTTGATATCACAAAATTAGATGAAGCACGCCTTGCCGCTCAGCAAAAAAATATAGAAATCGTTGGGGTAATGGCCGTTGGTTTATTTGGTCAGCCAGCTGATTTCCGCCAGCTTAATGCATATGCAGCCCAACATAATTTATGGGTTTTGGACGATGCTGCACAAAGTTTTGGGGCGCATTTAGACACAGAACCTGTGGGCAATCTTGCAGATATTACCTCCACCAGCTTTTTTCCAGCCAAGCCCTTAGGGTGCTACGGCGATGGCGGGGCTGTTTTTACCAATGATGATAATTTTGCCGAAATTGCACGTTCTGCACGTATTCACGGGCAGGGTGAGGATAAGTATGAAAATATTAGACTTGGGATGACCGCACGATGCGATACTATCCAAGCCGCTATTCTGCTCTCGAAGTTGAGTATATTTGATGATGAATTGGCGTTGCGTCAACGCTGTGCTGATAGATATGAGGCATTGCTAGAGGGGGTTGTTGCGACCCCAAAATTAATCTCAGGCGCAAGCTCAAGCTGGGCGCAATATGTCATTATGCTTCCCGAGCATGTGAATAGAGAAGATGTTCAGCACAAGCTTTCAGCCCAAGGCGTGCCGACAGCAATTTATTATCCTCGGCCCATGCATACCCAGCCCCCTTATACACAATGCCCGCTTCCACTAGGTGGGCTGGAAGTTACAGACTGGCTGGCACAGCATGTTCTAGCATTACCGATGCACCCTTATTTGGAAGGGGAGGCACAAGAACAGGTAGCAAATGCGCTAAAATCTGCACTGGCGGCCTAGTTGTTTTTAGAATTTGCAGGATTTTTTGAAGAAAACCGTCATTTTAAGTATAAATTTATCTTGTAACAAAAGCTTGTTTGGATTAAATGTTATTGACCGATGAGGCAACACGCCTCAGACGGATTGGAGTGCGGGTGTAGCTCAGGGGTAGAGCACAACCTTGCCAAGGTTGGGGTCGAGGGTTCGAATCCCTTCACCCGCTCCAAAACTTCCTTACATCACTGCTTACATCACCAAGGTATTATCGTGCGACGTGCTTGTCTGATCTTACCATAGGACATCTGAAATTTATTCAGTAATTGCCTTTCAGCTATTTTTGAGCGGTGTCAAATCAGGGCTATGCAATGGCGGTGTTAGTGCTTACAAAAGTATGATGCAGACTTCATCACATCCAAGTGCATTAGAAATTCATGACAGTACCTATTCTTGGTTTCGTCTTGCTGTAACCTTACTGATTGCGATATTTGCCAATACGGGCATGTGGGCGGTGATCACTATCATGCCTGCGCTAGAGATAGAATTTGATACCGTGCGATCAACAACCTCTCTGCCCTTTACCATGAATATGCTTGGTTTTGCGGTTGGCAATTTACTGATAGGCAAATTAATCGACAAATATAGCGTGCGGTTTTCTGTCATCATCGCAGCGATTTTAAGCGCTATTGGCTATAGTTTCTCTAGCATCGTTAATGATTTTACCATGCTTACAGCACTTCATTTCGTGCTTGGTTTTGGCACAGCCGCAGGGTTTGGGCCTTTAATATCTGATATTTCACATTGGTTTTTGCGTCACAGAGGAATAGCGGTTGCGATTATTGCAAGTGGTAATTATCTGGCAGGGACTTTATGGCCCTTATTTTTATCCGATATTCTGATTGAGCAAGGCTGGCGTGATGCCTATCAGATGCTTGCCATATTAACCTTGGCAGCGATCATCCCGCTTGCTTTTTTGCTCAAACGTGAGGTACCGCCAAGCGCCCATAATCTTGCCGGTAAGCTTGCAAAAGAAAAAAGCGCCACTATCAATATCCCGCCTCGGCTTCTGATAGGCTTGCTTGGTGTAGCAGGTATTGCTTGTTGTGTTGCGATGTCAATGCCGCAAGTCCATATTGTATCTTACTGTGTTGGCTTGGGATTTGGCCCTGCAGTGGGGGTACAAATGCTCTCGGTGATGCTATTTGGCGGGGTGATTAGCCGAATAGCATTTGGCTTTATTGCAGATAAAATTGGCGGCATTCAAACCGTGCTTCTTGGTGCAGTTTTGCAATGTATCGCCTTGGTGATGTATATCCCTTTTGATGGCAAAACCTCTTTATATATTGTTAGTCTTATTTTTGGGCTTTCCCAAGGCGGGATTGTACCAAGCTATGCGGTAATTGTGCGTGAATATTTACCCCCGCAATCTGCAGGCACCAGTGTTGGGTTTGTCATTATGATGACAATTTTAGGCATGGCGTTAGGGGGGTGGATGTCTGGCTGGGTATATGACCTCACCGGCTCATATCGGATGGCCTTTATAAATGGCATTGGGTGGAATGCGCTTAATCTTTTAATCATGGCTTGGATTTTAAACAGAAGCCTGATCTCAAGACGTACCCAGCACCCCCAAACAGCCCGATAAAAAAGGACTGCTGAAAATATCAGCAGCCCTTTAAAGGTTTATGTAAATCCCTTACACTTATTGTCTTTTCACGAAGGTTGCGGCAAACATCTCTTTGCCTTCAAATAAGGTGTTTATGTGATGACCATCACTTTCAAAATAGGTCTGGCTGTCAATCCGTGATTCAAGCCGATATCCTTTATCCCACATATTCTGGCGATGAATTTCAATCGCAGCCTGTGTTGGCGTTGGCACGATGATTGTTACCCTATCCCCTAAATGGGTTTCAGAAATCTGTCTTGCATTTTCCATTTTTATGTCCTCCGTTTTAAGTTATTCAGCTGCTTTTGCAGTAAATTGGTCTTCTTCTGTGCTGTCTGTTAATGCTGTGGTGGAAGATGCGCCACCCTTTACCGCAACCGAAATCGCATCAAACCACCCTGCGCCAACTTCACGTTGATGACGATGTGCAGTATAGCCTACCGCTTCAGCGTCAAATTCTGCATTTTGAAGCGTTGCATAGGCCGCCATGCCATTTTCAGCATACCCCCTAGCAAGCTCATACATTGAATAATTCAATGAATGGAAACCAGCGAGGGTAATGAACTGGAATTTATAGCCCATTTTGCCAATCTCACGTTGGAAGCGGGCAATATCATCATCATTCAGATTAGCAGACCAGTTAAAAGACGGGCTGCAATTATAGGCTAGCATTTGGTTTGGATGCTCTGCTCTAATCGCTTTGGCAAATGCTTCAGCTTGCGCAAGATTTGGTGTAGAGGTTTCCATCCATAACAAATCTGCATATTCCGCAAAAGCAAGGCCTCTAACCACACACCGCTCAAACGAATCGGCATCATTCAGCCGATAAAACCCTTCTTGGGTGCGCTCACCTGAAATGAAAGGCTTATCACGCGGGTCAATATCGGTGGTGATAAGCTTGGCACTTTCAGCATCTGTTCTCGCCATAATAATGGTGGAAACACCGCATGTATCTGCTGCTAGACGGGCTGCATTCAGATTTGTAATCGCTTGCTGAACAGGGATAAGCACCTTGCCTCCCATATGTCCGCATTTTTTCTCTGATGCGAGCTGATCTTCAAAATGCACCCCTGCTGCACCTGCTTCAATGTAATTTTTGGTAAGCTCAAACGCATTTAATGCGCCGCCAAACCCTGCTTCACAATCCGCCACAATAGGCGCCATCCAATCCCGGGTTGGCTGGCCATTTTCAGCTGTTTCAATCTGGTCTGCACGAAGCAGTGTCTTATTGATTCGCTTTGCCAATTCAGGGCCGGAATTTGCAGGGTAGATAGATTGGTCTGGATACATCGAACCTGCAGTATTGCTATCTGCAGCGACTTGCCAGCCTGAAAGATAAATAGCCTTAAGCCCTGCACGCACCTGTTGCATTGCCTGATTACCTGTCATCGCGCCAAGCGTATTCACATAATCTTCTTCATTCAAAAGCTTCCATAATTTATCCGCACCTTGACGCGCAAGAGAGTAATCAATGGACACTGAGCCAGATAGTCTCCTCACTTCTGCCATATCATAATCACGCTTCACATGCGCAAAGCGCCCTGATGCAGAATGTGTATGGTTTTCAAAATTATTATTTTGGGTGGTCATTACCGGCCTCCTTCTCTCATTGATATTTTGGATTACGTTCTCAGCAATCTCATCCAGAGACGGTAATATGAAAAAATAGGGTAAAGAAAGTTTATTTGTGTGTGCAATTAAATTTGTAAATTTTTACAAATTACAAATTATAGCTATTGCTATCGACCATCTTCATGCATATTCAAATGTAGCATTGTATCCTGATAAGGGTGGGCGCGCGCCACATCTTCATCAATCTCAAAGCCGATACCTGGGCTATCTGGGACGATGACATATCCATCTTCCCATTCAATTTTTTGCGTCAAAATCTGCGCATAAAAACCGTCCCATTTCTGTATCGATTCGAGAATAAGAAAATTTGGACAGGTGGCTGAAAGCTGAATATTGGCTGCCGCTACAATTGGTCCGCAATATAGATGGGGTGCGATATGGGCATAAAAGCCTTCTGCCATTGCGGCAATTTTTTTAGCTTCTAGCAAGCCGCCAACACGCCCTAGATTCATTTGCAAAATCGACGCTGCCCTTGTCTCAAGAAGCCGAATAAATTCATATTTGGTGGTTAAGCGCTCACCTGTTGCAATTGGGATTGAGGTTGAACGCGCAACCTCTGCCATCATCTCAGGACGCTCAGGAGGGGTAGGTTCTTCAAACCATAAAGGGTCATATACCTCCATCATCGCTGCCATGCGCTTAGCACCTGCAACAGAAAATTGCCCATGTGTGCCAAATAGCAAATCAGCTTTGCTTCCAGCCACCTCTCTTAACTGTTTTAGAAATTTTTCAGAGCGCTCAATATCTTCCAGGCTTGGCATATGCGGGTCAAGCACAGTATACGCGCCTGCTGGGTCAAATTTAAGGGCGGTAAATCCTTGCTTCAGATATTCTTGCGCCACTTTGGCTGTTAAATCTGGACTTGCATAAAAGGCGTCTACATCCATATTTGCAGGCGGGTAGATATAGCTATAGCTACGCAATTTGTGATGCAGCTTGCCGCCAAGCAAGGCATGAACAGGCTTATCTGTTGCTTTTCCGATAATATCCCAACACGCGATTTCAAGCCCGCTTAACACGCCAACAAGGGTAATATCAGGACGCTGTGAGAAGCCTCTGCTATAGATACGCCGCCACATTTTTTCAATTTGAAATGGGTCTGTACCAACCATCTCATTGGTAAAAACTTCTTCAGCCATGGCGGCAACTAAATGCGGGCCAAAACTAGCATTATAGATTTCGCCATAGCCAGAAATGCCGCATTTCGTGGTCAGTTTTACAAAGATGAAATAGCGGCCACCAATTCCTGGCTGCGGGTTTCCGACAACAAAGCTTTCAAATTGGTCGAGCTGCATTTCTATTTCCCTTTAGCTCATCTGCACAATGATGCGCAGTGAATCTGGCTGTTCGGCGGCGCGCAATGCGGTATTAATATCTTTAAAATCAAACCTGTCAGAGATAAGCCCGTCAAGCACCCATTCACCATTCCGATACAAATCAATAAGTTTTGGGATATCCTCTCTGATGCGGGCTGAACCCATTTTAGTACCCAAAATGGACTGGCCTAAACTAGCAAGATTGGTCATTTCAATTTCTGAAATATCGCCAGATGGCGGCAATCCCATCACCACGAGACGCCCGCCAGCCCGTAATAACCTCAAGGACTGGGTTATCACTTTAGCAGAACCCACAGCCACCAGCACGACATCATATCCTGCATGCGGGGTTATCGTACATGCCGCCTGATAGTGCTCATCTTCATGTGGGTTAATGAAATGGGTTGCGCCTAGCTTTTTGCAAATAGCGGCTTTTGATGGACTTGCATCAATCGCTGTAATGATAGAAGCGCCAGACACACGCGCTGCTTGAATGGCGTTCAAACCAACACCGCCACACCCCACAATTGCCGCCGTTTCATCTGGCATCACCTGTGCAACATGCCGCACTGCACCGTACCCTGTTATTACCCCGCAGCCGATAAGGGCGCCGATATCGAAGGGAATATCATCTGGCAAATCCACAATTTGGCGCTCATGAATAATAACCTCTTCAGCAAAAGCACCTGTATTCATCGCAGACCAAACTGCTGTTCCATCTTTGGTTTTTGCTATTGCATCTTCACCTAATTTAGGCGGGGATGTGCATAATGCTTCTGCGTTACCTGAACATGCAGGACAAACACCACATGAGCGCATCAAGGTAACAATCACACGCCCCCCAACTTTAAAGCGTGTCACATTATCCCCGACCTCCGTTATGGTGCCTGCGGCTTCATGGCCGTAAATAGCAGGCAGAGGCCCGCCCCAATATCCTTTGATAAAGCTGATATCACTATGGCAAATTGCTACCACATCAATACGCACTTTAACTTCTGAAGCTGTTGGGGCGCTGATATGGATTTCATCAAGCTCTAATGGCGCATTAAACTGTTTGCAAATTGCTGCCTTCATAAACCTGTCCCACTAGTTACTGTTCACACCAGATTTTTTACATTGAAAAAATTTATAGTGGTAAGGGCGTCATTTACAACAAAAACTTATCGCAAAAATTTGAGGGGGTTAGGCAATAATTCGTTACACACTGGCCACAGAGCCGAGGGAGCTCAGGTTCAACTTTAATTCCTGTCTAATTTTGTGCACATTATCTTGCATAACGAATAGAATCTCACAGTACAAACAACATTACTGCGCCTTATATTCCTTATCTTATGATATTGCTTTGCCATGCTCATCGAAAAAATAAATCTTGTCACGGTTAAGCTTTAGCTTCACTTTTTGGCCAGGTGTGAATTCTGAATTATCTAAGATACGCACAGTGAGCATGCCAACATCCCCACAATTCACATAGATATAACTATCCGCACCTAAAAATTCATAGAGCTCGACCACGCCTTCGCAATCTGCTTTTGCACTTACAACTTCAATATGTTCAGAGCGCACCCCGCATCTGATAGCTGGCGCCAAAGAACGCTTTGTCTTTGGCTGAATAGACGCCCCGTTTGAGAGGTTGAATTTTCCGCCCTCACCTGCGCCATTGAGCAAATTCATTTTTGGGCTACCAATGAATTGTGCAACAAACAGGCTTTCTGGATTATCATATAATTGTTTTGGCGTGCCTACTTGCTCAACTCTGCCTTTATTCAGGACCACGATTTTATCTGCCAAGGTCATCGCCTCAACCTGATCGTGCGTTACATAAATCATCGTCGCTTTGAGCTTTTCATGTAATTTAGCAATTTCAAAACGCATCTGAACACGCAAAGCGGCATCCAAATTCGATAAGGGCTCATCAAACAAAAAGCCTTTAGGTTCGCGGACAATCGCGCGCCCAATAGCCACACGCTGACGCTGGCCACCTGATAATTCTTTGGGGCGGCGTTCAAGATAACTATCTAATTCTAATATTTCAGACGCATGAGATACTTGGCGCTGAATTTGGTCTGCAGGAACACCTGATGTTTTAAGCGAAAACCCCATATTATCCGCTACATTCATATGCGGATAAAGCGCATAAGACTGGAACACCATCGCAAGTTCACGTTCTGAGGGCACTTTGTCTGTTACATCTTGCTCGCCCAGAAATATCTCGCCAGAAGTGACATCTTCAAGCCCAGCAATCATCCGCAGGAGGGTAGATTTCCCACATCCAGATGGTCCAACAAATACCACCATTTCGCCGTCTGGAATTTCTAAATCAATACCGCAAATGACCTGTGTGTTACCAAACCATTTCTCAACATTTTTTAGTATGATTGAGCTCATGCAGGCATCTCCTGAAGGGGGCTATGGTGGGGGGATGTTGGGCTTGCCCATGCGAGCCACAACGCAGCAGTCCATGAGAAATCCATCCCGATACATCCCGCACCTGAAATAGGGTCAAAACATTCGTAAAAACCAGATTTTTCGATGAGTTTACGCAAATCATTTTGCATTTTAAGGGCAAGCGTATCTTCACCAATTTCTGCAAGACCCATCGCAATCATGTAATTCATCTGGCACCAGATAGGCCCGCACCAATAACGCTGGCTCTCAAAACTTTCCAAATCTGGGTCCCAGCTTGATTGACCGTAATTTGTTTTCGATGAAATACGTGCCATATGGCCAAGGGTTGCTTGGCGCTTTCCTCGATCATTTAGACCTGCGTAAAAACACAAGGCACTTGCGTTAGAAAAACCATCTGAAAAAGTGCCTGAGCGCACATCACGGGCACAAAACGCGCCTATCTTCTCGTTCCAAAGATAGTCTTGATTTGCTTCAGCATCGGCAATCCAGCGCGTAAGCTCTGTTATCGCTTCGGTCTTGCCAAGCTGTTCTGCCAGCCACAATAAATCACGGTCTGCGCGAAGTAAGATAAAGAATATCCCAGGATCAGCCATCAAAAAAGGGCCATGATTAGTGAGATGTTTTTGATCCCATCCATGGTCTCTGCCAAATTTTACAATCGATAAATATTTATCATATTGCTCAGAACTTGGGCGCTGGCTTGGGTCAGCATGTTCGATATCTTTTCGGGTATAAGGCTCTAAGTCTGGATCAATTTTCATCGCATCAAGCCCAATATTCCAGTCTGGGCAATTATCCCTGCCTGTCTCCCAAGGATGTATTGTACACACAACTGGGCAATTATCTGGTGTTCTGTTGTCATGCCACCATCTATGCCATGCGAGCGTCGCATCAAAAATTTTAGCTGCGCGCTCTAGTGCTATTTGACCTTGCTGTTGCACAAAGTGACGAATAGCTGAAGCAAGTACAGGGGGTTGTGAGATACCGCTTGCAGACAGACCTGCATCTTTGGTTTGCCATACAAGCGGGCCAGGGAAATAATCGGAATCATCTTTTCTGAAAATAATATGCGGGATCATGCCATCTTCACGTTGACCCTCAACCAGCATTTCAAGCTCTTGCCAAGCGCGTTCAACATCAAAGCTAGACAAGCCAATCGCAACAAATACTGAATCCCAATTCCATTGAAATGGGTATAATCTGGCCGTTGGGATCGTAAACCCATTCCTGTCATTCTTTTGCAGAATTTCTTTTGCTTTTATATCCAATGAAACCGTCATTGATTTACCCCTTCACACTTCCTGCGGTAAGCCCAGAAACAAGATATTTCTCAAACCATAAAAATACGACCAACACCGGCACTGTCGCAATAACAGAACCAGCCATAAGATGTTGACGCGGAACTTCTGATGAATTTAGGGACACAACACCCCGTGACAACGTGAACATGTCCAAATTATCTAAGAACATAAATGCGAATAAAAACTCGTTCCACGCAATCATAAACACATATAATGACACCGATGCCAAAGCTGGTAAGGCAAGCGGCAAGGTGATTTTCAGGATGACCTGCACCCTGCTCAACCCATCCATTAACCCTGCTTCTTCAAGCTCAGATGGAAGGCCGCGGAAATATCCCTGCAACATATATAAGGCAACCGGAATCGTTGTTGCTGGATAAACCACTAATAATCCAAATAATGAATTACGAAGCCCTAATTGAGAGAACACAGCATAAAGTGGCACCACAAGCACAATGGCTGGCACCATATAAATCAGCAGAATTGAACGTGATAGGAAAGCTTGCCCCGGAAAGCGCAGGCGCGCTACTGCATAAGCCCCAGGTATCGCAAAAGCAAGGGTGACAAAAACCGTAATCACCGAAACAATTGCTGAGTTCAGCAAGAAAGTACCAAAATGAAATTGTGTAAATAGCTCAATATAAGAGCGGAATAGCATAGATGGGCCTTGGCTTATATCAATGGAGAAATCTAGAGGATTGGCAAGCAGAGATTGCTGGCTTTTAAGGCTTGTCATCACCATCACATAAAAAGGCAGGGCGACAAAAACACTGAATAATACCAGTGCTAGCCCTTTCATTAACCGGATTAAAAGCACCTCGACACGATACCGTTTTGCACGCCCTGCTTCAAACCCTTCAAGGCAAAGATGTAATGCGGCAATAGTTAGGCCTGCCCATAGGATAAGCACGATAAATTGGATAATTGGGGCCACCAAAAATGCAGAAGAAAAAGGCTGTCCAACAGTCGCAATAACAAGTGCAATGGCGCTCATTACCCCTAAAAGGATAAGCTGTTTTAAACCCCTATTTTGCGGGGGAAATAGAACCAACCCCAACCCGGTAGCAGCACCGATCAAGCCAGCAACCCCGATAGGCGGCACGAGCACTACACCAGAGACTAAAGTGAGGCTCATAGCAGAAATAACCATCCATACAGCCCCCCAAATAAGGCCATAGATTACAGCTAGCCATGTGATAACACCAAAACGCATTATCCATCATCCTGTGGTGAAAATTTAAAGAAAATCAGTGCAAAGCTCAGCAACACAATAAAGACAACAACAGCCACTGCCGCGCCTGCACCTAAATTAGATACCGCAAAT
This sequence comes from Puniceispirillaceae bacterium (SeqCode), assembly GCA_965660095.1. Taxonomy (GTDB): domain Bacteria; phylum Pseudomonadota; class Alphaproteobacteria; order Puniceispirillales; family Puniceispirillaceae; genus WTJO01. The sequence continues at coordinate 103,099 of CBFHYP010000005.1, forward strand.
GCTTGTTCATACACATCAACCGTCAAGGTTCTGGTGCCTGCAGCACCCCCTGTTAGCAAGAAAATATCGTCGAATTTGTTAAAGGTCCAAATAAACCGAAGCAAAAATAAGACAGATAAAATCCCTAATAGTTGCGGTAAGGACAGATACCAAAATTGCTGAAAAGGTGTTGCCCCATCCATTTCAGCAGCTTCATACATGTCTGTTGAGATAGATTGCATTCGCGCCAAAATAAACAAAAAGGATAGCGGAAAATAACGCCACGATTCAAAAATAATCACTGTCGTTAAAGCCATAGGAAACTTAAAACTAAACCCAAAAAACCCAAATTCGATATAGCGTTGACCAAGAAAATTAATCGGTGTTGAGGTCGCGCCCATTTGCTGGAGCATCGCATTAAACGTACCCCCAGGCCCTGCATCCAACAATAGCACCCACGCAAAAGCCACAGCGATTACCGGCGCTACATAGGGAAATAAAAATAAGCCGCGCAAGACAGTGCGCCCGCGAAAAGCAGTATGCAAAATTTGGGCGGCAAACAGCCCCAACACGAGCGCTCCTACAGTGCCAAAAATCGTATAATAGAACGACACTTTTAATACCGTCCAAAATTCTTGTGCTGAAAAAACACGCTTGAAATTTTCAAGTGTAAAGTTGAGTGACGTTAGCACATTGCTGGTCTGATACACCATTTCTGGCTTGCTTGCTCTTGGCCGAATCCCATTATCTATATAGCTCTGGCTAATCAGCGCAGGCAGCTTTAAATCAAACCTTTGCCCCCCAGATAAGGTGCCTATATCACACTGGATTTTTTCAGAAGCTTGCACACAATTGCTACCTTTAAGGTTAAGCTCAACCCCATCTGGCAAGGTATCTGTGAAGGTAAAATTTTCAATAATTTCTTTTTTGGATGAATTCCTGATTCTGTACCGCAAAATCACTTCATCACCAGCCGCGGTCGGTTTTGGGCGAAACTGCTCATTGACCATTGGTCTAGCAGCCCGCAAATCTCCAAGTTCTACTGATTTAAAACTAATCCAAAAATTTGCAAAAAGCGGGAAAAGAACAATACTCAATACAATAAAAAATGTTGGCAAAAGCATTGTATAGGCAAGACCGCGCTCACGCTTGGCGAGTGCGCCCACCTTAAAAGGCGGTTTTTTCTGAAGGGTATTTTCTGATACTGCCATTGAGACCTTTGCCCATATACTTACAGATGTGGCAACAAGGCTGGATGCGCTGTGTCACCCAGCCTTGCATAGAATGTTTTTTAAAGTGCTTTATGCTTTGCTACGATCTCGTTAGCCGCATCATCAAGTGAGATTTCACCATCGATATATTTGCGGATAACTTGTGACATCACACGTGCATTTACAAGCTTTGAGGCTGTTGCAAGCTGTCCATCAGACACACCCCAACGGTCACCCACTGAAAGACCAGCAACAATGTCATCGATCACAGCTTTTGGATAGATGTTTGCCAATGGCTCTTTACGGTCAACACCTACATCTAGGCTTGCCCATAATTTCTCATAGGTTGTGTCGCCACCGAACTGACCTTTACGCACAGGGAATTTGCCCTCTGGTGCCATACCTAGCCAATCGCCATAGCCTGAAGATAGTGCAAATTTGATGAAGTCAGAAGCAACATCTGTATTTGCATCTGCTGTTACACCAAGATAACGCACATCAGCATATGCAGCACCAGCCGCATTATCAGGACCTGCAAATACAGTTACAAAGCCGGTATCTTTAGCAAGTGCTTTAGATGTTGGGTCATCATTAATAGTAACAGGTGCGCTGTCACGAAGACCGCCAAGCTCATCAAGGAGAGATGGTGACCAAATGATCATTGCAGCTTTACCGCCAAGATACATCTCACGCGACTGCTTCCAGAATAAATCGCCATCTGGTGATGCATCTGCAATTGTCTTATAGAATGATAATACCTGCTTTAGCTTTGAGGTGTCTTCATTGATAGAACCATCTGCATTTACAGGGTTATAGCCTGCTGCCAATGAGATATGCTCAATAAGCTGCATCATGTAGGTTTCATCAATTTTAGTCGCAGCAACAAAGCCATACATGGAAGGCGGGTTGTGCAACTTAGCAATTGCAGCTTCGATATCTGCAAATGTCTTTGGCGGGTTTAGACCTGCATCAGCGAATAAGTCTGAACGATACACAACAAGCTGTGTCCAGCCATCTGTTGGTACAGAGACAATTTCACCATCAACTGACGCCATATTCACAGGGCCAGATGCAAAAGTGTTGCTGCCAAGATCATTTACAATATCATCTGCAGCACCAGCATCTAGAATGCCTGCGTCTGCAAAAGGAAGTAGATGCTGCACAGTGTGGTTAAGCACATCTGGCAATTCACCTGCTGCAAAAGCAGCTGTTGCACGTGTTGCAATATCTTTTTCAGTAACAGCAACAACATTTACAGTGTGACCAGTTTTCGCTTTAAAAGCAGCAGCCATTTTTTCTTGAGCTGCCATTCTGTCTGGCTGTTCTTCCATAGTCCACATTGTAATTGTATCTGCAAGTGCAGATGCTGCAAGTGTGGTAGAGAGCAGAAGACCTGCGCTCAAAAGACCGAATTTTTTCATCAAATCCTCCTTGTTAGATGTTAAACCTTCGGGTTGAGGTCCGTGCTGGACCATCGCTCATTCGGCGCACAAATTTAGCGCTTCGGAGTTCTTGGAATTGGGTTGGGGATGCACCATCAATAATCGCAAGAAGCATATCCCCAATATGTCTTCCTGAAAAGGATTGTGGCTGTGCCATCGTGGTAAGGGGCGGGTTGGTATGTTTACCAATATCAAGCCCATCATATCCAATAACAGACACATCTTTGCCAGCCTGCAAGCCTTTCGCACGTGTCGCAGCTAATGCGCCAATCGCCTGCATATCTGTTGCACATAACAGGGCTGTTGGCGGATTATCTTTACTGAGCAGCACGTTTGCCGCACGTTCACCCCCAACATCACTTAGCTCACCAACTTCGATAAGCGTGTCATCATCATCTAAATTGTTCAGACGAAGTCCTTTTTTGAACCCATCTAAACGCATTTGCGCAAAATTATAATAGGTTGGCGCACCAATAAAGCCGATGCGTGTATGCCCAAGCGACACAAGATGATCCACCGCTTCAACAAAGGCAGATTCACCATCAACATCAAACCATGCATAGTGGGTATGGTCAACAGAACGTCCATGCACAATAAATGGGATGTTCAATTGTTTCAGCACATCAATGCGCCTGTCTTGTTTATGTGGGCGCGACAAAATTACACCACTTACCCTGCCACTGCTCGCTAGTTTCCGAATTGCTTCTTCTTCTGTTTCAGATGAATGCGCCTGCACCACCAACAAATCCCAGCCGCGCTCAGATAAGGATTGCCCAATCCCTTCAAGAAGCTGGGCTACAAACGGCTCAGCAAAGCTGCTTGTATTTGCTGGCATTAAATAAGCTACAGCCTCAGCAATACCTTTTGCTAGACGGCGCGCACTATAATTTGCCCGATAACCATATTTATCAGCACATTTTCGCACGCGTTCTTGGGTTTCTTGGCTAATATCAGGATAATTGTTAAGCGCGCGCGAAACCGTACCTTCAGCAAGGCCAAGCTCAGAAGCTAAAAATTTGAGGCTAACACGCGTCATTTCCACCCCGACGTGAATATGATATCAAGTATGATATCAAGTATGATATCACTATACCGAAAGCGCTTTCGGAATCAATCAGCTTTTCCAAAATATGACAATTGGATTAAAAAATCTTTATTTTTCATAGGCGCTATTTTTATGTTAGGTCAGATGCTGAGGAGACAATAATGACAAAAACTGCCCATACGAACTCGGATTGGCCTGAATTTGATTCGCCTGAATTTTTAACAGCGCATGTAAAATCAATTTTAGCATTTTACCGCAATACAGCCTTTGATCCATCAGGGGGATTTTTTCATTTCTTTTTAGATGATGGTCAGATTTATGACCGTGACACACGTCATCTTGTAAGCTCCACCCGCCTTGTCTTTAACTATGCTCAAGCCCATTTGCGCTATGGGGATGAAGAATATCAACGCTGGGCGCGCCATGGATTTGACTATCTTTTAAGCCATCATCAGCATTCATCTGGGCATTTTATCTGGCAACGCAACGGAAGCCACATTGAAGATGGGCGCGCGATGGCTTATGGCCATGCTTTTGTGTTATTGGCAGGTGCTTGGGCACACCGCCTAAAACTTCCAAAAGCTGAAGCGCTTATCACCTCTGTTTGGGATTTTATGGAAGAATATTTCTATGAAGCTGAACATCATGCCTATGCAGATGAACGGGATGAAAGCCTTAAAACCCTGTCTGATTATCGCGGCCAGAATGCAAATATGCATAGCGTCGAAGCATGTTTAGCAGCGTATGAAGCGACCTCTGATCAGAAATTTTTTAACCGTGCAGACCTGATTGCAAAAAAATTCACTGTTACCCTGGCAGCCATGGCAGATGGGCAGGTGTGGGAGCATTATGACCTGAATTGGAAGCAAGACTGGACGTATAATATAGATAAGCCAGACGATTTATTTAAACCGTGGGGATTTCAGCCTGGCCATCAATTAGAATGGGCTAAATTACTTCTTCAGCTTGAACGTCATCATCCCTCAGACTGGCGGGTTGATGTGGCAATCAGACTATACAGTAAGGCAATGGAATATGGCTGGGATAAAGAATATGGCGGGCTAGTCTATGGCTATGCCCCTGACAAAAGCTTTGCAGATGCCACGAAATATTTCTGGGTTCAGGCAGAAGCAATTGCAGCAGCTTGGCGGCTATATTCGCTCACCGGCGACACTAGATATTATCAAGATTATATCCAGTTATGGAAATGGTCATGGAAGCATCTAGTGGATCATGAATATGGCGGCTGGTACCGAATTGTTAGCCGCGAGGGAAACAAGGTGGAGCCATATAAATCACCTGCTGGCAAGGTGGATTATCACACGATGGGCGCATGCTGGGATGTGCTAGATGTGATGGCACATAAAGCAAAATAGAGTATAAGCCTGAATTGATAGGGCGTTTTGGTCTTTTTTGAATTTTTTAAAAAAACTTACCTTAGAGATAGGGGTGGGGGAGATAGGGGTGAGGGCGAATAGGGGTGGGTTTTTATCCAATGACGGGCAATATCATCACGCCGCGCTATCCAGACCTTATCATGCTGCAAAATATAATCCAGAAATTTTACCAAACCTGCAAATCGCCCAGGCCTGCCAATAAGACGGCAATGCAATCCAACAGACATCATCTTTGGGCAATCCTCCCCTTCTGCATATAACACGTCAAACGCGTCTATTAAATATTGGGCAAATTGGTCTGCGGTGTGAAACCCTTGCGCAGTGGCAAATCGCATATCATTAGTGTCTAATGTATAAGGTACGATGAGATGAGGCTTTGATAGCTGGCGTGACCAAAAGGGCAAGTCATCAGAATAGTCATCTGCATCATATAAAAATCCGCCTTCTTCTGCGACTAATTCGCGTGTGTGTGCACTAGTGCGGCCTGTATACCAACCCAAAGGGCGCTGTCCGCAAATCTCTGTATGAATTGAGATTGCTTTTGACATATGTTCCGCCTCTTCTGCCTTTCCGATGCCATGATAATTTATCCAGCGATAGCCATGTGATGCAATTTCATGCCCATCTTTTAAGGCGCGCTCAATCACTGCTGGGTGACGTTGCATCGCCATCGCCACCGCAAATAAAGTGATTTGCACATCGCAATCACGGAACAAATCAAGCAATCGCCATACCCCAGCCCTTGAGCCATATTCATAGATAGATTCCATTGACATATGGCGTGCGCCTTCAAACGCTGAAGCGCCAATAATTTCAGATAGAAAAACTTCAGAAGTGGGGTCGCCATGCAGCACGGAATTTTCTGCACCCTCTTCGTAATTCAGCACAAATTGCACTGCAATGCGTGCATTATCTGGCCAGTTTGCATGTGGTATAGCCTCCCCATACCCCTGCATATCTCTTGGATAGGATGTATCAAGGTGGGAGGGGGGCATTTGCTAATCTCTCTCAATTTTTACAGGTGGTGAAGGGACATCCTTAAAAGCCAAGCGCATCTGCTAATGATTGGTGCAGATGAACAGGGCGTTCATTCAAATCTAACCCGCTTAGCAAATCAGCAAGGTGGGTTTGCATTAACGCATATGCTTGTGCGCCATCATGCCTTTCAATAGCAGTTACCAAATCATCATGGGCATGACGCTCACACATCGTATCGTGCCGATGCCAATATAATGAAATGATAAGTGATGAGCGTGAAATAAGTTCTTCTACAAAAGCTGTTAAAATGGAATGATTTGCAATATGCGCAATCGTCAAATGAAATTTAGCTGAAAGGGCAATCGCCTCCACATCATTGCCAGCATGAACAGCAAGCTGTTCTGCTGTAAGATGTTTTCTTAAGGTTGCGATATCTTCAGGCTGCACATATTCAGCTGCTAATTTAGCAATTTTTGGCTCAATCAAAGAACGTGCTTCAAAAACATGGCGCGCTTCTATCTTCGTTGGCTTTGCGACATGCACCCCTCTATTTGGGATATGGGTAAGCAATCCTTCATGGGTAAGGGCACTTAATGCTGCCCGAATAACGGTTCTGCCAAGGCCATAAATATGGCATAATTCATCTTCAGCAAGCCGCGTTCCAGGAAGCAGGCGGTGCGATAATATCGCTTCACGCAAATTTTCAAATACAGCAACCCAAGAAGGGCTTTGATGTTGTAATTCCATGCCTATCTGATGCCTCTATTTTATTTCATACGCGGCGGTGCATAGCCGCCAATTGGACTATTTTCTAGCTTCAGCGATATCATCGCTTCGATTTGTTTTATGGCGCATGCAATACCATCAAGAACAGGTATTTTATGGGTAGTGTAAAGCATGTGCGCAAGCTCAGCCATCCCCGCACATCCTAATATAATTGCCTCAGCCTGATCCTGCTGAATGGCTAATTCAACTTGTGTATTGATTTGCTTGAAAAGTGCCTCATCATCATTTTCAAGTGCTAGCACCGGCACATTGCTTGCCCGCACCCCCGAACAACGCGCCATCAACCCATAACGTGTTAAATTATGCTCTATCGCAGGCACAGAACGGGGCAAGGTTGTCACCACACCAAACTTGTTTGAAATCATTGAAGCCATATGAAAAGCAGCCTCACCAATACCGATGACAGGGGCTGCTGTTAAACATCTTGCAGCATCCAGACCAGTATCATCAAAACAGGCGATAACATAGCCATCTGCTTGA
>CBFHYP010000006.1:0-95398 GCA_965660095.1 Puniceispirillaceae bacterium (SeqCode)
ACAGCAAAGCGGATATGCATTATGGCAAAGGCGATAGCATGACCCCTGCCCCATAAGGGTGCAGGTGCTGCTTCACACTAGAAATATGTACTGAGAAAGAAGAAATGGCATCCCGTACGGGATTCGAACCCGTGTTGCCGCCGTGAAAGGGCGGTGTCCTAAACCACTAGACGAACGGGACGCAAGCAGTTTTCGTGTGATTGTATTACCCAAATCAAACTGGTAAATCAACACCCAAAAATTAAAAAGTGAGTTTTTGATGTCATAATTTGGAAAATAATGTGATTTGCAGCTGATCAGCGCGCAGATTGCAAGGCGATATCATCAATAATCATCTGCACCGTGCCATTATTGCGGTAACTATCTTCCTGTAATTTTCCAATAAGCTGATACACCGCATCTGCTTTATGGGTTTTTAATGCATGACCCACCGGACTATCAGCACAATTAAACATCACCGCCCGCAACGCTGGTGCTGTACCGTCATCCAATGATAACGATAAATGCTGTTTTTCTGCGCCAATCCATTTTATATGCTTTAAATGACAATGGGTTAGCCGAAAACGTGGCTCTTCAAAACCTGAACCGAAAGGCCCTAACTTTTGCAGCCAATCCACTAATTTCATCGTGCATCCGCCAATGCTTAGCGATACCGCAATCTCAAACTGTTTTATCGGAACACCACGCAGGAACGATTTTTCTGCCATCTGTTCCATAAAGGCAGTAAATTCAGCAAGCTTATCTTGAGTTACAGATAGGCCTGCAGCTAAATCATGCCCGCCGCCAGAAAGCAGTAGCCCATGCTGATAGGCTGATAAAATACTATTCCCTAGCGAAAAGCCAGCGATAGAACGTGCTGAGCCTTTGCCGATACCAGCCTCATCAAAGCTGATTACGGCCACAATTTTATTGAATTTTTCTTTTAATCGCCCTGCTACAATGCCAAGCACTCCCTCGTGCCAGCCTTGTGATGCGAGCACTAACATATGACGTTCTGGGTTTTCCTCTAGCAAGGCATAAGCTTGTTCTTCGGCTTGCATACGCACCTGTTTTTCGATGGTTTGGCGCTGGGTATTTAGCTCATCTAAGTGCCATGAAAGCGATTGCGCAATCTCTCTATCTGCTGCACATAATAGCTGCACCCCAATTGATGATTTTCCCAAACGCCCGCCGGCATTAATGCGGGGGCCAAGCATAAAACCAAGGGAATAGGCTGATGGCACATGGTCAATCCGCGCGACATCCATCAAGGAACGAAGCCCGATATTTTGGCGCTGGGCTAGCACTTTTAACCCCTGTTTGACGAACACCCTGTTTAGCCCTGTAAGCGGCATCACATCACACACGGTTGCCAACGCCACTAAATCAAGCATATCTAGCAATTTAACGGGCTGACCTGAGACCGTTTGGATATCGCGGTTTCTGCATTCACGCAACACCCCTGCAAGCATCAAAAAACAAACCCCTGCAGCGCATAATAACCCAAGCTGGCTGTCATCATCTAAACGGTTTGGATTTACCACTGCTTTTGCATTTGGCAGAGTTGGCCCTGCTTTATGGTGGTCAATTACAATGATAGGAATATTGGCATTGGCGGCAGCTTCAAGCGGTTGATGGGCTGTAATGCCGCAATCCACTGTCAGCACAAGCTCAGCCCCCTGTTCTTTTAGTTGCAGTAATGCTTTTTCGTTCGGACCATACCCTTCTTCAAACCGGTCTGGAATATGGCAGAATACGTGAATGCCAAATTGTGCGAGGCACAGGCTGAATAAGGCGGCAGAACATGCCCCATCTACATCATAATCCCCAAATAAACCAATTGGCTTTTTTGCTTGCACCGCATCACAAATCAGATGGATAGCTTTTTCAGCATCCTGCATGATATGCGGGTCTGGCAATGTATCTCTTATCCTTGGGTCGATAAATTCATCTAGACTGTTTGCATCAACCCCTTTTGAGACCAGAAATTGGCATAGCCCTAGCGGGATATCCGTGTTTTGGTGCATGGCTTGCGCACGCCTGCTCACCTCATCGGCGGAATATATGGATGGCATAGACTGCCATTGTGCGCCTGATAAGGATGCGGTGAGAAGCGGCTCAGACATTTAAGATTTTTCCATGCGCTCAATAATCGGCAGTACCATAATCTCACCAGATACAAACGGACAGGCTGATAATTGTGCCTTAGCCTCTTCGATTGCCGCCAAAGTCGTTAAATGGGTTGTCATCACCAAAGATACGGGCTGATCTTCAGACTTACCGCGCTGTAACATCGCTTCAACAGAAATCTGAAGCTCTTTTAAGATAGAGGTTACATCGGCAAGCACACCTGACTTGTCTGTAACCATCAGGCGAAGATAATAGCGTGAGGAATGATCCTCAGCACGATAAGAAGGCGCAGGCGAAAGCTGAGCTGTTTTACGGCCAAATGGCGGGGTAAAACGCTGGTTCGCAATATCTAGCAAATCAGATAAAACCGCAGATGCCGTCGGACCTGCCCCTGCCCCAGGCCCTGAACAATTAATCACTTGCACAGGCTCCGCTTCCACACTTACCGCATTCATTGCACCATTAATATGCGCAAGGGATTGATTATTTGGGATTAAACAGGGCTGCACGACCCGCATACCATGACGTTCTGCAGTACCTAATAACTTGATCGTATAGTCAAACTCACCTGCAAAAGCGATATCTGCCTCATCAATGGCTCTAATCCCATTGGTCTGAATCGCAGCAAAGTCAATTTCTTCACCAAAGCCCAAGGCGGCAAGAATAGCCAGTTTATGTGCAGCATCCACCCCATCAATATCAAAGGTTGGGTCAGCCTCTGCATAGCCTTTTTCCTGCGCTTCTTGTAGCACGTTTTCAAATGGTCTAGCGGTTGCTGTCATCTCGGATAGAATATAGTTGCTGGTACCATTCAAGATGCCTGCAATTCTGCTTACATGGTTTGCAGCTAGCCCTTCTCGCAAAATTTTCAAGGCAGGAATACCGCCAGCTACCCCTGCTTCAAACAGCAAAGCAACCTTATTTTCCTCAGCAATTTTAGCCAGTTCCAGACCATGATGCGCAATCATCGCCTTGTTTGCGGTAACCACATGCTTACCCGATGCAAGTGCTGCCTTACATAGCTCAAGTGCGACCCCATCAGCACCACCAATCAGCTCAACAACAATATCAATATCATCACGGTGAGCAAGGCTAATCGCATCATCATGCCAATCAATATTTTTTAAAGAAAAACCTCTATCGGCAGATTTTGAACGTGCAGAAACAGCCCTAAGGGTAAGCTTATCTGTGTAGGCTTCTTGTTGGGGGGTAGTAAGCATTTGTGCGGTTTTTGCACCAACCACACCTAACCCTGCAATAGCTACTGCCAATTCAGACATATTCTTCCCCTTATTCGTTTAGATATCAATTTTTTGCCAAAATTCCACTATATAGCCTTAGCTTTGTGATTACCCAGTGACACCACATAATGCAAGTTTTTCACCAAAAATCGGCATACGTTTTTGATTATAAGCTAGTGTGCGCATTCCATAGCACAAAATGTCGAATTTATCGCTTTTATTATCGCATTGTAAATTATATTTTAGGGCGAAAGATTTTTAAAAAATTTGGTATATTCAAGGGAAGCGAAGCATGACACAGACCCCCGCAACATCTCAAGACGAAAAAGGCAAATTACCGCAATATGCCCAAACGGTGATTATTGGCGGTGGCTCAGTGGGGTGTTCTATTGCATGGCACTTAACACAAGCAGGGCACAGAGATGTTGTGCTGCTTGAAAAGAATGAACTTACTTCAGGCTCTACCTGGCATGCCGCAGGAAACTGTCCGAACTTTGTAGGGTCATGGACAGTCATGAAAATGCAGCATTATTCACTTGAGCTGTACCGTAAATTGGGTGAGCTTACAGACTATCCAATGAATTACCATGTGACAGGTTCTGTGCGTCTAGCCCATACGCGCCAACGTATGGAAGAATTTGAGCATGTTCGTTCGATGGCGCAACAGATGGGTTTCTCGCTGGAAATGATGAGCAATGCAGATATGCAAGACGTGTATCCTTTCTTAGAAACCCATGATTTAGAAGGTGGGCTTTGGGATAGCTATGATGGGGATATTGATCCAGCGCAACTCTCGCAAGCTTTTGCAAAAGGCGCACGCGACGGCGGGGCGCGTATTGTGCGTTTTTGCCCTGTAACACATGTTGAACGTGATGCGGCAAAAGATGAGTGGTGTTTAACAACCCCGCAAGGGCAAATCAGATGCCAGTATGTGGTGAATGCTGCTGGTTACCGCGCCGCAGAGCTTGGTAAAATGTTTGGACGGGATGTACCCTGTATCTCGCTTGCCCACCAATATCTAATCACTGAAGGTATTGATGCGCTAAGCCAACGTTCAGAAAAATTGCCGCTATTGCGTGACCCGGATAGCTCATATTATCTGCGGCAGGAAAAAGACGGGCTATTGCTTGGCCCTTATGAGCGGAATTGTCGTGCCCATTGGGTTGAAAAAGATGACCCAATGCCAGAAGATTTCTCGTTTCAGCTTTATCCAGACGATTTAGAAAGACTAGAATGGTATATTGAAGATGCATGCGCAAGAGTGCCGCTACTTGGCACTGCTGGGATCACACGGGTTGTAAATGGCCCTATCCCCTACACCCCTGATGGATTGCCGCTTATTGGCCCAATGCCTGGGGTGAAAAACGCTTTTGAGGCATGTGTATTTACCTTTGGTATTGTGCAGGCAGGCGGCGCAGGTAAGCTTGTGGCAGAATGGATTACCGAAGGAGAGACAGAAACAGATAGCTGGGCTGTCGACCCAAGGCGCTTTACCAATCATGTCGATGAAGCGTATGCACACGCCAAAGCAATTGAAGTCTATTCGCACGAATATGCCATCCATTACCCTGGTATTCAGTGGCCTGCTGGCCGCCCTGCTAAAACAGGGGCGTTATTTCAGTGGCATTGCGATCAAGGCGCTGTTTTGGGAAGCTATGGCGGCTGGGAGCGTGCGGAATTCTATCCACCAAAAGACTATCAAGAAAAGATGATTGATAGCTATGATAGGCAAGATTTCCACGATATCGTGGCACAGGAATGTCTTCATGTGCAAAACCATGTTGGCATACTCGATTTGCCAGGTTTTTCAAGATATGAGGTATCAGGGACAGGTGCGGCTGCATTCCTTGATGGGCTGATGAGTAATAAACTGCCCGCAATTGGCAGAACTGGACTTGCCTATTTTGCTTCTGAGAAAGGGAAAATCCTGTCTGAGATGTCCATTACCCGATTTGCTGAAAACCATTTCTGGATGATTGCTGGGGCTGGCGCATATTGGCATGACCGTGATTTGCTACAAGCTGCGTGCCCTCAAGACGGTTCTGTTCAGATTACCGACCAGACAGACCAATATTCTACCCTATTGATAACAGGACCAAAATCGCGTCAGCTTTTATCTAGCATCTGCACAACAGATTTAAGCTCTGAGAATTTTGGCTGGCTTACCCATCAAAATATTCAAATTGCTGGAAAAGATGTGCATGCAATCCGCGTTTCCTTTACCGGTGAGTTAGGCTGGGAGCTACATATCAAGCTAGCAGACACTAAAGAGGTGTTCGATACAATTTGTACAGCTGGAGAGGCATATCAGCTAAAACCATTTGGCATGACAGCACTTGATTCTATGCGCCTTGAGAAAGGCTATCGTTCATGGAAAGGTGATTTAACCTCAGACTACTCGATGTTCGATGCTGGATTGAGAAGATGGGTACATTTCTCAAAAGAATCTTTTGTTGGAAAACAATCCCTTAGCGCATTAAAAGATGCCCCTTCCCGCCATTTTGTAACCTTAGAGGTGGAAGACCCGCAAGATAATCTGCCCTTTGGTGATGCGGTTTACTTATCCTCTGTGCTTGATGGGGATAAGCTTGCTGGGCTGGTGCTATCAGGCGGCTATGGCCACCGCACCGGAAAATCGCTAGCGTTATGCGTACTCGAAGCATCTTGTAATGCTGAGATTGGCGCATCTTACACCATAGATATTCTAGGTAGAGTGCGCAAAGCAACGGTGCTTGCCAACACCTCTACAAGTGGTGATATTTATGATGCTGATAATCAGCTGCTGAAAGGATAGATGATGATGGAAAAAAAACACCCCAACCATGCTTCTGCAGTGATTATTGGTGGCGGCGTTATTGGCTGTTCTGTTGCGTATCACCTAGCTGAATTAGGCTGGCAGGATGTTGTCCTTCTTGAGCGGAAACAGCTCACGAGCGGCACAACATGGCATGCAGCAGGGCTTATCGCACAATTACGGGCTACCCAAAATATGACAAGGTTAGCGAAATATTCTCAAGAATTATATGCCAATCTTGAAAGTACAACAGGGGTTGCTACTGGCTTCAAGCAAAACGGTTCTATTACAGTTGCTCTCACTGAGGCCAGAATGGAAGAATTACGGCGCGGTGCGGCCATGGCCAGAGCGTTTGGTGTGGATATTGAAGAGGTCAGCCCTGCTGAGATTGCAGCCAAATATGAAGGGCTGAATTTGTCTGACGCGATAGGCGGTGTGTATCTAGACAAGGATGGACAGGCCGACCCTGTAAATATTACCCAAGCACTTGCCAAAGGTGCGCGTAATATGGGCGCTAAAATAATTGAAGGGGTGCAAGTTACTGCTATTAAACAGGCTGATGGTGTTGTTCAAGGTGTTCAGACTAGCCATGGCGACATTCAAGCTGATTTCGTGGTGAATTGCGGTGGCATGTGGGCAAGACAAATTGGTGAGATGGCAGGTGTATCTGTGCCGCTTCATGCATGTGAGCATTTTTATATTGTTACAGAACAAATTGAAGGCTTACAACGCAATCTTCCTGTTCTTCGGGTGCCTGATGAATGTGCATATTATAAAGAAGATGCTGGCAAAATTCTGCTTGGCGCATTTGAGCCTGTCGCTAAACCTTGGGGCGGTGAAGGCATTCCTGAAGATTTTGAATTCACCACTCTTCCAGATGATTTCGAACATTTCGAACCGATTTTGGAAAAAGCAGTCACCAGGCTTCCTATCTTAGAGCAAGCGGGTATCCAGACTTTCTTCAATGGTCCTGAAAGCTTTACCCCTGATGATAGATACATGCTTGGGGAAGCACCTGAGTTAAAGAATTTTTATGTTGCGGCTGGCTTTAACTCTGTTGGCATCCAATCTGCGGGCGGCGCGGGCATGGCACTTGCACAATGGATGGATAAGGGCAGACCCCAAATGGATATCTGGGATGTTGATATCCGCAGGGTGCACCCATTCCAAGCAAACCGGCATTATCTATCAGAACGGGTAAGCGAAACATTAGGGCTGTTATATGCAGACCATTTCCCTTACCGCCAATTTGCAACCTCAAGGGGAATACGCAAAACCCCACTTCACCACAAGTTAGAGGAAAATGGGGCATGCTTTGGTGAGCTTTCAGGGTGGGAGCGTGCAAATTGGTTCCTGCCTAAGGCTGAACGCGAAAAGGGCGTTAAGCCTTCTTATGAATATAGCTGGAAACGCCAAAACTGGTTTGGATACGCACAGGAAGAACATCTAGCGGTGCGCCATTCTGCTGGAGTTTTTGATTTATCCACTTTTGGTAAAATCAAGCTTGTAGGCAGTGATGCGCAAGCTGTATTGCAACATGTTTGCGCAAATGATGTTGACGTTCCAAATGGAAAAATTGTGTATACACAATGGCTTAACGAAGCTGGCGGCATTGAAGCGGATGTTACAGTAACACGGCTTTCACGCGATGAATTTATCATTGTAACCCCTGCCGCCACTATCCGCAGAGAGCTAAGCTGGCTACAACGTCATATTCCTGAACACGCACATTGCTTTGCGTTTGACGCGACCACGTCAGAAGCTGTAATCGCTGTGATGGGGCCAAATTCCAGAAATATACTTCAGCCCATTATCGAACAATCCTTAAGCAATGATGATTTCAGCTTTGGGAGTGCAAAAGATATTCATATCGGTAAAGCCACGGCAAGAGCGCACCGCGTATCTTATGTGGGTGAATTGGGCTGGGAGATTTATGTTTCAACAGAAATGGCAGAACATGTATTTGATGTAATATATGATGCTGGCCAAGCTCATGATATGCGCCTTTGCGGTATGCATGTGCTGGATAGTTGCAGAATTGAAAAGGCCTTTCGCCATTTCGGGCATGATATTAGCGATGAAGATCATGTGCTTGAAGCAGGACTTGGATTTGCTGTCAAAGCAGATAAAACTCCATCTCAATTTGGCGAATTTATCGGCAGAGAAGCTGTGCTAGCCAAAAAAGAAAAAGGGCTAACCAAGCGTCTTGTACAATTCAAATTAGACAAGGCAGAACCCCTACTCTATCACAATGAGCCTATTTTGCGGGATGGCAAGATTACTGGTTATCTGACTTCTGGAAATTATGGTCATTATCTGGGTGGTGCGATTGGACTTGGCTATGTATCTTGCGATGCAAATGAAAAGGCCGCTGATATTTTGGCATCTGACTATCAGATTGATGTTGCTGGCCAGATTTGTTCGGCACAAGCAAGTTTAAAGCCGCTATATGACCCCACAAGTGCACGCACCAAAATGTAAAGCTTTTAAGCGGTAGAAGACATCACAGCTGCAAGCGCGATTGAGGCAAGACGTGCTTGCGGCGGGTCTGCGCGTGAGGTCAGTAAAATTGGTAAGCTTCCGCCAAGCACAACACCTGCCGCACACCCCCCGCCCACATAAACAAGCGCTTTATATAAGATATTCCCAGATACAATTTCAGGGACAAGCAAGCCATCTGCCTTGCCAGCTACAGCATTATCTTTGATACCCTTTACCACCACAGAATGGCTTGAAACCGCAAGATCAAAGGATAATGGCCCTTCAATATCTGCATCTTCAATATGCTGTTTTCCCCAGTGTGCTATCTCATCAGCTTCAAGGGACGCTGGCATGGAAGCGATTGGGGTTTCTGTTGCACTTAACACTGCTAATTTAGGACGAACGATGCCTAATGCCCTGCCCATAGCTGCCATTTGTTGCAAAGATTGTGCTTTGGTCTTGTGATCAGGTGTTACATTTACCGCAGCGTCTGACACCATAATCGGCGCGCCACCATCGGGGGGAAATATCGCAAAAATATGCACAAGCCGCGCACCAGTGCGAATACCCACCGTCTTATCCAATAATGCGCCCATAAAAACATCCGTATGCAATTGGCCTTTCATGATAGCGCCAATGCCGTAAGCCTTATGCCCTGATAAAATATCCTCGCGCACCATGTTCGCTGCTGTTTGTGCTGCTTCTTGCTCACCCGATGCAGGGATAATCATCCCCTCATCTAATCGCCAGCCTAGTTTTTCAGCCTGATGGGTGATAGCGTCTTTCTCGCCAATCAACACCGGAAGCGCAATCCCTGCTGTATAGGCATCAAACGCTGATTGCATCGGCAACTCAGCGCCTGCATTAACAACCACAAGCTTCTTTTGTGCATTTTGCTGTGCTGCTTGCAATAAAGAAGAAGGGCATGAAGCCCACCCTTCAGATATAAATCTGTGATGTGCCATCATGCCCTCACTTAGTTGGTATAAAGCTGAAAAAAGCCTTGTTTTTATGCTCCAGCTTGCGGACGGAAGTCTGCAGGGTCGATACCAGCAACAGAAACAGGCTTCTTCATCGCATCGCGTCGGAATGGCTCGCCAAGCTCTTGGTTTAGCACCACTTCAATGAAGGTTGTTTGCTTGTCTTGCATCTGTGCTCTAATCGCCTTATCAAGCTCCTCTGACAGTTCTTCCATCGTTGTAACCTGAACACCTTTTAGGCCGCACTTATCTGCAATGCCTGCGTAAGAGACTTCTAGATCAAGTTCTGTGCCAACAAAATTATCCTCAAACCATAGGGTTGTATTACGCTTTTCAGCGCCCCATTGATAATTACGGAAGATAACCATAGTGATTGGCGGCCATTCATCACGGCCAACAGATACCATCTCATTCATTGAAATACCAAAAGCACCATCACCTGCGAACCCAACAACAGGAACATCAGGCTTAGCAATTTTAGCACCAGCAATAGCAGGGAAACCATAACCACATGGACCAAATAGCCCCGGTGCAAGATATTTACGCCCCTCTTCAAACGTTGGATAGGCATTACCAATCGCACAGTTATTGCCGATATCTGAGCTGATAATAGCCTCTTTTGGCAATACTGAAGTAATCGCACGCCAAGCCATTCTTGGGCTCATTTTTTCTGGCTCTCTGTTACGGGCACGCTCGTTCCAGCTTGTGCCTGGGTCATCATCTTCATGGGTAAGGGAAGTTAGCTCTTGTGCCCATGATGATTTTGTCTGTGAGATAAGTGCTTTGCGTGTTTCTCTGCCTGCATCACCTGCTGAAGGTGCAAGCTGTGCAAGAATAGATGCAGCCACTTTCTTTGCATCACCCACGATACCCACGCTAACTGGCTTTGTAAGGCCAATTCTATCGGGGTTGATATCTACTTGGATTAATTTTGCATTATGCGGCCAATAATCTAGCCCATATCCTGGCAAAGTGGAAAACGGATTAAGTCGTGTGCCAAGTGCAAGCACCACATCTGCCTTTGAAATCAACTCCATTCCAGCTTTCGAGCCATTATAGCCTAATGGACCTGCAAATAGCGGGTGTGAGCCAGGGAATGCGTCATTATGCTGATAATTACAGCATACAGGGGCATCAAGCTGTTCAGCAAGTGCCATTGCTTCAGGGATAGCATTACCAATCACTACGCCTGCACCATTTAAAAGCACAGGGAATTCAGCTTCAGATAGTAATTTTGCTGCCGCATCAATAGCATCTTGACCACCAGATGGGCGTTCAAAATCAAGCATTTCAGGAATTTCAATGTCAATGACCTGTGTCCAGAAATCACGGGGTACGTTGATTTGACATGGTGCGCTAAGGCGCTTTGCTTGGGTAAGCACACGGTTAAGCACTTCAGCAATACGCGAAGGGTCACGCACTTCTTCTTGATAGGCAACCATATCTTTAAATAGTGCCATCTGCTCCACTTCTTGGAAACCGCCCTGACCAATGGTCTTATTTGCTGCTTGCGGTGTTACCAATAGCAATGGTGTATGGTTCCAATAGGCTGTTTTGACAGGCGTTACAAAATTTGTAATACCAGGGCCATTTTGCGCAACCATCATACAAAGCTTACCAGAAGCACGGGTATACCCATCAGCCATCATACCTGCATTACATTCATGCGCTGCATCCCAAAAGGTAATCCCTGCCTGTGGGAACAAATCGGAAATTGGCATCATAGCAGAACCAATAATTCCAAATGCATGTTCAACACCATGGCGCTGCAACACTTTGATAAAAGCTTCTTCGGTCGTCATCTTCATCGTAAGATACCCTTCCCTAACTAAACCTGCGAAAAATACAGTTTTGTTTGACATAAAATAATGGGATAAGCAAATCAATTCCGGCAGAATTAGCTGCAAACTAATCCGTATTATAGAATGGATAAAAAATATTAGTTTAAAGCGCTAAAAGTCTCAAAAAATGCATCGATAATAATATGCAAAAAATGAGGTTTAGCCTACATATTTTACCGGAAACACGACATTATTTTGCTTGTAAAAACCATAATATAAAATTTGCATTACACTAGATAGAATTATCATTGACTTGGACTAGAAAAGGCAGTGAATATCTGCGTTCATAATTCAAGTATTTCAAAAAACCTGTCTTAAGAAAGTGTTGAATTTTTTAAATCAGGTATTTCAGATGTGGAGGGCTTAACTATGCCGTTTGATGTAAACTCATTAGAGAATCACTGGATGCCTTTTTCAGGTAACAGGGATTTCAAAACAAATCCTCGGTTGGTCGTCAAATCAGAAGGCATGTATTGCTGGGATTACAAAGGCGGCAAGCTTATTGATGGCTCTTCAGGTTTGTTCTGCACACCCGCAGGACATGGCAGACGTGAAATCGCAGAAGCTGTTTATCAGCAAATGCTTGAAAATGATTATATCCCGCACTTCCAGCTTGGGCATCCTGGCTCATTTGAGTTAGCTGAGAGGGTATCACGGTTCCTGCCAGACCCATTGAACCATGTATTCTTTGTAAATTCAGGTTCTGAATCTGTGGAAACAGCGATGAAAATTGTGATGGCTTATAATCGTGCACGCGGTGAAAGCCAGCGCTTGCGCTTTGTAAGCAGAGAACGCGCATATCACGGCGTGAATATGGGCGGTGTTTCCCTTGCAGGCATGGTGAAGAACAGAGAAACATTCCCTGTTACCCTGCCAAATATCGTAACAATGCGCCACACCATGACACCAGAACAAGCCTTTACCAAAGGTCAGCCTGAAACAGGCGCTGAAATGGCGGAAGATTTAGTGCGGATTTGCGAGACCTATGGCGGTTCTACCATTGCAGCTGTTTTTGTTGAACCGATTGCAGGTTCAACAGGAACAATTGTCCCGCCTATTGGCTATTTAAAGCGGCTTCGTGAGATTTGTGATGAGCATGGTATTTTGCTTGTATTTGATGAGGTGATTACCGGCTTTGGCAGAACTGGCAAGGCTTTCGCATCAGAAACATTCGGCGTAACACCAGATATCATCACCATGGCGAAAGCGCTCACAAATGGTGCTATTCCAATGGGTGCAGTCGCTGTAAAAGATGAAATTTATGACACTGTTACAAATGCATCGCCTGAGAATGCAATTGAATTCTTCCATGGATACACCTACTCAGCCCACCCGGCTGCCTGTGCTGCGGGGATTGCAACACAAAAAATCTATGAAGAAGACGGGCTTTTTGAGCGTGCCGATGCAATGTCAGAATATTTCTTAGATGCAATTTGGTCGCTGAAAGATCACGAACTTGTTGCTGATTTACGCGGTTTTGGCATGATGGCAGGTGTAGAAATCAAACATGATGGCGCACCAGGTCGTCGCGGCACCCAATTACAGAAAGATATGTTCTGGAATGGCCTTCATGTGAAATTCACAGGGGATAATGCGATTATCGCCCCTGCATTTGTTGCAGAACGCAGTCAAATTGATGAAATCATCGATAAATTCAGAAAGACATTGGACCAGCATCTATAGCATACAGGCCGCGCGCAAATAACAAAAAGCCATCCTTTAAGATAAAAGGCTGGCTTTTTTTTATTCATACAAATAGATATGTTTAATTTTGCCCGTAATAGAAACCAACTGCATGTTCTGCTTCTGCAAAGAACAACCATCTTTCCACCACTAATCCGGTAAGATGTAAGACAGCTGCAGCGATGATAAGTAGGCTGCCTATCTGCGGTTGTTCTGCCCCTAAGCCAAGCAATGCCACAGGCAAAATACCGCCAATGATAATTGCAATTTGACGCAAGCGGCGAGCATGTTTACGCGCAATCGTAAACACCATTTCTTTCATGAGATAATTCTTTGTCATATGTGGGCGTTCAAACAGCTTTACTTCAGCATATTCTGTAAGCCCCGTTGCGGTTTTGATTGAGCTTTTACCCCCGCCCCGCGTGGTTTTATCTGCGCGCATCCACCATAATAGCTTAAACACCCACGCCAACACTAAGCCCATAAGCACAAGACCGCCAAGACCTGTGTTCGGCAAGAACATCAGCATTAGCGCACCACCACTAGATAAGCCAAATCCCAAATAACATATTGGAGTTAGGGCTGTATGCCAGCGCGGCACTGGCCGTAATTGGGCATAAATCATCGCAGTTGCAAAGATAGTCGCAATCGCAAAAATAGCGCTAATAATGCCAAGCCATGGCACCAACAACCTGCCAAACATGATAAAGCCAAGCCAAATCACAAAACACCCTAATGTGATAATAGCCAAAACCCCTTCACGCGATAGCCAAGAGCTTTGCCATTGGCTAAGGGCACGCCACGCACGTTGCGGGTTGCCAAGATGAAGCAAGGATGAAAACAGGCCAGCAGAAGCAAGCAGTATCGCTATGATGCACGCTGTTGTGAAATAGGGCGATATCAGACCAGGTGCAATAATTGCAAGCAGACTAAGCCAAAAGACAAGTCCAAAGCCTGCGCCTGAACTGGTGGTAAAAAAGATAATGGATTTTGCGGGATGCATTTATCTCTCTCCTTACTTAACCTAATGCATCTAGTGCATTATCAAGCCAGCCAAGAAAGCCTTTCGGCTTATTCTGTTCAGCCATTTTCACCAAATCTGTCTCGGGTGCTTTTTGCTGGGCGCTATAGCTTGTTTTGGGACGTGGCGGCAGATATTTATTTACCGGCTTATTCAACTGCTCTGGCATGAGATCAAACCCGCCTCTCTGCTCTACCATTTGAGAGACTTCTGAATCTGGGTCAGATAAATCCCCGAAATGGCGGGCATTTGCAGGGCAAGTCCTCACGCATGCAGGCACTCTGTCTTCTTCTGGCAGATGCTCATTATAAATTCTATCCACACATAGGGTACATTTTTTCATCACCCCTGCTTCTTGATCCATCTCTCTTGCGCCATACGCACATGCCCATGCACATAAACCACAGCCAATGCAATGGTCTTCATTCACCAATACAATACCGTCTTCCTCGCGCTTATAAGATGCGCCTGTTGGGCAGACCGTTACACATGGCGCATCTTCGCAATGCAGGCATGATTTAGGAAAATGCACGATACGCGCATCATCTAACTTAGGCTCATGCGTGAACTCATCAAACGGAATAGCTTCAAAACTGTGAATGCGGTTTAGCCAAGAGCCAGATGGTTCAGCCCCATATGCATCCTGATCAGATAAAGCAGCCCCATATCCTGTAGTGTTCCATTCTTTACAATTCACCGCACAGGCATGACAACCAACGCAAATGTCAAGGTCAATGACAAGCCCAAGCTTCTTGTGTGTATGTTGTGGTAATTGTGTCATTGAGACCACTCCTGACCATATTTTAAGGAAGGTTCTGCCTCACTCCCTTGATTTTCTTGCTTTGGAAAATGTGGCTCTATGCCTGCATCATCCGCAGCTGCTTTTTCAATATTAACCCGTAGGTCGTACCATGCGGCTTGCCCTGTAATCGGATCAGAATTTGACCACCGCAAGCCATCTTCACTGCCTGGCAATAACTCATGGATAAGATGGTTTAGCAAAAAGCCCTTAGTAGCTTCAGGTGCATTTTCTGATAGTGCCCATGCACCTTTGCGTTTGCCAATCGCATTCCATGTCCACATGGTTTTAGCGTTCACCGCATCCATCCGCTTTATCTGCACTTTGATTTTGCCATGGTGAGAAGACACCCATACCCAATCATCATCCACAAGACCAATTTCATCACAAATTGCACCTGGGACATAAAGCGGGTTAGAGGTATGGATTTGCCGCAACCATGCATTTTGTGAGCCCCAACTGTGATACATCGCTGCTGGACGCTGGGTAATCGCATGATATGGGAATGCGTCATCATCCCCAAGCAACTCACCTTCACATGGCGGATACCAATCAGGCAATGGGTCAAAATAATCTAAAATACGCTGCCGCAATTCTTCGGGCGGCTGGATATCACCATGGCCTTGTGCTGCTAATCTGAATTTTGCCATTGGCTCAAGCCAAAGCTGGAAGGTGACAGGCTGCGGGCTATCATAAAAGCCCATTTCCACTGCCCAATCCTGATAAGCTTTATTTGCATGCTTATAGAATCTCGCTTCTTCAGGAATTTCTTCCATCCAAAATCCGCCATTTTCAATATAGGCATTAATCTGATTTGGGTTCGGCTCACCCCGTCCAGATTTATCACCATCTTTGCCTCTAAACCCTGCTAGTGGGCCAATACCCGGTTTACGCTGGTGATTGATAATATAATCAGCGTAATCCTCAAACTTAGCACTACCATCTTCATTGACCATGCCTGGCAGCCCAAGTTTTGCCCCGATATCTAGCAAGACAGACTGGAAGCCGCGAACCTGCCTGTCAGGCTCTAATACTGGCCAGCGAATAGAATCTGCAACAGCATCAGCTTCACAAATTGGCCGGTCTAGCAAGCTGATACAATCATGGCGTTCAAGATAGGTGGTATCAGGCAAGATGAGATCAGCAAATGCCACCATTTCAGATGAATAGGCATCTGAATAGATAATTTTAGGGATAACATATTCCCCATTATCATCTTTGGCGGTAAGCATATCCATTACACCACGAGAATTCATCGACGAATTCCATGACATATTTGCCATATACATAAACAATACATCCACAGGGTATGGATCGCCTGCAAAGGCGTTGGAAATCACCATATGCATCAAGCCATGCGCAGAAAATGGCGCTTCCCAGCTATAGGCCTTATCAATCCGTTGTGGCTTTCCATTTTCATCGACCAGCAACTGTTCAGGGTCATGTAGATACCCCAAAGGCGGGCCTGATAAAGGATGACCCGCTCCTTTTGGCTTTCCAGGTGCAGGGTGTGCAGTGGAAGGTTTTGGATAGGTAGGTTTAAACCTAAAACCGCCCGGACATTCTACAGACCCCAGTAAAATTTGCAGCAGATGAATAGCACGGCAGGTTTGGAAACCATTTGAATGCGCAGAAATACCCCGCATCGCATGCATCGAAACAGGGCGTCCAATAATTTCATTATGGGTATCGCCCTTCATATCTGTCCATTTGCGTTTAATCACAATCTGCTCAGAGAAGGCGGTATGTGCTAACTGGTCTGCAATGCTTCTAATCTGTGTTGCGCTTATGCCCGTTTGCTTTGCAACAGCCTCAGCACTAAAGCGCTTATCTGCATATTTTTGGGCAAGCAGCTCAAATACAGGCACAACCTTGCGGCCATCTTTGAGGGTAAAACTGCCCTGAAGGGCTGGCTTAATTCCAGTAGCATTCGAGCAAGCCTCAGCTTGTATCTTTCTATCCCAGATTAAGGGCTGACCATCTGCATCTCTTGCAAATAACCCATCATCAGCACCGCCAGGATTCTGTACAACAAGCCAAGGCGCATTGGTATAGCGAATAAGATAATCGACATCAACCTGACCTGCTTCAATCAGTTGCTGAATAAGAGACAGCACAAACAACCCGTCTGTGCCAGGGGTAATACCCACCCATTCATCTGCAACCGCATTATAGCCGGTCCGCACAGGATTTACCGCAATCGTTTTAACATTACGCTGTTTGAGACGCGCTAGACCCATTTTTATCGGGTTAGAATCATGATCCTCAGCAACGCCAAAAATCATGAATAATTTGGTGCGCTCCCAATCAGGTGAGCCAAATTCCCAAAATGCGCCACCCATTGTATAAATGCCAGCAGCCGCCATATTCACAGAACAAAAGCCGCCATGTGCCGCAAAATTCTGAGTGCCGAATTGCTGTGCCCACCAGCCTGTGAGCCCTTGCGACTGGTCTCTGCCTGTAAAGAAAGCTAGCTTTTCAGGATTGTTTTTGTAAATCGGCTCAAGCCAGTCAGTTGCTGTTTCAAGCGCTTCTTCCCAGCTAATTGGCTCAAACTTACCTTCCCCGCGTTCGCCCACCCGCTTTAGCGGTGTTGAAAGCCGAGATGGCGCATAATGCTGCATTATCCCTGCACTACCTTTGGCACATAATACCCCCTGATTAACAGGATGGTCTTTATTCCCTTCGATATATCTCACCTTGCCATCTTTAAGATGCACGTTAATACCGCAACGACAGGCGCACATATAACAGGTAGTTTTCTTCACCTCATCAGATATAACAGGTGAGGTGTTCACATTTGGCTGGCTCATTTTATTTTCCAAGCAAGATAGTAGGATCAAAATACAAAGTGCTTTCAACCTAATCCAGACACAGACTGCAAATCAAACCGGAAATGACTTGCAGGGCAGAAAACACTGATAATTTTTCATATTAGGATAAAAACAGTATCAAGATTGCGCCGTATTTTTGACTTCAGCGCGTAAATTCATGATATTTGCAGCAAGCACAATCGTTGCCCCAAAAAAGACAAACCATTCTAGCTGTTCATTATATAAAAAGAACCCAACCAGAGTGACAAGCGGAAGCCGCACAAATTCTAGGGGCGTTACCACTGTTGCTGGGGCGCATTGCAACGCAGAGGTGATGCAGAAATGCGCTAACAGCCCGCAAATTCCAATAACAACCACCCAAAAAATCTCGCTACCTTCTGGAATATTCATCTGGCCATCATATCCAGCGCACACCAGCCCAAATATGGCCTGTAAGACCGTCAGCCAGAATAAAATCGAGGTGGTTGTTTCTGTTCGCGTTAACAATTTTGTGCAGACCGCAGCACCGGCAAAGCCAACCGCGCATAATGCAGCCGCAATAACAGCAAAATCAAATGAAGAAAAATCAGGGCGGGCTACGATTAAAATCCCAACAAAACCAATTACAGCTGCTGAAATTCTGCTTACCGTAAGCCTTTCTTGCAGAATAAAAGGCGCCATGATCGCAACCCATAAAGGGGTTGAAAATTCAAAGGCAAAAAGCTGGGATAGCGGGATATATAAAATCGCATAAAACCATAAATTCTGGCCTGCAAAATGAAATAAATTCCGCAGGATATGAAGCTTCATTGGGGTTGCCCTGATGTGATGCAGGGTATTAGCCCACCGCGCAACCGCAAGCACAATGAAAATGCCAAAAATAGACCGATAGGTCATAATTTCAAACGTATCTAGCTTATCCTCAAGCGCGCGGCCTGAAATCGCCATCAAGGTAAATGATACAATAGCGCCAAGCATGAAAATAGCAGCGCGTATAGGCGGCGAGTAACGCACAAACATACTACTAGCTTCCCGCAGGGCTACCGCTCACAACCCCAAAATGAAATAGCGAAAGCAAGGACAGCACAACCACACCAGTTAAACACAAAGCCATAAACATATTAATCGCCCGCGTGGTATTATGCGGCAAATTAAGTTGGTTAAGCCGAACCCCCGCATAGAGCCAAATCAAGTGAAGGGGCATCCAAATTGCGTTCATAATGACAAATTTTAAGCTAATTTCTGCTGAAAAAGAAACTTGCTCAAACGCGAACCCTGTAAAAAGGGCTGTATTTACCGCATAGGCTTTTGGATTTACAAATTGTAAAAACACACCTGAGAAAAACCCTGGCGATTTTGCGGCTGTAATAAACGCAATTTTTGCCCCTGCAAAGGCTATTCTCAAAGCCAGATAAAATAAATATGCCGAGGATAAAACAATCAATACTTCCCGCAAAATGGGCAGTGAGAATAGGATTGTTGCAAGCCCTGTAACCACCGCAACGCAGACCAGGTTTGTGCCCACACATAAGCCTGAAACATATAACAGTCCTGCCCTATACCCAAAGGCTGAGCCGACACCTGCTGTTGATAAAACCCCAGGGCCTGGTGTGATAATCAACAGAAAAACAGCTAAAGCAAAGGAGAGCATTCAAAACAGCCATACAGTGAAAAGGGGCGCAGGAACCATGCGTTAGATAAGCTATACCATAACAGCTAGCATTGTTGGGTAAAATATCAATCCCTTTCACTATAGCGGCTTATCCGCCATCGCCCGCCCACACAAAAAAGGGGCTGCCGAAGCAACCCCTTAATCTGTGATAGTATATTGTAAAGCAGTTTAACGCTTTGAGAACTGGAAGCTACGACGTGCTTTGCGCTTACCGTATTTCTTACGTTCAACAACACGTGGGTCTCTGGTCATAAAGCCGCCTGCTTTTAATGCAGGGCGAAGACCTGGCTCAAAATATGTTAATGCTCGGCTAATACCGTGGCGAACTGCACCAGCTTGGCCTGAAAGGCCGCCGCCAACAACAGTTGCAATTACATCAAACTCACCCATACGCTCTGCAGCTTCAAATGGCTGTTTAAGAACCATCTGCAGCACAGGACGTGCGAAATATGTTGTCACATCGCGGCCATTCACTGTGATTTGGCCTGTACCGCGCTTTACCCATACACGCGCAATCGCATTCTTACGTCTGCCTGTTGCATAAGAACGGCCTAGTGCATCAATCTTAGGTTCTGCAGGTGTTGCAACAGCTTCTTGCTGTACATTGTCTTCACCTTGCAAGCTTGCTAGGGCAGCCATACCTTCTGCCTGAGCTTCGTTATTATCTACCTGTTCAGCCATGACTACCTCTTATTCTTAGAATTCATTGATGCAACATCTAGCGCTTCTGGCTGTTGTGCTTCATGTGGATGTTCTGCACCTGCATAGATATGTAAGTGTGACATAGCCTTGCGGCCAAGTGGCGTGCGCGGGATCATCCGCTCAACAGCTTTTGAAATCACACGCTCTGGGAAACGGCCATCAAGAACCTTATCTGCAGTGCGCTCTTTAATGCCGCCCGGATAACCCGTATGCCAGTAATAGGTCTTTTGCTTACGCTTATTGCCTGTAAGCTTCACTTTTTCTGCATTCACAACGATAACATGATCACCATCATCCATATGTGGTGTGTAGCTAGGCTTGTGCTTACCGCGCAAACGCATGGCAATGATCGAAGCCAGACGACCCAATACAAGGTCTTCTGCATCAATCACTACCCATTTTTTTTCAATATCAGCTGGCTTTGCTGAAAATGTACGTGAAAGGGCCATAACAGTCTCTTTCCTAAATCGAATGGTGTAATTAAAATTCAGTTTTTCGAAAAACCATATCAAAACATACAGCTTTTCGTTCAAGTGTTGTGCTTTTAGTGAAAAAACAGCTAAGTGTCAAGGATTTAGATTTCAGTATTTTTTAATTTTATCAATAAATTCAATACTTTAAAAGCACGGTATTATTTTACCGTATTTCATAGTGAGGTTTTTTTATCTCAACCCAACGATTATGATAGGCACTGTTAATCAGTTGCCCTCCCCCTCACCAATTGAAATTCTATGCATAGTGTAAAATTATATGCCCCTACTATTTGACCTCTAGTTTGTCACTTCGTATAAGCTAGCATATGCATTGTTGGCTTTGGCCTTCGCGATATCTTAACGGATTAGAAAAATGATTATTCTTATTGATAATTATGACAGTTTTACTTGGAATTTATGGCACTTCCTATCCGATTTAGGGGCTGAGGTAAAAACAATCAGAAATGATGCAATGACGGTTGAAGAAATTCTAGCCCTCAACCCAACCGGTCTTGTGCTTTCCCCAGGGCCTGGTATTCCGCAAGATGCAGGCATTTTAGAAAATTTGGTGCAAGCGGCGGCTGGCATTGTCCCGATTTTAGGGGTGTGTCTTGGGCATCAGGCGATTTGCACGGCGTTTGGTGGCAAGCTTATGCATTTCTCGCCCCCAATGCATGGTAAGTTATCCCTCATCACCCATAAAGATAGCGGCTTATTTACAGGGCTAGACCAAGGTATTATTGTCACCCGTTATCATTCCCTAATAGCTGATATAGCAGAATTGCCAGATACGTTAGAGGTAATCGCAGAAACCGATGATGGAAAGATTATGGCTATTCAGCACCAAACCCTGCCGGTATTTGGGGTACAGTTCCATCCAGAATCCATTGCATCTGCTGGCGGCTATCATTTGCTTCGTGAATTCCTTGTGACAACAGGGCATAATAATTTTCCAAACTCAGAGAAGATGAAACAGCTTGAATCGCAACTGATTTCACTTGAAAAAAGGTTTCCAGATCATGTCCACATCTGAAACATTCCAAAACCTAATCACCGCAATCATCAATAAAGAGAAACCTAGCTATGATGACATGTGCGCAGGCTTTGACTTTATTATGGAAGGCCAAGCAACAGATATTCAACTTACTAGCTTTTTGGTTGGCCTTAAAATGCGCGGCGAAACACCAAGCGATATTGCTGCCGGTGCAGCCACGCTAAGGGCAAAAGCAACACGCCTTCAGGATGTGGCTGATGATGCTATTGATATTGTAGGTACAGGCGGGGATGGTCTAGGCACCTTTAACATCTCCACTGCCACCAGTTTTGTGCTTGCAGGTGCCGGGGTAACTGTTGCGAAACATGGCAATAAAGCTGTTTCTTCAAAAAGTGGCGCAGCGGATGTGTTAAGCGCACTTGGAATTGATGTAAATTGCCCTTTTGAGCATCTTTCAAAGGCACTTTCCGAAGCGCATATTGCGTTTTTGATGGCCCCGCGTCACCACGCTGCCATGCGACATGTCGGCCCTATCCGCGCCCAGCTAGGGATGCGTTCGATTTTTAACCTTTTAGGTCCTTTATCCAACCCTGCCTTAGTAAACAGGATAATGGTGGGCGTGTTTGATAAAAGCTGGTGCAGACCTTTTGCAGAAGCACTTCACCAGCTTGACACCCATCATGCATGGGTAGTGCATGGCGCAGATGGCCTTGATGAGCTTAGTACCACAGGTGAGAACCATGTGGTTAGCCTGAATAATGGCGCTATTGAAAGCTTTACCATTCACCCTTCTGATATTGGTCTGCCACAAGCACAAATCTCAGATTTAGTGGGCGGCACGCCTGAGGAAAATGCGGCCGCATTGCGCAACATGCTTGCAGGTGAGCATGGCGCTTATCGTGATATTGTACTGTTAAATGCAGCTGGCGCTGTTGTAGCTACAGGGCATGAGAAAGACTTAAAAACAGCGGCAGAACGGGCTGTAGCGTCCTTAGATTCAGGCGCTGCACTGTCTGCTTTGGATAAACTTGTTCACATTACAACACTTTAATAGATGAGAGATATGCATGTCTGACGTGCTGAAAAAAATTATCACAGGCAAAAAAGCAGAAGTCGCAGAACTACAGAAGCAAATAAGCCTTTCTGAGATGGAAGCACAAGCTGGCCAAGCATCTGCAACACGCGGATTTGTAAAAGCATTAGAAGATGCTTCAGCCGAAGGATATGGGCTAATCGCTGAGCTAAAAAAAGCTTCTCCTTCTAAAGGTCTTATCCGCGAAGATTTCAACCCGCCATCACTTGCAAAAGCATATGAGCAAGGCGGCGCAACCTGTTTATCTGTGCTCACTGACACACCATGGTTTCAAGGCGATGATGCGTTTTTGATGCAAGCACGCGAGCAAGTAAAACTGCCTGTGTTACGCAAAGATTTTATGATTGACCCCTTTCAAATCCCGCAATCAAGAGCCTTGGGCGCAGATTGTATTTTGCTGATTATGGCAGCACTTTCAGATGCGCAAGCCGCAGAATTAGAACAAGCGGCGTTTGAATGGAATATGGATGTACTTATCGAAATTCATGACCCATCTGAATTAGATAGGGCGTGTTTACTGAAATCCCCTTTGATGGGTATCAATAACCGTAATCTGAAAACCATGGAAATATCGTTGAATATTGGCAGAGAGATGTTGCCACACCTGCCCGCAGATAGAATTGCAGTTGCAGAAAGTGGGCTGTTCAGCCCTGCTGATTTACGTCATATGGCAGAAGCAGGAGCGCGCTGTTTCTTAATCGGTGAATCGCTAATGCGCCAAGATGATGTTGCAGCCGCAACCGCCAAGATTCTTCAAGACCCCCTCCCCAAAGCATAACAGGTGATAATGATGAGCAATCTTACCCACTTTGATAAGGATGGCAGCGCCCATATGGTCAATGTCGGCGATAAGAACCAGACCAAGCGTGTTGCTATCGCTGGCGGCTTTGTATCAATGTCTAGCGAAACCCTAAATATTGTCCTAGACCAAAAGCTAGCCAAAGGCGATGTGATGCAAGTTGCTGAACTTGCTGGAATAATGGGGGCAAAACAAACTGCCCAGCTGATCCCGCTATGCCACCCTTTGGGACTTGATCATGTTTCTGTAAAACTTCGGGCTGATGTAGAAAAAGGCGGCATCGAAATTACAGCAGAATGCCATATTTCTGGCAAAACAGGCGTAGAAATGGAAGCTTTAACAGCTGTATCTATAACTGCGTTGACCATTTATGATATGTGCAAGGCTGTCGATAAAGCCATGATCATTTCAGATATTCGTCTGCTTCATAAGTCTGGCGGAAAATCAGGAACCTATAATGCCAGCTGATTTAATGCCTGTTGAACAGGCTAAAGCACGAATTTTAGACCAAATTAACGCCCTTGAATCTGAAACAGTTCCGCTATCCAACGCTTTAGGAAAATTTCTAGTAGAAGACATCGTTGCAAAAATAAGTCACCCTGCCCAAGCCATTTCAGCAATGGATGGCTATGCTCTTCATATCCCAGCTGACAAGCTTGAAGCAGGCGCAAGTCTTGAGGTGGTAGGTGAAGCCGCGGCGGGGCATCCGTTTGAAGGTAGTTTAAGAGAAGGCGAAGCTGTCCGTATTTTCACTGGCGGCTACCTTCCGCAAGGCAGCCACGGTATCTTAATCCAAGAAGATGCACATCTTGAGCACGGAAAAGTTACCTTGCATGAAGCTGTTTCTGCTGGTCAGTTTGTGCGCCCAGAAGGATTAGATTTCAAAGCTGGTGCAAAAATTATCTCAAAAGGACAACAGCTTAATGCGCGCGCATTTGCGCTTGCCGCTCTTTCGGGGGCGCAGGAATGTGTGATCAGACGACAGCCTAAAATCGCTATAATTTCCAGTGGTGATGAGCTTATTCCATTTGGCCAGAACCCCGAAGCCGGAAAACTTATTAATTCTAATAGCCTTTATCTAAAAACACTTGTTAACGCATCTGGCGGCAGTGGCTATGACCTTGGGATTATCGCGGATAAAAAGGGGGCGCTGCTGGACAGCCTAGAGAGCGCCACTGCTAAATATGGCAAATTTGATTTAATCATTTCTTCTGGCGGGGCTTCTGTTGGCACTCATGATCATATCTATACAGACCTGAAATCTGGCAAAGATATTGAGATGAATTTTTGGAAAATCGCGATGCGACCTGGAAAGCCGCTGATGTTTGCAACCCATCAAGGCACACCGTTTATTGGTCTGCCAGGTAATCCTGTATCAGCAGGGGTATGCGCGCTTGTATTTGTCCTTCCTGCCTTGCAAAAACTTCTTGGCATTCAGACAGAACAGCCCCACCAAACAGCCACTTTAAGCGCTGAGCTGAAAGAGAATGACAGGCGGCAAGATTTTCTGCGCGCAAAAATAGAGCTAGACCCCTCAGGGCAACGTTTTGTGACCCCAATGATAAAGCAAGATAGCTCCATGCTTGCAAATTTCATGCATGCAGATGCGCTTATCATCCGCCCGCCTCACGCCCCGCCCGCATCTTCAGGCGATATGGTGCCTATCATGACCATCCCTGATGGATTATAGCGATTTTTGATTTCAATCATTGGCCTTTATCGTTTTCAATCCCATAAAACTTGAATATTCTTGATTTGTTCTCACAAACTTGCTAGAACATAAACAGAACATACAGAATAGGTTTGTGGGAGTGTGAGATGCTTACAGAAAAACAGCGCGAGTTATTGGCATTTTTAATATCACATCAAGAAGATAAAAATGATATCACACCTTCTTTTGACGAAATGAAGGAAGCGATTGGCTTAGCAAGCAAGTCTGGAGTACATCGGCTTGTCTCAGCACTTGAAGAACGGGGCTATATTCGCCGCCTTCCGAACAAGGCTAGAGCGATTGAGGTCATTAAAACCCCTTCTGGCATGCCGCATTCAAGCTCAAATGTAATCCATGCCTCATTTGGTGAGGAGAGAGCGGGAATTGTTGAGCTACCTTTGCTTGGCAGAATTGCAGCAGGCACCCCGATAGAAGCATTGTCTGACCCTTCAACTTATGCAGCTGTTCCGCAAGATATGGTCTCATCTGGTGAGCATTTCGCACTTGAGATTATTGGCGATTCAATGATTGAAGCAGGCATCCATGAAGGGGATACCGTCATTATCTGTAGAACAGAAACAGCCAATAGCGGCGATATTATCGTAGCCCTAATCGATGATAGTGAAGCAACCTTAAAGACCTTGCGCAAAGAGCCTGGGCGTATTGGGCTTGAGCCTGCTAATCCAAATTATGAAACCCGATATTTTGAAACCAATCAGGTTCGTATTCAAGGCAGGCTAACAGGTCTTATCAGACGGTATTAAGCCCCTACATAATCGCTTTCATGAATTTGGGAAGAGATGGCGACGCCAAGGACGCCATTTCAACCTTTCAAGGTTACTGTCAAACGCAAAGCCATCTTCCTTAGGACGTATCAACACCCCTTCTGAGGGTTGTACGGGGAGAACCAATAGCTGATTTGGGCTTCTGCACGGATAGTGAGGCTTATGGAGTGTAATAAGCAAATCCAAATCCATTTTACAGCTTGGCGTTAATCCATAGCGCCTATCAACAAAACCAATATTTTTGCCTTGTGCTGTGAATCTGCACAGCCCCTTCTCGCACATCATGGGGGTAAGTTGTGTAAAGGCAGCGTAACGTGCAATTTGCCGTTGCCAATATTCTGAAACTTTGCCACTTGAAAATGCTTCCATGCCTGCCTGCCAGACCAAAATATGCTTCTGGGATTGCATATGAAGGCTTGCTATGGGCGGCACAGATATAGCCCAACTCACCACAATAGATAGGATTATAAACATGCTTAGAATTTTAGAGGTGCCTTGCACACTTAAGAAAAACAAAATGGCAACCGGCCAGACAAAAAGCGTCCAGTATGGCGGCGGATAAAAGGTGATATCAGCAAATGGCAATTCAGCGAAAAAGCGCGCCACATTCAAGAGCATGCGCAAAGCAATTTCCATCAAAGGCGCAAATAGGAAGCTTGCATCAAATAAGGTGCTTATTAGCATCAACACCCCCAACGGCATAATCACAAATGCGGTAAAGGGAATAGCGATGACATTGGATAGCACGCCCCATGGCGATAAGGATGCAAAATGCCATACCACGAAAATCATGCTAAAAAGAATAATGAGCGCAGAGCTAAAGGATAAAAATAGAATTTTGCGTAGATAAGGGATATCGCCAATCTTTGCTTCTGTGGCGCTTATCGCAAAGATAAGGGCAAAAGTTGCGATAAAAGAAAGCTGGAAAGAAGCACTAAACACCACCGATGGCGCGGGCAGAATAATAAACAATCCCACTAGGGCTAAATTGCGCTGGGTAAAAGCAACACGGTCTGCAAGAATAGCAAGAATAAATAAGGAAGCCATCAAAAAGGCACGCAATGCAGATATCGGCACACCTGAGATCAGCAAATAACAAAATCCAACAGCCAAAGCTGCAAGTGCAGCAAATTTATGTACTGGATAACGCGTTGCGAATTTTGGGAATAGCGCAAAAGCACGCCTAAAGAAGGCGAGGACAAGAAAACAGAAAATGCCCATATGCAATCCAGATATCGCCAATAAATGCGATAAGCCTGCTTTTCTGAAAATCTCATAAAGCGCACTGCTAAGACCATCACGCACGCCAACTAGCATGGTTGAGGCGATGTAGCCTTCTGGGATAGAGAGATGGCTTACAATTTCACCGCTAAGATGCTGCCGATATCTCTCAATCCTAGCGTCTATATCAGGCTTAGCATCTGTTTGAACCTGCAGCACTCGCCAGCCTATCCCTGTTGCGGTAATACCCTTTAGCCATAATGATTTTGCATAATCTGGTGCATTTGGAAAAACAGGCGGGGATAGGGGAAATAATCTGCCTTGAATATCTAAAATATCACCTGTTTGAGGGCGCTTTATATCTGTAAGTATGGATACTCGAATACGCCCCAGATTTTGAAAAACTGTATCGGTGCGTTGATTGTCTGCTAGCTTGCCAGTTAGCCTTAACCTGCCAGCACTTGTTTGTTCAACTTTTTGAATATGCAGTGAAAACACACCTTGTTCACTTTTCTGCAATGCGGTTTGGGCAGATGAAGCATGCAATTCTATGGAAGCTGCAGCTATTCCTAAAAAGAAGAAAGCTGTAAGCAGAAGCAGATTTTGGGAAAGTGGTACAAATTTATGTGCAAATAGGCTGATGCAGAACAGAAAAACACAACTGCACAGCCAGAAAAGCCACGCATTGGCGAGCCAATAAGCCATTATATCATGCACAACAACGCCGCCAATAACAGACATTAAAAGCCAGCTTAGGTGAAAAGATGGCAATATTTTTGGCTTTGCCTGTGCCCATTTACTCCAAATCATGCTATACCCCCATCACCTATATAATCACTTCAGGTTAATAAATGATGAGTGTCGTCACACGTTTTGCCCCTTCCCCAACTGGCTTCTTGCATATTGGGGGCGCCCGCACAGCTTTGTTCAACTATTTATTCGCACGTCATTTTGGCGGCAAATATCTGTTAAGAATTGAAGATACGGACAAAAAACGCTCTACCGTTGAAGCGATTGAGGCTATCCATGAAGGTTTAGGCTGGCTTGGGCTAGCAGGGGATGAACCTGCTGTCATGCAATCAGCACATGAAGCACGTCACCGTGAAGTGGCAACTCAGATGCTTGAAAACGGTTCTGCGTATAAATGTTTTCTGAGTGATGAAGAATTAAATGATTTACGCACCTCATGCAGAGAGCAAGGCGTAGCGCTTCGCTCTCCATGGCGGGATAGAAATGATCATCCAGAAAATGCAGATTATGTTGTAAGAATCAAAATGCCTGATGCTGGCAATACTGTGATTGATGATATAGTGCAAGGACAGGTCACGATTACCAACACCACCTTGGATGATTTGGTAATGCTAAGAAGCGATGGCACACCAACCTACATGCTTGCAGTGGTTGTTGATGACCATGATATGGGCATCACACATATCATCCGTGGTGATGACCACCTTAATAATGCATTCAGGCAATATCACATCTACAAAGCTGCAGGCTGGGAGCCGCCAATATTTGGGCATATTCCGCTAATCCATGGGGATGATGGCGCCAAATTATCAAAACGTCATGGGGCATTAGGGGTAGAAGCCTATAAAGAGATGGGCTTCCTTGCCCAAGGGCTTCTTAATTATCTTGCCCGTCTAGGCTGGTCACATGGCGATGACGAGCTATTCAGCATGGAAGAAGCGATTAGCTGGTTTGATGGTAGCTCCATCGGCAAGTCCCCTTCCCGCTTTGATTTAGAAAAGCTAAAAGGCGTGAATAACCATTGGATGCGGGAGATACCAGCCTCTGAAATGGCTAAAATTGTTATGGAGGCAGGGGGTGTGATAGGATTAACCCCGCATGAAAATACTGCCACATGGCTAGAGAAGATGATGTCATGTTTCACTGATCGTGCCAACACAGTGAATGAAATAGTCGAACAGACAGGCTGGTTATTTATCACAGGTGCGCCTAAGCTATCTGAACAAGCAGCCAGCCAAATTACTGAAGAGGCAAAAGCACGACTATTACGCTTTGCTACTTTCCTGATAAATTCATCCGCGCAAACGCACGATGAGCTAGGGGCTGAGATGAATGCATGGCTTGCAGAAAATGACCTAAAGATGAAAGATATCGGTATTCCGTTGCGGATTGCAGTAACCGGCAGTAAAGCGGCACCTTCATTAGTTGATATCATCTTTGGTGTTGGGATTGAGGAGATAAAAAATAGAATCGAACAGATTTGCCTTTAAGGGGTTTTTTGTTCTATAATCACGGCGAAAATATAACGCCGAAACACATATAACAGCATTATTTCATTCGGTGCTTGTTCAGGGGGTATATCATGACAAATGAAACACAGAAAAAAGTAAATCTCAGCCTCTCTGAAGATGGCCGTTCTACTGAATTACCAGTGCTAAAAGGCACATTAGGCCCTGATGTTATCGATATCAGAAAACTATATGCTGAAACCGATATGTTCACTTTTGACCCGGGTTATGGTGCAACAGGTTCATGTGAATCAGGGCTGACTTTTATCGATGGTGATAAAGGCATTTTGCTTCACCGTGGATACCCGATTGAACAGCTTGCTGAAAATTCAACTTTCCTTGAAGTAGCGTATCTTCTTTTGAATGGTGAGCTGCCAAATCAGGATGAAAATTATGAATTTGTGCATGCCATCACCCATCACACCATGGTGCATGAACAAATTTCAACCTTCTATCGCGGCTTTAGACGTGATGCACACCCAATGGCAATTTTATGCGGGGTAACAGGTGCATTATCTGCATTCTATCATGATAATTTTGACCATTATGATGAAATGCAGCGGATGATTTCGTGCCGCCGACTTATTGCTAAAATGCCGACCCTTGCGGCGATGGCGTATAAATATTCTATCGGACAGCCTTTCAACTATCCCCAAAACAAGCTTGGATATGCTGAAAACTTCCTACATATGTGTTTCTCGGTTCCTGCTGAAGAATATGAGATTGATCCGGTGGTAGCGGATGCGATGGATAAAATGCTTATTCTGCATGCAGACCATGAACAAAATGCCTCTACCTCAACAGTACGTCTTGCAGGCTCTTCTGGTGCGAACCCATTTGCGTGTATTGCAGCAGGTATTGCCTCTTTATGGGGACCTGCACATGGCGGGGCGAATGAAGCTGTTTTAAACATGCTTTCTGAAATGGGCGGAAAAGAAAATATCGCAACATATGTCAATAAAGCCAAAGACAAGAACGACCCGTTCAGACTATTTGGTTTTGGCCATCGTGTGTACAAGAATTATGACCCAAGAGCGCAGGTAATGCGTAAATCTTGCCATGAAGTCTTAAATAAAATGGGTATTAATGACCCGCTATTAGAAGTCGCTATGGAATTAGAAGAAATCGCACTAAACGATCCTTATTTCATTGAAAAGAAACTATATCCAAATGTTGATTTCTATTCAGGCATTATTCTAAAGGCTATGGGCTTCCCAACCTCTATGTTCACCGTATTATTTGCGGTCGCACGCACCGTTGGGTGGATTTCACAATGGAAAGAAATGGTTGAAGATACATCACAGCGTATCGGCCGCCCACGCCAGCTTTATACTGGCCCAACAACACGCGACTATGTCCAGCTTAAGGATAGATAAGCGGTTTTAAGGCTGTTTTTAAACTGTCCTGAAAGCTTGGCTGATTGACGGTAAGCATGTCTCTTAATGTGTTTGAGGCATGCTCTAATTCCTGCCTGCGCAAGGTATAATTATCTATACATTGCATCATACTATGCGCCACTAGCTCAGCATTTAAATGTGGGGATAGATGATAAGGATAATAGCTTGAATTGAGCAAAATATCGGGCAGTATTGGCGTGTTCGGCTTATAAAATAGTCTGGTGAAAATCCGGTTTAACATTGATAAATGATATGCTGTTACCCCTGGCATTGCCGCTAGCGCCGCCTCAAGGGTTACCGTTCCAGAAGCTGCGCAGATAAGATGACAATCCTGCCATTGCTCACTCGCCCCCTCTTCTGATGTGCGCAAATCTATCTGCACATCTTTAAATTCATCTAATATCGGGATAATTCTAGATGCTACCATACTTAACGTCGGCAGCACAAACTGTGCCGATGGCACCTGTTCTTGAACCTCTCTTGCCGCTTGCAGAAATACCGGGAGCAAATTTTCAATCTCAGAAACTCTACTACCTGGCAATACTGCAATTTGCGGGAAATCAGAAGGAGGTGAATTAGCTGAAATCTTCCATGCTAAGGGGTGGCCAACCGAAATAGCATTTACCTTTGCACTATCAAAATAAGCAGGCTCAAACGGAAATAAACATAAAATAGCATCAAAATACCGCTCAAATGCCCGTGCTCTCCATCCGCCCCATGCCCACACCGTTGGTGCGACCATATGAATGATTTTTGGCTGATAGGATGTGCCCTTGACAGCCTTCCGCAATTTCTTCGCAAAACGAATAGAAAAGCCTTTAGAATCAATTGTAAACACGGTCTCTGGCCGCTCTGCTAAAATCTGCGCAATCAGCCTATCTGCAAGTTTGTTTAATCTCGATAAAGCTTGTATGGCAGCGCCAATCCCAACGATTGAAAGTTGGGTAAAATCTTCGTTACTTTCTAGCCCTAAAGCGTGCATTTTTGCACCGCCCATACCAAACCACCTCACCTCACTATCCGCAGAGGAGATGCATGCTTTCATCACTTCAGCACCAAGGCTGTCCCCTGACGCTTCACCAGCAAGAATAAAAAATGAAGAAGGCGTATTCATGAAGGGATAAGATCAGATGAGAGAATAGCTAACCCCTCAGATATTGCTGTTTTTTCGATCACATTTCTGCTTTCAACCAGAAACACTGTTTCAGGCTCGATGACAGCTAATGATATACCGTTTGAAATTAACGCCCGTATCGTTTGGGTTCCAAAGCCTGGTGGGTCTTGTTCAAGGTTTTGTGCAGATTTAGCCATCTTCACAAATAAGGCTGATGGCTGCATATTTTGCACAAAATGACCAGCACGCTCAATCATCACATCTGTGCCCTCAGCCGCTTCGATGGCTAAGATGCGCTCTCCTTGGATGATAGCAGCCTGCCCCACATCTAAATCCCCAATTGAGCGCAGAAGCCTTATCGCAGTGTGTGCTGATTCTAATTCAGCTTTATCAAGGTTTCTTCCGCACCGAAAACCATAGGGCAGAAACCTATCTTTTAAAAACTGAGATTGAGGCACAAATTCAAATCCTCTATTCGTGAAATAGGCGGCAATAATTTCAAGCGCCGCATCGTCCCCTTTTAGCAATACCTGTCCTAATAGACGCATTGAATCCGCATCCATTGCAAGCGGGTTTAATGGCGGTCTATTTACCTTTCCAGCCATCACAATGCGGGAACAGCCCTTTTTTTTTATAAAATCAATAACTGCACCAATCTGCCCTAATGAAAAATCAGCTGTTTCATGGTTATCAAAGGTGTCTTCACAATGCGCCTTTATCCGAATGATAAGGGGGTGTTCGCCTGCATCAGTTGCTGCGCTAATTATATCTGCTGGTTGTGGCCCTTTTCCAGCGATTATCGCAAGACGCCCCATATTATCTGCCTCAATTTACTACTCTGGCTTGCACAAACCCCGTGCATTATTGCCTTGTGCCTGTTCAATAAACGCTAACACCATTTCAGCTTCATGATTTCCAGCAAACTCAGCCTTTGCTTTTGCGATACGTTCGCCAAACAAACCATCTGATTTAAAGATACCATCAAACATTTTTTGAAGCGTCATAATTTGCTTTTTGGAGAAATTTTGACGGCTCATGCCGATCACATTAAGCCCGTTCAACGTTGCGCGTGGGCCAAATGCATTACCGAACGGGATAACATCATTCACCACCGTAGAATGCCCACCAATAATCGCGTTACTTCCAATGCGTACAAATTGATGAAACGCACAATAGCCGCCAAGATAAGCGTTATTTCCAACTTCTACATGCCCGCCTAAACCTGCATAATTGCCTAAAATATTGTTGTTTCCGACAATACAATCATGGGCAATATGACATCCGACAAAGACAAAATTATCATCGCCTATCACCGTTTGCATATTCCCAACAGCAGTGCCGCGATGCATGGTGACCTGCTCACGGATTAGGTTATTCTTGCCAATGATAAGCTTGGACGGTTCGCCCTTAAAATGAAGATGCTGCGGCGGAAGTCCAAGGGAAGCAAACGGGAAAATCTCGCACCCCTCGCCAATAGAGGTATGACTATCTATGACCACATGATGATGAATTTTAACATTATCACCAATTTCAACCTCGTCCCCAATGACACTAAACGCGCCAACCTCAACATTACTGCCAAGACGTGCTGAGGCTGAGATTATTGCAGAAGGGTGGATTAAATCATTTGTGTCCACGTTGCTATATCCTAACTCAGATGATTTAAGCGTTTGCGTCAACGACCATCGCTGAAAAATCAGCCTGAGCCATTACCTTACCGTTAACTTCAGCAACCCCAGAAAACTTCCATAGCGCTGCTTTCCCTGCTGTTTTGTGCACTTTTAGCTCAAGCAAATCACCAGGGCGAACAGGTGATTTAAACCGTGTCTTATCCACCGACGCCAGAAACACAAGCATACCCTTCTGACGATCAGGAAAAGTCAAAGAAGCAAGACAAGAGGCGGCTTGTGCCATCGCTTCTACAATTAGAACCCCAGGCATCACAGGATTACCTGGAAAATGCCCTTGGAAATAAGGCTCATTACCGCTAACTGCTTTAATGCCTGTGATGGAGCTACCAAGTTCAATATCCTTTAGCTGGTCAATCAGCAAAAAAGGCGCTCTGTGCGGGATTAATTTTTCAATTTCAGCATAGCCAATTGGCTCTTCTATAGTCATCTTTTACCCTATCGTCAGATTAGTTTTTCTGTTTTGTTTGTTTTGATTTTACCAACATACGCAAACGCGCTTGTTGTTTCCAAAATTCTTGAGCCGGCACAGCTGGAAAACCAGCATAAGCCTGACCACCATCTAAGGATTTTGTTACATTGGCATTTCCCATGACAATTGTATTATCCCCAATATTCAAATGATCGCTTACCCCAACCTTACCACCGAACAAGCATGATTTGCCAATATGAGAGCTTCCAGCGATAGCTGTTTGCGCACATAAAATACTTCCCTCACCTACAGAAACATTATGCGCTAAATGCACCATATTATCCAACATCACATAATGTTCGATGGAAGTAGCTGCATCTACGCCTCTATCAATGGCACAAAGCGCTCCAATATCTACATGGCTTCCAATATTAACAGTCCCTAAATGCGGAATAATTTCAACATTACGTCCCACACCCTCAAATCCGAAACCGCGTTTTCCAATAACGGTATTTTCAGCTATGTTGACATGATCACCCATTGTCGTATGGCTTATTTTGACCCCAGAGGCTAAATGACAGTGCTTTCCGATAGTCACATTATCGCCAATTTCTACATGAGTAGCTAAAATTGTATGCGCACTGATTGTAACGTCTTTTCCAATAACACAATATGGGCCAATCTCAGCGCTTTCATCTATTATGGCGCTGGGAT
This sequence comes from Puniceispirillaceae bacterium (SeqCode), assembly GCA_965660095.1. GTDB lineage: Bacteria > Pseudomonadota > Alphaproteobacteria > Puniceispirillales > Puniceispirillaceae > WTJO01. The sequence goes on from CBFHYP010000006.1 coordinate 34,796, forward strand.
CAATATAAGCTGTAGGATGGATAGTGCCATTTGCGCCCACCGGCGGATATAGCTGTTGTGCAATTTTGGCATATACCCGCCTTGGATTATCACACAAGATAAGGTGAACACCTTCAAACGCTTCTTCATGTGCTGCGAAAACAATGGCATTCGTGATACAAAAGCTTCCCTTTGGCAGTTTTGCAGATACCAGATAATCAGGGTTTGAGATATAGCCTAATTTACCAGCTTCAAGATGCGCTATCCCCGCACACCCCGTTACCATCTCAGCGCCATCAGCCCCTACACATGTCACCTCAAGCCCCGAGGTTAATTGCGAGAGACGTGCAGGTAAAGGATAAGCGGAATGGGTAGACATATCTCCTTACCTTCCCCTTTATTGAAGAGGTTGTTTTTCATCAAGCTCAAATCTAGCGTTTTGTGTGCGTTCATTAAGCTTGGTCAAAATAACAGCAGAGATATCTAACTGGTTCTTGAAAATCAGAGCAGATTGCCTGTTAAGCACGAGGTCAATATCATTTTCAGTTGAATATTCTTTCACCAACTCAATAGCGATTTGCCTGATTTGATCCTGCATATCACGAAAGGCGTTATCCAATGATTGCCGTGTCGCTTGTATTTGTTTCTGCACATCTGCAACATCTGCCTGAAATATGGCCACCTGATTTCGGTATGCGTCATCAGATAAAATAGATTTTTGCGATTTTAGGGATTTTTCCCTGTCAAACAATTCTCTTTCTTTGGTAGCAAAATCTTGCTGAATTTCTTTGCGCTTCGTATCTAATAGCACTCTTACCTTTGAGACAGCATCCGATTGTCTCAGCACGTTCCCGATATCAATGATGGCAATTTTTTCTGCTACAAAACTCAGATCTTCAGCATCAGAAGATGTGCTCTGCGCCTCTACCACAGAGGATAGAGTTGCAAAAATTATTGAGATAAGTGCAAATTGCACAGGTTTAAGATAGGCTTTAGATACCCACGACATAGAATGCAATGTATCAAATTCCTCTCATTACGTTAGAAACGGGTACCAATATTAAATTGGAAACGTTTTACTTTATCATAGGATGTTTTGCTAACCGCGTCTGCCCAATAAAAACTTAAAGGCCCAATGCCAGTATCCCATAGTAACCCAAAACCAACAGACTGGCGCATATCATTATCATTTGCACCTAATACACCTGTCTTATAATCTGTGTCCCATGTAGAGCCAAAGTCAGAAAAGACTGTCCAGCGAAGCCCTAAATCCTGGCTGAACCCTAATGATGAGACAAGTTCAGCAGCACCAGAATACATATTATTGCCGCCAACAGGCTCTAGCGTGGTCTCATCTCTTGGTCCAATGCCGCCACCCGCAAAACCACGCACCTGACGACCACCCATGAAGAAGCGGTTAGATTGCGTAACCTTATCCCCAAGACCATTTACGTTCCCCAGCCGGCTTCTCAAGCCAAACACCACGCGGTTAAACATAAATGGTTTATAATACCCAAGCGAGACAACAGATTTAAGAAAATCCACATTACCACCAAGCCCAGAATAGGTTTCTGTAATTTCAGTAAGCGTGCCCTCTGTAGGGTCAAACCTATTATTTAAAGTGCTTCTGCCAAGGGTATAGGTAACAGATGAACCTCTTAAGGTCTTATTTTCCTCACCCGTAATAGAGCTAGAAGTGGTATTTTTCTGGGTAGAAGTAGTGCTTGCATATTGGTACTTAATATTATGGTACACATCATTAGCAGCATCAAAACCAACACCAAGACCAAGACCCTTTGAGGTTGTTTCAAACGAATTTGATTTTGATTGAACCGAAAATAACTCAGCAGTTCCTCTTAAATCACGATTAAGAAAATACGGCTCTGTTAACCCAAGGCTATAATTAGCATTGGTATCTGAAAATGATGTTGAAAGATTTAAAGTTCTACCTGTACCAAGGAAGTTTTTCTCATTAATACCAAATGAAAATGTTGTTTTATCCAAGGATGAATAACCCGCACCAATAGACAAATCACCAGTAGGCTGTTCTTCCACATCAACCCGCACGATGGTTTGGTCGGCTGACGTGCCTTGTTCTGTCTGCATTTCAACGTTGCGGAAATAGCCCAAATTGCGGATATTCCGAAGTGTTCTATCTAGTTTTAGCTGGTTGTACGCATCACCCTCAACAAGCTCAAACTCACGCCGTACCACACGGTCCAGTGTACGGGTGTTATTCACAACCTCAATACGTTCGATGTAGTTTTTCTGAGCTGCACCAATATTAATGGTCAAATTCAGAATAGCTTCTTCTTCAATCGTTTCAATCTCAGGCGTAATATTAACAAAGCTATAGCCCTGGTTTCCAAGGGCATTGGTAATATTCACAAGCCCCTGCTCAACGAAGCGAACATCATACCAATCGCCTTTTTCAAGCGGTATCTCAGAACGTAAGGAGGCAACATCAGCATCTTCGATTTCAGACACAAAGCTGACATCTTGTAATTTATAGCGAATACCTTCTTTAATTTCGAAAGTAATCGCAAACCCTGTTCTATCCGGCAACAATCCGCCCTGAACGCGGCTAACTTCTACATCTGCATATCCGCGAGAGAGATAGAATTGACGCAGCAACCGGATATCGTAATTTAATCTGCCTTCATCATATTTATCTGCAGAAGATAAAAATGCCCACCATCTAACCTCTCTGCTTGAGATAACCTGTTTAAGGTTAAAGGCTGAAAAATTATCATTTCCAATAAATCGAATGCTCTCAATCTTAACAAGCGGGCCTTCATCAACCTCAAACACTAAATTTACGCGATTATTTTCAAGCCTAATTATTTTTGGCTCAACGCTAGCGGCAAAACGTCCGGATAATTCGTAAATTTTAAGCAGTTTTTCGGTCGCATCCAAAGCTACTTTTTGGGTGAACACACGGCGAGGCTGAATATTAAGCTCTTCCATCAAACGTTCATCTGAAAGCGCATCATTTCCTTCAATATTTACACGGTTAATAATCGGGTTTTCAACAACGGTAATTTTGATGTTATTGCCTTCACGCTCTATCGCAACATCCTCAAAAAGTTGGGTATTATATAAGGTTTTAATGAGTTGAGAAAAACGGCTTTCATTTACCTCATCACCCACAAGCACCGGAAGATAGGCAAAAACAGTTTCAGAGGACACACGTTGATTTCCCTCAACAACAATATCAGAAATTGTGAAGTTTTCTTGGGCTTGAGCCCACTTCATAGACCCAAATACCAACACACAGGCAACTAAACCAAGCTGCATGAGCCTTAACGAAGCATTCATTTCATCTCTCCCAACTACATACCGCAACAAATAGCGCCGTTGCAGGCATAACATACCATCTTGGCTAGCGTATCACATCAAAAATTGTCACAAAGATCATTAGCGACAATAAAAATGCTACCCCACCTCTTAAAAGCAAGTTTTGAACCACTTCTGGCAGTGGCTTTCCCATTACAGCTTCTATTGAAAACATCACCAAATGCCCACCATCTAATGCAGGGATAGGCAACAAATTCACCAACCCAAGATTGATAGAGATTAATGCTGTGAACATAATAAAGCTGAACAAGCCATTGCGTGCTGCATCCCCAGAAAATTCAGCAATACGCACAGGTCCGCCTAAATCATTCATCGAAGCATTTCCAGTGATCAGTTGAAAAATCCCAGACACCATCGCCCCAGTAGTCTTTGCAACATCTACTGTGCCATAATAAATCGATTCTGTAAGACCAAGGTTTTTCAATTCCCCGCCAGATGATTTGACGCCCAAAACCCCTATGGTGGTATCAAGCTGCTCAACATAAAGTGGCTTTGGGGTAATGGTGATGGTTTTAATCTGATCTTGACGCTCAAAATCTAACGTTAGGGGTTTATCTGCATTTTGCATGACGATAGCACGCATATCAGAAAAATCACTTATCTGCGTACCTTCTATCGAAAGGATAATATCACCCCTTACAAGCCCTGCTTGCTCGGCCGCACTATCTGGTGTTACTTCGCCAATTTCTGCAGGAATAAACGCTTTGCCAAAGCTCATATAGACCCCTGCAAAAAGCACAATAGCAAGCAGGAAGTTTGCGATAGGGCCAGCAGAAACAATCGCAAAACGCCGATAAACAGATGCACCGGCAAAACTGCCATCCCATTCCGTTGCACCTGATACAGCTTGACTAGCAGCGTTCATATCACCGCGCATTTTCACATAGCCCCCAAGCGGAATAGCTGCAATTTGCCATTGTGTGCCTGACTTATCTGTCCATTTCGCTAACACAGGTCCGAAACCAATTGAAAAGACATCAACAATGACGCCTGATTTTCGGGCAACCCAATAATGTCCTAATTCATGGAAAAACACGACTGGCATCAAAACAGCTAAAAAAGCGATGATGTTTTCGACTACACCAGTAAATGGCATATTTAACTCCTTTAGGCTGTGCTTAACCTATCCTGTATTTCGATATCTAACGCAATAATCTCATCTATGCTGGATACACCCCAGTTGCCGAAATCCTGTGATAACATGTGCTCAATACGCTTAGAAATTTCTGTAAAATGCAGCTTTCCTTCAAGGAATTGTTTAACGGCAACCTCGTTTGATGTGTTTAACACTACCGCATCCGCAGGATTTGTGCCAATTACCGCATGTGCTAGTCCAAAACACGGAAACAATCTTATATCAATTGACCTGAAATCCATTCTGCCTATTTCAATTAAATCAAGTTCTTGTGCTTCCCATGCCAGCCTTTCAGGATAGCCAAGCGCATAGGAAATGGGAACCCGCATATCTGCAACGCCCATATGTGCTAGCCAACTCCCATCACAAAAAGACACTAACCCATGAATTAAGGATTGTGGGTGAATAACAGCCTCTAACTGGCTAGGCTTTACATCAAACAGCCAATATGCCTCAATTAGTTCAAGCCCTTTATTCATCATTGTTGCGCTATCAATACTAATCTTTGCGCCCATTTCCCAATTAGGGTGTTTCAACGCATCTGAAACAGTGACCTGATTTAATTCTACCTGTGTGTAATCACGAAACGGCCCACCTGAGGCGGTAAGGGTAATTTTAGATACATCCCCCCGATCCTCACCTATAAGGCATTGAAATATTGCATTATGTTCAGAATCTATTGGAATAATTTCAGCTTCTGATTGCTTCACATAAGGCATAATCAGATGCCCTGCAGCAACAAGTGCTTCTTTATTTGCTAATGCTATTTTTTGACCCGCATGAACCGCAGCCGCAACCGATTTCAACCCTGCTAGCCCAACAATCGCGGCTACCACTATATCAACCTTTTGTGTGGCAAGCTCTTCCAACCCGTCAGTACCGCACAGAATTTCAACATCCCTTCCTGCAAGCGCATGGGATAATTGTGCATAAAAGCGCGCATCACTGATCGCCACAATTTCAGGCTTAAATTCGTCAACTAACGCTAAAAGCCCTTCAATATTTTGATGTGCTGTCAGGCCATAAACTTTGAACTTATCTGGATTTTTCCGCACCAGATCAAGGGTATTACTGCCCACTGAACCAGTAGCCCCAAATATCGTTAACGTTTTATGCTGATTATCCATTTTATACCTAAGTGGCTGAACAACGTCTTATAAAGCAGTGGTGAACATAACTAAACATTACTGAATAGCAAGAAACATAGCGAGCACAGGTAGCGCGAATAAATACCCATCAAACCTATCTAGCACACCACCATGCCCTGGGATAAGATTACTGCTATCTTTGATATTAAGCTGCCGTTTAAACCAAGATTCGTATAAATCGCCCATCTGCCCTAATACTGCCATCACAAATACCCCTGCCCACAAAAAACCCCCAGAAGGCAAAAATACTAGCTTTGATGCTAAAAGATACAGGGCTAGAAATGCAGCAACATAAGCGCCCACAATACCGCCAATACTGCCTGACCATGTTTTTGATGGACTAATGGCAGGCGCAAGCTTGGGTCCTCCAAAAAACCTGCCGCTCATATAGGCGCACACATCGCTTGCGGTGATAATACAGCCAAGCAGGATAAGTGCTTCAACACCAAACTCTGCCTGTCCAACAACACCAAGTGCAAATAAACACCCTATTAATATCATAGGGAAGAACAAAACCCTGCCTAGCAGGACAATGATTATTGCCAAAATTATCGCAAAAAATCCGAGTAGCTGCAGAAATGTTATCACGCCTGAACCACTTAAATAGCCAAGACCCCAAGATGAGAATACACTCAAGGAAAGGACTATAACCGCTACTTTTTTGAATTTAACAATTTGGGCTGTTTGACGCATCAGAACTGCAAATTCAGCAGAAATCCAAAATGCAACAAGTGCCAAGGCACATAAAGCAAAAGACCCACCTGCAATAATCGCGCCGATAATTGGCAGAAATAACACGGTTCCAATCAGGCGTTTTTGCAAGTCCGACGCAGTCTGAAGAGCCATATTAACCTACTGTACGAAGGACTGTATCCCCGCCAAAACGCCGATTACGAGATGCAAATTCATCAAACGCCGCCTCTAAATCCTGCGCACTAAAATCTGGCCATAATACATCAGAGAAATACAGTTCAGCATAGCTCGCTTCCCAAAGTAAGAAATTGGATATCCTTTTCTCACCACCTGTTCTAATTAACAGGTCAATATCTGGCAAATTCTGGGTCATTAAATGGGATTTCACTGCCCATTCAGCCTTTTCAGGCGTAATCGTAAGCCCGCGTGATAACTGTTCAGCCAATTTAACAACCGCATGCGCAATATCCTGCCTGCCGCCATAATTAATCGCGATATTCAACTTCAAACCAGTATTTTTTGAAGTTTGCTCTACCACCTTTTTAAACAGTGCTTGGATTTCAGGCTCAAACGCAGTTGCATCACCAATGATTTGAACTTTGATATTTTCAGCACTTAACGCATCAATTTCTTGTCTTAAGAACCGTTTCATCAACGCAAGAAGGCTGTCTACCTCACGCTTATTACGTTTCCAATTTTCAGATGAAAATGCAAAAACAGTTAGATGCTCAACCCCCTTATCAGATACGATTTTTCCAATATTTTTAAGGTTTTCTGCGCCTTTATCATGCCCGATAGCAATGTCAAAAGCATTACGCCTAGCCCAACGCCGGTTTCCATCCATAATAATTGCAAGATGATTTGGTCCCATTATTTTACCTAAATATCGCCTTTAAATTACCTGAATTTTATACCAACAACTCCCTTGTGAAAGGGCTATACGCTCATAATGTCTTTTTCTTTTTGGGTAAGCATCTCGTCAATACGGGCAATAAACTTATCCGTTTGTTTTTGGATTTGCCCTTCTAGACCATGACGTTCATCTTCTGACATGCCGCCTTCTTTTTCTGATTTACGCACATTCTCAATGGCATCACGGCGGATGTTACGCACAGCAACACGGCCAGCCTCAGCATATTTACCTGCCACCTTAACCATGTCTTTACGTCTATCTTCTGAAAGTTCAGGCACTGGAATTCTGATAACTGTACCTTCAGCTTGAGGATTTAGCCCTAAATCTGAATCTCTAATCGCTTTTTCGACAGCACTTGCAAGCCCTGCATCCCACACCGTCACAGTTAATAACCTAGGCTCAGGCGCTGAAATATTACTCACCTGATTGAGGGGCATTTTTGAGCCATATGCATCAACCACCACAGGCTCTAACATCGCTGTTGATGCCCGCCCTGCACGCAATCCTGAAAGCTCTGCTGTTAAATTGGATACAGATGCGTCCATTCTACGGCTAACATCATCGAGGTCAAAATCAGACATTTTTCTTTCTCTTTCTTCTTTTAATCCACTTTTTTTGAGGCGGTTTTCTAAAAGACTTATTTTTGCTCTACAATGGTAAACCTACCCTGATGCTTAAGAACTTGCGCAAGCCCCCCAGCCTGTTCTATTGAGAACACTAAAATCGGAATATCATTCTCTCTGGCAAGTGAAATAGCAGACGCATCCATTACTTTCAAATCTTTTGATAATACATCCATATATCCAAGACTGTCAAAACGCGTTGCATTCGGATTTTTTTCAGGGTCTGAATCATACACCCCATCCACCCGTGTGCCTTTTAATAGGGCATTACAATTCATCTCAGATGCACGCAAGGCGGCAGCGGTATCTGTGGTGAAAAAGGGATTTCCAGTGCCAGCAGCAAAAATCACAATTCTGCCTTTTTCCATATGGCGCATTGCCCTGCGCCTGATATAGGGCTCACAAACCGCACTAATTGGCAAGGCTGACATCACACGCACAGGCGCATCAAGTGTTTCAAGCGCATTTTGCATAGCAAGGGCATTCATCACGGTGGCCAGCATACCCATATAATCACCAGTGGCACGTTCCATTCCAGCCGCTGCGCCAGAAACACCTCGGAAGATATTACCGCCGCCAATAACAAGACAAACCTCAATCCCTTGTTCTGCGACTGCCTTCACCTCACCAGCGACTTTTGCAACCATTTCAGCATCAATACCGTAGGACTGATTGCCCATAAGGGATTCACCTGAAATTTTAAGAAGAACACGTTTGTATTTATATGGGGTCATGGCAACCAGCCTCTTACCAAAATGATTGTGCTATACTGCCCTAAAATGGATTGGTTTAACATTAAAAAATACTTAAAACCACAACCATTTAGAATTTTTTTTTCGAAAAAAATCCCCTACAGCATAAGCCATAAGGGATGGTGATTTCAATAAGCTTAAACCCACTAAACGTCAGGGGGTAAATTAACCGCCTAATTGAGCAGCAACTTCAGCTGCGAAGTCTGTTTCTTCTTTTTCGATGCCAGCGCCAAGCACAAATTGTGCATAAGAAGATAGAGAAACATCAGTTCCTGCATCTTTTGCTGCTTTTTCAACAACTGCACTTACTTTGCTTTCGCCATCAATAACGAATGTTTGTTCAAGAAGAACAACTTCTTCGTAATATTTACGCATTCTGCCTTCTACCATTTTTTCGGCGATTTCCTGCGGCTTACCAGATTCTTTTGCTTGCTCGATAAGCACATCACGCTCACGTGCAACCAATTCTGGGTCCAAATCATCTACAGAAAGGCTTGCAGGAGATGTTGCAGCAATATGCATTGCAACTTGCTTACCTAGCGACTGAAGCGCATCTGCTGACGCAGATGATGAAATGGCAACAAGCACCCCAATACGTCCCATGCCATCAGCAACAGCATTATGGATATATGGCACCACACACCCTTCATCTACAGATAGCTTTTCCATCCGGCGAAGAGTCATATTCTCGCCAATTGTAGCGATTTTATGGGTTAGCTCTTCTGCAACAGTACGACCTGTGTCAGGGTAATCTTTTGCATTTAGATCATCAATATCGTTTGCACCTAGCGCAAGCTGCGCCAATGTTGCAACAAATTGCTGGAATTCTTCATTACGAGAAACGAAATCTGTTTCTGAATTAAGCTCAACCAAAGCACCTGTTGGACCGTCTACTGCAACAGCAACAAGTCCTTCTGATGCAACGCGTCCTGATTTCTTAGCAGCTGCTGCTAGACCTTTGGTGCGTAGCCAATCTACAGCTGCATCCATATCACCATTGGTTTCGTTTAGCGCTTTTTTGCAATCCATCATGCCTGCGCCTGATTTCTCGCGGAGTTCCTTTACCTGTGCGGCAGTTACACTCATACTCTTATCCTCAAATTTTCATATGTTAAGGCCAAGATGCATCCATTATGCATCCGATAATTTTTCAGGAAAACAAACACTATCAGGAAAATATGACAGTATTATTCGTTTTCCCGAACAAGTCGTGGCAAATTTCATGCAGCCAGAAAAATTTAAGCTTCAGCCTGTGTTGCTTCTTCAGCTGGTGCCTCTGCTACAGCTTCAGCGCTAGGTGCTTGTTCAGCAGCTTCTTCTGCAACAACAGGTTCTGCAGGTGCAACCTCAGCAGCACCAACATCACCACCTGATGCCATTAATTCTGCCTGAAGACCATCAAGAATAGCGCCTTTTGCCAATTCACAATATAGGCTGATTGCACGCATCGCATCGTCATTGCCTGGAATTGGGAAATCAACACCATCTGGGCTTGCGTTTGAATCAACCACTGCAATTACAGGAATACCAAGCTTGTTAGCTTCCATAACAGCAATATCTTCTTTGTTGGTGTCCAAAATGAACAGCATATCTGGCACGCCGCCCATTTCTTTAATACCGCCAAGCGTAAGCTCAAGCTTGTCTTTTTCGCGGTTAAGCTGAAGGATTTCTTTCTTGCCAAGTGCATGAACTTCATCACTTTCAAGACGTGCTTCTAAGTCTCTTAATCTACGGATAGATTGTGACACTGTTGCCCAGTTGGTAAGCATACCACCAAGCCAGCGGTGATTTACATAATACTGGCCACATGCCAAGGCTGTTTCAGCAATTTTATCTGCTGCAACACGCTTTGTGCCAACAAAAAGAACGCGTCCACCCTTAGATACTGTCTCGCGCATTGCTTCAAGCGCACGGCCAAGCATTGGGACTGTTTGTTGCAAATCAAGGATGTGGATGTTGTTGCGCTGGCCAAAAATAAATGGCTCCATGCGCGGATTCCAACGACGTGTGTGGTGACCAAAATGAACACCAGCTTCAAGAAGCTGACGCATAGTAAAAGATGGAATAGCCATAAATGCTCCTGTTTCCCGGTTAACCCTCCACAGATGGATTTAACAAAAGCTTTCGCTTTCACCGGAGAGGTGATGTAGGAATTTGCCAACATCACTCAACCATCTGTGTGTGAACTTGGGGCGTTTTCTATGCTAAATTTGGGAAAAGATCAAGTGAACAGTTGAATATTTTGACTAGATTTCCTCAAATTTACGGATTCCAGCGATGTTTTTAAGCTGCTGACGCAATGTTCCGGACAATTTAAACCGATATCCAAGGGTTAATTCAACCTCACCAATTGCTGCGGAGATGAAAAATTTCACCGGTGCAGTACCTGCACCATCGTCTGCCAATGCTTGTTTAATCTCCGCTAAACATGCTGCATCGGAAAGCCAAATACCGATGCCTGTTTGCTGACGTGCAATTGCATCATCAAGCGATTCAATGCGTTGGGCAAGCAGCCTTACCGTGCCATTTTCAATTCGTGCATCTGCAGATACTAAAACAGGTACCTCACGCTGAAGCAATTCTTTGGACTGGGCAAGCACGTCTGAGAATAACGTTACTTCAAAACTGCCTGTTCTATCTGTAAAGCCTGCAAATGCGTAACGGTTACCCCTAGCAGACACATTTTCACTGAAACTTGTGCGTTGCCCAGCTAGCTTCACGCGCTTTTGCTCGGTGCCGGCAAGAACATCTTCTAGCGCGCTAGAATTCACAACATCCAATTTTGCTAATTGCTGCGCATAACTATCTAGCGGATGCGCAGAAAGATAGAGCCCTAATGCCTCATGCTCTTTATCTAACTTATCAGATGAGGAATAATCAGGCCCTTTACTGAAGCGAATGGATATTTCCGCCTCTGCCCCTGTTTCTGCACCAAACAGACTAACTTGATTGGATTGGCTTTGCTTACGGTTAAAATCCGCAATAGATAAGATTTGCTCAACCACTTCAAACACCTGTTTGCGGTTATAATGCAAAGCATCGAAAGCACCTGCTTTTGCAAGATTTTCAAGCTGTTTTTTATTACCTGCATCTTGTGGTAGACGAAGGGTGAAATCATCTAATGAAGAAAAAACACCATTTTCAATTCGCTCTGAGACAAGCGTGTTCATCGCCTCTGCACCAACCCCCTTCACAGCCCCCAAAGCATATCTGATAGCCGGTTTGCCTTTATGCATTTCAGTGATGAAAGAGGCTTCTGATGCATTCACATCAGGCGGCAGCACATCAATATCAAGAAACAGACAATCTTGCCTGAAAACACCAAGCTTATCAGTATTGTTCGCATCCAGTGCCATTGAGGCGGCTAAAAATTCAACTGGATAATTTGCTTTCAGCCACGCTGTCTGATAGCTAACAAGCGCATAAGCCGCAGCATGTGATTTATTAAAGCCATAGCCTGCAAAGGAAGCGATTTGATCAAAAATATCAGATGCAAGCTGTTGTGAGATATCATTATCAGCAGAACCAGAAATAAAAATTTCACGTTGCTGATCCATCTCTTCCTTGATTTTTTTACCCATAGCGCGGCGCAAAATATCCGCACCGCCAAGGGTATATCCAGCCAAGGCGCGCGCCGCCTGTTGTACCTGTTCTTGATAGATCATAATCCCATAGGTTTCATCCAAAATAGGCTCAAGCAACGGGTGCATATAATTCACCTGCTCATGACCATGTTTCCGGCTGATATAAAGCGGGATATTTTCCATTGGTCCAGGGCGATATAAAGCAACCACCGCAATAATATCTTCAAAACGGTCAGGCTTTAGCCCTTTCAGCACATCGCGCATCCCGCTTGATTCAAGCTGGAACACCCCCACCGTGTCGCCATTCGTCAGAAGCTCAAATGTTTTCGGATCATCAAGCGGTATATTCTCAATATCCACATCAATATCACGGCGCTTTAGAAGCTCAATAGCACGCTGAATGACAGTGAGTGTTTTTAGTCCCAAAAAGTCAAATTTGACCAACCCTACTTTTTCAACAGATTTCATGTTGAATTGGGTCACCGGCATATCAGAACGCGGGTCACGATATAGGGGAACTAATTCAGGGAGTGACCTATCGCCAATCACAAGCCCTGCAGCATGGGTTGATGCATGACGGTAAAGCCCTTCAAGCTGGGTGGCTGTATCAATGAGATGAGCCACCTGCTCATCCTCTTCATAAAGCAGTCTTAACGGCTCTTCACTCTTCAATGCTTCTGAGATGGTGACAGGTTTTGCTGGATTGCTGGGTACAAGCTTAGCAATTCTATCCACTTGCGGATATGGCATATCAAGCACACGCCCCACATCGCGTAATGCCGCCCGCGCTTGCAAGGTTCCAAAAGTAATGATTTGTGCAACCTTATCGTGACCATATTTTTCTTGCACATAGCGGATAACTTCTTCGCGTCTTTCCTGACAGAAATCGATATCAAAATCGGGCATTGAGACACGTTCAGGATTCAAAAACCGCTCAAATAGCAATCCCCAACGCAACGGATCTAAATCTGTGATCAACAGTGCCCATGCCACCAACGAGCCTGCTCCAGACCCTCTGCCAGGCCCTACAGGAATATGCTTTTCTTTCGACCATTGAATGAAGTCAGAAACGATTAAGAAATATCCTGAAAATCCCATATTAATAATAATTTCTAGCTCAATCTTCAGCCTATCTTCATAAGGCTTTCGTTGTTCTGGCGAATTATCAAAATAAGGGTAAGGTTGGGTTGCTAATAAAGCAAAGCGCTTTTCAAGCCCGTCTTGTGCAAGGCGCCGAAGCATTTGGCTTTCATCGCCATCAGCGGCAGCTGAGGGAAGTATCGGATCACGCTCTTTCACCATAAAGCTACAGCGTTTTGCAATGAGCAAAGAATTCTGAATAGCCTCTGGGATATCCGCGAATAATCTTTCCATCTCATCCGCTGATTTAAAATAATGATGGGCAGTTACAGCGCGCTCAGACATGCTGGCAAGCCGCTCGGATGCTGCAATACAAGACAGTACTTTTTGCGAGACAAATTTCTTATCATCATCAAAATGACAGTCATTTGTTGCTACCAGCATCACACCATGTTTATCTGCCATTTCAAGCAAGATATTTTCAGCTGCAGGCTCAAATTTTCTGCCGTGACGCTGTAATTCAATATATACCCTATCTGCAAATGCGGTAGTGAGGAATGCTAGGCGTTGTTCAACCAATCCAAGGTTGTTTTCAGCCGCAGGCTTACCCAAGAAGCCATCAAAATACCCCCCTGTAAGCACAATCAGCCCGTCGGTATTTTGCGCTAACCTATCGCAATTCAATTCAGGTGCAGACATCGGGTCATGCGTTAATAAAGCCTCTGACACAAGCTCAGATAAGCAGATATAACCAGCCTCATTTTGGGCAAGTAGAACAATATTTCCGCATCCCTGATTGTCTTTTAAACTTACCGACACCCCGATCAGCGGCTTTACCCCCTCCCCAGCCATTTGTTTGGAAAATTCAAATGCGCCAAACATATTAAAGCTATCTGTTATCGCTAATGCAGGCATGGCCATTTCTTTAGCAAGCCGCGCTAGTTGCTTGATGTGCAATGTGCTTTCTGAAAGCGAATAAGCAGAATGCACACGCAAATGAACGAAGGAAGCATGCGCATTTTGTTCCTGTGGCGGCGGTGCTGAGACGGCTATATCATCCATTACTGAACCTCTGATATTCCGCCTTGGGTGATCCGAAGTTGCCTGTCCATTCTGCTTGCAAGCCCCAAATTATGAGTCACAATTAAGGCAGCTGTTTGCGTACCTTTAATGATTTTCTCAAGCGCTGTGAAAACAGATTCTGCAGTTTCAGGGTCAAGATTTCCAGTTGGCTCATCGGCAAGCAGAATATCAGGCGCATTTGCAACAGCACGGGCAATGGCAACACGTTGCTGCTCGCCGCCTGACAATAAACCTGGCCGGTGATAAAGCCTGTCTTGCAAGCCGACCATGCTTAGCAGTGCCTCTGCTCGCTCTTCAGCAACACTTCGTTTTAACCCACCAATCATTTGGGGTATCACAACATTTTCCAGCGCATTAAATTCCATGAACAAGCGATGAAATTGAAATACTAAACCAATATGTTTTTTGCGCAGTTGCGTGCGCTTGCGCTCTGATAGTTTAGCTGTGTTTTGACCTGCGACAAACACATGTCCATCATCTGGTGCTTCTAGCAAACCAGCAATATTTAACAAGGTTGTTTTGCCTGCCCCCGACGGCCCCACAAGCGCTGTTAATTGCCCCGATAGGAGGTGCAAATTTGCCCTGTTTAACACTTGGATACGCTTTTCACCTTGCGTGAAATGACGGCTAACATCATGCAACACAAGCGGATAATGATTACTCATATCGCAACACCTCAGCTGGGGCAATATAAGACGCTTTCAATGCAGGATAGAAACTTGCCACAAAGCTTAACACCAAAGCCATTGCAATAACGCTCAACACTTCTGAAGGGTCGATTACAGCTGGCAATTTGGCTAGATAGTAAATTTCAGGTGAGAAAAGCTCGACATTTGCAAGCGCCTCAATCCATCCTTTTATGGTATCAATGTTAAGACAGAACACCACCCCTAAAACAGTGCCTGCTGCCGTCCCCACAATCCCGATAGATGCGCCTGTCATGATAAAAATACGCAAAATCATTGCAGGGCTGGCTCCCATCGCACGCAACACCGCAATATCTGCATTTTTTGACCTGACCAACATAATCATAGAAGATACAATGTTAAATGCCGCAACAATAATAATCAGGGTCAGGATTAAAAACATCACATTCCGTTCCACCTGAAGCGCATTGATAAAGGTTGCGTTTCGTTGCTGCCAGTCAAAAATACGGTAATTACTTCCCAAGCTTGCATTGACCAAATTTGTTAGCCCAGCAATTTTAAGCGGGTCGTCAGCATACACCTCGATACCAGAAACAGATTTATTAAAATTCAAAAAATTCTGTGCGGCAGCCAAGGGCATGAAAACAAAGTTCGTATCATATTCATGCATGCCAACATTAAAAATACCGCCAACCTTAAAACTGCGCCTAATCGGAATTGTTCCCACCGCAGTAGCACGCCCTTTTGCCGATAAAAGTGTAATCGTATCCCCTGGCTTCAGGCCAAGTCTGAATGCCATAGTTTTTCCAATTAAAACACCATCTCCCTGCCGGAAAGATACTAAGGCTTGCTCATTCAAACTATTCCATAAAGGCTGTCTTGCGGCTAAATCAGACCATGCAACGCCCCTTACAACTGCACCGTATGAGCGGCTGGGAGTTGAAGCCATGACTTGGCTTTCGATTTGTGGTGTTGCTGCCATTACCCCAGGCAATTCAGAAATTGCTAGCGCAACCTTGTTATAATCTGGGATATTCCCTGTTTGGCTATACACGCCCAAATGACCATTTAGCCCTAAAATTCTATTGATAAGCTCTGCTCTGAAGCCATTCATCACAGACATCACAATGATAAGCGTAGCCACCCCCAAAGTAATGCCAAGTAACGAAAACCACGCAATAACAGAAATAAACCCCTCCGACCGGCGCGAGCGGACATAGCGGTAAGCAAGCATCTGTTCTACTGGTTTTATAAACAACAATGTTCAATGACCCTTGGCAAATTATGCATTAAAATGTTAGCCCTTTATGTTTTTTATCAAGAAATTCACTGCCTCTTCAGGGGAATATTCCGCTGTCTCACCAGTTCGTCTATTCTTAATTTCAACCACACCCTTATCCACATTACGCGGCCCTGCAATGACTTGCCATGGCAAGCCAATCAGGTCCATCGAGGCAAGCTTTGCACCAGAAGATTCAGAACTATCATCGAGCAATACATCAAGCCCTGCATTTTGCAATTGTGTGTAAAGTTGCTCACAAACAGGGTCGGTTTTTTCATGCCCCGCCTTCAGATTAACAACCCCCACATCGAATGGTGAAACCGCAGCAGGCCAGATAATGCCCCTATCATCATGGCTAGCTTCAATTATGCCGCCAACAAGCCTTGATACACCAATACCATATGAGCCCATATGTAGCGGCTGGCTTGTGCCATCTGCAGTTGTTACCACCGCGCCCAAAGGTTCTGAATATTTAGTTCCAAAATAGAAGATATGCCCGACTTCAATACCGCGCTTATTAAGCAATTTATCCGCAGGCACATCACAGCTAGCATCTTCATGCTTTTCATCTGTTTTAGCGTATATGGAGGTGAATTTATCCACAACAGGCTGCAAATCTTGGTCGTATGAGATATCTGTGACAAGCTCGGTATTTAGCCAATCTGAATGGAAAAACACACCGCTTTCCCCCGTATCAGCCAGAATAATAAACTCATGGCTCATATCCCCGCCAATAGGGCCAGTATCCGCTTCCATTGGGAGTGCTGTTAGCCCCATCCGTGCAAAGGTTTTCAAATAGGATACAAACATCTTATTATATGCAATCCGAGCAGCGTCTTGCGAGACATCAAACGAATAGGCATCTTTCATTAAAAATTCACGCCCACGCATCACCCCGAAACGTGGCCTTACCTCATCCCTGAATTTCCACTGAATATGGTACAGGTTAATCGGCAAGGATTTATAGCTTCTAATATGATTGCGGCAAATATCTGTCACTTGCTCTTCATTTGTAGGGCCATAGAGCATATCTCTGTCATGGCGGTCTTTAATGCGCAGCATTTCCAAACCGTAATCATCATATCGCCCTGATTCTTGCCATAGCTCAGCAGGTTGAATGGTTGGCATTTTAATCTCAATAGCGCCTGCTCTGTCTTGTTCTTCGCGCACAATCTGCTCAATCTTGCGCAATGTTTTTAATCCAAGCGGGAGCCATGAATAAATTCCCGCACTAGATTGCTGTATCATTCCCGCACGTAACATCAGACGGTGAGAAGCAATTTGTGCTTCTTTTGGATTTTCCTTTAAGACAGGCATAAAATACTGGCTTAGACGCATACTACGCATTCCTTTACAGAGCAAAAAATAACTGTTGCGCTAGCATAATCAGAACAGCATTTCATTTCATCAGAAATTTTGTGCTTCAAGGCATTAAACCGCAGATTTATATAAAAAACCATTAACCCTTATCGCTTTCATACCAAGCGATGCTTGATTATATTGAAGCAGAATGCCACATTATCGCGTGAATAAGCGAATTACATCATTTTCATCAGAGAAAATATCATGGCCACAGCACCCTACCCTCAATCCCGACTCAGACGATTACGCCAAACCTCTGCCATTCGGGATATGGTTTCTGAAAACCAGTTAAGCACTGGTGATTTGATTTGGCCTATCTTTGTTATTGATGGGGTAAATAAGCGTGAAGAAATACCCTCGATGCCAGGGGTCAACCGGTTAAGCGTTGATTTAGCTGTTGAGGCTGCAAAACAGGCTACAGAACTTGGCATACCTGCCATCGCATTATTTCCAAAAACAGATGAGAGCTTAAAAACCGCTGATGGTGTGGAAGCTGTGAACCCCTCAAATCTGATCTGCAGAGCAGTTCAGGCAATTCGCAAACACTGCCCCACATTAGCCCTTATTTGTGATGTTGCGCTAGACCCTTATACCAGCCATGGCCATGATGGCGTGCTTGATGAGGCAGGCTATGTCAGCAATGATAAAACAGTTGAAATGCTTGTTCAGCAAGCCCGTACACTAGCCGATGCAGGATGCAGTATTATTGCGCCATCAGATATGATGGATGGGCGGGTAAGTGCTATTCGTTCCATGTTAGAAGAATGTGAGCACCATAACATGCTGATCATGTCTTATGCTGCCAAATATGCCTCTGCCTTTTATGGCCCTTTCAGAGATGCTGTTGGTGCAGGTAAAATGCTTGGCACTGAGGGCAAACAAACCTATCAACTTAACCCCGCAAATTCAGATGAAGCGATGCGCGAGATTGAGGCAGATATCGCAGAAGGTGCGGATATGGTGATGGTAAAGCCTGGCATGCCCTACTTAGATATCATTAGGCGTTGCCGAGATGAGTTTCAATTCCCATGCTTTGCGTATCAAGTATCAGGGGAATATGCGATGCTAAAAGGCGCTATTTTAAATGGCTGGCTTGATGAAGAAAAAACGATTATGGAAGCGATGATGTGCTTTAAACGAAGTGGTGCGTCTGGCGTTCTTACCTATTTTGCACCACAGATTGCAACAATCTTGAACCGCTGAGCTTAAAGACCATTTTTCTAGTATGAAATGCATCCCATATTTTCGTTATAGGATGCAGCGGGTTTTAATGCTAGGGTGGGGGATAACTGGCTTAATAATGCGTTTTAACGGGGCGTGATTTCGTAACAATATGGAACAGAATAATCATTTATTCCTCTCTTTTCCGCTTCGGCTAAGCCTGACACGTGGGCATAATTGTTCCTACCTCTCAGGGGAGGTTGAACAGCGTATCGCCACTGATATCTCCTCCCATGCTGAATTACATGACAGGCTGGCAGAAACTGGTTTTAGGCGCATTGAAAATTGGGTGTACCGGCCAGCTTGCCCGCAATGCAATGCCTGCAAGCCTATCCGGGTGGTAGTAGATGATTTTAGCCCAAGCAAAACCCAGCAACGTATCATCAAAGCCAATCAAGATGTTATCATATCATCGACTAGCGCTGAGGCCACGTTAGAGCAATATGCGCTGTTTCAGCATTATCTTAGCTCACGTCATGAAGATGGTCAGATGGCCAGTATGAGCTATGAAGAATTTAACGCGATGATTACTAATTCACCGATAGCGACAAGCTTACTTGAATTCAGGTCTATAGAAGATGATGAATTACTAGGCTGTATGTTAACTGATTTTCAGCGTGATGGGCTTAGTGCAGTATATAGTTTTTTCGCACCGCATTTGCCAAAAAGGTCGTTAGGGGTGTTTATGATTTTGCATCTGATAGAAATGGCAAAAGCACGAAATCTTCCCTACCTCTATCTTGGATATTATATCAAAAACAGCCCGAAAATGTCTTATAAGACAAATTACCGCCCCTATCAGATTTTCAGCGACGGGCAGTGGAAACCTGCGGGTTAATATACTTATCTATTAGGTAAAACGTGCAGGACGCGGAAAGCCTGTTGGCGGTAATTTACCCACACTTCCGCGCCGTCCAATCCAGGTTGTCAGATCATTCTCTGTTCTGGTGCGCCCGCCGCCCATCTGCCAGGTTAAGCCATCTGCAAGAGCAAAGGTTTTAATATCTGCAAGCCCGCCATCTTTATAGCGCTGCAAAATCACCCCTTTTCCTTTATTTAATTCTGGCAGTTCATCCAGCTTAAAAATAAGCAATTTGCGGTTTTGCCCGACCACAGCCACGTGATCACCACTTACAGAAATGCAGCACATTGCTTTTGCATCACCAGATACATTCAGCACCTGCTTACCGTTTCGGGTTTGTGCAATGACATTTTCGCAATCCACAATCATGCCATGGCCAGTATTTGCGGCAAGCAACAACTTTCCAGTTGATGCTTTTAGCATACAGACAAGCGCTGTATCTGCATTGATATCAAGCATCAGGTTTAGCGGTTCACCAAAACCTCTACCACGCGGCAATTTATCTGCAGCTAGCGTGTAAAAGCGGCCATTTTCAGCCAAAAACAGAATTTTATCAGTGGTTTCAGCATGCAGCACAAAGCCTGCATTATCGCCTTCTTTAAATTTAAATTCCGTATCCAGATCAAGATGGCCTTTCATCGCTCTAACCCAGCCTTTATCAGAACAAATAACTGTTATCTGTTCTTTTTCGATCAGCATAGAATCAATATCGATTTCTATTTCAGGCGCATCCGCTGTTACCGTCATTCGCTTATCTGTTTTTGCGATTTGGGTTTTTAGCTTTTTAATCTCTGTTTCAATCGCCAGCCATTGTTTTTCTTCACTGCCAAGCAAGGCTTGCAATTCAGCCTTTTCATTTTGCAGGTTGTCTCGCTCTAACCGCAACCCATCTTCTTCTAGCCTACGCAAAGACCGCAAGCGCATATCCAAAATAGCCGTTGCTTGAACATCGGTGAGGTAAAACCGCTTCATTAATTCTTCTTTTGGATGGTCTTCTTCCCTGATAATCGCAATTACTTCATCAAGGTTTAAAAAGACCACTAAATAGCCTTCGAGGATTTCCAGTCGCTTTTCAATCTTTCCAAGCCGGAAGGAAGAGCGGCGCTGAAGCACCACCCTGCGATGTGCAAGCCATTCATTAAGCACTTCACGCAACGAAAGCACCCCTGGTTTCCCGTGAGAATCCAACACATTTAGATTAAGCGAGATACGGTTTTCCAGGTCAGTGATTTTAAATAAGCTCTCCATCACAATCTCAGGGTCAAGACGACGTGATTTCGGCTCAAGCACAATGCGCACATCTTCGGCAGATTCGTCCCGGATATCGGCAAGCATTGGCAGTTTTTTATCCTGAAGCATTTCTGCCATTTTTTCGATTAATCTCGATTTTTGAACTTGGTAAGGAATTTCCGTAATGATGAGCTGCCACTGCCCCCCTTTTTCTCTCTCCACCTCATATTTGGCGCGAAGCCTAAACCCGCCTCTGCCCGTTGCATAGGCTTGACGGATATTATCTTCGGTTTCAACCAAAACGCCGCCAGTTGGAAAATCAGGGCCTTTCACAAAACGCATCAAGGTATCCACACTTGCGGCAGGATGTTTAATCAAATGTAAGGAGGCATCTAAAAGTTCGGTCAAATTATGCGGCGGAATAGAAGTGGCCATCCCAACCGCAATGCCTTGTGCACCATTTGCCAATAAGTTCGGCAGGCCAGCTGGCAATAAAATAGGCTCATCTGTTTCGCCATCATAGGTAGGGCGAAAATCAACAGCCTCTTCATCAATACCGTCTAGCAATAGCTGAGCAATATCTGTCATTCTAGCTTCGGTATAACGCATAGCCGCTGCATTATCACCGTCAATATTACCAAAATTACCCTGACCATCGACAAGCGGATAGCGCATTGCAAAAGATTGCGCTAACCGCACCATCGCTTCATAAATTGCGCTATCACCGTGCGGGTGGAATTTACCCATCACATCACCAACCACACGCGCAGATTTCTTATACCCTTGCTGTGGGTCAAGCTTTAGTTGGCGCATGGCGAATAAAAGCCTGCGATGCACAGGCTTCAGACCATCCCTTACATCAGGTAAAGAACGTGAGGTAATGGTAGACATAGCATAAGCGAGGTAGCGTTCTGATAACGCTGTTGCAAATGCTGTCCTGTTTTCGCTTTCACCTAAAATAACTTCGTCAGCCATTCGCTTATCCCTAGTTGGAAATTGCCGTCATTAACACCCGATATGGAAAGGGTGATACCACAATATTATGTAGTTTCACAATATTTAGCTACCATATCTGACAATCTTAGTCGTGCTGCTGGTAACGGCTTATCGATTGGTGAAAATAGCCTTGTTTGCAGAAAATGCCCTGTGAGCGAAAGCCCATCCGCAACAGATTTCAATGAAGCTTCCATATTCTGGCTTACATTTTGGCCAGTCTTTTGAGCTATCTTTTCTTGATGTTCTGCAGGCAATAAAAATGCCGGCAGGGCTAACATTCTTGCTGCAAATTCTCCTGCCCCTTTAGCTGTAACCGCACGCCCTGTTCGGGGGCTCACTAGGGTTAAGTTTTCTGTCTCCCCTGTTACTGCGCACCGCTCAAAATCAAGGCTAAAACCAAGCTGTGCTAGTAATAACGCTTCCCATCTAATGTAAAATGGCAGCCAGCCATCATCTGTATCACTTAAACTGATAAGCTCAGTTAAGGCGCATAATGCATCAAACAGCGTATCATGCGGCACACGTTCTGGAAGCGTTTGGTCAATCAGCGCACATACAGACGCAATGGCACTAAGACGCATTGGAGAATCAAGCACAAAGGAGGATGGGGATTTATCCATCTCAATCGCGAAAACACCCAACTGTTCATCTAACCTAGCACGCCAGCTTACCTGAACTAAATTACCTACCTCTACAACACCTTTCTTTGCGCGTGATTGCGCGGCATAAACGAGCCCTGCACAGCGTCCACGCGATGCTGTAAGCACGCAAACAACTGCATTAGTCTCGCCAAAAGGACGGCTTGAAAGCACAATTGCTTTGTCAGTCCATTCAGGCATTAAAGTCTAAATCCCAACTTGCATAACGCTCTTTATCATCCATCCAGTCTTTGCGAACTTTCACAAAGCTGATCAGATGAACTTTTCGCTCAAGCGCTTCTTCTAATTCGCGTCGTGCGGCAATGCCGATGCGTTTTAGGGTTTGCCCGCCTTTACCTAAAATAATGCCTCTATGCCCGTCTCTAACAACATAAATCGTCATTTTGATCTCAACACTACCGTCATTTTTTTCAAGCCAATTTTCGGTTTCAACAGTTAGCTGGTAGGGGAGTTCCTGATGCAGATTTAAAAATAATTTTTCCCGCATCATTTCAGCAGCCATCAGACGAAGCGGCAAGTCTGATAAATCTTCTGGGTCAAATAAGAACGGTCCTTTGGGCATATGCTCAGCAAGCCACGTTTTTGTCTGGGCAATCCCATCCCCTGTTTCTGCAGAAACCATAAAGGTGTTTTCAAACGCAAACAGCTCATTCAGCTCTTTAGTGCGCTTTAGCAATTGTTCTGGTTTCACAAGATCAATCTTATTCAGAAGAAGGCTAGCTTTTGCCCCTGTCTGCTGTAGCCGCTGGACAATCAAATGTGTATCTTCATCAATGTGGGCACGGGCACAATCATGCACTAAAAGTACAATATCTGTGCCCTCAGTGCCTTGCCATGCGGCTTGCACCATCGCTCTGTCAAAGCGTCTTTTAGGGCTAAAAATACCAGGTGTATCCACAAACACAATCTGCGAATTCCCTTCCATTGCAATCCCCCTAACGCGGGAGCGGGTGGTTTGCACTTTTGGCGTAACAATGGATATTTTCTGGCCAACCATCGCATTCATCAAGGTTGATTTACCAGCATTTGATGCACCGATAAGGGCAACAAAACCAGCTTTTGTATCGGTATTGGAAGGAAGGATGCTCAGGGTTCTACTCACACTTCTGTTCAGTTATTTTTTTGGATATGTTCAAGCAATTGACGTGCTGCTTTTCGTTCAGCTGACTTAATGCTCGTGCCTTGCGCAAAGACATCCTCAAAGCCTTTTAAGCCCACGGATACGGTGAATTCAGGCTGATGCTCTGAGCCTGATTTTTCAACCAGCCTATATTCTGGTAATCCGCGTTTATGCGCGGCAGCCCATTCTTGCAAAGCTGACTTTGGGTTTTGCTCTAGACTATTTGGCATCACCTGATCAAAAGTCCAATGCGATAGAATAAATGCACGTGCTGCCTCTACCCCGCCATCTAGATATAACGCCGCAATTAAGCTTTCTACGATATCGCTTTGCACAGATGGTTTTAGGGGAATATCATCCGCGCCATGATATTCGATAAATTGTGCGAGCTGACAGCTATCTGCAATAGACGCTAAATAGCCTTCATGGGTAAGGGCATGAAATCGTGCCGTAAGCTCGCCCTGATCTGCGTCCGGAAACTGATGATACAGTGTGGCACTCACAACAAGCCCCAACACACGGTCACCAAAAAACTCAAGCCGCTCATAATTATTTTTACCCGTAACACTTTTATGCCTAAAGGCATTTTTCAGGCATTGCATATCGGTGAATTCATGCCCAGTGATTTTGGCAATCCGGCTCCTCAAGCTTGTGGTGTATGCATCCGCATCTGTCATTCGATACCTGACCCGATACGCGAAAAACGAATGGCACTAGGCCATTTCCAAACTTCCCAGAAACGGGCATCACCGCTAATGCTGAAAAAGATAAATTGTGCTTTACCAATAAAATTCTCTAGCGGCACAACACCAACCGATGATGAACGGCTGTCACGCGAATTATCCCGATTATCCCCCATCATAAAGTAATGCCCTTCAGGAACAGTAAATTCAGAGGTGTTATCAAAAAGCTGACGGTCATTCACTTCTTGGATTAAATGTTCATGACCATCCGCAAAACGTTCTTGATACAGGGTTGTTATCGGCCCAGAATTGCTAGCATCATTTCCAATAAGGCGCCTGCTTACAGCCTCACCGTTAATATGCAGAATGCCGTCAATTACCTGAACCTTGTCCCCTGGCAGACCAACAACCCGCTTGATATAATCTACTGAAGTATTTGATGGCAGACGGAAAACAGCTACGTCCCCGCGTTGCGGCGTATCTTCTAGCAACCGGCCATCAATAGGTACAATCCCAAAGGGAAAAGAATACCGTGAATATCCATAGCTATATTTCGACACAAATAGATAATCCCCTACCAGCAATGTAGGTATCATTGAGCCAGAAGGGATATTAAATGGCTCAGCAATGATAGAACGAAAGCCGATTGCAATCACCCCCGCAATAAGAAGTGTTTTTACAGTATCTACAAATCCTGAGCTTTGATTTTCATCTGATTTTGACATAAATGCTTTCCCAATGATAGCGTCGAAAAAATGTGCAGCTTATCTGCAATAATGTAACGTTTAATAAACTCAAACCTTTTGTTCTGCCTCAATAACCACAAAAGCAGATGCAAAGGGTATATCATCACTTAATGAAATATGGAATGCAGCTTGATGCCCCTTTGGCATCAAACTTTGTACAGCCTGCAAACACCCCCCATTTAAGCTTAGGGATGGCGCACCGTGCGGATGTTGTGATGACAATATTTCAGCATTATGCCAAGACATTTTTTTCTGATCGCCGCGATGCAAGGCTTTGAAAACAGCTTCTTTTGCAGCGAATCTTTTCGCAAGGTAAGCAGCTTTATCCGCTCGCCCCGCACATTCTGTACTTTCATTTGCAGTGCAGATACGCGCGATAAATTTATCACCAAATTTTTCGTAAATCTTTGAAATTCTGTTTATATTGCATAAATCGTGACCAATCCCAATGATCATCTCGCTATGCCTGCCTTGCTTTATTCATCAATGCGCGCATCGAATTTATAGCCTCATCAAGGCCGGTAAATACAGCAGCACCGATTAAGAAATGTCCAATATTCAACTCCACAATCTGCGGGATAGCGGCTATCGCGCCAACATTATCATAATTTAGCCCATGGCCTGCATGCACCTCTAGCCCTAATGAAGCCGCGATTTCAGCCCCAGCACGCAAGCGCAATACTTCATCTTCAAGCTGTTCAGCTTGGGCAATATGGCTATAGCTTCCGGTATGTAACTCCACAATATCAGCCCCTAATGATGCGGCAGCAGATAGTTCTGCCTCATTTGGATCAACAAATAAGCTAATTTTAACCCCTGCCCGCTTTAATCTGTCGATAAGGGGTGCAAGGCGCTGTTCTTGGCCTGCCACGGATAAGCCGCCTTCTGTTGTCAGCTCTTCTCTTTTTTCTGGCACAATACATGCGGCATTAGGCTTTAAATGTTCAGCGATACCCACCATTTCTTCAGTGGCTGCCATTTCAAAATTTAGCGGTAATTCAATAGCTTGCTTCAAGGCGAAAATATCATCATCTTTGATATGTCGCCTGTCTTCTCTTAAATGTGCGGTAATGCCATCTGCACCTGCTTTTTGGGCAAGCAATGCGGCTGATACGGGGTCAGGGTGGGCACCGCCACGTGCATTCCGCAAGGTTGCAACATGGTCAATATTTACCCCTAATCTGATATATTCCATCTGTATATCTCTTATGCTTCTATTTCTTTACGCGCTCGCCTTAATGCGCGATGTTTTCGCCAACTCACAATAAGCCAGTAACTTAACCCAAAAAACACTGGCCAGCTTAGCAAACATGCAAACATGCCCCCAATAACTAGGGGTAAAAACAAATCTGCAAACATACCGAACTGCTCAGATTGCACAAATGAAAAGCTACTCGCCGCATCAACCCCTAAAAAGGGCATCATAAATGTACCTATACTATGTAGCATGACCAAGATGAGTGGAAAGGTCCAAGGATTTCCAACTGCCGTGCCAATAAGAGCGGTTAACATATTCCCGCGAAGTAAAAGCGCAAGGACAATGGCTAATACAAAATGAAACCCAAGAAATGGCGTGAAAGAAACAGCAGCCCCGCACGCAAAACCCGCCGCAAGCGAATAAGCTGACCCAGGCATCCGCAGAATACGTTGCACCAGATAATTTATTGCCCTAGAAAACCCTTTTTTTGGCCAGACAAACGCTCTGACTTTTTCAATGATCGATAAGGATTTTCGTCTTCGAAACATGTCTATATAGATACCTGATAAAGCAGAAAAAACGCAGGGTTAATAGCTATAGCGTTCGACATGCTCAATAAGCCTGTGCGATCTGAGTACTGACACAATTTTGTTCAACTGGTCAAGATGAACAACCTCGATATCTAGAATAAATGTGTAGTAATTCAGATTTCTTTCTTCTAGCTGAATAAAAGATATATTTCCCGAATGCTGGCTAATCACATTACACATTGCAGCAAGCGTACCTGGTTCATCTAACAGCAGAACCCTAATTCTGCCAGAATAGCGTTGCTCAGATGTGCGCGGCCATACCACTTCCACCCATAATTCAGGGCGCTCAGAAAATTTATATGCTGTCTCACAACTTTTTCGGTGCACAATCACACCTAGCCCTGCGTTCAAAATGCCGATAATTTTATCCCCTGGCAACGGATGACAACATTTAGCTAATTGCACAGATGTACCTGCATATTCATCTGCAAGCACGAAAGCAGGCTTTGGTATAGATTTTTTCTTAGTGGACGCTTCTTTAGTTTTGTCAGATGGCTGAATTTTATCCAGCACCATCTCTTTAGTAAGCTCCTTGCCCTCACCAACCAAAACATAAAGCTGTTCTAGTGAGGTAAGATTGAATGACAGCAACGACAGTTTCAGCAATTCTTCATCAAGCACAAGCCCGCGATATCTAAACTCATCTGAAAGCACAGACTTGCCCAAAGATGCAAATTGCTGCTGTTTTAAGGCGCGGCAGACACGTCTGATATGAGAGCGCGCTCTGCCGGTTACCACAAAACTTTCCCATTCAATTTTAACCGTAACCTTATCCGTGGTTTCGATACGCACCTGATCACCATTCTCTAAGATGGTGGATAATTGACGTCTTCTGCCATTTACCACCACATGATCACAATGATCGCCCAAATCCGAATGCACACTATAGGCAAAATCAAGAGCCGTTGCGCCTTTGGGCAGGTTATATAACTCCCCCTTAGGGGAGAAACAGAAAATTTGGTCGCGATACATTTCAAGCTTAGTATCTTCCAAAAATTCTACAGGCCCTGTATTTTGCTCTAGCAGTGAGGTAAGCTCTCTTATCCATGAAATGCTTTGTGCTTCATCGCTTTGTTGCGCAGGCGCAATTTCTTCTATGAGCGGCGCGGTGTTTTTAGCTGTCGATAGGCTTTTATATGCCCAGTGAGATGCGACACCCTTTTCAGCTTTCTCATGCATTTCTGCCGTTCTAATTTGGATTTCAATCTTTTGATTAAAGGGGCCAAAAACACTTGTGTGAATTGACTGATAGCCATTCTTTTTAGGGGCAGACATATAGTCTTTAAATTTACCTATAATGGTTGGATAGCGCTGATGGATGACCCCCATTGCGGCATAACAATCTGGAATATTTGGGGTGATAATCCGAAAGGCTGTCACATCAGAAAGCTGCTCAAAAGATAGCGCTTTTCGTTTCATCTTTTGAGAGATGGAATAGGGAGATTTAAGCCGCCACTCTACCTGACATTCAATACCAGCATCTCCAACTAACGTCCGAAGCTCTTGGGCAACATCTTCTAAAACATCGCGTTCCGTTGCAGGTAGATTATCCAATGCGGTAATAATGGATTGACGCATTTCAGGCTCAAGCACAGAAAAACTTAAATCCTCAAGCTCATGCTGATAATAGAAAATGCCCATACGGTCAGCCAAAGGCGCAAAGATATCCATTGTTTCTTTAGCAATTTTCCGCTGCTTTTCAGGGGCAAGTGCACTAATCGTGCGCATATTATGGGTTCTATCTGCAAGTTTAACGACTAACACACGAACATCGCGACTAATCGCAAGCATGAATTTTCTGAAATTCTCAGCCTGTTTTGTATCAAAAGACTGAATTTCAATCTGGCTTAATTTAGTAACGCCATTCACCAGTTCAGAAATTTTAACGCCAAAATGAGTGGTGATATCATCTGAGGTCACATCACAATCTTCAACCGTATCATGTAGCAATGCAGTAATTAAAGTTTCGACATCCAATTGCATATCAGCAAGCAATTCAGCCACCGCAATAGGATGCAGAAAATAAGGCTCGCCAGATTTACGCAACTGCCCATTATGTGCCAGCCGTCCAAAACGATAGGCTTCGGTAAGCTTTTGCATGCTTGTGCTATCAAGATAGACGCTAGCCTTATCCACAAGATAACCAAACTGTTTATTCAACAGTTCCAGCGCAATAATTTCGATATTATTTTTTTCTTTAGTAAGCATCTAGCAACCACATTATAGCATGAACAACACCTAGCACCCCTTATGAGTAAAAGGAGGTTTATTCGGGTATGTAACTCGCTATTTTAGTGTTGCCTGATTAGCGTTCAGCGTCAAGGCTGGCTGTGTCAACATCTTCATAGCCAGTAGAGGTGAGCTCATCACCTGTTCCAACTTGCATGCCAACATCATCAAATGCTTGGTCACTATCTAGACCAACCATGTTTGATAAATCTTCTTCTGCAACCAATTGTGCTTCATCTGGCTGTTCTTGAACCTCTGGCACTTCGCTATAGCGTTGCAAAGAACGTACAAGTGTATTTTGTACCTTGTGTAAATCAATGGTTTCATCTGCGATTTCGCGCAAAGCAACCACAGGATTCTTATCGTTATCTCTGTCAATGGTCAGCAATTCGCCTTTTTGAATGGCGCGGGCACGTTGTGCTGCGGTAAGCACAAGCTCAAATCTGTTGGAAATCTTATCAATACAATCTTCAACGGTTACACGTGCCATCTTGAAGCTCCATCTTTTTGCCAGATTAAACAGCCCGATAAGCTGCAAGGCGGCATTGTAGTGAATTTATTGATGAAATGCAATAAATTTCCGTAAATAGGCGTTTTCTTGTACCCTATTCACCACCTAGCTGCACGCATTGCTGGTCATCAAATTCAGCTGCATTTAAAAGTAATGCCAATTCAGAGGCTGTCTTGTTCAAAATTGGATGTACCCATTGAGGCGCAATTTCTGCCAATGGATAAATAACAAATTTTCGCCCCTCCATTCTAGGGTGTGGCAAGTCCAATGCGGTGGTACTGCATACCATCGTCTCAAAACTCAGAATGTCTAAATCAACAGTCCGTGCGGCATTTGGAACAGAACGTTTCCTTCCAAATTCAAGCTCTTTTGAAAGCAGATATGCCAGCAAGTTTTCAGCAGAAAGGCTAGTATGAAGATGCAATACAGCATTTAAAAAATCAGGCTGATCTGATACTGGAACTGCAGTGCTTTGATACCAAGAGGATTGCTGATAAATCTGGATTTGAGGGCTTTCCATTTCTGCGATTACAGCTTCAAGTGTTTGGTGCACACTATCAAATCCGGGGGCAATTACATTGCCGCCAATTCCCAAAAATACAGACCGGAAGGGAAAAGTATTTTCTTTTGGATTTGCCATAAATCAGCCTTTATTGAGCTACAAAATTAACATCAGCGAGGAAGCTATACACTATATCCACTTTTCATTGTCCATGATAATGCATTACTATCTTTAAAGGACAAATAATATATAGCAATAGATAGCACCTAATACTTAATACAATACATTTAAAAACAAAATTACTGTACAGAAATAAAACATTTTTTGGAGTATATTATGCAAGAAAGAATTGCGTTATTCATTGATGGGTCTAATTTTCAAGGCACTACCAAACTGCTTGATTTGGATGTGGATTACATCAAACTTTTAGAATATTTCAAACGAGATAACACCCTTATTCGACCCTATTATTACACTGCTTTACCAGAAGGTTCTGAGGTAAATAATCTCAGGCGTCTCGTCGATTTTCTAGATTATAATGGCTATATGATCGTGAGCAAACAAACCAAAGAATATGTCAATCAAAGCACGGGTGAGAAACGTATCAAAGGCAATATGGATATGGAACTTGCTTTGGATATGCTAAAACTATCCCCCCATATTGACAGAGCATATTTGTTTTCAGGTGATGGCGATTTTTGCAGGCTTCTTGAAGAAGTTCAAGGCATGGGCGTGCGCGTGTCGGTAGTATCTTCAACCAAAACAAACCCGAATATGGTCGCAGATGCGTTGCGCCGTAAAGCAGATGAATTTATTGAGCTTACCGATATTTGGGAAGATATCAAAAGAATTTAGCCTCTGGCGAATTCTTCTCAAACCCCATATGTGTAGTGAAATGTAACGATAGAGATTTTAATGTCAAACAGCTCACAGCTCGATTTTGTTGCCCCGAGCACCTGCAAAAAATGCAGCAGGCTAGCCAGCTTCATAGACAGCCATAAAGAAGCACACCCAAACTGGCACAATGCTCCCGTGCCCTCTTTTGGGCCGATTGATGCAGAAATTCTTATTCTAGGGCTAGCACCGGGTCTCAAAGGTGCAAACGCCACAGGCCGACCCTTTACAGGTGATTTTGCAGGACAGGTGCTGTATCAGGCTTTAACTAAATTCGGATTTTGCAATGGCCAATATGACGGTCATGCACAGGATGGGCTGACCCTTAATAAGGTGCGGATTGCTAATGCGGTGAGATGTGTGCCCCCGCAAAATAAGCCTGTTGCGTCTGAAATAGCGGCCTGCCGCAATTATTTGACAACAGAATTATTAAAGATGAAAAAGCTGAAAGTGATTTTCACGCTTGGGCGGATTGCGCATGATACCACACTTCATCATTTTAAATTGCGTAAATCAAATTATCCATTTTCGCATGGCAGTAGCTACCGCCTGCCCTCTGGCATTATGCTGGTAAGTTCTTATCATTGCTCACGCTATAATATTCAAACCAACCGCTTAACCCAACAGATGTTTGATAAAGTTGTTTCAAGCTTAGCCAGCCATTGTCAGCCTTAAAAGTCTTGTTGCTAACATTTAAATAGCTCTAGCCGCCACGTAACAGCCTAGCTTTTTGACGTGACCAATCACGGTCTTTTTGAACTTGCCGCTTATCTTGTTTCTTGCGCCCTTTTGCAAGGCCAATTTGGATTTTTGCGCGGCCTCTTTCGTTAAAATACAAGACCATAGGCACCAAAGTAACGCCATCACGCTTTATCAGACCCAACAGCCTATCGCGCTGCTTGCGAGATACAAGAAGCTCACGAAACCGTTTAGGCTCGTGATTATCGCGTGAAGCAGGATAGATAGGAATGTTCGCATTTATCAATACCAACCTGCCCTTATCTTCACCTGCATAGGCTTCAGCAATGCTTGCACGGCCAGTGCGTAAGGATTTCACCTCACTGCCTTGCAGAATTAAACCTGCTTCGATGGTCTCGTCAATTTGATAATCAAAGCGAGCCCTTCTATTTTCGGCAACACGCCCTGTTGCACTTGCCATAATAGTATATCCCTATTCCCCTTTTGGGGCTTTTATAAATCTCAGGCTAAATTAGCTTTGCAAACGCAAGCGCATCTTTGACTTGTGCTTTCGAGCTATCCGCAATCTCAACAAGCGGAAGACGTGTTGTAGGCTCACACAGACCAAGTAAGGATGCTGCATATTTCACTGGCCCTGGGCTTGCTTCACAAAATAACGCACGATGAAGCGGCATCAGCATTTGATGAAGCTGCAATGCTGTTTCTGCATCGCCTTTTGCCCATGCCTCATGTAATTGCGCGCATAGCGCAGGCGCTATATTACTTACGACCGAAATACAGCCATGCCCGCCTGCTGCCAAATAAGGCAGAACCGTTGCATCTTCACCAGATAATTGGCAAAAATCTTCCCCGATAATATTCAGCAAATGGGTTGGCCGTGCACATTCTGCAGTTGCATCCTTAATGCCAGCGATACGCGGGTGTTGCGCCAATTCTGCAAGCACATCATCATCTAGCCTAACAATCGAACGCCCCGGAATATCATAAATGATTAGCGGAATAGAAATCGCATCTGCAACGGCTGTGAAATGCGCTGCTAACCCTTTCTGCGTTGGCTTGTTATAGTAAGGAGAGACCACAAGCACTGCGTCTGCACCAACCTGTTCTGCATGCTTTGCCAGCCTTACAGATTCAGACGTGCTGTTTGAGCCTGCCCCAGCAATAACGGGCACGCGACCCGCATTAACCTCAATACATAATTCAACCACTTTGTCATGTTCATCATGGCTTACGGTTGGAGACTCGCCTGTGGTTCCCATTGGCACAAGCCCATGAACACCTTGCTCAATTTGCCATTCTACAAATTTTACAAACGCTTTTTCATCTAGGCTTCCCTGCGCATCGAAAGGGGAGATAAGCGCTGTATATGAGCCTGAAAAGGGCAGATGTGAATAAAGTGACATAGCGAATTTTCCTTAACCTAAACTGATGGCACCAAGATGCCACGCATATGGACGGATATGCAGAGGTATTTGTAACGCTTTTATCGGTATATGACCAGATACAAAAAACAAAATTCAAAAGCGTTGAATAATTACCCAAAATACGGTTTTTCAATTTTCAACATTATCGTTTCACGTTACAGTCAAGCCATTCAAAATAACCGAATTGCGGGGCACCGGATGATCACAATTAACCATATAGATGAAGCCTATAAGCGCATTCAATCCCAGATCATCAAAACCCCTTTGCTTTGCTCTGATAGATTAAATAATCTGCTTCCTTTTGATTTATATCTCAAGGCAGATTGTTTGCAACGCACAGGCTCTTTCAAGTTTAGAGGCGGCTGTAATGCTGTATTCTCGATTTCTGAGGCTAACCGCCCTGTAATCGCCTTTTCAAGCGGCAATCATGCCCAAGCGGTAGCCCTTGCAGCAAAACTATCTGGCAGAGATGCAACGATTGTAATGCCAGAAGATGCTCCAAAAGCGAAAATCCAAGGCACACGCGACTATGATGCTGAGGTGGTATTATATAATCGATACACCCAAAGCAGAGAAGAAATTGGCGAGCGGCTAGCAGCTGAAAAAAAAGCTGTGCTTATCAAGCCGTTTGATGATGAACGGGTTATTGCTGGGCAAGGCACATCAGGCCTTGAAATCGCTGAGCAGGCGAAAGCGTTTGGCATTACCCCAACCCATTTTATATCCTGTTGCGGGGGCGGCGGGTTGATGGCTGGCACATCTATCGCGCTTGCACATCATTTTCCAAATATCTCACTTTATGCAGCTGAGCCTGAAGATTTTGATGATACCTGCAGATCACTCCTCTCTGGCAAACATGAGGTTAATTCAAGTGAAGCACGCTCTATATGCGATGCGATTGTCACGCCAAGTCCTGGAAAAATTACTTTTCCCATTTTGCAGCATTATGGAGTGAAGGGGCTTAACGCATCTGATAAAGACGCGCTCCATGCAATGAAAGTGGCATGGAGCTATTTTAAAATTACCGCAGAACCTGGGGGCGCTATTGCACTTGCCTGTGCGCTATCGGAAAGATTTTTGGCACAGTTTGATCCAAATACCCCGCGCAGGAGCGTTGTTGTAATGCTATCAGGCGGTAATGTGGATCAAGAGATCTTCACCCAAGCACTTGCAACACCCTTGCGCTTTTAAGACCGCATTCTGCTCATATTGCTGTCAAATAAAGGCTGTTTTTGCATTTTAGCTGAAATCATCTCCGATAATAACTCCACAAACCAGCCTTCTTCTATTTCTGCATATTCTGCAGGAACATAGCCCATCGCAACAGATACAGAAGAGCCATGCGCAAATCCGCCTGAGGTCACCCAGCCGCATACCTCACCATTGAAGGAAATAGGCTCATCCCCAATAACATCACCATCCCTTGCTTCTATAACAAAGCTACGAAGCCGATATTTGCCAGCATTATTCTGCTTCGCATCCAGTGCGCTTTTCTTGCCGATAAAATCCGCCGTCTTATCAAAGGCAATGAACTTGTCTAACCCGCATTCATGCGGATAGTAAATCGGGCGGAACTCCCTGCCCCAACTGCCAAAATTTTTCTCAAGTCTAAGCGCATTAAGTGCTCTGCCTCCGAACAGAGAAATATCCCATTCAGCACCTGCTTCTAAGATATCATCAAAGAGCCTGCGTTGATATTCTGGCTTAACCCAGATCTCATATCCTAAATCCCCTGTATAGCTAACCCGCCCCACTAAGGCAGGCACCATGCCTAAATCCATTTCCCGAATAGACATAAAGCCAAATGCTTCGTGGCTGACATCGTCTGAAGTGAGTTTTGCAAGCACTGCACGCGCCTTTGGCCCTGCAATCGTAAGGCCAGTTAAACCAAGCCCCTCTGCATGGATATTAACCCCGCCCTCGGTCGGTAGATGGGCTAAGAACCACCGCATATGATAATTTTCAGCAAGCCCTGAGCCGACAATAAAAAATTCATCTTCAGCCAACCGTGCAAGTGAGAAATCACCAATTACTCTGCCATCCTGCTTTAACATTGGTGCAAGGGTCATGCGGCCAATTTGGGGAAGTTTACATCCCAACATACCATCTAACCACGCAGCCGCACCTGCGCCAGTGATACGGTATTTTGCAAAATTAGAAATCTCAGACAGACCCACAGCATTGCGCACGCTTGCGACTTCAGCGGCCACATGCTCAAAATCAGTAGAGCGTCGCCATGAGAAGTTTTCCTCCACCCCTTCAGGTGCAAACCACAACGCAGTCTCAAGCCCATAAGATGCGCCAAACTGCGCCCCTTTTTCTTTCAATACATCATAAATGGGTGTGGTGAGTAATGGGCGAGATGCTTCAAGTTCTTCATTCGGGAAGCGGATAGAAAAGCGGCGTGAATAATTCTCACGCACCCGCGCATTGGTATAGGCCATATTCGCATAGTCCCCAAATCGGCTGACATCCATCGCCCATACATCAAATCCAGGATCGCCATCCACAATCCAATTAGATAAAGCAAGCCCAACACCGCCGCCTTGCGAAAAGCCAGCCATCACCGCACATGCAGACCAATAATTTGTCATCCCTTTAATGGGACCAACAAGGGGGTTGCCATCAGGTGCAAAGGTAAATGGGCCGTTTATAATCCGTCTTATGCCGGCGTTTTGAAAGGCTGGAAAATGCTGAAAACCAACCTCTAATGAAGGTGCAATTCGGTCTAAATCAGGTTCTAATAATTCATGGCCGAATTCCCACGGGGTGGTACGTTCTGACCATGGCACACATGCTTTTTCATATGTGCCCATCAACATACCCCCACGTTCCTGACGCAGATAAATCTCCCCATCAAAATCCACAGCGTGAAGCACTTCTGCACCGGTTTTCTCGTTAATCTCAGCCACTTCTGGCATATCATCTGTTAAAAGATACATATGCTCCATCGCCAATACGGGCAATTCCAGCCCGACCATTCTGCCCACTTCCCGTGCCCATAGCCCGCCAGCATTCACCACATGTTCTGCAATAATAACACCTGTATTTGTGTGGATATGCCACGTGCCGTCTGGTGCTTGTGACAGGCTCTCTACCTTGGTTTGGGTCTTAACCGTAGCGCCATTTTTACGCGCTGCTTTAGCATAAGCATGCGTAACACCATACGGGTCACAATGCCCCTCAATAGGGTCATAAAGTGCGCCTACAAATTGTGACGGGTCAAGCAAGGGCATTAATTCTGCGGCACGTTCAGGGGTGATAATCTCTAGCTCATCCATGCCAAGATATTTACCCTTAGCATACACTGACTTTAACCAATCAAACCTATCTTCGGTTGCCGCCATCATCACGCCGCCAGTCATATGAAGACCGATATCTTGACCTGAAAGCTCTTCAATCTCTTTATAGAGGGAGATAGTATATTGCTGAAGCTTGGCTACATTTGGGTCGCCATTGATGGTGTGCATGCCGCCTGCGGCGTGCCATGTCGAGCCTGAGGTTAAGTCAGAGCGTTCTAGCAACATCACATCTGACCAGCCTTTTTTTGTGAGGTGATATAAAATAGAAGCCCCAACAACACCCCCGCCAATTACGACAACTCTCGCCTGTTCCGTCATTTTATCTTCCGCCCTTTTCCTGCTTTATACTTCTTTGTTTAAAAATCTGTTGGCGCTCCGCCCTGCTCTATGCGCTTTGCCATAAATGATTTTAATTCTTCATCTATTGCAGGGTCTAATGGAGGTGCTTCAAAATTGTCTAAAATTTCTCTCACAGCCTTTTGTGCGCGTTGATGCGCCCACTGGCTACCCTTTTCTTCCCAACTTTCAAAATTTGACCAATCAGAGATGAGCGGGCTGTAAAAAGCTGACTTATAGCGAGACTGGGTATGCTCACATCCAAAGAAATGACCGAATGGCCCCACCTCCGCAATGGCATCAAGGCCTAAATCATCACCCTCAAAGGCGATTGGCTTTTGCAAATAAATAAGCTGCTGCAACATCTCACAATCTAATACAAATTTCTCCATGCTCGCAGATAGCCCGCCTTCTAGCCAGCCTGCAGCATGATAAATCACATTTGCACCGCCTGAAGTAACACCTTGAAGTGAAAAGGCAGATTCCCACATCGCTTGCGCATCAGGCGCATTTGCTGCATTTGCATTCGAGCCACGCCACGGCAAATTATAGAAACGTGCCATCTGCCCAGAGATTTGCATTGCCCTAATATATTCTGGTGTTCCAAATGCAGGTGCCCCTGATTTCATATCTACGTTTGATGTAAATGCCCCATAGACCACAGGTGCCCCTTTTCTAATGCTCTGAAGCAATGCGATACAGGCAAGGGTTTCCGCATTTTGCTGCACAATCGCACCTGCTAATGTAACCGGCGCCATTGCCCCGGCTAAGGTAAATGGCGTGATGATAACAGGCTGATTAAGCCTAGCCAGGCGCATTGCACCATCTAGCATAGGATAATCATGCTTTAGCGGCGATGATGAGTTAATATTCGTGAACATTCGCGGCTGCTCGGTGAATTCTTCTTCCGATAAGCCTGCTGCAATCCGAACCATTTCGATCACATCTTCAATGCGTTCTTTTCCCAATGAATAAGCGTGAACGGCCTTATCGGACAGGGTGAGCATATCATAGGTGCAATGCAAATGTCTGATAGAAGCATGAATATCAAGCGGCTCAACAGGGTAGCCTGAGATGAAGTGAATACAGTTAAAGGCTTGAGATAGCTTAATTAAATTCTGATAATCGAGATGGCTTCCTACCCGTCTTCCGCCTTCCAAATCCATCACATTTGGGGGGGAGCCAACAGGACCAAAGACAAAATGCTTGCCGCCTATGGTGATTTCTCGCTTTGGATTACGCGGGATAATGTTGAATTCTGAAGGCGCAGTTGCAAGCTGCTCTAGTACAAAATTTCTATCCATTTTAACGGTTTGAGTGGCGTCATCCACATCACAGCCAGCTTCTTTCAAAATTCTACATGCATCTTCATTTAGAAATAAAATTCCAATCTTTTCAATAACATCAAGGCTAGCATGATGAAGCGCTTCAATCTGGTCATCTGACAGAGGGGTGGTAGGCGCATCCGCATAAATGGGGAGTTCCCAGTCTAATTGATGATCCAGAAAATGCGAAGACCGGCCAGCAGCAGCATGTCTAGCAGAAGAAAGACGGGCAGAAGAACGACGAGAAGAACGACGTGGCGACATTATCTAAACACTCCTTCCTTAAGTCTTGAATATTTTTGGGCGTAAAATGATAAATAAACTGACACCCGATTTACCCATCAAAAAAACCTGTTTGATGGGTAGATGATTAACCCTCGTTTTACGCTAAAATGGCTATCATCATCTAATGTCTTATTTAAGACTTGCACTAACGCGTATTCGCCCCCAATTGCAGTATGGCAAAATAATAGCCGAAAGCAGTTCGCGATTGCTTTCGGCTAGTATGAGATTAGCTTTACATTCACTGTTTTTTTTAGCTGGCGCAGTTAATGTTTTAACTGTCTAGTACCGCGCGGGTCTACCCAGCCAATCGTTCCATCTGAGCGCAAATATACCATATTCAGCCCTGAATGTAGTGGGTTGCGGAACATTAATGCATTCTCACCACTTAATTCCAAACGCATCACCGCCTGCTCAACAGTTAGCTGCTCAACATCATAGCTTAATTCGGCCATTACCGGTAATGCGTCCTCTTCTTCGGTGTCATGTTCTGAAATATCTTCCTGCTCTAGCTGTTTTACACCAGCATAGATGGATAAGGGGGCTGTAATAATATCAGCTACCGGGTCATCGTTCGATGCGTTTCGGTGGCTACGCAGTCTTCTTTTATGACGCCTTAGGCGTTTTTCTGCATGTTCAATGGCTTCTTCTAGTGCCAAATTCGCCTCTCGGGCTGACCCTTGGGATTCAAGCTCAATTCTGTTGGTTAAGTTCACCCGCACTTTTACATCAAACCCAGCGTCAGATTTTGTTAGCGTTACATGACCGCTAATAGCATTGGTAAAATATTTCGAAATAGCTTGGCTAAGCAAATCTTTGCTCAGTTCCTGAAAAGCTGTTCCCGTGTTCATATTTTTTCCAGATACGCTGATGTTCATGATGCAAGCTCCTTTGTTACACGTTTAAGTCATCGTCTCGGCCAAGTGGCTGAATTGATGCGCTTTGCGTAACACTTAACTTGTCGCGATGACGCACATCAATGCGAAGCCAAATGGGGTACATTTCAGCATGACATGCTTTCCGCATCATGGCAATAAGCCAATCACACATCTTTTTGGATAGGGTGAGGTATGTATCAGCCTAGGCTAACGTTACATTTGCAACCGCCTCACATCTGAAACCAATAGATAATCTACCCTCTGTGATATGTTCTACGCCATGTAATGGTCTGTCTTTTTCATCCTTCAGACCTGAGAAACCAGGTGCAGGCAGAATGACCAAATGACCTGGGCTATCATCGATATATTCTTTGCCATTGCCATCTCTATCACTGCAGATAAACAAACGTGAATTCCCGCTAAGGGTAATGATAAAGACAAATTGCCGATATCTTAGCCCATCTTTGTGAATGCCAATCCCGTTTGAGCCCCTTGGATAGCGCTGCACTGCAAAATCGTTGATGACATATGGCGCTTCGCATAATGCCGGGTCAGCCTCAGCACATTTTGCAACCAACATCTCAAGCATTTTCGCACATTGTGCAAAGCCATCTATGAGGGGTGCAGGAAAACAAATATCAAAATCCTGAATGACATTATTACCAACCACAGGTTTAGCTGTTCTAAATTCTAATGTTTGTGTTTGCTGGACTAAAATTTGAATTTCATCTGCTGAAAAGAAGGGGATAGACACAGCAGAACATGTTTTTAGTTTTTGAATAGCATGTTCAAATTGATGGGTATTTTCATCTGTAAGTGTAAACATTACCCATACCTATCACATTTCTGTTGTGCCTAATGAGGGTTTGTATTGAACAGCAGATTTGCATTTCGCGCAGACAAGGCCTTTTTTGCGGCGATGCCTGCCAACTTCAAAACAGCCATTAGGGCAGGTCATCATCCAACGCTCGCCTGAAAAATTAAGGGTATGGCAACGTGTGGCGGTACAGCCAATTTCGCGTGCTTTTTGGCGCCATACAGCATCATGCCCATGTTTTGGACCAACAAGCGCATGCGCAATTTCATGCAATAACGTGTCCGTGATATGGTCTGATTCAGCATGCCGCACATAATGCCGTGATAATGAGATTACCTTGCGGTTATAATCACACAAACCTGCACGTCTTCTAGCGTGGTCAAAGGTAATTTTCCACCCGCGCAAGCCATGCTCCTCCATTAAGTGATAGCCTGTTTCTAACACAGCCTGAAGCGGTCTTGATGGCTGTTCTAGATGCGTGTTATCTGTGGGCATGTACTAGCCTGTTGGTGCTTGGTATCGCTTTGGGGATACAATATTACATCCAAATTGATACCCAATCTCAGCTATCATCCCTGATAGGCTTTCAGCATAACTACGCGGGGTGAACAGAACATATGCATGTGGTGCAGTTTTTTGAAGATGCACAGGAATATGGTGCATTGCGGTTGCAAATACATGGCCTACATCCTGCCGCAAATCTGCTGAGGTTAATCTTCTGATAAGCTCATCTGATGCTTCACCTGAAATCTGAATAAGGCTTCTGCTTCCCGTGATTTCTAAGGGGTAGAATTTATCAAAGGCGTTTGGCAGGGCTGGAAATTTTTTCGAAGATACCAGCCAAATTTTGGGAAATTCAACACGCATCACAGTGATGTCTTTGCCAAACACTGACGTTGAAAATCCT
The DNA here is from genome assembly GCA_965660095.1 of Puniceispirillaceae bacterium (SeqCode). GTDB lineage: Bacteria > Pseudomonadota > Alphaproteobacteria > Puniceispirillales > Puniceispirillaceae > WTJO01. Next base: position 75,845 of record CBFHYP010000006.1, read on the forward strand.
GGAAGGGATAGGCCAAACTGTTTTTTCAGTGCCATGGTAAGAGCGCGTTTCTGGTCATCAAAGAAACTTAATTGAAGCATATAGGCTGAAGATAATTTACAGAGCTCAATGGCAGGTGAAGCTAGGGGGCGTCTTTTATGTTCAGCCAAGCGTGCAGGACCAAATACCTCAGATGCTTTACTTGCATTAACCATTTTGTCTATCTCCTGCAGGGTCATACATATGCGGGCTTACAATTTCTGCTTCGATAAAACTGTCTCTTACAGGGTCAGCAACAATAATGGTTTTACCTTCCCATGCCTTCGTGCCGCCTGAAATAAAGCCTAGCCCAAGCCAATGCCCTAGTGCCGGAGAATGCGTTACAGCTGTAACCCACCCCTCGCCAAACCCCTTTACCGCATTAGGGGTGCATAGAATACCACCGGCTGAAAATTTCTCTTCCCTATTTACTGGAAATATGCCGACAAGTTGCGGGCGGTCTTCCTGCATCAATGCAGGGCGTTTGCGCAACACTGAGCCAATATAATGTTCTTTTCTTGCGCCAAATGCGCCAAAACCAGCATCTTCCAACGTCACCCGGCCATCAAGTTCAGCGCCTGTAACATGCCCTTTCTCAATTCTGAGCGTGCCAAGCGCTTCAAGCCCATAGAGCACACCCCCCGCTTGCTCAACCTGTTGTGTTAAGAATGACCACCCTGTAGCTGCGTCATTTGCATTGACATAGATTTCCCATGCGCGTTCGCCTGAAAATGATATCCGTGCCGCCATACAGGCTATTTTTTCACTTCCTGCTTTAATATGGCCGTGGCGTACCCCCATGAATGGAAAATCCTGATTTGACCATTTAATATCCGGGATAGCAGCTGAAAGCATGTTTCGTGCTAATGGCCCTGTTATCGCCATGCCTGCCCATAAATCGGTTACAGAGGTAATATGCACCCGCAATTCAGGCCATCTTACTTGCAGTAATTCCTCTAAGAACCCCATTACAGCCCCTGCCTGCGCAGTGGTTGTGGTCATCAGATATTCCTCCTCAGCAAGACGCCAAGTAGTGCCATCATCCATCACCAGCCCGTCATCCCGCAGCATCAACCCATAACGCGCTTTGCCAATAGGCAGTTTCGCAAAGGGGTTAACATAAACGCGGTTAAGGAATTCTGTTGCATCAGGCCCCTGCACCATGATTTTACCCAAAGTAGAAACATCCACCATCGCAACGGTCTGGCGCGCCCTAGAGGCTTCTCTGATATAAGCATCATTGATATCTTCACCGGCTAGCGGGTAGTACCATGGGCGTTTCCACAAGCCTGCATCTGTCATTACTGCACCTTGTTCTATATGCAGATGATGCATAGGCGATTGCCGCGTTGGTGCCCAATCACGCCCCCTTGCTCTGCCTGCAAGAACACCAATTGAAACAGGTGTAAAGGGCGGGCGGAAGGTGGTTATGCCGGTATCTGCGATATCTTTTCCTAATGCTTCTGCCATCACCGACAAGCCTAGCACATTCCCGTTTCTGCCTTGGTCTGTTGCCATCCCCAAGGTGGTGTAGCGTTTCATATGCTCAACAGATACAAATCCCTCATCTTTCGCCTGTCTGATGTCATGGGTGGTGACATCATGTTGCGGGTCGATAAAGCTTTTTAATTTACGCTGTGGAAGGGAAATTTCAAATACAGGCAAAATTTCTGATGCCAGCCCTTTTTTAGGCGTTCTAAAGGGCTGTTTCTGACCTTTAATACGGGCGATGACATTATGCGCAGATGCCAGCACTGCATCGTCTATATAGACCCCATTTGCTGAACCAATATGATAAATATTCTCAGGTGTTTGACCTGGCAGAAAACAGCTCAATTGTGCATGCCATTGTGGTTTTACACCACGATGTGACAGTAAATTCACAACCGGTGCATATCCGCCAGACACCCCCAATATTTCGCACCCAATTTGCTTTGCGTTTTCGGTAATATTTCCAGCACTATCAATCTGGCCAATTTCAACACCTGCGACTGCCTTGCTGCCAATAACGTTAATTGGCACCGTTGCGCTAAGCACTCTAATTCCGGCATCTTCTGCATATTTTCTAACCCTGCCAGGGTTTTCGCGTGCATCTAATATGGTTATTTCCATGCCAGCTGATGCTAGCCGCATTGCGTCAGCATAGCATCCATCATGGGTAGTGCTAAACACTGCTGATCTGCCGCACATTACACCAAAACGATGAAAATAGCTGGATATTGCTCCACCAAGCATTACCCCAGGGCGATCATTATTGCCAAAAGCCAACCCTCTTTCCAGCGCGCCCGTGGCCATCACGATATGTTCTGGCCTGATGATATGCATGGTCTCTCTTGGGCTGTCTTTGGTGCGCCCTGTTAGGCGGGAAAAATGGTCGGTTTGCCGTTCAACCACACCGACAACAAGATTGTCATATAACCCAAAGGCTGTAGCCCTGTTTAGCATTTTGCCGCCTGCATCCCGTATTTTTTTGCAGAGGCTTTCAACTTGTTTCAGCTGTGTCTCATCACCCTTATTGCGCCATTCGCCGCCAAAGACGAAATCCTGTTCGACCACCATCACAGACATGCCAGCTTCTGCCGCTTCTGCCGCTGCTGTTAGGCCAGCCGGACCGCTTCCAATGACCAGAACATCACAATGATGATGGGCGATATCATAAGTGTCTGGATCAGGCGCACGCGATGCCACCCCAAGGCCAGCAGCTTTACGAATAAAATGCTCACACATCATCCAGAATTTGGTGTTATGCGCATTTCCCATAAAGGTTTTGTAGTAAAAACCAGCTGTAATAAATGGCGCAAAAAGGCTGTTTACAGCACCAATATCAAAATGCACAGAGGGCCATGCATTCTGCGAAGAAACAACCATATTCTGCGTAATCTCAGCCATGCTTCCTTTGACATTGGGAATGGTTTTATCGCCAGTTCCAACCGTAAATAAAGCGCCGCCTTCTTCTACCCCAGCAGACATCACCCCCCGTGGGCGGTGATATTTAAAAGACCGCCCCACAAGCTGTACCCCAGATGCTAGCAAAGCAGATGATATTGTATCGCCCTCAAAACCGGTAATCTTGCGCCCATCAAATTGGAAATCAACGTTGCGCTTTCGACTGATTGACCCGCCCTTTTCTGCTCTAAACCCAGTCATCTTGATTACGCTTTCTTCTGTGCTGATGCCGAAACAGATTTAGGGGCTTTAGTGGAAAGCGCCTCCTTCAGCTTTGGATGCGCAGGCTCAACCTTGGAGATAACATGCGATGCTGTATCCCTTGTCACTTTTAAGACCATTCGGCATCCCAATGCATGGTGCCAATATTCAAGATGCTTTCCGCGCGGATTCTCCCTTAGATATACCGCCTCAAACCAGCTATCCATATCTGTATCTGTGAGCGCAGGCTTTTGATGATGCGCATCTTCTAAATAGGTAAACTCATCATGATCACGCACACCGCAAAATGGACAGTTAATTCTAATCATCTCAAGCTGTTCCCCTTGCAAAAGGCCCTAATGTTTCTTTGGAAAGGCACCATTACCTGCCTCGTCGATCATCGCGCCGTTTTTGTATCTATCTAAGGTGAGAAGCGCATTAATCTCATGCGGCTTATCCTGTGCAATGGTGTGCGCAAAGCACCATCCAGAACCTGGGATAGCCTTAAATCCGCCATAGCACCAGCCTGCATTCAGATACAGATTATCGATATGTGTTTTGGTAATAAACGGTGAGCCATCCATCGACATATCCATAATCCCTGCCCATTGGCGCAATAATTTCACCCGCCCTAGTGCTGGCATAATATTCATTGCACAAGAAGCAACATCCGAATAAATCGGCAAATTCCCTTTTTGTGCATAGGAGTTATACCCATCTAAATCACCCCCAAAAACCATGCCGCCCTTATCAGACTGGCTTATATAAAAATGCCCATGCCCAGCCCCATACACTACAACCGTATCTAAAAAAGGTTTAATCGGCTCAGACACAAAGGCTTGCAGCTTATGGCTTTCGATAGGCAGTTTTCCTAAACCAGCCTTTTTCGCCAATAGCGAGGTTGAACCTGCAACAGCTAGTCCAACTTTCTCTGCTTTGATTTCACCACGGCTTGTCTCAACACCTGTAATGACGCCAGCTTTAGTCATAAAGCCTGTCACCTCGCATTGCTGGATAATATCAACTCCCAAGGCTGAGGCAGCACGCGCATAGCCCCAATTCACCGCATCGTGACGTGCGGTCCCTGCCCTTTTTTGCAAGAACCCGCCTAAGATAGGTAGTCTTGCATCTTCGCCATAATTCAAATGCGGGACAAAATTCATCACCTCTTCACGGCTTAGAAATTCACCATCAATTCCGTTTAAGCGCATGATGTTATATTTGCGTGCCATTGCATCGCGTTGGCCGGGGGTAAAAAACAGATTAAGATGACCGCGTTGTGAAAACATCACATTATAGTTTAAATCTTGTGATAGCCCTTCCCACAATTTCAGGGAATGTTCATAAAAGGCTGTGTTGCCTTCGATAGAATAGTTAGACCTGACAATCGTTGTATTCCGGCCTGAATTTCCGCCGCCAATCCAGCCCTTTTCCAAGACCGCAACATTTGTAATTCCATGCATCTTGGCAAGGTAATAGGCTGTTGCAAGCCCATGACCACCACCACCGATAATAATGACGTCATAAGAAGATTTTGGCTCAGCATCTGCCCAGGCTGATTGCCAGCCTTGCTGGCCAGCCAACCCTCTCTTTAATAAGCTCCACGCTGAATATCGTTGCATTTTCTTAGCCTTAACCCCGCACAATTCTTCTCAGCATGATAAAAACAAACAGCAGTGTAAATAGTTTATTTGCGCCAGAAAAACTGTTTTGTCCGACAGCATTACATTTTGGCTAAATTTGTTTTACCAGATGAAAAGTGGGGGAAGGCTTAATAGGCCTCGTGATCAGCAAGCCAACGGATTACTTTTGCAGCAGGAAAAATCCATGCAAGGCCTGCAATAACATAATATATCAAATCAACAAGTACATGGATGCCTGTGATGAAATCAGCAAGCACTAAGCATAAGATAACATAAATGGCTATGGCTGGACTTATCCCTGCCGCTCCGATTAGATGCCGCCATCTAGAAATATTCATGTCACATATACCCACTGGTTTTTATGTTTTGCATAAAGCTGCATTAGATATTGGTTAAAATAAGTCTAAATCCAAGGGCGATAAGGGCAATATGCGCAATATGATAAAATAATTTATCTGAAATATTGCGGTTTAACCACCTGCCCACAAATACGCCAGCTGGCACCATTGGAATAAGATACAGGCTTGTTGTAATCGTTGAGCTACTAAACCATTCAAGCTGCAGGAAGAACGGTACTTTCGCTAAATTGATGATTAAGAAGTACCATGCAAGTGTGCCCACAACAAAAAACCGTTGAATTTTCATTGGCAGGATAAATACCTGCACCGGTATTCCGCCTGTTAAAGATACAAACGAGGATAAGCCTGACAGCCCGCACCAAATCACTGCGCGACCCCTGAATTTTTCGCGCATGTGACGGTGATGATGTTTTGCCACTTTCAGCAATTCAAGCCCAAGCTGATTCACATAAAAACGCGCGCCTGTAAAAAGTGCAATCCCGCCAATAATCAGCTTCAGCATATTATCATCCACAAAGCCGATAATAAGCCATCCAACAATCTGTCCAACAATCGCAAACCCGCACATCCACAGCAACATGGTGCGTAACGCATATCCGCGCCATAAAAAGACAGTCCAGAAATCAGCAAGCAAATATAACGGCAACAACACCGCCAAAGCAATATTTGCAGGTAGCACCGTTAGCATAATCGGCGCTGCTAGGGCGCCAACAGAGCCCCCAAAGCCAGCCTTGGTAATAGATACAACAAAAACCGATAAGGCGCAGGTAAACCAAAAAACAACGACCGAGCCTTGAATAAGATCAAGTTGTGCTGGATGAACAAAAATACCTTCAAACATCTTATGTCGTTTCAGGCTTTGCCGGTTTGTGGCGGATGCACACCGTCTGTTGAAAATTCATTTTCAAAAAAACTTTCCATATGATTTTCCATCCACTCCTCTAACACCCATAATTCCGCAGGCTTTAGATGCGCATCGGGCCAATATATTTCTGCATATTCTGAGCGGCTTTGAATGCCTATCTCTACGGCTATGCGGTGGTAATGGCTACCTTCAAACTTATCTAGCAATTCTATCATTTCTAGGCTTGGTGCATGAAGCACTAGCCCTTCGATAGGGCTATTTGGGGTGCTGTCTGCTTTACATAACATAGGATATAGCGCCCCTGTTACGCGCCTCACCTCATAGCCAGACAAGGTCGCAGGCTCAAGCCTACACTGTGCTGCCAAGTCGCCCAACACCGCTTTGCGAACCTGCTCAATGCGCAAGGTGCCATAGAAAAAAAGATTCATCTAAATTGCTTTTTCGTTATTGGATAGTATTCGCATCTTGCAATTAATATGGGCAGAAATGCCAGTGTTATTTTTACCCCTTATTGATTTATTAAGGCGTATAGAAAAATCTTCTTCACGATTTTATATCACGATCCTTGAACGTCTTAAGTTGTCTTCCTGATGTCACTTTTACATCCCCAAGCTTAGAATGGAGCTGGTCTAAGGCACGTTCTAGCTTTTCTTGTTTTTGGATAGTGTCATCAGTGTCCTGAAATAATTCCGCCTCAATAGGCAGGTCAGTTACCACCACCCCCACCCCAAGCAAACGATAAGAGATTTGTCCATCAATCTCTTTTTCCAGAATGCTTTTAACTGTTTCAAAAATTCTAAATGCCATTTGGGTAGGTTGCGGCAGGGTAACAGAACGGGTTTTAATTTTATGGCTTGCTGTTTTAAGCTTAAGGGTTACCGTTCGGCCTGTTAAATTTTTATCCTTCAGGCTTTTAGAAACACGTTGTGATTGCTGTTCTGCTATTACCAGCAATTTATCTAAATCACGTTCATTTGCAGAAAAGGTTGTTTCAGAAGATACTGATTTTGCTTTTTGATGCGGGATAACCTCACGCGGGTCAATCCCGTGCGCTAAATCGTAAATCCTTTCCGCATCATTTCCCAAAATTGCCCGCAAATGCTGCAAATCGATATTTTGTAAATCTTTGCATGTGGTAATGCCCCTAGCTTGAAGATGAGCTGTTGATGCTTTACCCAACCCAAATATGATAGAGACAGGCTGTGCTGCCAGCCAGTCTTTCGCATCACTTGCCCCAAGCACAAAAAATCCGTGCGGCTTATCTTGGTCTGAGGCAATTTTAGCAAGTGATTTGTTTGCCCCTAGGCCAATGGAAACGGTAATGCCAACCGTTTTATATATTTCTGCCTGAAATTCTGCTAATACAACCGCCGCAGGCTTGCCATGCAGTTTTTCGGTGCCTGACAAATCTAAAAATGCTTCATCAATAGACAAAGATTGAACAAGCGGGGTTAGCGCGAGCATCATCTGTTTAATCGTTTTGCTGACATTTTGGTAATGCGCCATTCTAGGCTTAAGGACAACCAGCTCAGGGCATGCTTTATGCGCTTGCCAGCTTGGCATAGCAGAACGGATGCCATATTGACGGGCAACATAACATGCCGCCGCTACCACACCGCGATCACCGCCGCCCACAATAACAGGTTTGTCTTTTAATGCTGGATTATCTCTTTTCTCAACAGAACAATAAAACGCATCACAATCAATATGAGCAATATGCAAATCCAGCAATTCTGGATGAAGCACAATATTATCTTTGCCGCAATCTAGGCAATTTTTCACGCCCGTTGCATCAGATACATAACCGTATGAGAAGCAGCTCCGGCACAAAAAGCCAGACCCGCTTGTATATCCAGACATGATACCAGCCTAATGCCAATCCAAAACAGGGCGCATGTAACACATAAATTTGCCCACCCATTCACTATAGCGGAAAGCAAATAGAAATATAATTACAAAAACACAGGCTAAAAACTATTTTTGGCAGCGCTTTTGACCAGATACGATCATTTTATTTCTTTATGTTAAAAATATATTAAATAATGTTTTCAATGCTTTACTTTTCATTTAGGTCAGTATATGTTACCTATATCGACAAAACATGCCCTCTATGCTCCTCCCAGACGCACAAGACAGGTTTTGCCGGTGTTCTAGGCAGATAAACGATCTGCCCATCGCATTAGTCACCAGAGCGATATCTGGTTTTTTGTTGGAAAGGAAAAGAACATGGCAAAGACAAAAGCGGCAAATGATAATCACAATTCAGTCTTATCAAAAGTGTTGAATTGGATTCAATATTCAAGCGCAGTAAGTGCGTTGCACAGATTAGATGACCAAGCTTTAGAACAAATGGGCATCACCAGAAACGGTATCAATGATTTTGTTAAATCTTGGAACGATAACAATACTACAGATGCTGCTTAAGCATCTGCCAGATTAAGAAAAGCAGCAGATTTCAGGGATAACTCCTCCAAAGATATTCCTCCCATCCTTGAAGTCCGCTGCTTATCTTTAAATAAACAGGGCATGAGTTATTTCTCACGCCCTGTTTTTTTGCCCAAAAATCTAAAAATCATGCTTCCCGCCAAGGGGCGTGGTCAATATCTGGCGGCAAGGTATCATGATAGCCTGGAACTTGGGCTGCGAAATCAGTAATCCATGCCTCAAGCGAAGGGGCATATTCGCGCCAATCTAGCTGTTTTCTGAAATCCAGATAATCGATTAAGCAGGCAAGATTAATTGCACTGATATCCGGGCTAGCTTGTTGTGTGTAGCGCAAATGTTGTGCTTCCAGATATTCCAGCCCGCGCGAAATCTTCTGGCGCTGATACTCCACAAATTCAGGCACATATTTATCCGCTGGCCGCATTCTGCTTTCATAAACAACTAATATTGCGGCATCAATCATCCCATCTGCAAGCGCAGCATTTCGCAAGGTAATGCTCTTTGACGGGTTAGAGTGTGGAATTAAAGGTGAGTTTTGGTGTAGATCATGAAGATATTCAATAATCACACGGCTATCATATAATGGCCCATGATCTGTAAGCAGCGTTGGAATTTTACCCAACGGGTTTTGCTTACGATTATCAGAATTTGGGTCAGCAGTGTCTATTGTTACAGCTTCAACATCTGTCATCCCCAAAACGGCAAGCGCAATTTTAATCTTGCGCCCAAATGGTGACGGGCCAGCAGTATAAAGTTTCATCCGAGTTATCCTTTGGCAAAATGGTCCATACGAAATGGTACAGTTTAGTGTGATTACCCGCAAGCTGGACTGTAAACTGGCAAAAACTATGTGTGGCGGGTTGATAAAATCTTCCCTAGTTCAGCACAGATAACAGAAATGGGCAAATCAGAAAATCCGCCGCCTTTGGCTGGAAAAACAGGATAGCACACGGAACGGTACTGTAACTGGTCTGTTGCTTTGGCGAATAAGGTTGTGCACGGCAAATCACAATTTAAGGCCAGATTCGCTGTAAAACTATCCACCCCTAAATATCCATCCGCTAGGTGATACAGCGCAATATCCTGCTGCACATCCATGTAATCATCACAGGTCTGATAGCTATATGCTTTAAGCTTAGGGTTTTCTGCAAATAATTCTTGATGATAAGCGCGTGCATCAGGCCCTGCATTGATGAAATAGGTGCCGCCAAACTCCTCATGAAGCTGGCACAGACTTTCTGCGGCATGCGGGATAGCCCAACGTCTTTTTCTGTCTTGTGCAAATAAATTAACCACCACCCATGGACGGGGAAGATGGCTATATCGTTTTTGCTGAATTGCCAGATTTTCAGATGAGGGCAGTATCGGGGTTTTCTGATGCCAGTTTTTATGCCCTAGCAAAGCGTCGATATGCGCATCAATCGCAGCAATAAAGGGACGGTGCCCCCACACCTCTCGCCTATTCCCGCCAGCATCTAAAGATAGCGGCTTTGTAAGCATTAGCTTATCCCCAGCACCATCTGCTAGCCCTGTACGGTTAGGAATCCGCGCAAGAAAGCTCGCTAATTTAAAACTTGAGGATTTATGAAAGATAAACGCATCACTATAGCCGTGCTGTGCGAGCATCTTTGTGAAGCTAAAGAAATCAGCAGGCTTTGTTAAATGGCGCGCGGGCGATAAATCTATTATCTCACCTGCCCACGCACAAGATTGGGTGATTTTGCCCATAATCGCTGTATGTAAACAGGCAATATCGATCCGCTTCTGTTTTGTTCGTGAAGCTAGGGCTTGCATTTGGGTAAAATGGTAAAGCTGATCCCCGATACCCCCGCTTACGAATGAGATTGCTTTATCCATTTAAACGATAACTCTAATTGCCGATTTAGCTTGTGTGCGAATTGTACAGAATTCTATCTGTCTGTCTATATTTCCGAAATAGAAATAGCTGGCATCAGGTAAATCACATGGAAGACAAATTGCACTCTTCTAAGATATGTGGCACATAGAAACACGAAAATACGCAGCGACAGGAAATCATTCAATGGCCGTTACAATTACAGCTTCAGTGGGTGAAGCAATGGATAAGCTTACCATTCTTGAAATCAAGTCTGAACGTATTGCAAACCAAGAAAAGCTAGCCAATATCCATAATGAGATCGAAGCCCTAAAACCTGTGTGCAGCCAAACTGCTTTTCAGACAGATAAGATAAAAACACTTGTTGCAAGCTTGAAAAAAGTAAATGAAGAATTGTGGGAAATTGAAGACCAAATTAGGGAAAAAGAAGCTGCAAAAAGCTTTGATGATGAATTTATCCAACTTGCACGGTCTGTATATTTCACAAATGACAGACGGGCAGATTTAAAAAAACAGATTAATCATGCCGCAGGTTCAGATTTAGTTGAAGAAAAATCTTATCAAGATTATCACTAAACACTGTATCTTCAGCCTTGTTGTGACACACTATCAGGGCAGGAAAAATGAAGGCGGACATAAGCATGAATATAAAGTCAGTTGGATTAATTGGTGTTGGGCTTATGGGGCACGGCATCGCCAAAAATATTTGCCTATCCCAACATTACGATTTTCATTTCCTGAATCATACTGGCAATCAAGCAACTGATGATGTGATAGAATTGGGTGCCACCGCGTATGATACGCCAAAAGAGCTGGCTGAAAAGGTGGATGCGTTAATCTTATGCGTGACAGGCGCAAATGATGTTGAATCCATCTTGTTTGGCAGAGAAGGCATTGCCGATTTACTAAAGCCTCAGACAATTGTGATAGATTGTTCCACCGGCCTTCCTCATCGCACCCAGACCACAGCCCAAAAGCTAGCGGAAAAAGAAATTTATTTTGCAGATGCTGCGATGACGCGCACCCCAAAAGAAGCAGAACAAGGCAGATTAAATCTAATTGTCGGTACGTCTGATCGTTTATTTAATGACCTGCAACCGCTATTGAGATGTTTTGCAGAACATATTCATCATGCCGGTCAGCCAGGCGCTGGCCAATTGCTAAAGCTTATTCATAATTATGTGTCTCTTGGATATGCCAGCATTATGGCTGAAGCTGCGGCAAGCGCACAACAATTTGGCATTAAAGCAAAACCGCTCATTGATGTGCTTGAAGCAGGTGGCGGAAAATCCGTAGTGCTTGATCGTTTTGCCCCCTATCTTCGTGAACAGGATGAAAGCGGTTTGCGTTTTAGCATGTCTAATGCTGCAAAAGATATTGGCTATTATATCCAGTCTTGTGGTAAATCAGGTGTATCAGATGCTGTGCTTGAACAGCTTTGCCAAGCTATTGAAGCACAAGGGCCACAAGATTCAGTACTTAAGCTTACAGATTTTCTTAGTAACCAAAAATCAACCTAATTCGCACCCCGAAGATGCCGCCACATATGCAGAATTTTACCTCAAAAACAGATATCCAACAGCAAATTGCTGAATGGCGTTCTGCTGGCCAAACCGTTGCTTTTGTGCCGACGATGGGAAATCTTCACGCTGGGCACTTATCCCTTATTGATACAGCTGCTGCGCATGCCGATAAAGTGGTTACAAGCATTTTTGTCAATCCGTCACAATTTTCAGCCAATGAAGATTTTGACAGCTATCCGCGCACCCGAGCCGAAGATTTAGAAAAGCTTGAGAATGCACAAAAATGTCATGCTGTATACACCCCAACACAGATGTATTCAGACACACACGCCACCATGCTTCATCCGGAGGGGGTTGGACTTGGGCTAGAGGCTGTATCGCGGCCACATTTCTTTATCGGGGTTGCAACAATTGTGCTGAAGCTTTTCATGCATGTCCCTGCAGATAAAGCCATTTTTGGTGAAAAAGATTATCAGCAATATCTCGTTATCAAGCAAATGGTGCAGGATTTAGATATCGATATCGATATCATCCCTTCCCCCACGATACGCGATGATGATGGGCTTGCGCTTTCGTCACGAAACGGCTATCTGAATGCGGAAGATCGCGCTATTGCGCCAGTGCTGTATCAAACACTCTGCGCCTGTGCTGCGCAGATTAAGGCGGGCGAAGATATCACAAAAGTGACTAGCCAGGGTATCAAACATATCAAAGCAAGTGGCTTTAAAGAGGTGGATTACCTAGCCTATTGCCACCGTGACAGCTTATCACCGTTAGATGAATACAGCCCTGCCTCTTTCTTGCTTGTGTCTGCACGGATTGGCAGCACCAGATTAATTGATAATCTGGCGCTGTAACGCAATCCCTACAGGCTAGCAATATGCTTTGCTGTATCAAGCATCCGGTTTGAAAAACCCCATTCATTATCATACCAACTGAAAATACGGGTCATGCCTTGATCCATCACCTTAGTCTGGTCAAGATGAATGATAGAAGAAGCAGCATGATGGTTTAAATCCGAAGAAACTAACGGCTTGTCTGTATAATCGAGCACACCTGATAGCCATCCTGAGCTAGCTTCAACCATTTTTGCATTAAGCGCTTCAGCAGTGATCGGGCTTTCTGGCTGGAACACCAAATCAACAGCAGATACATTAGGGGTTGGCACACGCACAGCCACGCCATCTAATCTGCCTGCTAAATGGGGTAGCACAAGTGAAATAGCCCGTGCAGCGCCTGTTGTTGTAGGGATCATATTCACTGCGGCTGCTCTGGCGCGATATAAATCACGATGCTCACTGTCTAGCAACTGCTGGTCACTTGTATAAGAATGGATGGTGGTCATAAACCCTTGGGTGATACCGCAGCTTTTGTCGATTACATCAATTAAGGGCGCAAGACAATTTGTGGTACAAGATGCATTTGAAATTATCTGATCAGATGCTTCTAAGGATGTATGGTTAACGCCATACACAATGGTTCTATCCACTTCTTTCGCAGGCGCAGAGATAAGCACACGTTTTGCACCGCCCTTAATATGGGCTGATGCAGAAGGACCTGTTGTGAAAACACCTGTACATTCAAGCACCAGCTCAACACCATGATGTGCATACTCCATTTTTGCCGGGTCTCGTTCCTGACAATAGATGATTTTTTTGCCATCAATGATAAGGTCTTTGCCATCATGTGTGATGTCATTTTTTGGCCTGCCATGAATTGAGTCATAGCTCAGCAAATGTGCTGTCGTTGCAACATCTGCCAAATCATTAACCATCACAATTTCAATATCATCGCGCGGATTTTCTAATTGGGCCCGCAAAATATTTCTTCCAATACGGCCGCAACCGTTAATCGCTAATTTTAAGGTCATTTTTTCCTCTTTTTTAAAGTGCCTAGCTTGAGGCTTGCGTTGTTGAATGAATTTGAAGTTGGCTGTGATGAAGCGAGAAATGCTCATGAAGCGGCATGACTGCAGCCCCAATAGGCCGTGCCTGCGCCCCTAATTGCCCTTGGGAAAGACGTGGCAGGGTAATCCCGCTTGTATCGAATTGGGTAAAGGCTTTTTCCACCTTTTGAATAAGCCTAGAAATGAGTTTTTCTGATAAGCGGCCATCAATAATGACATCTGGTGTATCCAAAAAACATTGCCCGCCGATAATCGCAAAGGCTAAAGCTTTCGCAGCATCATCAGACCAGCTTTCAAAAAGCTTTTCCTGTGCTTCATCCAGCCTCGTATCAAGCAGATATAAGTTTCTGTCATACCCTTGGGAAATCACTTCTGATTCAAGATGGTGCAACCCTGCTCTGGTCACCATTTGTTGAGGGGGTATGTTATGTTGCGGCATTGACAGTGGAAGCGAGGCAACTGCACCAGCATGCCCCGCATGCCCTTCATAAATATGCCCATCCAAAGCGAGGCCAGCACCAAAAAAAGTACCGATGTAAAAATACATACAACTCAGCGATTTAGTTTGATGGAATAGCGATAATTCAGCCATGCATGCGGCTGTTGCATCATTAATTTCATAAATAGGGAGGCTGAATTTTTCCATAAGCCAAGAGGCTACATTGACATCCTTCCATGCCTTCATAGCGCCCACAGGGGCATCAATAACCCCTTCCCATAAATCTAAATGGGCAGGCATCGCAAGCCCCATGCCGATTAATCTTGCCTTTTGATTTTCGGTTAAATCGCCGACTAACGCTGTGATTGCTTTCTCAATCCACTCCATAATGGCGGGATGATCTGGATAATCATAATGGAAGGATTGTTCAGCCAACACCTCAAAGGTGAATGACATTACGATAATTTGTGATGTTCTTCTGCCAAGCTTGACCCCGATGGAGTGAGCACCCTTCGGATTAAGCTGCAATAATACTGAGGGCTGGCCAATTTTACCGCGCACCGTCTCACCCTTTATTAGCAACCCCTCCTCTATCAGCCGATTTGCAATGATGGTAATGGTTTGCGCGCTTAATTTCGTGATACGTGTGATATCCGCTTTTGAAACCGCACCCATACGGCGAACCACATCAATTACCAGCTTTTCGTTATATTGCTTTACGCCAAGCTGGTTTGACCCTGTTCCAAAAACCTGTTTTAGCCGGTTATCGGCTTGCTCAGATACCATTTTTTATTTTCACTCACGCATTAATTCATCAAAAGCAACGCCAATTTATAGGAAGTAACAAGCTATGGTCAATTTATAAATCAATTTGATTTACTAATAAATTCATAATGGACAAACACACATCGTCTCTGCCATGATCATGCACAGGAAAATGGAGCCGTAACAGCGCCATTTGTTCGGGCAGGAAGTATGCTAACTATATGAAATTTATTACATTAAACATTGAAGGATTAAGGCTAGTACTGTGCAGTATTGGCGCCTCTGCGGTTAGCCTGCATTATCGGCATTTCCCGCATTCTATGCTATGTAGCCTGCCCCAAAACCTATATCCCGTCCATAGCCAGCATTTTGGCGCTGTTGCAGGGCCGGTGGCAAATCGCATTGCGACAGCCAGCGCCCTCTTAGATGGACAGCCCCTCATGCTTGAGGCAAATGATGGCAAGCATTGTTTACATAGCGGCTCAAACGGTCTGGGGCGGCGCGAATGGCAGCTAGACAGTCAGCACGATAATAGCGCTAAATTTATCTGCAGGTTAAAAGATGGTGAGCTTGGCTTGCCTGGGAATAGAGAATTTTCAGCATATTATGCGCTTCAATATGATAAGCAGAAGGACTGCCACACGCTACTGGTTGAGCTGGGCATGATATCTGATCAAACCACATTTTGTAATTTGGCTTTTCATCCCTATTTTTGCCTTGATAATTCAGGCTCTATTTTAAGTCATAATTTGCATGTAAACGCATCACATTTTCTGGCCACGGATAATGAGAATATTCCAACTGGAGAGCGCATACCGCTTCATGGTAGTCCTTTTGATTTTTCAGAATCTAAGCAGCTTAGCATGCTCGACACCCCCGTTCAGCAAGTACTTGACCATAATTTTTGCTTGCACCATCAAGATACCGGATTAAACCATGCGGCAAGCCTAAAAAGCATGCGTTCGGGTATTCATTTAACGCTAAGCACAAATCAGCGTGGGCTTCAAATTTATTGCCCGCGCAGGTTAAATGACCAGCTTATAACAGCTGAGGGCAACCCCTTTGGCAGATTTCCAAGCATTTGCTTAGAGCCTCAAGGCTGGCCAGATGCCCCTAATCACCCAGATTTTCCATCCATCATTGCTGAAAAAGGGCAGAACATCGTCAATCGCTCCACCTTCAGCTTTAACACGGATTAATGCTTACACACACTCAGTTGCACAGGGATAAAGCACGTTGTACCGCAAGCTCATAGCCTTGCATACCACAGCCAATGATAACCCCCTCTGCACGCCCTGATACAAACGAGAAATGGCGGAAATCTTCACGCTGATGGATGTTCGATATATGGATTTCGATGACAGGTCCTTTAAACATCTTTAACGCATCTAATATCGCAATAGAACTATGCGAATAGGCAGCAGGATTAATCACAATCGCGTCATGGGTGCTGATTGCCTGTTGGATGATGTCCACCATCTCGCCTTCATGGTTGCTTTGTTTGAATTCAAGCTCAAAGCCATGTGCATCGGTAAGTTTACGGCATTTACTTTCCACATCAGCCAATGTTTCTGTGCCATAAATTTCTGGCTCTCTGGTGCCTATCATATTCAGATTAGGACCATTGAGAATGAGAATAGATTTTACCATGGTTATGCCCTCTTTGGCGTTGAAGTATCGCGGTTAAGTATCTAAGACAAATGATCTTAGTTCAAGTGCTTAAAATACTTCTCCGTTTGGCTAATTCCAGAATTTAGCCTCAACAACTGCATTACGAAGCCCATCTTGGGTTTCGATTTCAATAGTTGTGCCTGCATCCCAATGGCTATTTGCCACCATACCGATAGCCACATTAGTCTGAAAATCGGGACTAAAAATAGCACTTGTTACTTGCCCGATTTGTTTGCCATTCGCATAGGCTGGCCACGCCCTATCACATACAGGTATTTCGCCCTGAATTGAAATTGGGCGGATCATTTGACTTGCAGGGCGCATTGCAAGGGCTGCTTTGCCCAAATAATCATCGCTGGAATTTACAAATTTTCCAAGACCAGCTTCAAAAGGGGTATTCTCCCGCCGCATATCATTACCATAAGATAGCAGGCCACTTTCCACCCGCTCAATCAAGTTTGGGCAGCCTGCTTTGATATCAAACTGCTCCCCTAACCGCATTAGCTCATCCCAAAGCGGCATCGCATAGCGCTCCCCTTCGACATAAATCTCAAAACCGCCTTGTTTTGAATAGCCAGACCGCGCAATCGTCATCTCATAGCCTTCAAATGCGAATTTAGCATGGCGGAAAAATTTAAGCTGGCGGATTTCATCCCCAAATAATAGCGCCATTAAATCATCTGATTTTGGCCCTTGTATCGCAAGTGGCGCTACTTCAGGCTCGTCAATAATCACATCCAGACCTAACGCGTCTGACACGCCAAGCACATATTGCAGATAATCACTATCTGCAATGGAAATCCAAAAATGGTTGGGGCTGAGTTTTAACGCAACAGGGTCGTTTAACATGCCGCCATCACGTCCAATCGCAGGCACATAATAGCATTGGTCATCCTGCATTTTTGAGATATCTCGCGGTGAGATAAGCCGCATCAGCTTTTCTGCATCCCGCCCTTGGATACTGACTTGACGCTCAACAGCAACATCCCAGATTTGGACATGCTTTTTCAGGTGATGGTAATCTGCAACAAAACTACCTATTTCAGCTGCAAGCAGCATGCGGTTATAGACCGTGTATGCTTTGACGCCTGCGGCTTCGACACCAGCGGTGAACGGTGTGCGGCGCACTCTGCGTGAGGGGGTGATTACAGCCATTATCTTCACTCTACAAATTTTACAACAACCACCTTTAGCCACCTAGACCACTCCGGCATAAAAAGCAAGTATTGCCTCACCTATCACGCTAGAAAAGCAAAGCTGTGTCTTTTTTATGAATTTTTTTATCAATATTTTCAATGTCTTATAATTTTTTTGAATTTTTTTGAATTTTTTCCTAACATTTTGCGGATTTGTGTCGTTGATGATAAAAATGGGTAAAAATGGATATGAGATATGACCACAAGCTTGCTATCTGCAACTGCTTTTTCGAGCAGTTCTGCGCATCGCTTGAGTGCGAGCACGACCGCAAAAACGCAAACTTCGTTTAGCGCCGCACCTAGCGATGTTCGCATTAACAGTTTTAAGACAGAATATAAATCGGTAATGGCGGCATTGCAGAATGTGTCACGAAGCCTGTCGATGAGCAGCATTGCACAACAAGGCCATGAAGATTTCACCGCCATTGTAAAAGAGATGAGAAGCCTGTCTAAAGCGATGGAATCAGATGAGGTTACAGCGTCAGATAGAACCAACGCTCAATCTGAATTATCATCTAAACGCAATGCATTAGACACATTGATAGATGATATCCGCTATCGGGGTGCTAAGCTGTTTGATGGCAGTTATTCAGGTGAAATTCAGCTTGGCAAGGCGCGTACAGATACGCTTTCTTATCAGTTTTCCGACTATCGGAGTGCTGGCTTCCCTACCCCTTCTGCGTTGGATAATATTGATATTTCCACCCAAGCTGGCGCTATTGCTGGAACCGCGATCCTAGATGATGCGCTTGATGCCTTACAAGGCTTGGGCATTGAGATTGGCGCGTTAGAATTCAGACTACATAGTGAGGCTGATTTACTTACCCGCACCTCTGCCCATAATCGCAACCAAATTGAAAAACTATCTGATGATATGAAGATGATTTCTGATAGTGATGAGATGGATACGCGCACCGCATTTTTAAAACAAGCCGCATCAAAACTAATGCTTGGGTTTGGCAATCCCTCAGGGCTATTGCCTATTTTGCTGGAATAAAATGTGCCTATAAAAGGGGACTATGGGTTGGGAAAACAACATTTCAGACTGTAAGCACTGCATGAGATCACCACCCCAATTCCTAACGCTAAAAATGCTGTTCCAAGCCCAATCGTGCCGCCGAGCATCCAGCCTGAAAAGACAACACATAATTCCAAAGAAGCCCGCACCGCTAAAATGGGTTTTTGGGTAATACGTTGCAGGCTGGTCATAAGCCCATCCCGTGCACCTGGCCCTAAATTAGCGATTAGATACACCGCACTGCCAAACCCAACTGCACAAATGCCCGATATCATCATGGTAAATTGCACAGCAAAACTATCCGGGCGCGGCAGATAGATAAGCGCAATATCCATCACCACCGCAATGACAAATGCATTCATGATGGTGCCAATCCCGGGTTTTTGGCGCAAGGGTATCCATAGCAGCAATACTGCTGCACTTACAACGAAAGTGGCTACCCCGACGCTCCACCCTGCCCTCTCAGCGATGCCTTGTGCGAGCACGGTCCACGGGGTTACACCTAATCCTGCGGCGATAATCAATGCCTCGCCAAAGCCAAACACGACTAGCCCAGCAATGAGCATGAGAAATGCGCGTAAGGGCGGGCGCAAGCTAAGCGGTTCAGGCGCGCTCCAGAATAAGTGCGGAATATTCCGAACCGTTAGAAAACGTAAAAAATGAGGCATAGGCACGTTCCAGCAAAGCCGAAAGATTGAATGTAG
>CBFHYP010000007.1:0-74717 GCA_965660095.1 Puniceispirillaceae bacterium (SeqCode)
GAATGAGACACATAACCGACACAGGCTGTGTTCAGCGGAATTGTTCGGGTTATCGTGAAGAGAATGGTAGCGGAGGAGGGACTCGAACCCCCGACACGCGGATTATGATTCCGCTGCTCTAACCACCTGAGCTACTCCGCCATATGTGCAGGCCTTTTTAGTACCAACTGCTAGGCCGGTCAAGCCCCAATTCACCTGATAGGTTAGATTACACATTCCGACGCTGAAAAGCAGCTGTTGGCGCCGCACTTATCCAACCGCCCCCTAGCACTAGCGCAGGATTCACAGCATCATACACCACCCCTGCCTGACCTGGTGCAATCCCGTATTCTGCCTGAGATAAAGCAAGCTCAACATGCCCCTCATCATCTGCTGAGACGATTGTTGCGGCAATCGCAGGCGCCGTATTACGCAGCTTTACCATCACCTGACGGCCAGCACAGCCATCTTTGACTAATTCAGGGGTAATCCAGTTCATCTCACACAACTGCACATGATGCACCGCAAGCGCCTCCTTAGGGCCAACAATGACTTGATGCTTGCTTGGATTAATATCCACCACATAAAGCGGGCTATTATCATCCGCGCCATCTTTGCGCCCACCAATGCCAAGCCCGCGCCTCTGCCCGATAGTATAATCAATAACACCATTATGCACGCCAAGCACAGTGCCATCTAGATGCACAATATCACCGCTATCAATCGCGCCTGGACGTAATTTACGCACCACATCGCCATATCGTCCCTGCGGCACAAAACAAATATCCTGACTATCTGGCTTATCTTGCACAGCAAGGCCATATTTAGCGGCTAATGCTCTGGTTTCCGATTTTTCCATATTGCCAAGCGGAAAGCGCAGATAATCCAACTGCTCAGCTGTCGTTGCAAATAAAAAATAAGATTGATCCTTGCTTTGATCCACTGCTCTTTTCAGCATCACCTTGCCATCTTGCTGCTCGCGAATGACGTAATGTCCTGTGGCAAGACAATCCGCACCTAGCTCGCGTGCAGTATGAAGCAAATCTTTGAATTTAACCGTTTGATTACATTTCACACAGGGTATCGGGGTATGGCCTGCAAGATAGCTATCTGCGAAATCATCCATTACCTGTGTTTTGAACTTGCTTTCATAATCAAGCACATAATGCGGAATGCTAAGGCTATGCGCAACCGTACGCGCATCATGAATATCAGAACCTGCACAGCATGCCCCTTTAGCTTCTATTGCGGCACCATGATCATACAACTGCAAGGTAATACCGATAACATCATAGCCCTGTTCTGCAAGCAAGGCTGCGGTAACAGAGCTATCCACACCGCCAGACATCGCCACAACAACCCGTGTTTCCGCTTCTGTTTTGGCAAAACCAAGGCTGTTGAGCTGTGGTAGCACACCCCCATCCTTATCCTGCATTTGCCCAGAGGCTTGATTTAGGTCTTGTTGCGTCATCTCAATATCTACTTAGAGGCCAATGATGTGCCACTCTAATTTTTAGGCTTAGTCTTCAGGAACAGTAACCTTGATCCCGTCTAGCGCATCTGTTACTGCAATTTGGCATCCTAGGCGCGATGTTGGGGTAACACCAAAAGCCAAATCCAGCATATCCATCTCATCTTCAGAAGCCGCACCCACGCGCGCATAATCTTCTTCGCTGAAAATAACATGACAAGTCGCACAAGACAGACTGCCGCCGCATGTGCCTTCTAGCCCCATATTATTATCTCTTCCAGCTTCCATCAGGGTTGTCCCTGCTTTTACCTCAACATCATGTTGTGTACCATCTGGTTTAGTGAAATGAATCACAGGCATGTAAAACCTCTTTGAATTAATGTTTGTTAAGTATTAGCCAGCCTGCGAATGCTTGTACATTTCAATTATCTGTTCTGCAAGTCTCAACATATCATTAGCTTGGGTTTTCCAGCCAGAAGATATTCGAATGACATGACCTGCTTTATCTGCCATCCCCATCGCAGAAATCACATGGCTAGGCTTCATTTTACCAGAAGAACACGCCGCCCCTGCACTAATAGAAAATCCCTTCAGGTCAAGAGACATCACTGCCATTTCTGAGGTGATATGGGGAAGATATAACGCTGAGGTATTCCCAAGCCTGTCTGCATCTTGCGCAATCACTTCAATTTCAGGACATGCTGATACTAGCCTTTGCTCTGCTTCATTACGCCAAATCTCTAATTGCTCAAAATGTAGCGCCCCATCCACAGCAGCCTTTGCCGCTTCGCCAAACCCGATAATGCCTAAAAAATTTTCAGTGCCAGAACGACTACCCTGTTCTTGGCCGCCGCCCTTTATCAATGGCGTAGGCCGCAACGCCCCTGCGCTATACACTGCACCTACCCCAGATGGGCCACCGATTTTATGGGCTGAAAAGCTGGCATAATCCACCCCTAATTCTATCACATTGAGGGGCTTTTTCCCCAATATCTGCACCATGTCAGAATGAAATTTAACCCCAGCCTCACGACACAGCATAGCGATTTGCGCAATTGGCTGAATTGCCCCTGTTTCATTATTCGCTGCCATCACAGACACCACTGTGTCAGCAGATTGTTCTGGTGTGATACGCGCTAATTTTGCTGCTAGGTCTGAGAGGTCAATCACGCCATTAGGCAGAGTTTTTATCTGGTCTGCATCTGGACATGCGGCAAGCACCGCATCATGTTCAATTTCAGAACAAATAACATGCTGATAGCCCGCAAGAACCATATTATTGGCTTCGGTACCGCCGCTTGTAAAGGTGATATCCCGTGCACGTCCGCCAAGTAGCGTTGCACATTGCTCTCTTGCTTTCTCAAGCTTTGCGCGCGCCACTCGCCCATGATGATGCACAGATGATGGGTTTGACGGCGCATCAAACGCATTTTGCATAGCTTCCTGTGCAGCAGGGTGCAACGGAGAAGTCGCATTATAATCAAGATAGATATGTTCAGTCATTTAACGCAACACCATTGCGGTATTCAGCTGCAAAATAGGGCATAAGAGATTTAGATAATATACGGATTTGATGCGGTTCAATCTATGTGCGGCTCATCAGGGTCTGTTACTACAGTTTTTGTGCTAGCTGCCAATGTTTTCTCGGTTTGCTCTGCTTCATTTTGATAATCGTCAAGCTTAGCGCGTAATTGCTCAAGCTCAGCAAACAATACTGCAATGGCCTTACTGTCCTTGTCTTCTGAGCTATGTTTATTGATGCCATAGGCTTCGAAAGGTGCTTCGCTTCTTCTGCTTCTTACCACCTTAGCTGGGACACCAACAACGGTATCGCCTTCGGTAACATCTTTGGTGACGACAGAATTTCCGCCAATACGCGCACACTTACCAACATGTACAGGACCAAGAATTTGTGCCCCTGCACCCACAATTACATCATCCCCTAAGGTGGGGTGGCGCTTCACAGCGCGCTGAGATGCTGAATCCACAGCAGGCATTACCCCGCCCAATGTCACCCCGTGATACAAGGTTACATTGTTACCAATTTCCGCCGTCTCCCCAATCACAACACCCATACCATGGTCAACGAAAAAGCCGCATCCTATTTGCGCCCCTGGGTGAATTTCTATGCCGGTAATCCAACGTGCAATTTGCATCATTAGGCGCGGCAGAAAGCGCAAACCAGCCTTCCACATCGGGCGGGCAATGCGGTAAGCGACCATCACCTGAAAACTGGGATAAATAAAAATCACAGACCACCGATGCGTTGCCGCAGGGTCGCGTTGCATTATCGCATTCAGGTCTTGTTTTAGACTGGAGAACATATTTATTTCATCCCATCGTTTTTTTTCATATTCAAAAACGCTGTCAGCATAACATATTTAAACCGAATTACGAAAAATACATTGAGAATAATCTGCTGAATTGGTAATAATCCTAACCCAATAACATGCAGATGCATAACCTTATACAATTTCGCCTTAACGGTTTTACGTCTGATGGAATAAGATATAAGGCCATTTATCCAAAGTGCAAGGGAGTGTCTTACACTATGCCAGAAGTCATTATTAACGGACCTGCCGGCCGACTGGAATGCAAATATTCAGCTGGCAGAGATGCAAATGCGCCAACTGCACTTGTTTTGCACCCAGAACCTGACAAAAATGGTACAATGAATAACCGCGTGAGCTTTAACACCTACAAGCTTTTTGAACAACGCGGCTATTCTGTCATGCGTTTTAATTTTCGTGGTGTAGGCAGATCACAAGGCACCTATGATGCAGGTGAAGGTGAGTTAGCAGATGCTGCAACAGCGATGGATTGGCTGCAATCTCAACATCCAACATCAAGCGTTTCTTGGATTGCAGGGTTTTCCTTTGGGTCTTGGATTGGCATGCAATTAATGATGCGCCGTCCTGAGATTAAAGGATTTGTGTCTTTATCCCCGCCAGCTTCCACCCATGATTTCAGCTTTTTAGCGCCCTGCCCTGCTTCAGGTGTGATTATTCACGGCACTGAAAACCAACAGGTACCGCACGCCAAAGTAGAGGCATTGGTAGAAAAAATCAGCAAGCAAAAAGGTGTCGAAATCGACATTAACCTGATTGATGGTGCAAACCATTTCTTCAGCACCCATCTTGATGAAGCGCTAGCAAGCTTGAAAAACTATCTTGATAAAACCCAAGATGGGCTGAATATGCCTGGCTCAGAACCAGCATAACACAGCAAAACAGTACCAAAAATATGATTTAGGCATTTACCGCATGAGCTATACATCCGAATTTTTGAATATCATGACAGGACGTGGTTATCTGCATCAGGCCACCAATATTGAAGGTCTTGACCACCGGATGAGCCAGCAGCCTATTCCGGCCTATATCGGATTTGACTGCACCGCAGACAGCCTTCATGTTGGCTCTCTTATTCAGATTATGATGTTGCGTCAGCTTCAGCGCACAGGGCATAAGCCGATTGTATTGATGGGCGGCGGCACGACGAAAGTTGGCGACCCGTCTGGTAAAGATGAAGCACGCCCCTTGCTGTCTGAACAAGATATTGAGCAGAATAAAAACGGTATCAAAAAGATTTTCGAAAAATACCTTACGTTCGGAGATGGTCCATCTGATGCATTGATGGTTGATAATGCAGAATGGCTTGACGAGCTTGCATATATTAAATTTTTGCGAGATTTCGGCGCCCATTTTTCTGTTAACCGTATGATGGGCATGGATTCTGTGCGCTTGCGCCTTGAACGTGAGCAGAATTTATCTTTTTTAGAATTTAACTACGCCATTCTTCAAGCCTATGACTTCTTAGAACTTCGCCGCCGATATGGGTGTTGTTTGCAGATGGGCGGCTCTGATCAATGGGGCAATATTGTCACTGGCATTGACTTAACACGCCGTGTCGATGGCCAAGAAATATTTGGGCTTACCTCGCCTTTAATCACAACCGCATCTGGTGCAAAAATGGGCAAATCCGCTGCCGGGGCTGTGTGGCTGAATGAGGACAGATTGCCAGTGTATGATTTCTGGCAATTTTGGCGGAATACAGAAGATGCAGATGTCGGGCGGTTTTTACGGCTTTTCACTGAGATAAATGATGCTGAAATCGCCAAGCTAGAAGCCCTTGAAGGTGCAGAGATTAACCACGCCAAGATTATCTTAGCGAATGCGGTAACCGCATTATGCCATGGCGAGGAGGCCGCTAAAGATGCAGCACAAACTGCGAGCCAAAGCTTTGAGCAAGGCAGTATTGCATCTGGCCTGCCAACCCTTGAAGTAAGCCAAGACCAGCTTGGCACATTAGCCATAATTGATGCGTTTGTGGATATTGAGCTTGCTGCATCAAAAGGTGAGGTGCGCAGGCTTATTCGCGGGGGCGGGTGCAGAATTAACAACGCAGCCATCGAAGATGAAGACAGGCGTATTGAAGCTAACGATTTTGATGCAGATGGGCTATGTCAAATCGCAGCAGGCAAGAAAAGACGCGCTGTCCTAAAGCTGGTTTGAGCGCTAGGAATTATCGTTAAAGATACGTTCAGCCTCGCTATCAAGCCAATTTGGGCTGAACAAATCGCGTAATAATCCAGGTACAAGCAAGCTTACAGGATTAACATTTACATCCAGATCATCGACTGGACCCTTGACGCTGAATTGTGTCACCAGCAAGCCTGATTTATCAATGCCTGTTAGAATTTCACCAAGCAATGGCACAAATCCAATCACATCGCTTACCGCATTAATGGGCACTAAATTACCGCTGATATCCACTTGCCCAGAATTCGTATCATACGCGCCCACTAACCCTAACCCCACCGAAGCACCTGCGGCACGCAAGCTGGTGATACGGTGCTTACCTGCGTTGGATTCGATAACCGCTTCACCTTTATTGAAGAATGTTCCCTCACCTTCAAATAAAGAGAATAAACCTGTTGGGAAAAGCACTGCGTAAACGCGCACCGCTTTTGCGCCTTTAACCAATCTGAAATCATCAACAATAATTGTAGTCTCAGAGATAGCTCTATCTTGGTTTGAGAATATTGTTTTCAGCTCAAGCTTACCGCCTTTAATCGCATCCGTAATAGACAGCCCATCTAACACACGCCCAGCATTCTCAGACAGAATATATAATTGCTTTGAGCCATCCTCTAAGGTCTTGTAATTAAGCCGTGCTTCTGCGCCGCCAATTAAGCTTGTGCCTTGCGCTGTAAAGCCGCCCGTGCCAAATCCAATCGTCAAGCTTGTTTGGTCTAGCCGTGTTATGCCATCTGTTGTGACGGTGCCTTGAAGCACCGCCTCACCTTGGGCTTGCGGCTTTTTCGAGCCAACCACATTACCAGATACTTTTAGCCCATCTCCTAATTTTATTTCTTCTGCGGTAACATCAAAGCTAAACGCAGGATGGGTGCCGCCACTTGCAAATTTTGTTAAATGGCTGATATCCAGCTTGCTTCCTTCTGCAAATAATCTGTAACCCGCATCACTATCACGTTCGATAATCACACTCGAAAGTGTGGTGCCAGGCATTACAAAACCGTCAACGAACACCTCGCGCAGCTTACCTTGACGATCAAATAACACCCTGCCTTTTGTATCCAGACCAGCTGCCTTAAATCGCTCAACATCAATTTTCGCTAACTTATTCTGCTCAACCGTGATCATGCCTTTGAATTGGCCAGCCTCACCTGATAATTTACCCCATTCCAGCTGTTCTACATAAAGTGCAACACTGCTGATATCGCTTGTAATATCAGCCTGAAAATTCTTATCCCGCATATTACCGCTTAACGAGATATCCGCACCAAGCTGATTTTCAAGTGAGATAGGCAGGAAGCCTGATACAAATTCTTGTAAATTGATATGCGGTTGCATTGCTGCATTCAGGGTAATATCCCCGTTAGCTGTCGCAAAAAAGCTAAATTGAGTTGGCACCTCTAACAGCTCAGCATTTCCTGAAAGCTGAATTTTACCGCCCTGAACATCAAGCTCTAAAGCACCTTTTTTCAGGTCGATATTTAAGGGTAGATTATCAAATGAGGCGTCCGATAATTCTGCACCAACCACAATATTTTTCAACTTCAATGGCGTTTGAGGTTTTAGAGCTGCATCGGCAGCAAATCTAAAATTAAGTTCAGCTTTTGGATTTAATTTATCTAAACCTAATTTACCTAATTGATTAACGCGTGGATGCCCAAGAAGCTGCAGAATAGTGTGCTCACTTCCCTTCCCTCTGAGTACGATATCCAATTTTTGTTCAGTGCCAGCAGGACGAATAAGCGGGGAAATCTGCACTTCAGCGGCGGTAATATCAACACTTCCAGCCTTGCTGTTTTTCGAGGTTACTGTCAGGCTGTTATTTTGGAAAGTAACACGGCTATCGCCAATTGCCATTGCCGGCAAGCCGCTTAGCCAATCGAAGGCGGCATCACGGTAATCGAAATGCCCCAACATTTCGGTGATAATAGGTTTTTCAGCTTCCTTTATTGCAAGCTTGATTTCCGCATTTTCAATTCTGCCGGCACTAAATTTTCCGGTCACAAATTTTCTGCTCAATGGGGCAATGCCGTGTGGCCAGATAGCGCTGACAAATGCACCATCTATAAAAGCAGATGTTGCTGAAAGTTCGGTGGTGAAGTGGTTATTTTCAGCTACCCGCTCTGCCTGAACAGACACGCTTCCCTTATCAGCGGTTTGGATATCTAATCTGCTTAGCGATACTCTATCTGGTGTGGCACGGATGGCTAAGTCTGCTTTTGGAATACGCACAATTTCGGGAAAATCTTCTACCCTTAGCCTGCCATCTGTCATTGCAACAGACACAAGCACCCTGTCAATTGCCCCAGGGGTTAGCACATCAACTTCCAGTTTACCTTTGAGTGTGCCGACAAGTTGTTGATATTGCCCATAGCTGTAATCTAGCCGCAGGTTAATAAAATCACCTGTCATTTTGATATCGGATAAATTCAAAACAGGCTGAGCGTCTTTTTGCAATCCTGTCAACATGCCTGAAAACTCGGCAGTGACGGTTTGAAAACGGCCACCAGATATAGATGAGCTTATCTGCGTAAGGGGTGATGAAGGCGCGCGCGCTGCTGCATGTTCACGCACCTGTTCTACTGGGATATCTTGTGCAAAAATACTTCCTTTGAAGCTGACATCTGGAAGCCCAACACCATAAAATTGTCCAGAAAAATCAAATTGTCTTTCATCTTCAAGCTTTAGATTAGAGGATTTGACGATTAATAATCTGTCTTGGGCGCTATATTTAACATCAGCAGAAAACTCCTGAAGCTTTACATCGCCGCCAAATGCCTCATGGGAAATAGCTGCATCTTTGAGCACAATATCCGCATTCACATTTTGAAGGTGAAAACCATCTGAAGAACCTGCAAAATTGCCACTAATTTTTGTCTTGGCTGTATCCTGCACCGCATTCGGCAGGCTTAAGAAGGGTTCGATTGAGCGCACAGAAATATCCTGCAGCTTTGCGTTAAAGGCATTAAGGGAGGAAAATAAATCTGCGACAACTTCAATATTAAACTGACCTGACCTGCGCCCATCCACTTTTTCAACAGCGATTGCTCTTACATTAAGCTGGTGGCTATCATTCTGAAATAAAGGCACAATCGAGAGCGATATATCAGCCCATTGCGATATAGGCTTATCAGGCACCGCCCTATCATACAGGCTTAGCTGATTGCCAGTGATGGTAAATTCGCGCACGCCTTGCAACCAAAAAGGAAATATAGATAGCGGGGCAGATGCGTCCATTGCCTCGTTAATTTGGCCGCTTATCTGATCGCTAATTTGATCGGTAAACCATGATGGTGCACCGCCAACCGCAATCCCTGCACTATCTTTGAATAACACCATGTCAGAAGATTGGATGATAATCTTTTCAGGTGAGAAGCTATATAAAGACCGCCAGCTAAATTGGAACAAGGCTTCTGGAATGACGATTTGTTGGTCCTCTTTTTTGACCATAATATCGCCTAGCGTTACGTCAATGGAGCGATTTCCATTCAGCTTAAAATTTGCAGTGCTCACATCAACCTGTATGCCAAGCGCATTGTTGGACAGAGATTGTGACGCAAATGCTGCAAGACCACCCTTCGACTGGATATAATAATTGACGCTTAGGCTTGTAATGACAGCTGTTACAGCGATGAACGCGAACAGAATCATCAGGCGCTTAGCAAAATTTGTTTTTCGAACAGGGTGCATATGTAATTTTCTAAACCAAAACTCAATTTTCAAGGGTTGTACAACCCGTGTTCCATGCTACATTTAAGTGCGATGCTAGTGCCTCACATTACTCTATTAAACAAATTGCTTAAATGGCAAATCGTTGGTTTTGAAAAAATAATTGAAGGAAGATAAAATGCGTGAAGTTGGTGAAAAAGCACCTCTATTTTCAATTCCCACAGATACGGGTGAATTTAATCTTGGCAATTATGCTGGAAAGAATATTGTGCTGTTCTTTTTTCCAAAAGCAGATACCTCAGGATGCACCAAACAGGCCATCGCTTTTTCAGCATTAGAGGCTGAATTTGAAGCGGCTAACGCAGTAGTTATCGGCATCTCAAAAGACACCCCCCAAAAACAAGCTAAATTCAGAGAAAAACATAGTCTGACCTGCCAGTTAGGCGCAGATCATGAAAGTGATATTTGCGAGCAATTCGGCGTATGGGTTGAAAAATCGATGTATGGACGCAAATATATGGGCATCCAACGTACCACCTTTATCATCAGCGCCAATGGCACGATTACACATGTCTGGCCAAAGGTAAAGGTGCCTGGGCATGCCGAACAAGTGCTAGAACTCATTCAAGCTGGCGGATAAGCAAAAGCGTATAATGGGGTTTTGAGGGATGCAGGATTTCTGCCTTGCAACAGCTGTAATTGACGCGTTTGAAACCACTAATGCGCGGCAAAAAGCATTAAAAGCGCAACAGATTTTTGCAGCAGTGAATGCCTCTCAGCCAGTACCTATTCTTGCTTTAGCGATTGCAGACAGACCTGGCAGGCCAGAACACCCCCCCTTGATGCCGCCAAAAGATGTACCTAGAAGGCGTATTTCAAGTAACCCACAGGGCAGAATTGCGTTGCTTCATGCGATTGCGCATATCGAGCTGAACGCGATAGATT
The DNA here is from genome assembly GCA_965660095.1 of Puniceispirillaceae bacterium (SeqCode). Taxonomy (GTDB): domain Bacteria; phylum Pseudomonadota; class Alphaproteobacteria; order Puniceispirillales; family Puniceispirillaceae; genus WTJO01. The sequence goes on from CBFHYP010000007.1 coordinate 10,600, forward strand.
TAGCATTGGATATGGTGGTGCGCTATGCCAAGCATAAATTGCCATTTGATTTCGCATTGGACTGGTTGTCCGTCGCCAGTGATGAGGGCAGGCACTTCACCTTATTAGCGGACAGGCTAGAATCCCTTGGCAGTCATTATGGCGCCTTAAATGCGCATGATGGATTATGGGAAGCTGCGATAAAAACCAAAGATGATTTGCTAGGCAGGCTTGCGATAGCGCCGCTAGTACTAGAAGCGAGGGGACTTGATGTTACCCCCCAACTCATCACCAAAATGCAGCAGGTGGGAGACCAGCCTTCTGCTGATATTCTGCAGATTATCATGCGCGATGAGGTTGGCCATGTCGCAACTGGGAAAAGATGGTTTGATTATGTATGCGGATGCGAGCGCGCAGACCCTATTAGCACATGGCAAAGCCTTGTTAAACGCTATTTCAAAGGTGATTTAAAGCCACCCTTTAACATTAGCGCCCGCAACGCTGCCCGTTTCTCATCAGCCTTTTACGGCCCGCTAGCGGATGGCCGCATCATGACAGGATGATAGATTTAGCGTTGTGAGCCCACACGCGCAGCTAAGCTCGCTTCAATAAAATCATCCAACGCCCCGTCAAGCACAGCACCTGTATTGCCAGTCTCAACATTGGTCCGCAAATCTTTGACCATCTGATAGGGGTGCAGCACATAAGAGCGGATTTGATTTCCCCAGCCAATATCTGCTTTGGTGGCATTATCTGCCATTGCATCTTGTTCACGTTTTTGCAATTCCATTTCATAAAGCCGTGCTTTCAGCATGTTCATCGCTGTAGCACGATTACGATGCTGGCTTCTATCTGACTGACATTGCACCACAATATTAGTTGGGATATGCGTGATACGAATAGCTGAGTCTGTGGTGTTCACATGCTGGCCGCCTGCGCCTGAAGCGCGGTATGTATCAATCCGCAAATCTTTTTCTTCCAGTTCAATATCGATATTATCGTCAACTTCTGGATAAATCCAAATAGACGCAAAGCTAGTATGCCGGCGGGCTGAGCTATCATAAGGTGAGATTCGCACCAATCTATGCACACCAGATTCTGTCTTTAACCAGCCATAGGCATTCATGCCAGATACCCGCAATGTAGCAGATTTAATTCCTGCTTCCTCGCCGTCGCTTTCCTCAATCTTTTCAAGCTTAAAGCCGCGCGATTCAGCCCAACGCGAATACATGCGCAACAACATTGCCGCCCAATCCTGCGCTTCTGTCCCCCCTGCACCAGGATGAATTTCAACAAAGCAATTATTGCCGTCCGCCTCACCGGATAGCAAGGATTCCAGCTGTTTTTTCTCTGCTAATTGACGAAGCTCAGAAAGCACAGATTTTGCTTCATCTATAACATCTTGGTCATTTTCTGCTTCCGCTAATTCGATTAATTCAAGCTGATCAGCAAGGCCTTGTTCAAGCTGGTTAATAATTTCTGCTTGATTTTCCAAGATGGTCTTTTGCCGCATTATTTTTTGTGCTTTAGCCTGATCATCCCAAAAATTCTCAGCCGTTACAGAGGCTTCAATGTCAGCAAGCCTGTCATGCAAACTCGGCCAATCCACATGCTGTTTCAGCAATTGAACAGCAGTTGAAATTATCTCGCTATCGGCTTGAATATCTGCTTGCATATTTTAGAACGGCCTTCACTTGTCATGCATCGATATGGCGGTATCTGAACATCATGTTACAGAAATACACCAAATAAAATGGTCTGGCGTTTAGCATTATCAGTACAATGCTGGTGCGTCAATCTGTTGCTGAGATGCGTTTTGCGGTGTGTCGATTAAAACATTATTTCTAGGGCGTTGCCCTGGCTTAAACACCTCTAAGACTGCCATTTTATCATCGGGAAGCACCCGCTCCCCTGTTTCAGCATGTACTGGAATTAAACTTACACCTGTTGGCCTGCGGAAGGGTATTTTTGGGCTATCTTCTAATGCTGATTTGATGAATTGTTTGAAAATCGGAACAGCAGCGGTTGAACCTGTTTCGCGTTTACCCAACGGCCGAGGCACATCATATCCAACATAGACCCCTGCAACAAGATCAGTTGAAAAACCGATAAACCATGCATTAGTGTTATCATTTGTGGTGCCTGTTTTACCTGCAAGCACCAAATCTAATTCGGCTAATTTCTTCCCTGTACCGCGGGTAATCACCCCTTCAAGCATGGACACCATCTGATAGGCAGAAGCGCTATCTGTTAATCTTTCGCGGTCATCAGATAATTCTGGTACAGCCTGCCCTTGCCAGCCTTGTTCTGGCTGGCAGGCATCGCACATGCGCATATCATGCTTGAAAATGGTCTTGCCGTACCTGTCTTGAATGCGGTCAATCAGACTTGGCGTTATTTTTTTGCCGCCATTTACCAACTGCCCATAGGCAGAGGTTATAGATAACAAGCTGGTCTCGCCCGCCCCTAATGACATAGAGAGATATTCTGGCAAATTATCATTAATTCCAAATTTTTGAGCATATTCACCGATTAATGGCATGCCGATATTCATCGCTAATCTGGCCGTCATAAGATTGCGCGATTTCTCAATCCCAACCCGCATAATGGACGGGCCGTAAAACCGTTTTGTGTAGTTTGCAGGCTTCCATTTTGGCTTTCCCTGCCCTTGATCGACCACCAATGGCGCATCTAAAATTAAGGTGGTTGGCGCAAAGCCCTTATCTAATGCGGCCAGATAAACAAAGGGTTTAAAGGCAGAGCCAATTTGACGTTTTGCTTGGGTCGCTCTGTTAAATTCAGAAACCCGGTAATCATAACCGCCGCTCATTGCAAGCAATCTGCCTGTATGCGGGTCAAGGGCAAGAATAGCCCCTTCAACCGCAGGACGCTGGCCTAACGCAAAATCCCCTGCTTGCGGTGTGAACTCATCTGAGTGAAGGTCTGGTGCTTCTTCTGGAGGTTGCACAATGACAATATCGCCAGTTGATAACGCCTCTCCTAATTTTTGTATTTTGGGCGGTCTCACCCCATCTGGTCTACGCGGGGGATAAGCCCAGCGTGCAAGTGCAAACGGAATTGTGGCATTTCTGCCATTCACATAGATATGTGCACGCTTATCCTCGACCTTCAAGACTAATGCCGCAAACCGTTTTTTGGGAAGGGCAGCGCTAAGTTTTTCAAGCCTTTGGTCAATATCTTCACCGTGTTCCAAGGTTGCTAAAGGCCCGCGCCAGCCTTGTCTTCTATCCAAGGCTTCAAGCCCCTCACGCAAGGCTGTTTCAGCCTTGATTTGCAAATCAGGGTCAAGGGTTGTGCGCACAGATAAGCCGCCTTTATACAAGGCATCATCCCCATATTCAGCCTTAATCCAGCGCCGCACTTCTTCGGTAAAATAAGGTGCATCAGCGCTATCTGAGCCTGAAGCTGGACGCACCCCAAGCGGCATCAGCTGTGCTGCTTTTGCATCAGCGTTTGAGATGTAGCCATTTTCCTGCATTTGGGATAGCACCCAATTTCGGCGCCCAAGGGCAGCTGCTTTTCCACGGACAGGGTGATAATTTGATGGCGCTTTCGGCAAGGCAGCAAGATAGGCCATTTCATGCAATTCAAGCTGGTCAAGCGATTTGTCAAAATAGCTTAATGCAGCAGCCGCCACCCCATAGCTGCCCATACCAAGATAAATTTCATTTAAGTAAAGCGCCATAATTTGGTCTTTGCTAAAGGCGCGCTCCATCCGAATAGCCAAAATGGCTTCTTTAATTTTTCGGTCGAGGGATACCTCGTTCGTAAGCAGAAAATTCTTTGCAACCTGCTGGGTGATGGTCGACGCACCAACCGGCCTTCTGCCCTTACCATAATTCGCAATATTGGTAGCCATCGCCCTGACAAGCGCAACAGGGTCAACCCCAACATGGCTATAAAACGCTTTATCTTCAGCAGATAAAAATGCCGCAATAAGCGTGTGCGGCATTGCCTGAACAGGTACAAATAGCCTTTGCTGAGATGCAAATTCAGCCAATAATGCGCCATTGCCAGCGTGAATGCGTGTTGCAACAGGCGGCTCATACCGCGCTAATTGGCTATAATCTGGAAGATCCGTGCCCCATTTCCAAAACACATAAATAAGGCCTGCGCCAGCAGATGCAACGCCAAGGAATCCAACAATAAAAAGAGCTAAAAAAAACTTCCACATACTTAAAACATTACATCTGAATTGCGGCTTTGTTATGGCACATCACAGCTGATACATCTGCTAAAATTGGCAATATATTCAAGGCCATTCAATATCAACCGACCATCCTTTATTTTTCTACATACTGTTCTATTGCAGCCGCTAATGCTTTTACAAGCTGGCGCAGATAGGCTTTATCATTGAGGTTTTTTTCATCCCCATGATTACTCAGAAAACCCATCTCAACAAGCACAGAGGGGATTTCAGCTGATTTCAGAACGGCAAACCCTGCAAATCTATGCCCTCTTTTATCAGAACCTGGAAATGAGGTTATATTTTCGATCATCGCATTAGCAAGTTTGGAAGATTCATTCTTGGTCTCACGTTGCCGCATTCCAAGGAAAGCATCTAACACAATAGGGTCTTCAAAGGTGGCATCAGGCGCGCCAATTTGATCTGACTTATTTTCATTTTTAGCCAGCAAAGCTGCTTCTTTATCTGAGGCTTTTTCAGATAGGGTGAACACAGATATGCCATGGGCTTTTTTATTGGGTGCTGAATCTGCGTGAAGTGAGATAAAAATATCCGCATTTTGTTGGGCGGCGCGTCTCGTACGCTCTCTTAATTTGTAATACACATCGTCTGAGCGAATTAAAATAGGCTTGATATTGCTGCTCTTTTCAAGCTCTTCTGCAAGCATTTTTGCAGCACGCAAGGTAATATGTTTCTCCTTGGTTCCCTTTAACCCAATTGCGCCAGGGTCTTTTCCGCCATGCCCGGCATCAATTGCTACAATCGTTGTTGTTTGGCGTGCGGCAGCTTGCGGAACTGGTTTGCTCATCGGGGCTTGGATGACCTTGACGTCAGGCTTTGGTGCTAGATTTTTTGCTGGTGCTGAAGATGCTGTAGCGGAAGGTTGGAATAAGATTGGGTTGGTATTAATACTCGATTTCGCAATTACAAATTGGGTATCATTCACCTGCTGAAGGTCAATTACTATCCTATATTTTGCTTTGGTTCCTGCAGTTGAAGGCGGCAGGCTGAATGTGTCTATCGGTGTTGCAGGCACTGATAAGGATAAAACCACCCTGCCTAATCCAGCTTCTGGATGGCCAAACCGAAATTGCTGCGCAACCCCAACCCCGACATCCATCTGCGGCGGCAGGCTAGAGACTGCCCACTCACCGTCTGAAATATCCACAACCACACGGTAAGGATTTTCGAGCAAAATTAATTTTGCGCGCGCAGGCTGGGCTGTTTCAATGACCATTCTTGTGGCCTGAGCGCCATTTTTATCGACCAACCCAAAACGAAGGCCTTGAATATCTGTTGCATGGGCAGATATACAAAAAGCCAGAGTACATAAACTGAGTAAGACAGATTTGATTTGCTTTACAGCATAGTGCAGCACAATTATCGCCCCTAAGAATCCGCAAAATTACATTATCATTTTTTTAGTATACTAATTTTTACGGGCAGTTTAACAGCCTCTACCAGAAGGCTCAACATTTTCGGTGCATAGAAATAAGGCCTATTTCAAAGCATTAACACATCGCTTAAGCATAATCATCACCTTGAGGTGAAGAAATCATTTTGCGTAAATGCAGAATTATGGCTATAAATAAAGAACAAGAATTGTCTAATGGCAGCATACTGTTTCACAGCCTATCTCAGGTGAAAAAATGTTAACGTTTCAAAATGTTAACCAGGTGCAGGAAAAAACTGCATAAAACAGATGCAGCCATCTGAAAATGAGGGAAATACCACTATTTTTGGCATTTCCAATGATACGAGCTGTTGAACATGATAATGCAACTGACAACACCTGAAACTATTACGGCTCCAGCGCTTAAAGCGCGCGCCGTATTAGGTGAGATGTCCAGCGCATTACCGGTTCAGATATCATTTTATCCTATGCATTCGGCTGAAAAATATCAGCCAAATCCTACACTCTGCATCACCCAAAGCTCTGTTGTGGTGCGCGAAGAAAGTTACCTTAATGACCAAGAAAATGCTGATCGATGCACATCAGCCCGAAGAAACACGGGTTGTGCTGCTCAATGGAAACAAAATTGAAGAGTTTGATTACGAAAACAACAACTTCAAACAATTAAAAGGAAATGTCTATCTAGCGCGTGTAACGCGTGTTGAGCCCTCATTACAAGCTGCCTTTGTTGAATATGGCGGCAATAAACAAGGCTTCCTTGCATTTTCAGAAATCCACCCAGATTATTACCGAATTCCTGTTGAAGATAGGCAGGATGCCTTCGATAATGAGGCAGAGGAGGATGCTGAGGAGGATGCAGAAACATCAGATGCGCAAAGTGACCTTCCTGAAGAATTAGGCGGAGATGAGGCAGAAACCTCGCCTAAACAGCACCGTCGCCACCAAAATAGATACAAAATCCAAGAAGTGATTGTACGCAAGCAAATCCTATTGGTGCAAGTTGTCAAAGAAGAGCGCGGCAATAAAGGTGCTGCGCTTACCACCTACCTATCGCTTGCTGGCAGATATTGTGTGCTGATGCCAAATAGTGCGAAAGGTGGGGGCGTATCCCGTAAAATCACCAATGTTGCTGACCGGAAACGTCTGAAAACTGTGGTTTCAGATTTGGATATTCCGCAAGGCATGGCTGTTATTGTCAGAACAGCCGGCTCAAAACGCACAAAAACTGAGATTAAGCGCGATTATGCCTATTTGTCTCGGCTGTGGAATGAAATTAGGGAGAAAACCTTAAATTCAGAAGCACCAAGTCTTATCCATGAAGAAGGCAGCCTTGTGAAGCGCGCTATTCGGGACATCTAGACAAATGATGTAGAAGAAGTGCTGGTAGAGGGCGATGAAAGTTATAAAATCGCCAAAACGCAGATGAAATTGCTGATCCCAAGCCATGCGAAGCGCGTTGCAAAATATGGCGATACAGAACATCTTTTCAAGAAGTTTCAGGTAGAAGATCAGCTTGAAACCATGCACCAATCCGAAGTGGTGCTAAAATCTGGCGGTTATTTGGTAATCAATCAAACTGAAGCATTGGTTGCGATTGACGTGAACTCAGGCAAAGCAACACGCGAGCGCAATGTCGAAGAGATGGCGGTAAAAACCAACCTTGAAGCCGCTGATGAGGTTGGAAGGCAGCTTAAATTGCGGGATTTAGCTGGGCTGATTGTCATCGACTTCATTGATATGGAAGAAAATAAAAACCAACACGCAGTTGAACGCCGGCTGAAAGACGCATTGCGCCATGATCGTGCCAGAATCCAAGTTGGCTCAATAAGTCATTTTGGTCTGCTCGAAATGTCACGCCAAAGATTGCGTGTATCACTTGTTGATTCCGTATCACAAACCTGTCCACATTGTGCTGGCACAGGCCGAGTACGTTCGGTGAACTCATCTGCATTGCAAATGTTGCGTGTTGTTGAGGAACAAGCTGCCCGCCTGCCAAATGAAGATATCACTATCCATGTCCATCCAGAGGTAGCGCTTTATATCCTTAATCAAAAGCGCGCTAGCCTAGCCGCGCTAGAAGCACAATTTGGCATCACCATCTTAATTGAGGCTGATAGCCAGCTTACCCCATCCGATTATCGCATCGATGGCGAGGTGCTTGAGCAACAGCCAAAGCGTCAGCGTAACAACCGAGCTGAAATACCAGCAAACACGCCTGAAGAAAGCGATGATGAGGATAATCCAAGACGCCGCAAGAGAGGCAGACGCGGTGGACGTAGACGTAAAAAGCGTAATGGCGAGGAAAACCAGCAAGAAGCATCTGAAACACAAGATAATGAGGTGCAAGCTGGAGAGGAAAAGCCAGCTGAACAAGCCGCTAATTCAGAAAATGAGACAGCTAGCCAGGAAAAACAAACGCGGCAAAAAAGATCACGCCGTAGAGAGAGGCGCTGCTGCCCAAAAGCAACATGCCGTTGAAGCTGGAAATAATGATAAGGGTGAAAACCATGCGTCCGAACAACCAGAACAGCAGCAAACCGTAAAGCCAAAGCAAGAGCACCCTGCGGAAGCAAGCGCAGAGGATGGCACAAAACCAGCTAAAAAGGCTGGTAAAAAAGCAGCTAAGCAGGCGAAGTCTGCCAAAAAAGCAGCCGCCAAAAAAGCCAGTGCTAAGAAAAAAGCACCCGCGAAGAAAGCAGCGAAGAAAGGCGCTTCTGCAAAGAAAAAACAGAATGCCGCCTCAGACAGTACCGCTTCAAATAGTGGCGCTTCAGAAAACACAGCTGTATCATCATCAGCCAGCCGCGCGCCAATTGCATCGGTTGAAATGGATGTCGTGAATATTAGCGATACCAAGCCAGGGGAGAAGAAAAAAGGCTGGTGGTCACGCTAAATCTTGGCGTAATACCAAAACCCTAACGCACAGATAAAAAATAAGGCGCTATCTAATCTCAGATAACGCCTTATTTTAATTTGCGTTGTTAAACAGCGCGTTATGCCGCATTCGTCTGATGGTTAATCAAAAATCTGTTAATCCTAAGCACTGCTTCATGCATTGCTTCTTCAGAACCTGCAAAAGAAAGACGGATATAGCGGTGACCGTCAATCGGGTCAAAATCCACCCCAGGGGTCGTTGCAACTGATTCACGCGCAAGCAATGATTTTGCAAATTCGATAGAATTATCAGTGAAGGCATCCATATTTGCATACAAATAAAATGCACCATCACATGGCGCTGCCCCTGCAATCATTTGCTCTGGCAGGCCTTTGAGTAATATCTCTCGGTTTTGCAAATAACGCTGTTTATGAGATTCAAATTCAGCATAACAGTCAAACGCCGCAACACAGGCACGCTGATTTGGCGTTGGCGTTGAAATAAATAGGTTCTGTGCAAGCTTTTGGGTGGCTTCCACCAAATCATCTGGCAGTATCATCCAACCCACACGCCAGCCAGTCATTGAGAAATATTTGGAAAAACTGTTGATGATAATCGCATCCCGATTATAGCGATATGCCGTCTCGCACCGCTTGGTAAACGCTAATCCGTGATAAATTTCATCTGAGATTAGCCGAACACCACGTTCTGCACACCACTCACAAATTTCCTTTAATTCAGATTCTTCTAATACTGTGCCTGTTGGATTTGAAGGACTAGCAATCATCAAACCATCTGGCAGACGTTCCCAGCTATCCATTTCTGCTAATACAGGTTTCCAGCCTTGCGCCGGGCCTGCATCGATATGTTTAGGGGTTAAGCCGAGCCCCATCATCAAATTTCGGTAGGCGGGGTAACCAGGACGCGGTATCGCAATAACATCACCTGCATCAAATGCCGCCATAAAGGTTAGCGCAAATGCGGTGGAAGAGCCGACCGTCACGGCAATATTATCTGTATGTGGGCGCTGCCCATACCATCTATCATAATGCTCAGAAATGGCCTCTCGAAGCCCTAACTCTCCAAAAGCAACAGTGTAGCCATGTGTTGAGACCTGTTGAAGCTGCTCAACAAGCGCATCATTCACTGCTTTCGGGGCAGCAGTTGAAGGCTGGCCAACCTCTAAATGCACCACATCATGCCCTGCGGCCTGTAATGCTTGTGCCTGCCCTAAAACTTCTAGCGCAAGGAAAGGGGGTAAGGCGCTTCTTTGCGAGACCTTTAAACCTTGCTGGGGTTGGGTAAAAAGCTTTTGCGCGTTTGCGTTGGACATAGCAACTTCCTGATCCGTTTTATGCATCAATCTTTATCCATCGTGCTGCATTTTTTATGCCGTTATTACAACTATTTTGTGGCCATCTTTTGGCCATCTCTAGCCTTTAAAAAAATTAAACCCTGAGCCTATCAGCGCTATATTCAGAACGGACAGGATCAGGTACACTATGGATATTACCTATTATTATTTTTACCATCGCACAACATCATGTCTTAAACACTTTGTCAAACAGCAGAAATGCAATAATATATTATTTTCATGAATTATACCGCATATTATATCAATAATAATCCAAAATCATCTGTTTCAAGGATGTTTTATGCAAAAAAGCGTGTAATCATGCGTTTTTTCATCTTGTCATTTTTTTGTGTTTTTGCAGCGATCACGCCAGCTACAGCAGGTCTTATTCGGGATAGTGAGCTTGAATATGGGTTTACTAAAATCGCGCAAGAAATGGCTGAAGAGGCTGGTTTTGCAAATGGCATTGAATTTAGAATCGTCATCAACCCCTCTTACAATGCGTTTGTGAGGGGCGGGAATACCGTTTACCTTCATTCTGGTTTGTTATTATCTGCACAATCTGCTGAAGAGATTTATGGGGTCATTGCCCATGAAATAGGGCATTTAGCGGCGGGACATGTACCTTTACGCAGTGAGGTTGAAAAACAAGCATCCTTAGCGAATGCGCTTACTGCTATTGCATCTGCGGCGGCAGTTGCAACCGGTTCGGTTGATGCTGCTATCGGCGTTGCGATTGGCGGTACAGACCGCTCGAAAAGGCTTTATCTTCAAAAAAGCAGGGCAGATGAGTCTGTTGCAGATGAATGGGCAATTCGTCTGCTGAACAAAGAAAACATCACAACAGCAGGGCTAGCAGATTTTATGCGCCGCATGGCCGCCCAACGCGCCTTGCCAGAAACCAGACAATCAGAATATTATCTCAGCCATCCTGGCGCGAAAGAAAGACTGTCTGCCTTTACAGATAATATCGCAAAACATGGCCATGAAATGAGCCACCTGCCAGTTGAAAAAAGCCAGCTTATGGCACGCCTAGTCACAAAATTGCGCGCCTATGTGCTGTCCCCGACATCCATTTTACATACGCCTGTAGATATTAGCTGGGCAGAATATACCCCCCATCCCAATCATGCAGAATATGCCTTGGCTATCGCACATTATCGTCGCGGTACGCTGTCTCAAGCGGTTGAGAAAATGCAAATATTGCATGCAGAAAATCCTGAAGATGAATGGTTTTTAGAATTTTTGGGCGATGTATTATTTTCTGACGTGCAATTAGAAGCATCCGCACAAGCTTATGCAGAGGCGCTCGAAATTATTCCTGATGCAGCTTTAATCAAGCTATCCTTTGCGCGGGTCTTAATCGCCCAAAATAAAACTGAGGTGCTAGGCAAAGCCATTAGCCTGCTAGAAGAAGCTGTGGAAGTTGAACCTAAATGGGCATTTTTGCGTCACCAGCTTGGTATTGCTTATGGCAGAAACAAGCAGTTAGGGCAGGCTGATTTAGCCCTAGCAGAAGAAGCATTATTGCGCGGCGAAACCCAAAGGGCTATTCACTTAGCCAGACGAAGCTTATCCCATGACAATCTATCGGGCGATGTATCGACACGCGCAAGGGATATTCTGTTTGAGTTAAATGTGGCGTTACCTGTAAAATAGACGTATGCTAGCGCAATCCTCTCACCAAAATGCGATAAGGTCAGACATGCCTTTTGATATTTCCTCACGCTTTACAGCCTCGCTCACTGCAATAATGCAGCACTCTTTAATCGTGATAGCAGCACTCTTTATCACAGCAAGCATGCATAACACTGTGCAAGCGGAGTTAGAGGCGGGTGAAAAAGCTGAAATCAGAGAAATGATTGAGGAATATATCCTGAATAACCCAGAGCTTCTAAGAGACACCTTAACCGCCCTTGCCGCAAGAGAAGAAGCACAAAGAAAACAGCTTGCTTTTGGCTTAGTGCGTTTGGATGCGAAAGACCCGGCACTTGGAAATCCAGATGCTGATGTGACCATTTATGAATTTTCAGACTATAATTGCGGCTATTGCAAACGCCTTTTCACAACCCTGCAAGAGGTGTTAGAGGAAGACAAAAACGTCCGTCTTGTCTTAAAAGAATTTCCGATTTTGGCTGAAAGCTCAGTTTACGCAGCCCAGACAGCGCTTGCTATCGACAAGCAAGGTAAGTTTCAACCCTTCCATATCGGCCTGATGAATGCACGCGGCAGGTTAGATGAACGGCTTATTGACAGGGTAGCTGAACAGGCTGGTGCAAATATGGCGCAGCTGGCTATTGACAGAGAAAGCCCAGAGATTTTGACAATCCTGCAAGCAAATCAGCAAGCAGCACAAGCGCTCGATATCAGAGGGACACCAGCGCTCATCATTGGTGATAATTTAGTACCAGGTGCAATTTCAAAAGACGAAATATTCACTTTGATTAATCAAGCAAGAACCGCTAAAAGAAATTGAACGAACACATCGTCAAAAGGAAGAATAGGGGAAGTTATTATGGCAGGACCTTCTAAGCAAAATGAGTTTAAGGCACAAACTGAGCTCGTAAAGGAACTGACAACACTTTTCACAAAGAATGAGTTAACCGAACTCGAACTTGAAACAGAAACAATATCATTAAGGCTAGCCAAGACCGTTGAGCAAACGGTTGTTGCAGCGCAACCCGTGGCTACAGCACCTGCTGCAATGCCAGTGGTAGAACAAGCCCCCGCGCCAGCAGCAGAAGCTGCGCCTTCTGCCCCTGCTTCAAATTTGGCGGATGCGGTTAAGTCCCCGATGGTTGGCACCGTGTATCTAGCCCCTGAACCTGAGGCTGCAAATTTTGTGTCTGTTGGCGATAAAGTATCAAAGGGGCAAACCTTGTGCATCATCGAAGCGATGAAAGTAATGAACCCTATCGCTGCTCCAATTGATGGCACTGTTAAAGAAATTCTGGTTGAAAACGCCCAGCCAGTCGAGTTTGATCAGCCCATTTTTGTTGTTAGCTAGCCCATGTTTAAAAAGATTCTTATTGCAAACCGTGGAGATGTCGCCTTACGCGTATTACGCGCTTGTAAGGAGATGGGCATTCAAACTGTTATTGTGCATTCTGCCGCTGATTCAGATTCAATGCCTGTTCGGCTGGCGGACGAGTCTGTTTGTGTTGGCCCTGCCCCTGCAACGGACAGCTATTTAAATATCCCAAACCTGGTTTCTGCAGCTGCTGTAACAGGCTGTGATGCTGTCCATCCTGGTGTAGGGTTTTTAGCTGAAAATGCTGATTTTGCTGCGATTGTGAAAGCGCATGGATTAACATTTATCGGACCTGATGAAAGTCATATCCGGAAAATGGGAGACAAGGTTCAGGCTAAAATCACTGCCGCTGAGGCTGGCTTACCGCTTGTACCTGGCTCACCTGGTGCTGTTCACACCCTTGAAGAGGCCCAAAAACTCTCAAAGGATATTGGCTTTCCATTACTTGTGAAAGCGGCATCTGGCGGGGGTGGCCGCGGGATGAAAGTGGCGAATAGTGTAGATGAATTATCTGAAGCCTTTTCATCAGCACGTTCTGAAGCAAAAGCAGCTTTCGGCGATGATACTGTCTATCTTGAACGCTATTTGGATAATCCGCGCCATATTGAAGTTCAGGTTATTGGCGATAGTTTTGGAAATGCGGTGCATCTTGGCGAGCGTGAATGTTCGGTGCAGCGTCGCCACCAAAAACTATTCGAAGAAGCCCCCTCACCTGCGCTTACCGAAGAGCAGCGCGCAGATATTGGTGCTTTAGCTGCCAAAGCAACCCGCGATATGGGCTATCTTGGTGTCGGCACGATGGAATTTTTATATCAAGATGGGGAATTTTTCTTCATTGAGATGAACACCCGTCTGCAGGTTGAACACCCGATTACCGAATGTATCACCGGCATAGACCTTGTTGAAGAGCAGATAAAAATTGCATCCGGACAGCCATTAAGCTTTGCACAAGAAGATGTGCGTTTCTCAGGGCATGCGATTGAATGCAGAATTAATGCAGAGCACCCTGAAACCTTTATGCCTACCCCTGGTAAAGTTGATTTTTATCACCCTGCGGGCGGCTCAGGCATCCGCGTGGATACAATTCTATATTCAGGATATAAAATTCCGCCCTATTATGACAGCCTTATCGCGAAGCTGATTGTGCATGGCAGAGATAGAGACCATGCACTTGCAAAACTGCGCCAAGCTCTTGATGAATTTGTGGTTGAACCTATCCCAACAACGCTTGATTTACATAAGCGCTTGGTAGATGCAGCTGAGATAAAGCAGGGTAATTATTCGATTAAATGGCTAGAGCAGGATTTTCTATAAATCAGCCCTTCCCTTGGCCTAGTATCCAACGCAATATAAGCTAGAGTCTAAGGTGATAAAAGCTGAGAGACAGAGATGACGAGCCGCTACATCTATGCACCAGAAACCTTAATTAAGGCCTATAGTTGCGGCGTCTTCCCGATGGCAGAAAGCCGCCATGACCCTGAATTGCGCTTTTATGAACCTGCTATCAGAGGCGTCATTCCGATAAATCCGCCGCATATCCCGCGCCGTCTTTTCAGGCAGATGAGGTGTTCTAACTGGCAGTTACGCCTGAACAGCAATTTCAAACATGTTATCCATATGTGCGCTGAATTACGTCATGATAACACTTGGATAAACCCTCAGATTGAACAGCTTTATTTTGCGTTACACAAAATGGGGTTTGCCCATTCTGTAGAGATCTGGGATGAGCAAAAGATGGTTGGCGGGCTGTATGGGGTATCGTTAGGAGCAGCTTTCTTTGGCGAATCCATGTTCTCAATAGAAACCAACGCATCCAAAATGGCGCTAGGCTATTTGATGATTGCGTTGCATCGCGCCCAATATCACCTATTAGACGCACAATTTAGCTCAGGCCACCTGATGCAGTTTGGCTTAATTGAGATGGAACAAGAACATTTCAAAGAACAGCTAGAGGATGCTTTGGCGCTCAAACGGCGCATGCCAGTTGATGCACAGCAGGCCGATTTATGTGCTTATTTTGCACAGCTTAAAAGCGTGACATCATAAACCGCATGCTCAAGGCCAGATATTGCAGGTGACGATGCAAACATCCATCCTGAAAAAACCGCCTGCTGCGGGCGCTGTGCATCCGCACCGCTTAACGGCAAGTCGAAAATTTCAACAAACGCCGCATGTTCAGGCGGTATTTCGGGTGGTCTGAACGCACAATATTTTACCGTGATCTCAAGGGTGCCGAAACGAAAAGGCGTGCCAATTTCAGCCTCTATTGTTCCAATCCGTGCGGTAACCTTGTCTAAGGTTTGCACGGTCAGCGTGGAGCCTTTTATCCAATTTTCCTGTTCTGTTGCGCTAGCTATACCTGCAGCAAAAAGGAGGGTGAGCACAAAAATCGAACCAGCAAAACGCCGTAAAGCAGATGGAATATAGCGTGCGATATTATTCCGAATCATTTTGGAAGATGAACTTGCCAAGTAAATCTGAGAGGCTAACCGGATCAAACGTATCATAAATCACTGTGCCAGCTTGCATATTCTCATCACTACTGCCAGGGATAAGCTCTAGAAAATTCCCCCCAAGCAATGATGCCGCCGTAATACGGGCTGTGCTATCTTCGGGGAGCTGGACTTGGTTATCGATTCGCATTTCGATCACCGCAGCAAAGGTAATCGGGTCAAGGGATTGGTCTGTTATCCTGCCCACCTTGATTCCAGATAATCTTACATCATCACCAACGGTTAGCCCACCAGTTGTGCCAAATTCTGCTTTAATCTTATACCCGTCTGATGCGGTAATGTCGGCGGCTTGGTAAACCAGCACCATGAAAAAACTGGCGGCAAGAAGAACGACGATGCCCATCAAAATTTCAAGTGTATTGCGTCTCATCTCTATGCGTGTGCCTTTTAGCTTGTTTTAGGCTTTTCTGTATTGGCTGAACCAAAATTGATTGATGGCCTTTATGGCTGCCAAGGCTCATAATCCCCTGTTGCAGCAGCACGCTTGCCGCCGCTAAGCATATGACCTGCTGGACGGTGTGCATAATGTGTACCTGTCAGGTTTGGCACATGGTCTTTCTGCCACTCATGCTTTGGTGCTGTTAAGGCATCTGGTATTGAAGCTTGTGTGTAATGCAACCATCCATGCCATTCAGCTGGAATTTTGGATGCTTCAGTGATGCCATTATACACCACATAGCGGCCTTTGCGATTGCCGCGTTTAGCGCGCTTGGTCTCATAATAGCAATTTCCAAACTGGTCTTCGCCAACTTTTGCAGCTGTTAATTTAATTATCCATTTTGAAAATATGCTCATAATGTAACCTTTTTCAGACCTTTTCAAAAATTAATCACAACAGCATTAATATATGCAATTGCGTCAAAATTAAGCATTTCTATAAAAGCTGTTTTATCACGCCCTATCTTATACCCTGAAGCGAGGTAAAATATCAAGCTGATGAGAATTTCACAGCAGTTTCAATGCTCTAAAAGTGCCTGACACCCCGTCATAGATTGGGCCTATGTAAGGCCGGTTCGTTAAACATTTTTGTCAAGCCCCTTGCAGAAAAATTTTTTTAACATTTTTAGTGAATTCGCGATTGATCACACATACTACATCATGTAGCCTATATGCTCATGTCGACTATATGTTGTGTGTTAAATCAGATAAAGTACGGCAGTGAACCTTCAGATTTTATAGCTTTTTTTGTCAAATTCAGGGTGCAGACAAGATGAAATTTTCTAGACTATTTACAACAAAAAATGACGACTGTTTCGCGCATATCCCATTCCGCCATGCGAGTAGCGAAATTAAGAATCCAGACGGCACAACCGTATTTTCCATCGAAAACATCGAAGTGCCTGAACAATTCAGTCAAGTTGCTGTAGATATTCTAGCCCAAAAATACTTTCGCAAAGCCGGTGTGCCTGCGATTCTGAAAAAGGTGGAAGAAAATGATGTGCCGTCATGGCTATGGCGTTCAGTGCCAGACACGAAAGCACTGAACAAGCTTGATAAAGAGGCGAGATTTGGCGGCGAAACCTCAGCAAAGCAGGTATTTAACCGCCTAGCAGGCACCTGGACATATTGGGGATGGAAAGCTGGCTATTTCTCATCTGAAGAGGATGCCCAGACCTATTATGCTGAAATGGTTCATATGCTGACCACTCAAATGGCTGCACCGAACTCACCACAATGGTTCAACACAGGACTGCATTGGGCGTATGGCATTGATGGCCCAAGCCAAGGGCATTTTTATGTTGATTACCAAACAGGTAAGATGGTGCGTTCATCTTCATCATACGAACATCCACAGCCACATGCGTGTTTCATTCAGTCTGTAGATGATGATCTTGTGAATGAAGGCGGAATTATGGATTTATGGGTTCGTGAGGCTCGTTTGTTCAAATATGGCTCAGGAACAGGTTCTAACTTCTCTCGCCTAAGAGGCTCAGGTGAAAGCTTGTCTGGCGGCGGCAAATCATCAGGTCTTATGAGCTTTTTGAAAATTGGGGATAGAGCCGCAGGTGCAATTAAGTCTGGCGGTACCACACGTCGGGCAGCTAAGATGGTAACGGTAGATATCGACCATCCTGATATTGAAGAATATATTGATTGGAAAGTTGTTGAAGAGCAAAAGGTAGCTGCACTTGTCGCAGGCTCAAAACTTGCACAAAAACATATGAGCGAGGTGATGTCAGCTTGTGTTGACACCCCTGATTTAGATGAAGAAGCGCGTTTCGATCCAAAACAAAATCAAGTTTTAAAAGCGGCTATTCTTGCAGCACGCAAAGTCATGATCCCTGAGAATTATGTGCAGCGTGTTATTCAGTTTGCAAAGCAGGGTTATACAGAAATTAGCTTCAAGACATACGATACAGATTGGGATTCAGAGGCGTATCTAACGGTTGCTGGACAGAATTCAAATAACTCTGTGCGTGTAACGAATGACTTTTTGAACGCTGTCTTAGAAGATGGCGAATGGGAGCTTATCCGCCGCATAGATGGCGGTGTCGCAGACACTATCAAGGCAAAAGATTTATGGGATAAGATTGCAAATGCAGCATGGGCGTGTGCAGACCCAGGCTTGCAATATGACACCACCATCAATGAATGGCATACCTGCCCAAATGGTGGCCGCATTAACGCATCAAACCCATGTTCTGAATATATGTTCTTAGATGATACCGCCTGTAATCTTGCATCTCTAAATTTGATGCAGTTCAGAGATGAGAGCAAAGCATTTGATATTGAGCGTTTTGAGCATGCTGTTAGACTATGGACAGTAGCGTTGGAAATCTCCGTTTTAATGGCGCAATTCCCATCAAAAGAAATCGCTCAAGGCTCATATGATTATCGCACATTAGGTCTAGGCTATGCCAATATTGGCGGTCTGTTAATGGTGGCAGGTCTTTCTTATGACAGTGATGAAGCGCGCGCACTTTGCGGTGCGATTACCGCTGTGATGACAGGCCGGTCATACGCAACATCTGCTGAACTAGCAGGTGAGGTTGGCACCTTCCCGCTATATGATGAGAATAAGGATGAGATGTTGCGGGTGATGCGTAACCACCGTCAAGCTGCATATGGCCGCAATGACGGCTATGAAGGGTTAAGCGTATTACCTGTGCCACTTGACCATGCAAATTGTCCAAACAAAGACCTTGTGAAGGCGGCAAAGACAGCATGGGATGATGCGGTAAGCTTAGGCGAGAAAAATGGTTATCGTAACGCCCAATCAACTGTAATCGCACCAACCGGCACAATTGGGCTTGTGATGGATTGTGATACTACAGGTATTGAGCCCGATTTTGCGATTGTGAAATACAAGAAGCTTGCAGGTGGGGGTTACTTTAAGATCATCAACCGCGTTGTGCCTGAAGCATTGGAAAATCTTGGCTATACCAGCTCCCAAATTGATGACATCACAAAATATGCAGTGGGTCATGGCAGCCTGGAAAATTGTCAGGCGATTTCGATTAATGCGCTTAAGGATAAAGGGTTTACAGAATCTATTCTGCAGGCACTAGCAGGCTCATTAGAAAATGCCTTTGATATCAAATTTGCATTTAACAGATACACCCTTGGCGATGACTTCTGCAAAGACACATTAGGCTTCAGCGATGCACAGTTGAATGATTTTAACTTCAACATGCTAGAAGCATTAGGGTTCAGCAAAGATGAAATTGAAGCTGCAAACATCCATGTATGTGGGGCGATGACTGTTGAAGGTGCACCGCACCTCAAGGATGAGCATCTACCCATTTTTGATTGCGCGAATGTGTGCGGCAGAATTGGTAAGCGTTATTTGTCTGTATCAAGCCACATCACGATGATGGCCGCAGCACAGCCTTTCATCTCAGGTGCAATTTCCAAAACGATTAATATGCCAAATAATGCAACGGTTGCAGAATGTGGGGAAGCCTATATGCAAAGCTGGCGTCTTGGTCTAAAGGCAAACGCACTTTATCGCGATGGTTCAAAGCTTAGCCAGCCTCTATCCTCTGCACTTGTGGATGATGACGATATCGAAGAAGAACAGCCAACTGCGCTTTCAGCAGGTACGTCTGTGCCGCAAGTCGTGGAGAAAATTGTCGAGCGCGTGGTGCGTGATCAAGAACGTGAGAAGCTTCCACATAGACGCAAAGGCTATACGCAAAAAGCAACTGTGGGCGGGCATAAAGTCTATCTTAGAACAGGCGAATATGAAGATGGCCGCTTAGGTGAAATCTTTATCGATATGCATAAAGAAGGTGCAGCGTTTAGATCATTGATGAACAATTTCGCCATCGCTGTTTCTATCGGCCTGCAATATGGTGTGCCGCTAGAAGAGTTTGTAGAAGCCTATACCTTCACCCGTTTTGAGCCGCAAGGCATTGTCACTGGCAATGATGCGATTAAAATGTCTACTTCCATTCTTGATTACACCTTCAGAGAGTTGGCTATCTCATACCTTGATAGGCATGATTTAGGTCATGTGAACAAGGATGATTTGGACATGGACACCACAGGCGGTGGGGATGCACAGTCTGAATTGGTTAATAAGGTGACAAGCCGCGGGTTTATCCGTAAGCAAGGGCTAGTAGTTTATTCGAATGAAGGCAGTGCTGCTCAAGCAATCGCAGAACAGCCGCAAACTACCAGCTTAAAGCCAGCTGTTGCAGAGAATGCAGCTATTGAAACGCAAACAGCAGCTGTCTCACAGCAAGTGACGACGGAAACGCGGATTAAGCAAGCACGGATGCAAGGCTATGAGGGGGAATCATGCCCTGAATGCCAGAATTTCACCCTTGTACGCAATGGCACATGCCTGAAATGCAACACCTGCGGCTCAACAACAGGCTGTAGCTAATCACCACAAAAAAAGGCCAGAGAAAATGACATCAGCAATTGATACAAAATTAGAGCAGCTTGGCATTACCTTACCAGAAGCGCCAATGCCAGCTGCGAATTATGTACCTTATGTCATCTCTGGCCAGCTTGTTTTCATCTCAGGTCAATTGCCGCTTGTCGATGGCAAATTGCAAATCACCGGCCATGTAGGTGATACGGTTACAACCGAACAAGCCGCAGAACAGGCAAGGCTATGCGCAATTAATCTGCTTGCCCAGCTTAAAGCCGCTTGTGATGGCGATCTTAGCCGGGTAAAGCGTGTTGTTAAGCTTGGCGGTTTTGTGGCCTGTACATCAGACTTCACAGACCAACCAGAGGTAATAAATGGCGCATCAAACCTGATGGTTGAGGTATTTGGTGATGCTGGCCGTCATGCGCGCTTTGCAGTTGGTACAAACACCCTGCCAAGGGGAACAGCAGTTGAAATAGAAGGCTTGTTTGAAATTACAGATTAGCCCTGAAAATAGGCAGGAATTAAAACTCACTTGCTGTAATCTTTTCGCTCATAATGGCTTGTAAGCTTCTGCTAAAATTCCATATCACTAGCTATGAGTGTCCCTATTTTACAAAACGAAATTACTGTTGAAACGATTTCCAGCCTGTCCGAAATATCCGCGCAGGAATGGAATAACATCAATCACAATCAGCATCCATTTACAGAATATGCTTTTCTGCGTGCGCTAGAAGCTAGCCGTTCCGTAGGTGATGAAAGCGGATGGGACCCCCTTTATCTGATTATCCGAGACCAAGATGGCAGGCTGGTTGGTGCGATGCCCCATTATGTCAAATATCATTCTTATGGGGAATATGTCTTTGACCATGCATGGGCGAATGCGTTTGAGCGCGCAGGCGGGCGATATTATCCAAAATTATTAGGGGCAGTGCCTTTCACACCGGTACCTGGCCCACGTTTATTATATCCCCAAGACAGGCCTGAAATTGCGGATGCACTAATTCAAGCTGTTGAAACCTTACTTGCAAAACATCAGCTCTCCTCTGCGCATGTTAACTTTATCTCAGAGGCTCAAACACAGCTTTTCAAAGCGCGGGGCTGGCTTATCAGAACAGGTATTCAGTTCCATTGGGAAAATCGAAATTATGCACATTTTGATGATTTTCTTGCCCAGCTTTCTTCACGAAAGCGGAAAAATATCAAAAAAGAGCGCGCTAGTCTGGCAGCGCAGGGTGTGTATTTCAAGCACCTTACTGCAGATGCGCTCACCCCTGAAATATGGCATGATTTTTACCGCTTTTACCTCTCAACTGTCGAGAAGAAATGGGGCGGCGCTTATCTAACTGAAGAATTTTTCCCAACAATAGGCGCTGAGATGGCAAACCAAATCTTGCTTATTATGGCCTATAAAGAAGAGGTACCTATTGCTGCTGCGCTTAATTTTATCGGTGAAGATGCTCTATTTGGCCGGAATTGGGGATGTGCTGAAGAAATACCTAACCTACATTTTGAGACCTGTTATTATCAGGCCATTGATTTTGCCATCACATATCGGCTAAAGCGTGTTGAAGCTGGCGCACAAGGATTTCACAAAGTCCAAAGAGGATATCTACCTGTGAAAACCTTCTCAGCCCATAAACTGCATCATACCGGCATGCAAGAAGCTGTATCTCGTTTCCTAACAGCAGAAAGCAGACAAATAGAAGAAGAGGCTAGCGCCATATCGGCCGCTAGCCCCTATCGTACTTCTGATGAATGATAATCCTAAACGCTTTTAAAATTACAGGTGTTTAGCTTTACACTTTTTCAGGCTTTTTTTGTTTCTGCTTATGCGGGGTGATATTCAGCGTAAGCTCGCCATCTTTCACATCCACATCTACAATCCCGCCATCTGCTAAATCGCCAAACAGCAATTCATCTGCAAGCGGCTTTTTAATATGTTCTTGCACCACTCTGCCAAGCGGTCTAGCCCCATAATTTGCATCATAGCCGCGCTCAGCCAGCCAATCACAAGCCGCATCAGAAAGCACTAATTCAACCCCTTTATCGGTCAATTGCGCATCTAGCTGCATCATGAATTTATCGACAACTTTGCGCACTGTTTCAGCAGCAAGCGGTGCAAATGCAATAACCGCATCCAGCCGGTTTCTGAATTCTGGCGTAAATGCTTTTTCAATCGCATCTGTATCCGCATCTGACTTATTACCGCGGTGGAAGCCAATTTCTTGTTTCGTTAGTTCAGCTGCACCTGCATTTGTGGTCATAATCAGCACAACATTTCTGAAATCAACAGATTTGCCGTTCGAGTCTGTTAGCTTGCCGTGATCCATCACCTGAAGCAGGATATTAAACAAATCTGGATGAGCTTTTTCAATTTCATCTAACAGCAACACAGCATGTGGCGTTTGGTCAATCGCATCTGTAAGCAAACCGCCTTGGTCAAACCCCACATAGCCAGGAGGGGCACCGATAAGCCTGCTAACGGTATGGCGTTCCATATATTCAGACATATCAAAGCGGATAAGCTTTACCCCCATTGTTTCCGCAAGCTGACGGGCAGCTTCTGTTTTACCAACCCCTGTTGGCCCGGAGAACAGGTAATTACCTATCGGCTTTTCAGGCTCTCTTAATCCCGCCCGAGATAATTTTATCGCAGAGGATAAAGCGGTAAGCGCCTTATCTTGGCCAAATACCATGCGCTTTAAATCTGTTTCTAGATTTTGCAGAACAGCCTTATCATCTCGGCTTACATGCTTTGACGGGATTCTAGCCATTGTCGCAATGGTGTTTTCAATCTCTTTCTGGCCAATCACTTGCTTTCGGCGTGAATTTGGCAGCAAATTCTGTGCTGCAGCAGCCTCATCGATTACATCAATAGCCTTATCGGGAAGCTTTCTGTCATTAATGTAACGTGCTGACATTTCAACAGCGGTTTTCACGGCAGCAGCTGTAAAACGTACCTTGTGATGTTCTTCATATTTTAGCTTTAGCCCTTGCAGAATTTTTATCGCATCTGGCACGGATGGCTCTGTGATATCGATTTTCTGGAACCGGCGTGCTAAGGCGCGGTCTTTCTCAAAGAACGAACGAAATTCTTTATAGGTGGTTGAGCCGATACATTTTAAATCACCTGACTGTAGAGCTGGTTTCAGCAGGTTAGACGCATCCATCGCCCCGCCCGAGGTTGCACCCGCCCCAATAATGGTATGAATCTCATCGATAAACAAGATAGCTCTATCATCGCTTTCGACCTGTTTCATCACTTCTTTCAAGCGTTCTTCAAAATCCCCGCGATAACGTGTTCCTGCGAGCAATTGTCCCATATCCAAGGCATAAATCACTGCATCTTCAAGTACGTTAGGGACGCTTTTCTCAACAATCCGCAATGCTAACCCTTCTGCAATTGCAGTTTTACCAACACCTGGGTCGCCCACTAAAAGAGGGTTATTTTTTGTTCTTCTACACAGAACTTGTATGGTTCTATCCACTTCAGAGGCTCTGCCAATAAGCGGGTCAATCTTACCATCAGCAGCTTTTTTATTTAAATCGACAGCATATTTCAGCAAGGCATTTTCTTGTGCCTCACCCTCTTCACCATCCATCTGGTCGTCCGCACCACGCACTGGCTGTCCTGAGCCATGGCTGATAAAGGTAACCGCATCTAGCCGCGTAATATTCAAGCTTTTCAAAAACCATACCGCATGGCTTTCGCGCTCAGAGAACATCGCGATTAGCACATTCGCGCCAGTAGCCGCACCCTTACCAGATGATTGCGTGTGAATAATGGCGCGTTGCACGACACGCTGGAAACCAGAGGTTGGCTTGACCTCAAGCTCTTCTGCATTGCTGATAATGGAGCTTAATTCTTCTTCAATATGCGCATTCAGCATATCCCGTAGCTCGTCAATATCAACATCACACCCATTCAACACAGCCAGCGCATCATCATCATCAAGCATAGCCATCAGCAAATGTTCTAGGGTTGCAAATTCATGAGCATGCTCACCTGCAAGTGCTAAAGCGCGTCTTAACGTATCTTCAAGTTCAGAACTCAACATAGCCTTATTCCTTTTCCAACTGAAGCTGCAGCGGATGCTCGTTACGTCTAGCAAAATCCATCACTTGAGATGCTTTGGTTTCTGCGACCTCATAGGTATACACACCGCATATACCAACCCCTCTTTGGTGGACATGAAGCATGATCTGCTGTGCCGCTTCTTGATTATGACCAAAATAACGTTGCAACACCAGCACCACAAATTCCATCGGTGTATAATCATCATTCAACATCAAGACACGATAAAGGGATGGCTTTTTGGTCTTCGTGCGCGTTTCAAGCAGCACACCGCCATCTGGATTATCTGTGTTCTTTTTTTTATCTGTCATATTCGCTCAGTCCATTATACCGGTCGATAATCTGGCTTGCCCATCATTCTAGTGTTTAGAAAAACACAGATTATCTCACATATATGATATTGGCATTTTATTTGTATAGATAAAGGGGGTAATTGATTTTATTTATAATTTTTCTGCTAGATAGTATGATGTCTTCGGATAGTTGCAGTTAAAGTATCATCTGCTAAATTAACGATACCATCTCTGTGTGAACTCTGCTTAAATAAGCAGCATAATCGTGAATGGATTTAAACATTTAAATGCACAATATGCTTAAGCTATTTTCATCAACACTGCTTGTCCTGGCTATGCTGGTTTCTGCTGTTGGGCTATTTTTGTCTAAAGATGCGCACGCAAACCCGCGTTATGCTGCGGTGATAATGGAAGAATCATCTGGTAAAATTCTATATTCCAGAAATGCTGATAAGCAGTTATATCCAGCTTCATTAACGAAAATCATGACCTTATATATGGTTTTTGAAGCGCTTCAGCAGAAGAAAATTAAGCTTGATACACGCATGAAGGTAAGCAGAGTTGCTGCAAGCCGCTCGCCTTCAAAATTATATTTAAAACCAGGCAGCAGTATCAGCGTTAAAAATGCTATTCTTGCCTTGGTAACAAAATCAGCAAATGATGTTGCAACCGTTGTATCTGAGCATCTTGGTGGTACTGAACGTGAATTTGCGAAACAAATGACCCGCAAAGCACGTTCTTTAGGAATGAGCAGAACAACCTTTAAAAATGCGTCAGGCCTGCCCAATAGAGCGCAGAAAAGTACTGCAAGGGACATGGCTAAATTAGGCCGCTCCATCCGCCGCGACTTTCCGCAATATTACCATTATTTCAGCCGTAAAAGCTTTGACTGGAATGGTCGGAAATTTCGAAATCATAACAAATTACTTAGCCAATTTTCAGGTACTGACGGCATTAAAACAGGATATATTAATGCGTCTGGGTTTAACTTGGTTGCCGCAACAGAGCGCAATGGGGTGAGGCTTATCGGGGTTGTGTTTGGCGGGCGTACATCTAAAAGCCGCAATCAGCATATGATAAGCCTGTTAGGTAAGCAGTTTGAAAAAATCAGGCCGATTATGGTGAAATCAGCACCACTGCCAGCGCCGCCCGCACCGCGCCCTAAATTGCCTGAAATTGCGCTGAACATCACCCCTGAACCTGTCATTACGCCATCTACAAGGCAAGCCCCTGCAATCCGCCAAGAGCAACCTATTTCGCAATGGGTCATTCAGGTGGGAAGCTATACAAGGCGGGTATCTGCGCATAAAGCAGCGATTAGAGCACGACGACTTGCCCCTAATATTTTAGGTCAGAAAGCTGCTAAATTAAGTCTATCTCAGAAAGGCGGGCTTGCATTGTGGCGGGTTCGTTTTGATGCGCTGAATGAAGATCAAGCACGAGAGGCTTGTGCGACTTTATTTGCATCTGTTGAAGCCTGTATCGCTGTCCCAGATGATACCGCAACATCCTCTTAATCCAGCATTAAAACATTAGTGAAAATCACGACTTTTTAACGTGATATGTGCTTTTTGTTCTGGCTGTAGATAGCTTAAATAAGCATTACAATCGACTAATTTTTCAGCTACAAAATGCACAACCCCATTTTGGCGCTGAACCCGCCCTACAACCCCTAATAATTGCGCGCCAATCAATGCTGCTCTGTAGCTTATGGTCAATTTTGGCCACACAATGACATTCACAGAACGGCTGCCATCTTCGATAGTAAGGAAGACCGTACCCTTTGCTGTTCCGGGGCGTTAGCGCATGGTCACAAGCCCTGCTAAATGCAGTCTTCTGCCATCTTTAGCGTCAGTAATTGTGGAGCATAATTGCCAGCCATCCCGTTCAAGCTTAGCGGCAAGCACATCTATAGGGTGGGCTTTTAAAGATAAGCCTGTGGCTTCATAATCTGCTGCAACCTGCTCTCCTAAACTTGCTTCAGGCAGTACCGTAAGACTGGCATCTTCTTCACTAGGGGTATTAGGCTGTGCTTCATGAAGAGCAATATCCGCAAATAAGGGCAATTGGTGGTTACGTTGGCGGGCTATTTTTTTAATCTGCCAAAATGCTTGGCGCGAATTGAGCCCAATGGAGCGAAACGCATCTGCTTTTGCAAGCGCTTCAAGGGCTTGAGAGGAGACATCTGCACGTCGCACCATTTCTTCTATATGCTGATAGCCTGAATTTCGTGCACTTGCTATTCTGCCAGCCTCTGCCTCGCCTAGCCCACTTACAAGCCTTAAGCCTAAGCGCAACGCATGGCGCGCATGCCCTGTAGGCTCAAGTGTTGAATTCCATTGCGAATAACTCACATCAATAGGCTTTATATCCACACCATGGCTACGCGCATCCGCGATTAATTGAGCAGGTTTATAAAATCCCATCGGTTGGGCATTTAGTAATGCACAGCAAAATACTTCGGGATAATGGCACTTCAGCCATGCTGATACATAGACAAGCAATGCAAAACTAGCGGCATGAGATTCAGGAAAGCCATATGTTCCAAACCCTTCAATCTGCTTGAAACAGCGACGTGCAAAATCAGGATTATATCCCCTTTTAATCATCCCCTCGACCATCTTGTGATAGAATAGATGAATATCGCCATTCTTTTTAAAGGTCGCCATTGCCCGCCTAAGCTGGTCAGCTTCTGCACCTGTAAAGCCAGCGCCAACAATCGCTATTTTCATCGCCTGTTCTTGAAAAAGCGGCACCCCCAACGTTCGTTTTAAGACTTCCTTCAGCTCATCAGAAGGATATTCCACCTGTTCTAGCCCTGCTCGCCGGCGCAGGTAGGGGTGAACCATATCCCCTTGAATAGGGCCGGGGCGGACAATCGCAACCTGAATTATTAAATCATGAAAACAGCGTGGCTGAAGACGTGGCAACATCGCCATTTGCGCACGCGATTCCACCTGAAACACCCCTATTGAATCCCCACGGCAAAGCATATCATAGGTTAGGCTATCTTCTGGCGGCACCGTCGCAAGACTAAGATGGCGCTGATAATAGCTAGACATCAGATGAAATGCCCCTTGAATACAACTCAGCATTCCCAATGCAAGCACATCAACTTTTAAAAGACCAAGCGCATCTAAATCATCCTTATCCCATTCAATAATAGAACGGGATTGCATTGCAGCTGGCCTGATAACACATAATTTATCTAATGAATCCCTCACTATCACAAAGCCGCCAACATGCTGGGATAAATGGCGTGGGAAGCCGCGTATTTCACGTGCTAAACACAGCACTTGATGCAGCACCTTATCTTCTGGATCAAGACCAGCTTGCATCAGTGCCTCTCTGTCGATACCTGTTTTCTCACGTCCCCATACTTGGCCTGATAAGGCGCGTTGTATATCACGGCTTAACCCAAAGGCTTTCGCAATTTCCACCAACGCGCTTCGCCCGCGATAGGTAATAACAGCAGCAGCTAGGCCTGCCCTGTGCCGCCCGTAACGGTGATAGATATATTGGATAACTTCCTCACGACGTTGATGTTCAAAATCCACATCAATATCAGGGGGCTCATTTCGTGTCTCACTAATAAATCGCTCTAACAGGGGGGCGGAACGATCTGGATCAACAGACGTAATAAACAGACAATAACACACCGCAGAATTTGCAGCAGAACCGCGCCCCTGACATAAAATATTGCGTGAACGGGCAAAACGTACAATATCAAAAACAGTTAAGAAAAAAGGCGCATAGTCTAATTTTGCAATCAGTGCCATTTCCTTTTTAAGATGCTGAGATACTTTTTCTGGCACCCCATCTGGGTAGCGTTGCTGGCTTCCTTGTTCGACCTGAAAAGCAAGCTCTTGCAGTGGTGTTCGGCGTTGCGATGTAATATTTTCAGGATATTCAAATCCAAGCATATCCAAGCTAAAATCACATTTTTTAGCAATCTCTTCTGCCGTATCTAAGGCCTGTTCAAACCCATGCCAGCGCCGCCGCATTTCTTGCGGACACAGCAGATAGCGTTCTGCATTTCTAGACAATAAATAACCAGCATCCTGCAAGGTTGTTTTATGTTTTATACAGCTTAAGATATCTGCTAAGGGGCGGCGTTCTGGCAGATGATATAATGCATTGGACAAGGCTATCATCTGCACTCCTTCTGCTTCGGCATAATGCTGAATACGCGCTAATCGCTGGGTATCACACCCATCTCGTAGCTGATATCCGCCAACATATAATTCAGCCGATATAATCGCTTTTAATTGGCGCAAATGAAGTGCGAAATGCGCATCAGGGGAGTGCGGAGGAATTGCAACAATAATCATCTCAGAACTTAGCCGCGCTAACTCCCCAATATGCATCACAGGGGGGTGTGAGGGCTGATGCGGCTGCTTCATCGCAACTGAACTAATATTCTGGCATAAATTCTCATAGGCCGCGCGCGTTGGGGCATAGCAGATAATCTCTTGGCCGTGCTCTAGGATAAGCCGCACCCCACATATCAGTTTTATGCCTGCATCTTTTGCTGCAAGATGGGCGCGTACAAGCCCCGCACAGCTCATAATATCTGCGATACCAACAGCCTTCCAGCCAAGGGCTGCGGCTTGTTCTATCATCTCTTTTGGATGGGACGCACCGGTTAGAAAACTAAAATTTGTCATACAGCCAAGAGCTGTAGGAAAGGAAGAAAGGCGCGGCATATTATCTCGCTTAATCTGCGTCTAATCTATAAAAAGTAAAAA
This sequence comes from Puniceispirillaceae bacterium (SeqCode), assembly GCA_965660095.1. Lineage (GTDB taxonomy): Bacteria > Pseudomonadota > Alphaproteobacteria > Puniceispirillales > Puniceispirillaceae > WTJO01. The sequence goes on from CBFHYP010000007.1 coordinate 39,914, forward strand.
CAGCCTTATGCAAAAAAGCCTTGCATATACCATTTGATTGGGTCGCCACGTTCCGCTAGCCCTTCGCGATATACCCAGATACGCGGTCCATCTTCTAGCTGCAAGCGGTAGTAATCTCTGGAACGGCTATAGCTTCTGGCATTATCCCACCATGCAGGGCCAATACGCTCAGGCCCTGATGCTTGGATGACTTTCCACTGTTTTTTGCGCCATTTCAGCATATGCGGGGGATGGTCAGGCAATAAGGATACTGTTTGCACAACTTCAGCAGGGTTAAGCACCCTTATTGGGCGCGGAGCTTTTAAGGCGGTCTCAGAGGCAACATCCCATGCACGATGCCTATTCTCAGCAGAGGCAAAATCAACACGCTGTTCTGCTTTTTCGACCTGCCAGCTTTGTTGTGGAATAGCACGCTGTACTTTATCCGCCCCTAATCGGGCTGCTAGCGCATCTATCAGATAATCTAATTCAATTTCCGATAAGCCTTCAGGGTCTGTGCCTAGCATCGCTGTGACAGGTTTATCTGCGATTAGCCCATCTGCTTTCATCCAGCCATAATCAATGCCAAATTCTGCATGGATATTCTGGCTAGCTTCTTGGCATAGTCTGGTGATAATTTTAATATCATTTGTTGGACGAGATAACCGAAAATGCAAACTGCCAACACTAGCATCTGTGCGTTGCCAGCCAATTTCAAAATGACGTGCCTGTTTTTCCTGCTGCATCAATAACCCTGCCATATCCGTTATCAAGTTTTGGGTCATTTGTGCAATAGGCGCTGCACCACAGATAGGCTCTACTGCTGTCATGCTGACACAGATGGGCGGTATCGTACGGATAGGCACTAATTCTTCCGCCCTATCTTCATATAATTGCTGAAGCCGGGTTACAAGGCGCATCCCAAACCGCATCGCGATATCTGCTTTGCCTATCTTGCGTACATCCCCAATATAACGAAGCCCTGAACGTATCAACCCCGCGATACTAGCAGTATCCAACCGCAAGGCATTGACACTTAAGCTATCGATAATCTCATCACGATATGAGGGAGTGCCAAAACCGCTTATGCCTGTATCTGCATCGGGGTGGAAATGTGCAAGTGCCCATGCGCTAGCATAATTTCGACTTGCCGCACCTTTGGTAACCAGACAAGCGGATTGCAAACGGTGGAGCATATCATGTAATGCTGGCATCACACCGCCCATCAAATGGCTTGCCCCTGTCATATCTATCCAAATGCCTAACCCGTTAGGGTCTGTGCCTGTGCGCGGGCTATAGCGCCATGCCCAACGTGCTAATTTATGTAATATTTCCTGATCTTTAACTTCATCAGCTTGATAAAATAAAGTGTCTGGCAAGCGCGCTCTAGCATCTGGTACAGACAAGCCCACTTCAAGCCCCGCTGCCTGTGCATGCGCAGATAAATATACCAGCCTATCTACCGCTTTGATGTTGTGATACAGCGCAATAGGCTGATGGATATCTAGCTGATGCTCACGCGCTAGACGTAAAATCGGCAAAAAGGGAAAATACAGATAAATATATTCAGCAGATGCCTTTTTCGATATGTGGGCAGAAGCATTATGTTTAAGATGCGTATCTGCAGTCATAAAAACCTCCTCCTGAATTATCAGACAAATGCTATATTTTGCTGCACAGGCTGTTGTTGGATAGGCTGTTGTTGGATAGACGATTTGGTGATGTGTTGCGGCAGTGTTCTGGTAGCAGAAGGCATCTGTTTAAAGCTACGAAAGCGGTGGCTAACCCGATCCCAGACAAGCTTTTCCTGATACGGTTTTCCGCGTACAGAATGGCATAAATTTACATTCCATACTGGATGCCAATCCTCAATTAACGCTGCTTTATCTAGGCTGGCTTGCGGATACGCACAAGAAGATATCTGCCATTTTGTTTCAAACCCAGAAGCAGATGCATCACCACCAAGCATAAAGCCCAATGTGCCACTAGCGCGAGCTGCACGTTTAAGGCGACGTGACCAGCGTTGCCATAAATCAGGCTTTTGATACATCACCCCATACTCACATATCACCGCCGCAACTGACTTTGTTTGTAATGCTTCTTCATAAGCAGCCATCAGATGCATGGGATGCTGTTCATGCACAAAGATAAAATGCGCTGGCGATATGCCGTACCATGCCAGCCCTTCTGCTGAAATGCGCCCCTGCACACTGCTATAAGATGGCGCACACCAGATAAAGGCAGCATTGGGGTTTTGATGGATTATTCTATCTAGCCATGCGATCACAAATCCTGTTGCAGATGCATCATGAAACGAGCTACAAAAAAGATGTGTATGCCCCAATCGCAAGCCCCCGGATAAGGCACCATCCAAAGCGGATAGCTGGCTGGCAACACGCCCCTCATGGCCAGATGTCTCCATATGGCATATATCACGTTTAAGCTTTAAAAATGTATGTTTATGCGCTGAAACAGACTGGACAGACATCTGCTCTTTCAGCCCATCCCTCGGGCTATTCATGATGTGTTATCCTATCCTTTTCGTCATTTTGTTCTTGTTTTGTTCTATTTTATCGCAAGTCAAAACAGAGTCAATATACAATCATTTTCGCTGCCAAAGATAACAGCAATCAAAACGATTTATAGGCGTGTTTTACGGACAAAGAAGAAGATAAAAAATATTAGAATTTAGGTCTCAGAACGATCTGAAAATAGGGCGTTATTTTAGTCTTTATCTGGGTCATAATGTGCGGCATCATCATGGCCAGAACGCGCAGAATAAAAGCTTAATGCCATCAATCCACCACCTAAAACAACAGACCCAACGACACCTGCGATTAAGGCTAGCCAGCCATGCCAACTTAATTCGATATGCCCCATTGAAATGAACACGAACAGATTGATAGCAACAATTGCAACAAGGCATGTCAGGGCAAAAATAACTGCCCAGAATGTCACCTTCCTTGAGCTGGATTTCACAGAATCAGAAGAATCACGCGCCATTACAATATCCGCCTATAAGGTTAATTCGGTTTCAACAAGCCGCACCCAATAGCTTGTGCCAGTGCTTAAAATCTCATCATTAAAATCATAAAGGCTGTTATGGAGCATTTTACCAGCCTGTGCTTCACCTGCGCCAAGCCAAATATATGCACCTGGCCTTTCTTCAAGCATATATGCAAAATCTTCTGCAGCCATGGATGGCGGCATGTTCATAAATACCTTATCCTGACCAGCAATTTCAGCTGCAACAGATGCAGCCCTGCCTGCTTCTGCTTGATGATTCACGGTTGGCGGATATCCTGCAAAAAGCTCAATTTCTGCTGTGCAACCATGTGCAGCCGCAACATTATGGGTAATATTTTCAAGCTGATCATGGATTTGTTTACGTGCTGCCGGTCTCATGGCACGCGCCGTTCCAGACAAGCTAACAGAATCAGGTATCACGTTAAATGCAGACCCGCCATTAATCATCGTCACAGATAATACAGCCGGGTCAACAGGGTTAGATATGCGCGAGACCACCATTTGCAAAGATTGCACAAGCTGGCAACTTGCAAGCACAGGATCAGATGCTTGATGTGGCATAGCGGCGTGGCTGCCGCGACCATTCAAGGTTATCGTGAAATGATCAGCACTTGCCATACATGCCCCTTCTGAAATGGCAAATGTGCCTGCTTCAAGACCTGGCCAATTATGCATCCCCCAGACTGTACCCACATCACATTGGGTAAACAGACCGTCCTCTATCATAGCCTTGCCGCCAGCACCGCCTTCTTCTGCAGGCTGAAAGATAAAATATACCTCACCGTCAAACTGGCGGGTTTCAGCCAAATAACGTGCTGCCCCTAATAACATGGTCATATGCCCATCATGCCCACAAGCATGCATTTTGCCGTCTTGCTGTGATTTATGGGCAAAGCTATTTAATTCTTGCATTGGAAGCGCATCCATATCTGCGCGTAAGCCAATTTTTCTGCCTGTGGAATTTTGCCTGCCTTCAAGCTTGCCCACAACGCCTGTACCGCCAATGCCTGTGCTTACCTCAAGACCAAAGCTGGTCAATTTTTCAGCGATGAATGCAGCCGTCTTGTGTTCTTCATACCCAAGTTCAGGATTGGCGTGAAGCTGGTGGCGCCATGCTGTCATCTCAGGGTGAAATTCAGCTATCCGGTTTATGATAGGCATTGTGCAATTCCATCGGTAATTTTATATCTATAGTGAGGACTATATCACCACATGTCGAGCAGAGTTAAGCTGAAGTCGTCATCTGGATAGGTTTTTTTTGCTTTTTATCACATTTTCTGCATGGTGAGTTGGAATGCAAACAGGCATTGCTATACACTCAAGTTAATTTTAATGCGGAATATTGTTGGCATTCAAAAATAGCGTTTAAAGGATAGGCCATGGCAAGCACGTCAATCGACAGAGGGATAAAGGCGATTACAGATCGCAAAAAACGTTATTCTGTATTCTCACTTGCACGCAACGCAGCAAGCTATCACCAAAACTGGCAACAAGCATGGCGTCATGCTGAACCTAAAGCTGAATATGATGCAGTCATCATTGGCGGGGGTGGCCATGGTCTGGCAACAGCTTACTATCTTGCTTCTGTGCATGGCATGACCAATATTGCTGTGATTGAAAAAGGCTGGCTTGGCGGCGGTAACACAGGCAGAAATACAACTATCATTCGCTCAAACTATTTGTGGGATGAATCTGCAGCGATTTACGAACATGCCATGAAGCTATGGGAAGGGTTATCCCAAGATTTGAATTTTAATGTCATGTTCTCACAGCGCGGTGTACTAACAATTGCCCATAGCGAGCATGAACTTAAAGAGATGTCGCGACGGGTTCATGCTATCCGCCTGAATGGCATTGATAGTGATATTCTCTCCCCTGCAGAAATTGCAAAATTTGTCCCCTGTATGAATATGGATCAGTCTATTCGCTATCCGGTAATGGGCGGGTTTTTGCAAAAGCGGGGCGGCACTGCTAGGCATGATGCCGTCGCATGGGGCTATGCGAGAGCTGCTGATGAGATGGGTGTCGATATTATTCAAAATTGTGAAGTCACTGGGCTAAGACGTGTCGGCAGACGCATCACTGGCATTGAAACCAGCAAAGGCTTTATTAAAACCCGCAAAGTAGGATGCGTGGTTGCAGGCCATTCTTCTGTGCTTGCTGAAATGGCAGGCCTGCATCTCCCCCTTGCAAGCAGACCCCTGCAAGCGCTTGTCTCAGAGCCTGTGAAACCAGTGTTAGACACAGTGATTATGTCTAATGCGGTGCATATGTATATCAGCCAGTCTGATAAGGGTGAAATGGTGCTTGGTGCGGGGGTTGATAAATATAACTCATACGCACAAAGAGGCTCTTTTGACGTACCAGAACATATGATTGCAGCAGCGGTTGAGCTGTTCCCGTTTCTATCGCGTTTAAGAATGCTTCGGCATTGGGGCGGCATTGTTGATACTTGCCCTGATGCATCGCCGATTATCTCAAAAACAGATATTGAGGGGCTGTATTTCAATTGCGGCTGGGGAACTGGCGGGTTTAAAGCAACCCCAGGTTCAGGCCATGTCTTTGCAGACCTGATTGCCCATAACAGACCAAACGCTATTGCATCACCCTATGCCCTTAATCGATTTGAAACAGGATTATTAATCGATGAGCATGGTGCTGCAGGGGTAGCGCATTAATGTTTAAGACAGATACAAGAAACGAGAATATCTGATGCTACATCTTCAATGCCCATATTGCGGATTACGTGACGAACATGAATTTAGCTGTGGTGGTGAAGCACATATTGCGCGCCCGCTTATTGAAAATAAATTATCTGATAAGGAATTTGCAGATTATCTTTTCTTACGAGACAACCCTAAAGGGGTATTTTTGGAAAGATGGCGCCATCAGATGGGGTGCAGACGTTGGTTTAATGTTGTGCGCGATACGGTTAGCCATGAAATTATTGAGATATATGCGATGGGCACGCTGCCAAAAAGCAAGGCTGGAAAATTGGCCTATAAAGAATGTTGGAGACGTGAAACCGCTGCTGAGAGGGCTGCTCGCCCTGCAAAACGCTCACGCTGATGAAATCCTAAATAGGCTGGTACATAAAGATGGTTCACATGCGCACACATAATGCTAACGCTGTTGATTTTGGCCAAAAAATCCACTTTAAATTTGATGGCAAAACCTATTCAGGATTTGCTGGTGATACCCTTGCATCTGCATTGCTTGCTCATGGCAAACATCTGGTTGGGCGTTCGTTTAAATACCACAGACCGCGCGGCATTCTAGCCGCAGGTGCTGAAGAGCCCAATGCACTTGTGCGGGTTGGCACAAACGGAAGGGCTGAGCCAAATCTAAAAGCAACACAGGTTGAGTTATATGATGGGCTAGTTGCTGAATCCCAAAATAGATTCCCTTCTTTGAAATGGGATGTTGGGGCTGTGAATTCAGTTCTTTCTCGGTTTTTCCCTGCTGGCTTTTATTATAAAACTTTTATGTGGCCAGCCTCGTTATGGATGAGCTATGAGCATGTCATCCGCAAAGCAGCAGGACTTGGGCGGGTTGCTGATGACCCTGTTGATCCAGACAAGTATGACACACAACATGCGCATTATGAAATCGTTATTGCTGGCGGCGGGGTATCTGGTTTGATGGCAGCACTTGCGGCTGCACCATCTGGCAAACGTATTTTGATAGCTGAAGAAACAGCACAATGGGGCGGCTGGCTGTTAAGCACTCCGCACCGCCACATTGAAGGTTTAAGCTGTATAGACTGGATTGCAGATACTGTTGAAAAGCTAGGCCAGTTCAGCAATGTCACCATGATGAATAGAACAAGCCTGTTTGGATATGGCGATCATAATTATTTAACCTTGTGCGAGCGTGTCACAGACCATTTGCCGGTGCGCCCGTCACACCTGCCGCGCCAGCGCCTGCATAAGGTACGCGCAAAACAGGTTATTTTAGCAACAGGCGCCTTTGAGCGTCCATTAGTGTTTGGCGGCAATGATCTGCCCGGGGTAATGCTCGCTTCTGCAGTACAAACCTATCTACATAGATATGGGGTGTTATGCGGGCGCAGAGCCGTGCTTATCACCAATAATGATGAAGCCTATCGCACTGCTTTTGATATGCATGATGCGGGCTGCTTTGTTCATTCTATTGTGGATGTGCGTCACCGGATCAAACCTGCATTACGCAAACAAGCTGAACAGGCAGGGATTAATCTGAAATCTGGTTATGGGATTACAGCGGCGCATGGCGTAAATGCCCTTGCCCGTATTGATATTGCCCCACTATCTGAAGATGGGCAGGAAATTGCGGGTAGTAATGAGCATATTGATTGTGATTTGGTGATGATGTCTGGCGGGCTTGCGCCAATTGTGCATCTGCATTCCCAAGCAAGAGGGAAATTGAAATGGGATGAACGCACAAGCTGTTTCAGACCTGATAAAAGCCATGAGAATGAGCAATCTATTGGCGCATGTAATGGCAGCTTTAATCTAGACAAAGCCTTCAAAGAAGCTATCGCAGCAGCAGCTAGCGCATGTAAGGCTGTGGGGGCTGATGAATTAGAATATAATCTGCCTGATACAGATAATGAAAAAACACCATGGAATATCGAGCCTATCTGGCGACTTCCTGATGGCCATGAAAAAGGCCAAGGCCCAAAAGCCTTTATTGATTATCAAAATGATGTAACCGCATCTGATTTAGAACTTGCAGTGCGTGAGGGATATCATTCTGTTGAACATGTGAAGCGCTACACCACCACTGGAATGGCAACAGATCAGGGTAAAACCTCAAATATCAATGCGCTATCTGTGTTATCCAACAGCCTTAACCGCCAGATACCTGAGATTGGTACAACTACCTTTAGAATGCCATATAGCCCTGTGTCTTTGGGAATGATTGCAGGGCGCGATATCGGCCAATTATTTGACCCTGTGCGCACCACACGGATGGATAGCTTGCACCGAGGGGCTGGCGCTAGATTTGAGCATGTCGGGCAATGGATGCGCGCTTGGTATTACCCGCAAGGCGATGAGACAATCGATGAAGCAGTGCAGCGTGAAGTGAAAGCCGCACGCCAGCATGTTGGCATTCTAGATGCCTCAACATTGGGTAAAATCGATATCAAAGGTCCAGATGCCGCAGAATTTCTCGAACGCGTATACACAAATGGCTGGAAGAAGCTAGCTATTGGCAAATGCCGCTATGGGTTGATGTTAAAAGAAGATGGTATGGTGATGGATGATGGGGTTACCACCCGTCTTGCAGAAGATCATTTTCATATGACAACCACAACTGGTGGTGCGGCTGGCGTACTAGACTGGCTAGAAGAATGGCTTCAAACGGAATGGCCAGAACTACAGGTGTATCTTACCTCCGTAACGGAGCAATGGTCTGTTGCAACCCTATCAGGACCATTAGCACGCAAAGTCCTTGAAGCGGCTGGCACAGATATCAATCTATCTTCTGAAAGCTTCCCGCATATGTCGATGCGAGATGGCCATATTAGCGGGCTCCCTGCTCGCATTTTCCGAGTCTCTTTCACAGGCGAGCTTTCATATGAAATCAATGTCCCTGCGCGCTATGGCGCTGCATTATGGCAAGTGCTCATGACCGCAGGAAAGCCCTATCACATCACCCCCTATGGCACTGAAGCAATGCATGTGCTTCGTGCTGAAAAAGGCTTTATCATTGTAGGCCAGGAGACAGATGGAACAGTTACCCCGCTTGATTTAGATATGGCGTGGATTATCTCGCAGAAAAAGGATGACTTTATCGGCAAACGTGCATTACAGCGCGGCTCTATGACAATGAAGGGCAGAAAACAGCTTGTCGGGTTAAAAACAATTGACCCAAATAGGGTTATCCCTGAGGGTGCACACGCCGTTCTTGACCCAAACCAACCGCTACCAATGGAAATGCTTGGTCAGGTTACCTCATCCTATTTTAGCCCAAATCTAAACCGTTCTATTGCGCTTGCAGTATTGAAAGATGGCTTAAGCATGAAAGGCAAAAAAGTGTTCTTTCCAATGTTAGATGGCTCAAAACCTATTGAAGCTGTGATAACAGATACCGTGTTTTATGATCCGCAAGGCACACATCTTGAAGGGAGCGCGTAATATGTCACAGCCAACCTCTAGATTAGAGCCTCAATCAGCATGCTGGCCAAATAGCAAGGCGCATCCGCAAACAGGGGAATATGGGATTACCATTACCGCTGTATCAAGATTTGGTATTATCAATTTCAGATGCACCTATGCTGAAAGCGCGCCTATTACAAAATGTTTTGGAACATCACTGCCTGCACAGCCAAATCAGGCTAATGTTGCAGGGGAAAGAATGGCCATTTGGCTAGGCCCTGATGAAACCTTATTACTGCTAGCAGATCAGGATGAGAGTGAATTTAGCCGTGCGGCGAATGCCCTGATGGCAGGCCGTCTCTTTGCACTCAACACGGTAAGTGATGCATTTGCGATATATGACATTGAAGGAAATTCAGCACGGGAAATGCTTACAAAAGGAATATCTGTTGACCTGCATAAAGATTATTTTACGCCCTTGCAAACGGCGCAGACAAACTTATCGCACGCAAGCGTCACCTTGATATGTATGGCAGAAAATACATTCAGGGTTATCTGTAGAGCTAGCTTTGCTGATTATGTAGAAAGCTGGCTAAAAGACGCGTCCACCGAATATGGATATCAGCTTAAACACGGCTAGTTATTCACCCTATTGCTTATACGTCATTAAAAAAAGGCCTGCCCTAATGCGATAGGACAGGCCTTTTTTTGCATCGTTTTCTGAGCCCCTAAAATTCGCTATCTGGAAGTTCTGCGTTTCTTCTCTCGATAAAGGCGCGTAATGCTGCATCAATTTCAGGGTCAATATCTGGTGCCTGATATGACGCAAGCATTTCTATTGCTCTATTGCGCGCTCTATCTTCTGCGAGCACTCTGCCTTCAGAATCCCATTGCTCAAAGGTGGTGTAATCAGCCAGGGATGAACGCCAAAAGGCGGTTTCAAAATTAGCTTGAGTGTGGCTACTACCTAAAAAATGCTGGCCTGGACCTGTTTCCGCTAACGCGTCAAACGCAAGGCCATTCTCGCTTAAATCAATACCATCAACCATCGAGCCCATCATCGTAAGCTGATCCGCATCCAACAGTAATTTAGCAAAATCTGCAACAAGCCCGCCTTCTACCCAACCCGCAGAATGAAGCGCGAAATTGACCCCGCCAAGAACCGTTGGCAACAAGGTTTGAGCTGATTCATATGCTGCTTGTGCGTCCGCTGTTTTTGAGGCTGTTAATGACCCGCCCGAACGGAAAGGCACATTTAATCTGCGTGCTAATTTTGCACACCCATATAGCACTTTTGCAGGCTCAGGCGTGCCAAAGGTTGGCGCGCCTGTCTGCATTGAAATAGAGCTTGCAAAGCTTCCGAAAATTACCGGTGCACCTGGGTTTACAGCTTGCGCAAACGCAATACCGCTCATCGCTTCAGCAAGGGTTTGAGTAAGTGTACCCGCAACAGATACAGGCGACATTGCGCCTGCAAGAATGAACGGAGAGATAACAACCCCTTGGCCTGCGCGTGCATATACTTTTAATGCCCCAAGCATGGTATCATCCCATGTCATTGGCGAGTTGGCGTTTATTAGTGAAACGGTGACACAATTATTCTGGACGAATTCTTCACCAAATAAAATTTTGCACATCTCCACCGTATCTTCTGCGCGAGATGCGGCTGTTACTGAACCCATAAATGGCTTATCAGAATAACGCATATGCGCATACACCATCTCAAGGTGCCGCTTGGTTACAGGCAAATCAACAGGCTCACACACCGTACCACCAGAATGATGCAGACCGGGGAGCATATAGATTAGCTTTACAAAATTGGTGAAATCCTCAATTTCTGCATAGCGTCTTTCCCCCTGCAAATCGCGCACAAAAGGCGGGCCATACACAGGCGCAAAAACAGTATTATTATTACCAATTTCAACAGAACGCGCTGGATTACGCGCATGCTGGGTGAATGAGGAAGGTGCTGTTGCACACAACTCTCTTGCTAAGCCTTTTGGAAAATGAACGCGCTCACCAACAATGCTACATCCCTTATCTTTTAGAATTTCCAGCGCTTCAGGATCGTCTCTAAACTCAATGCCGATTTCTTCAAGGACACGTTCTGCATTTTGCTCAATAAGCGCACACCCCTCATCGCTTAGCATGTCCACAGGAGCGACTTTACGAACCAGATAAGGCGTTGCAGGGGTTTGGGAATTCCCTTCCCTTGCCTGACGCCTTGCGTCTCTGCCGCCACCACGGCTTCTTCTTTTTGCAGGTTGTTGCTCTGTCATCTTTTCCTCAAATCTAATCATTTGAAAGGTCTAACGGGGTTTTAGCCCAAATAGACTGCTTAGCTACGCAAACGCTCATTATCAGGGTCAAATGGGCTTTCAGGGATGATTTCCGCCTGATAGCGCTTCCCCAAAATATCGATTTCAACCACAGTACCAATTTCAGCAATTTCTGGCATGACCATCGCAAGCGCAAGTGATTTTTCAACCCTGAAACCATATCCGCCTGATGTTGCTCGCCCTACAAGCTTACCATCTTTGAATAAAGGATTACCGCCAATAGCATCTGCATCGTCTGTGCCGTGAACTGCCAAGGTCACAAATTGGTTTGAAAACCCCTGCCTGTGCCATTTCTCAAGTCCTTCCCTGCCAATAAAGTCAGGTTTTTGCATATGGATAAATCTATCTAAGCCAGATTCAAATGCAGCATATTCAATACTCATTTCCGTGCCGACCATACGATAAGATTTTTCAAGCCGCATCGCATCCATAGCCCGAATACCAAACGGCTTCAGATTAAATTCTTCGCCTGCCGCAAATAATGCATCAAAAATATGGTTCTGATATTCGATAGGATGATGAAGCTCCCAGCCTAGCTCACCCACAAAATTCACCCGTGCTGCAAGAGATGGCGCTAACCCTACATCGATCATCTTCGCAGATAGCCACGGGAATGCTGCGTTCGATAAATCTGTATCCGTGATTTTCTGCAATAGCTGACGTGATGCAGGTCCAGCAAGCACCAACACACCCATCGCATTTGTAAGGTTCGTAAACTGAACACTGCCATCTTGCGGCATATGTTTTTTAATCCAGTCATGGTCAAGACGCTGTGCTGCGCCTGCTGATACCACATAGAAAGATGTTTCACTTTCACGCATGATGGTGAATTCGGAATGCACACCTCCGCGCGGTGCTAGCGCATGGGCTAGCACCATCCTGCCAATTTTACGCGGCATTTTATTCGCGACAAGCTTTTCTAGAAATGCTTCCGCACCAGGGCCCTCAATACGCGCCTTGGCAAAGGCAGACATATCCAGCACGCCGCAATGTGCAGAAACATGTTTTACTTCATTGCCCACATGCTCAAACCAGTTTGAGCGTCTGAAAGACCAGTGATCTTCTTGTGCAACACCTTCAGGAGCAAACCAATTTGCACGTTCCCAGCCAAATTTATGACCAAACACGGCGCCCATTGATTTTAGCCTGTCATAGCATGGTGCTGTTCTTAGCGGCCTACCTGCTGCACGCTCTTCATCTGGATAATGCACCGTGAAGACATTTGCATAGGCTTCTTCATTTTTTTGCTTAAGATATGATTTTGTGGCGTAGCTTCCAAAACGGCGTGGATCAACACCGTTCATATCAATTGTTGGCTCACCTTCAGTAATCCATTCAGCGAGCTGCCAGCCAGCACCGCCAGCCGCCGTAATCCCAAAACTATGCCCCTCATTAAGCCAGAAATTCGGCAAGTCCCACGCCGGGCCAATAATCGGGCTACCGTCAGGTGTATATGCAATTGCGCCATTATACACCTTCTTCACACCAACCTCACCAAAGGCTGGGACGCGGGCAATTGCAGATTCAATATGCGGCATTAATCTTTCTAAATCTTCTTGGAAAAGCTCATATTCGCTATCTTCGCTAGGGCCGTCCACATAACACACAGGTGCCCCTACCTCATATGGGCCAAGGATAAGCCCGCCATTTTCCTCACGCATATACCATGAGCCGTCAGATTCGCGCAGCACGCCCATTTCAGGAAGCCCTTTGGCTTGACGTTCCTTAATTTCAGGATGCGGCTCGGTCACGATATATTGATGCTCAACAGGGATAACAGGGATATCAAGACCAACCATCTTTCCTGTGTTACGGGCGAAATTTCCAGTGGCTGAAACAATATGTTCACAAATAATCTCACCCTTATCTGTGGTTACTTTCCATTCGCCAGACAAGGTACGTTCAATCGAAAGAACGGTTGTATTACGGTAAATCTCACCACCATTATCACGCGCACCTTTAGCTAAAGCTTGTGTTAAGTCGGCTGGCTGGATATAGCCATCCTCAGGGTGTCTGATAGCGCCGATAAGATTATCTTTCACCGCCAAAGGCCAATATTCAACAACTTCATCAGGGGTTAGAATTTGCACATCGACCCCAATGGTGCTGGCCACACCTGCATATTGCATATATTCATCCATCCGGTCCTGATGGGTTGCAAGACGGATGTTAGATACGTTTGAGAAACCTGCATATTGGCCTGTTTCAGCCTCAAGGCTGTTATATAAATTTAACGAATATTTGTGGATTTGACCGACAGAATAGGACATATTGAACAACGGCAATAGACCTGCCGCATGCCACGTCGAACCTGATGTAAGCTCACGTCTTTCAATAAGAACACAATCATCCCAGCCCTTTTTAGCAAGATGATATAATGTGCTTACACCAACAACACCGCCACCAATAATAACAACCCGACAATGTGATTTCATCTGACAGGCTCCTTTTTATTCTCGCCTAAATCCAGTATTAATTCAGAAACTACGCTAGCATGGCAAAGGGTTTAAAACCTGTTTGCAAACGACTTTGTTTTGGCTGAAAAACACATCTGATACGATGGGCGGCACCTGCTATCCGCAAGAGCTAGAAATTATGGGGATAATCTTTGTGCCTGCCAGTTTCCAGCAGCATCACGGGTATATTTAAACCTATCATGTAGCCGATATTCACCATCTGCCCAAAATTCAATTTCATCCGGTATGATTACAAATCCACCCCAATGCGGTGGACGCGGCACATCTTCTGGATATTTTGCTTCAAATTCGGCAACTTTATCTGCAAGAATTTTCCTGTTTTCCAACGGTGATGATTGATCAGAAGCCCATGCACCAATGCGGCTTCCATAAGAACGCGTGGCATAATAAGCATCACTTTGCGCAGCTGTTGATTTTTGCACTTCCCCGACCACCCTTACTTGCCGGCGCAAGGATTTCCAATGCATCACAAATGCAGCTTTGCCAGTAGCCTCAAGCTCACCTGCTTTGCGCGAGGTATAATTTGTGAAAAAGGTAAATCCAGCTGGGCTTACATCTTTTAAAAGCACCATCCGCACAGACGGCATACCATCTTTATCAACCGATGCTAACGCCATCGCATCAGGGTCATTTATCTCAGCGTGTTTAGCTTCTTCAAACCAGCTTGCGAAAAGGGCAAATGGGTCTTGGCTTAAACTATCTGCAGAAAGAGGAGATTGCATGGTCATATCTAGCTGTACCCTTATGTGGTGGATTAAAATTACTATGGATAATTTATATCAAAAATTTGAAATGACAATTGCACAAAGCGCCTCTGCCTTACATGGTTATATCGCTGCGCCTCTGGATAGGCAGAACGCGATACGATAGCGCTATGCTATAAATTTATTTTTCCGATAATACCCTGCCTTATATTTGCCATTTTCGGCGCCTAAGTTTATACTGTCAGCAGTTTTAAGCACCTCTTACCGGAGTAAATACGATGGCCAAAAACATTTCTGTTAAACCAAATGGCAAAGCCATATTTTTTTCGGCTTTAAGCCTTGGTGTATTAATCTCAGCATCTACTGGCGCTGAAACACGAGTTGAGAGCGTACTTGGTACGGTCACAAATGTTGACCAGCTCACCTCAAGCTATACGGTGAAAACCCCAACAGATGAGCGCATCTGCGAGGTACGGGATATTCCAGTTTACTCAGAGGGTCAAAGAAGCGATGAGCTTGGCTCGATGATTATTGGCGGTTTGCTTGGCTCTGCTGTTGGAAATAAATTATCAGACAATAATGGTGCAGGCGCAGCAGGTGCTGTTGCAGGGGCATTATTGGGACGTTCGCACGCGAACAACACGGCGCAATCAGGCGAGATTGTTGGCTATAAACAGCAAGAAGTGTGCGAGAATAGACGTGTGGTTCTTGAAGAGGTAAAAACACGCATCACAGGATATCGGCTTCAGGTGGAGGCTGACGGACGTATCTTAACCATCGAAACATCAAAGCCTTATGGGTTGAATGATCGGGTTGAGCTACGGAAACAAGTGACCTATTCATTGCGATAATCTTCAATCAGATATAGTATGTAGCACATCTATCGTGATAGGTATGGTTTCAGCTATGATGCATAGCTGACGGTAATGCTGTGGCATAAAAAGAATAGGAAAGATTATGGCAGATACAGGTGTTATGAGTGGCAAACGCGGTCTGATTATGGGCGTTGCCAATGACAGATCAATTGCATGGGGAATTGCGGCAGCAGCTGCTAAGCAAGGTGCTGAACTTGCTTTTACCTATCAAGGTGATGCGTTGAAAAAGCGGGTTGGCCCATTGGCAGAATCTGTTGGCTCGTCCCTTGTGATGCCATGTGATGTCACAGATGACGCTTCTGTTGAGGCTGTGTTTGACACGCTAAAGGCTGAATGGGGCAAGCTTGATTTTGTGCTTCACGCCATCGCTTATTCAGACAAGGAAGAACTGAAAGGGGAATATGTTGACACCACCCGCGACAATTTCACCCGCACCATGGATATATCGGTTTATTCCTTTACTCAAGTTGCCCGCCTAGCTTCTGAGATGATGACAGATGGCGGCTCGCTTCTTACCCTTACCTATTATGGCGCAGAACGGGTGATGCCGCATTATAATGTAATGGGTGTGGCTAAAGCAGCTCTTGAAGCATCTGTGCGTTATTTGGCAGTTGATTTAGGTGGGCGCAATATTCGGGTGAATGGTCTGTCAGCCGGCCCCATGAAGACCCTTGCCGCCTCAGGTATTGGTGATTTCAGATATATTCTGAAATGGAATGAATATAACTCACCGCTCAAACGCAATGTCACCTTGGATGATGTTGGCGGCTCAGGCGTTTATCTGCTTTCAGATTTATCCTCAGGTGTGTCAGGTGAAACCCACCATGTAGATTGCGGCTATCATGTTGTGGGGATGAAAGCTGTTGATGCACCAGATATATCGGTAGTGTAGCTGATGTCAGATAATCATTTCGGCACTTTATTTGGCTTTACCAGCTTTGGAGAAAGCCACGGCACCGCCATTGGATGTGTTGTAGATGGTGTGCCGCCTGGCCTTGAGCTAGATGCAGGGCTTATCCAGCCTTACCTTGATAGGCGCAAGCCTGGGCAAAGCAGGTTTGTTACCCAAAGATGTGAAGCAGATGAAGTTGAAATTCTATCTGGCGTTTTTGAAGGTAAAACAACCGGTACGCCGATTGCTCTTGTGATTAAAAATACCGACCAGCGTTCGAAAGATTATGGTGAAATTGCGCACCAATTCAGGCCTGGCCATGCAGATTACACCTATCTTAAGAAATATGGCATACGCGATTACAGAGGTGGTGGCCGCTCATCAGCGCGCGAAACCGCTGTTCGGGTAGCTGCTGGCGGTATTGCTGACCTTGCATTACGCAAAATCTTAGGTAAGAGCTATCAGCTTTATGCCTCTGTTGTGCAAATTGGCCCCCACCAGATTAACCGCGCACTATTTGACAGAAGCCAAATCGACCAAAATCCATTTTTCTGTGCTGATCCAGAAGCGGCTATCGCATGGGAAGCGTATTTAGATGAGGTTAGAAAATCAGGCTCATCTGCAGGTGCCCTTGTTGAAGTTACTGCAGAAGGCATTCCTGCAGGCTTAGGACAGCCGCTTTACGGTAAGCTAGATGCTGAAATCGCCTCTGCCTTGATGAGCATTAATGCTGTTAAAGGCGTTGAAATTGGTGACGGTTTTGCACTTGCTGCGATGGATGGCAGAGAGGCTGGCGATGAGATGGAAATGCAAGATGGTGAAGTCACCTTCAAATCCAATCATGCAGGCGGGGTGCTAGGCGGCATTTCTTCAGGGCAACATATCGTTGCGCGTGCTGCGATTAAACCAACCTCTTCTATCCTGACACCGCGACGTTCTGTGGATCAGGATGGCAAAAATGTCGATGTCATCACCAAGGGCAGGCATGACCCTTGTGTGGGTATTCGTGCTGTACCGGTAGTTGAAGCGATGATGGCATGTTTACTGCTTGACCAGCTGATGCGCCACCATGCCCAAACAGGCCTGCTACACGATAGATAAATCTAGTTGGTGAGCTAGCGGGTTTTAACCGCATGCATCAGAAATTCAACATTTCCGCCAGACCCTGTAATGGGTGATTGGCACATCTCGATAATGTTCCAATTACCCTGCTGTTCGATAAATTGCCGAACCTGCTGGATTGCCATTTCATGCGCTTGCGCAGACTTTACAATCCCTTTTTTGCCAATATGCGCACGCCCCACCTCAAATTGTGGCTTCACCAGACAGACAAGCTGCCCGCCACAACGAACCATATCTAATGGTATGGGCAATGCTTTGCACACTGAAATAAAAGACACATCGCTGACCACCATGTCTAATGCTTCAGGGATATGTTCAGCTGTTAAGTCTTTCACATTCAATTGCTGTAAATTGATAACACGCCTATCTGAAGCAAGCTTGGGGACAAGCTGGTCTGTGCCAACATCCACAGCATATATTTTAGCCGCACCATAATGGAGAAGCACTTCGGTGAAACCGCCAGTGCTCGCGCCAATATCTGCACATACATGCCCAGAAATATCACCAAGGGAAAATTGCTCAAAAGCAAATTCAAGCTTTTTCCCAGCTCGGCTTACCCATTGTCTCTCCGGGCTTAAAATGGAGATTGAGGCGCCCGCATCTAGCATTTGCCCAGATTTTCGCACAGCTTCGCCATCTGCAATCACAGCGCCGCTTGCAATTAAATGTTGGGCTTTTTGTCTGCTTGGTGTGAGGCCAGTTTCAACTAGAAGCTGGTCAGCCCGTTTGCGCCTTATGCTCATCAGCTTGTACAGTCTTGGTAAGCGTCATACAGAGTTCATAGAGACTATCACTATCTAGTCCCGCTTGGATAAGCTGCTGTTCGCGTTCAGCATGATCAAAATATTCATCTGGCAGGCTTGCAACACGCACTTTTAAACCGCCATCTAACAACCCTTGATTCGCCAGATACTGCATCAAATGCGCTGAAAATCCGCCAGGGCTGCTTTCTTCTACGATGACCAGCGCTTTATGTGAACGCGCTAATTCTGCAATCATCTCCCGATCAAATGGCTTGGCAAATCGTGCATCCACGAGGCTAACACCCACCCCTTCTTCTTCTAGCCGGCGGCGTGCAATCTCACAATTTTGTAACATGGTGCCCAAAGAAAGAATCGCCAAATCTTGACCTGCATAAAGCTGTTTCGCTTTGCCAATTTCCAAGGCTTCAGGGTGTTCAGCAATTTTCGCACCTGTGCCAGTGCCGCGCGGATAACGCACAGCAGAAGGGCCATCATCATAGTTGGATGCGGTCACCGTCATACATGCCAGCTCAGCTTCATCAGATGGACACATAATAACCATATTGGGCAGGCAGGATAGATAGGCTAAATCAAACACGCCTGCATGGGTTGCGCCATCAGCGCCAACCAGACCTGCCCTATCAATCGCAAATCTTACCGGCAAATTCTGGATAGCAACATCATGCACTAATTGGTCATAGCCGCGTTGTAAAAAGGTTGAATAAATCGCAGCGAACGGCTTAAACCCTTCCGTTGCAAGGCCAGCTGCAAAGGTTACAGCATGTTGTTCAGCAATCCCCACATCAAAGACACGGTTAGGGAATTTCTGTTGCAACTTATCTAGGCCTGTTCCAGACGGCATTGCGGCCGTTATGGCCACGATACGGTCATCTTTTTCAGCTTGTTTTGCAAGTGTTTCAGCAAATACAGACGTGTAGCTTGGCAAATTGCCGCTAGATTTCTTTTGCTCTCCTGTAAAGACATCAAACTTTGGAACAGCATGATATTTTTCGGCAGATGGGCCAGTGAAAGGATGGCCTTTACCTTTTTCAGTAACCACATGCACTAAAACAGGGCCTGTAACTTCTCTATCCCGCAAATTCTTTAGAACAGGTAACAAATGTTTTAAATCATGCCCATCAATCGGGCCAATATAGAAAAATCCAAGTTCGCTAAACAGTGAATTGCCGCCTACTAAATCTCTTGCAAGATTGCGCGCACGCCTAGCTGTTTGCTCAATCTCACTTGGAAAACGGCTTGCAACTTCTTTCACCATCCCTTTGATAGAATGGAATGGGCGAGATGAGATTAGTTCTGATAAATATGACGATAACGCGCCGACAGGCGGTGCGATAGACATATCATTATCGTTTAAGATAACAATCAAATCATTATGCATTGCACCAGCATTATTCAACGCTTCATACGCCATACCAGCGCTCATTGCGCCATCCCCAATCACAGCGATAACTTGGTTGTTGCGGCCTGCTAAATCACGCCCAACAGCCATTCCTAAACCTGCGGAAATAGACGTTGAGGAATGCCCCGCACCAAACGGGTCATATTCTGATTCTGAACGTTTGGTAAAGCCTGACAGCCCGTCTTTTTGGCGCAAGGTCGGCATTTGCGCACGCCTGCCGGTAAGAATCTTATGCGGATAAGCCTGATGCCCCACATCCCATAATACTCTGTCTTCAGGGGTATTAAACACATAATGCAATGCAACGGTAAGCTCAACAACCCCTAAACCAGCACCAAGATGCCCACCTGTTTTTGAAACACAGCTAATAACGTCACGGCGCAATTCATCACATAATTGCGGTAATTGGCTTTCATCAAGCTTGCGTACGTCTTGTGTTGAAGAAATTTTGTCAAGTAATGGTGTTTTAACTTCTGCCACTGGAAAAATTCACCCCCTACACCTTTTTCTTGGTGCTATCCACATGTTAGCCAAACTGTTAAAACGTCCCACTACTTCAGATAAAGCATGCAGAACACCAACCCTGTGGTAGCATAAAATACAGTCTGTGTTAAACCACAAACTATATCTCCTCCCTATCTCCATACGACTGAATAGCACAAAGAGATGACTCATTGCTGGCCAGATAGAGAACAGCTTAGGCTAATTCTTGCGCTGAATGATGTAATAGGCAAGGTCATTTAGCGCTTGTGCAGTCGCGCCACATGGCTCTAGGGCGGTGGTCGCTTGCGCCACAAGCTCTTCAGCCATCTCTTTGGCTTTTTCAATTCCCATCAAGCTTACAATACTTGCTTTATTTTGGGCGGCATCACGCCCTGCAGGTTTGCCAATTTGCGCGCTATCTGCGCTAACATCCAATAAATCATCTGCAATTTGAAAGGCATATCCAATCGCATCTGAATAGCTATCTAATGCTTCTAAAAGCTGGTTATCTGCATCACCAATGATCGCCCCCATTCGTGCTGAGGCAGATATAAGTGCACCTGTTTTAAGCTGTTGCATTTGCCGTATTTGTGGGGCAGTTAGCTGCTTTTCTTCCGCTTCTAAATCAAGCATTTGACCGCCAGCCATACCATTCAAGCCAGATGAATCTGCGAGTATGCGGACAAGCTCTATTCTGTCTTCAGCGCGAATTGAGGGCAGGGATGCAAGCACAGAAAATGCCTCTGTTTGCAGACTATCGCCTGCGAGTATTGCTGTTGCTTCATCAAATTGAAGGTGTGCTGCAGGCTTTCCGCGGCGCAATTCTGCATCATCCATCGCAGGTAAATCATCATGAATAAGCGAATAAGCATGCAACATTTCTAGTGCACCTGATACCGCTAATGCCGCATCTTTATTCAAGGTTTTCCCGCTGATTTGGCTTGCTAATCTGGCTGAGGCCATGACCAAGCACCCGCGTAATCTTTTCCCGCCATTTAAAGCAGAATAAGACATCGCATCTAGTAAGCGCGGCGCAAGCGTATCTTGTTTTGCAAAATATGCATCTAGCCACTGGGTGACGGCTTCAGCCTCAGAAAAAAGATTAGTCATAAGATGTAACTGCGCCTTTTAGCCTGCTGTGCTAAACGCATCAGCACCAGTGACTACGCCATCTTCAGATAATTTGATCTTTTCAACACGAAGACGTGCTTCTTCAAGACGTTGCTGGCATTGCTGTTTCAAACTCATACCGCGCGCATAAGACGAAATGGCATCATCCAAAGAAACCTCTCCAGATTCAAGCCTATCCACAATTGCTTCCAATTCTGCTAAGGCCTCTTCAAAACTAAGCTGTTGGCTGTCTTCAAGATTGCCAGTTTCTTTCTCAGACAATGTATCTCTCCATTACATGCCTTAGGGTACCTGTGCTAGGTACATGCTTCAGCTGTTACGCCTTAACCGTTTTGCTGATTTCTTTGGTGTGAGAATCACTTAGCGCTTTTCGTTAATGGTTTGCGCAATAGACTTCACCATATCAGCAATACGCTTTCTTACCTTTGGCTTTTCAATCGAATAATAGGTACGCACTAATTCCAATGTTTCTCGTCTTGCCATCGGGTCGCGTCTCTCATCATTATCGTCGAGCGACACATCCCCTCTGCTCATCCGGCGAGGCGACGCTTTCATCGTATCATCAGTCATATCATCAAAGAAATAACTAATTTTCACATCTAGAATCTGACTGATATCCCATAGACGTGATGCGCTGACACGGTTTGCACCACGCTCATATTTCTGAACTTGCTGAAAGGTAATATCAAGTGCCGCACCAAGCTGTTCTTGTGACATGCCAAGAAGTGTCCGACGTAACCGAACACGTTTGCCCACATGCACATCAACTGCATTATTATTGGTCACTCTAAAATTCTTATCTAAGCCGTCTTTTTCCATATCAACACACTATTTTATGAAGCCTAATTACACTTAAAGTTGTACCTTATTCTACCCTGTTATGCGTAATTTTCAATAAATTAATTTAATCTAATTTAAATAAAATTAATATTATCTATTTAGATAAGGTATCTAAAATCTTTTTCACAGACCTTATAAGTTGTTTAGATATGCCTGGCTCAAAGGCAGAATGGCCTGCATCATCTACCATATGCAGTTTAGCATGTGCGCCCCAACTATTCGATAGATCAAAAGCAGAATATGGCGGACAAATCACATCATGCCTACCTTGGATAATTTCGCATGGTAGATGCGAGATACGCTTGATGTGTGAAAGGATATAGTCAGGTTCAAGAAAACAATCTGACATAAAATAATGCGCTTCAATAACAGCGAGTGATAATGCAGCAGAACCTGCATTGCGCCGTGCTGCGGCAAGGGTGGCACATGAATTTTCATAAGATGACCATGCATAAGCTGCCGCCAGTGCGATGGAATGGCTGGGGCTTGTTAACTGGCGGTAATAAGCACCAAGCAAATCATCATGTTGTGAGGCTGGGATATGGCTAATAAACCGCTCATATGCTTCTGGATAGAATTTACCGATATCATATAAAAACCAGTCAATTTCAGCGCGCCTGCCTAAAAAGATGCCTCTTAGCACAAAACCCAAGCAATGTTCTGGATAAGCAATGCCATAACATAAGCCAAGCGTGCTTCCCCATGAGCCGCCAAAAATCAGCATTTTATCAAGATTAAGGTGCACCCGCAGGGCTTCCATATCCTCGACAAGATGCTGGGTCGTGTTATTGGTTATATCTGCATAGGGCTCAGACCGCCCTGCCCCGCGCTGATCAAGGAAAATGGCATGACATTTTTCAGGGTCAAAAAGCTGGCGATGCACTGGCGCGCACCCCGCACCAGGACCACCATGCACAAAAAATACAGGAACCCCATTTGGATTTCCAGATTGTTCGTAATATAGCTTATGTTTACCGCGCTGTAATGTGCCTGTGGCGAAAGGGGCTATGGGTGCGTACAAACCACTATATTGATCTAATGCATGCGGCATAAAACAGACACCCAGTCTTTTTTGAGGCAGGACAATGATATATTAAGATGTTACGCAAATTCTGCGATTAAATCCATAGGCCGGTGCGTATGTGCCTCGATACTTTTCTTCAATTTCTTCAAAGCCCGGTGTTCAAGCTGCCTCACACGCTCTTTACTTACCCCTAAAACGCCGCCTAATTGTTCTAAGGTAGCGCCTTCATCTTGCAGACGTCTTTGCATAATGATCAGCCGTTCCCGTGGTGATAATTCCTGCAGGGCAGTATCCAGCCATTTGGACAGCACGTTGCTATCATGCATATCGATGGTTACCTGCTCAGGATTTGGGCGGGTATCGGCAATGAAGTCTTGGGCTTCACTTTCAGATTCAGCGGCAACAGGCGCATTGAGAGAGGCATCTGCACCAGATAGACGCTGTTCCATCGTAACCACATCTGTTACGTTCACACCGATCGTCTCCGCGATTTTCTGCCTACCTTCTTGAGAAAGTGGGCCACCATCAGCTTCACCAATGCGTGCCCGCAAACGTCTTAGCTTGAAAAATAGCGATTTATGCGCCGCTGTGGTCCCTGTTCTAACAATAGACCAATTCCGCAAGATATGATCTTGAATAGATGCTCTTATCCACCACGCAGCGTAGGTTGAAAAACGAAATCCTCTATCAGGGTCAAAACGCTTTGCAGCCTGCATCAATCCGATATTACCTTCTTGGATAAGATCACCATTTGGCAAGCCATAATGCCGGTATTTTGAAGCTGCGCTGACAACTAAGCGCGCATAGGCCATCACAAGCTGATGCATGGCACGGTGGTCATCATGATCACGCCATTTTTGGGCAAGTTCCAATTCTAACTCACGACCCAAAAGCGGTGTTTGCATCGTCTTTCTGATATAGCGATTATCAGCATTTAGAATATGATTTTTTTCAGCAAAGCTCATGTCACCCTGACCTTTCTGTTCCTTCTTACGGAACAAAAAAACTGGCAGATCAGTGACCTGCCAGTGTAATACCAGTCATTTCATCTAGTGGGATGAGCCATGCATTTTACACAGCGTAAATCAGCCTGATTTAAGCGGCGTCCATCATATCTTCAAGCCTGACAGCAGCTGTTTCTTGATCAATATCTTCTATGGCAGCAAATTCACGTGCGAGACGCTCTAAAGCTGCTTGATACATTTGACGTTCAGAATATGATTGCTCAGCTTGAGAATCGCGTTTGCGCAAATCCCGCACAACCTCGGCAATATTCACAGGATCACCTGATTTAATCTTAGCTTCATATTCTTGGGCACGACGTGACCACATAGCGCGCTTCACTTTTGCCTTACCTTTCAAGGTTAAGATGGCATCATCCATATGCTTGCGTGAGGATAGAGTGCGCAAACCAAGCGTTTTTGCTTTTTCCAAAGGCACACGCAAAGTCATTCTGTCTTGTTCAAACCGAATAACCATCAAAGTTGCTTGGAACCCTGCAATTTCTGTTGTTTCAGTGCCAATTATTTTACCAACACCATGGGTTGGATATACGACAAAGTCGCCATCTTGATAGGTAAATTCTTGTTTTTTTGCCATAGCTTTATTCACAGTGCAGTCTCTCCTTTTCAATGAGGACAAAAAGGAGCCATGCATGTTTCATGTATTCATTTGATGAGGGGCTTTATCGACCGAAAAAGCAAACCTGCGTCCTCTGCGCGTTGAGTATAGCATAAAACCCAAGATTATTCAAATTTGCGCCATGCAGTTGTAATATCATCGTAATAATAAAGCGGCATGGTCAGGTTTTTTTAACGCATCTTATATGCTTTATGCTAATTGCCCTCGCCTGGCTTAGCAGAGAAATATTTATCGTACTTGCCTGCCTCATCGCGGAGCTTATCTGCACCTTCAAGCGGGTCACGACGCTGGGTGATATTTGGCCATTTTTCGCTTAATTCTCTGTTGATCTCAACCCACGCTTCTGCCCCCGGCTCAGTATCTGGCAGGATTGCTTCTGGCGGGCATTCAGGCTCACACACGCCGCAATCGATACATTCGTCAGGGTGGATGACCAGCATATTTTCCCCCTCATAAAAACAATCAACCGGGCAAACTTCTACACAGTCTGTATATTTGCACATAATGCATTTGTCGTTCACGATATAAGTCATACTAAATCTCGGTTAGGTTTCTGTGTCGAGGCGATTAGGCTAGCATTTACTGTGATGATTTAGTGTTAAAATAGGCACGAATCAAGCATCAGCTGCCATGCTGATACGTTTTTTTGCAGCTTTAGCAGCTAAAGCTGAATCAACATCTGAGATAAAGAGCAATCCTGCAAGCCGGCGCATCAGCTGGCTTTCCATTCTATCTACCACATCATCTTCAAGCACCGTCATCCAGACCAGCTCAAGCACACCCAATCTTTGCTCATAATCTGCTTGCTCACGCAACTTACGTAGCAAGGTATGTAGCTCAATCCGCTCTTCTGCATCTGCGGCTACTTTTTCCATCATCGCTGTGATAGCCGCATCATCTAGCTCAAACTGATGCGCTACGGTAGAGGAGATTAAGGCAAGCTCATCGTCACTTGCTTGTCCATCAGCCTGCGCAGCCTCATACATTAAAGCTGCTACCAAATAGGCCAATTCTTGCGTGTTAGATGCAAGTATTTCTGTTTCTGTTTTTTGCGATTGAAGCCATTTCTTCACATGAGTCAACATTTGTTGCCAGCCTTTCTATCCCTCTGGAATCAGCCAGTCTTTTAGCTGTTCTGTTTTGCGTCTATCTCTTTTGGTTGGTCTTCCTGAACCTGAAGACCTGCTTTCAAATTCTGCTGAGTTTGGGTCTGTATTATCTTTATCAGACTTCTTTTGATTATTTTCAATTGGCGCTAAATCTTCATAGAGCAACATTGCTTCAGATGCTGGCCCTCTTCTATTGCCGAATTTAAGCACTTTTACAATTCGGATATGATTGCCTTGCGGAAAGGTATAAACATGTCCAATTTGCACAGAGCGGTGCGGTTTATTTATAACGGCCCCATCAATGCGTAGCTTGCCTGATGAAACCATTTTTGACGCCGCAGAACGTGTTTTGAAAAAACGCGCATACCACAGCCATTTATCAATTCTTTCTGCAGAGGATTCGCTCAATTTTTCTGAAGAAGATGGTTCACGCACTATTTTTTCAATGCTGCCAAAACAGCAAATGGGGAGTTGGGATCAATAGGCTTATTTTCAGCTTTTTTAGGGTTGTTATGCCTAGGTTTTTGACTATTTCCATGCGCTTGCCGCTTATTATTTTTATGTGCAGGCTTCTTTTTATGTGGCCCTGCCTTCTCCTTATTGCGGTGTTGCTGTCTGATGCGTTGATATAAGGGTATTGCAGGCTTTTCAGGGTCTTCTGAAGCTTGCTCACCTGCTGCAGTCATGCCAAGGTCAAGAATGATTTTCCCCATTTCATCGCGGCTCATCCCCGCAAGGGACATCATCTCTTCACTCACCGCAAATGGCCCTGAACGGGCTGCCGCACGCACCAATGCAGAAACACGTTCGATCATATCCACCCGCATCACTTTACCACCAAGCGGCTGATACCCTGTCGCACGCCAATAGGCTGCATCAGCTGTATTCGGATCATCGAAACTAACACGCCCTTCTGGCGGAATGCCATTTTCAGGCCATGTGTGGTGATACAGGCTAAATAACAAAGCACGCAATTTAATTGCTGCCGGCTTTAGCATTTCAGGCATGAATAGGTTTTCCACGCCAAGTCTGATGCCAAAACGTGCAATTTGCGGCTTATCTGTTTCTTCCAAAGACTTAATTTGTTCATGAAGCTGGTTGCGGCTTACCGTTCCAAATCCCTCATAAAGCTGGAAAAGCACCCCTTTTGCAGCCCCGCTTAAGGGCTCAGCAGATGCTGGCTTGGCAGAAGCTGTCTCTATTTGTGCTTCCACTTTCGGGGTTTCAGCACCTTCAATGCTGGCCTCTTCAGCCTTAGCTTGGGTTGCGGACGCTTTCTTTGCTGCGGATTCGGCAGTTAATTTTGCTTGCAGCTCGTCAGGCTTTGCCAAGAAAGCTAAATTACCTAATACAGTCTGCACATGTTCTGTTACAAAAAGTGAAAGTCTTTCTGCGATACGCGTCTTTTGCTCATCGGTTAGCAAATCACTATCAGTAAGCTGAACATGCGGCTGATAGCGCTGTTCCGAGCCGCGCATTTTGGCTATTTCAGCATCACGCCAGCTTATAACGCCCTTTTCATCCACCTTAAAGGCTGCTGAAGCTGAAATCACAAGTGCAGATACACGGCGTTCAATCTCATCAGGCAAGCCTTTGCGTGCGGCAGATAATATCATCGCCCGCTCATCGCTATCTGCAACACTGTTGCTTACATTTGGGATAAAGGTGAAACCGTTCAGGCTTCCAACCTCTTCCCCTTCTACCAATACGGTACCATCTAGTCGAACTGCTGCCATCAGATTCGAAGACTCCTTCATTCTTCTTGTCAAATGCGCTGCTCTTCTATCCACAAACCGCTGTGTTAGACGGTTATGCAACTCATCTGATAATTTATCTTCTATAGATTTTGCAAGCTCTTGCCAATCTTGTTTTGCTTCAAGCCAGCCTGATTTATGGGTGATATATGTCCACGTCCTAATATGGGATATACGCGCCATCAATGTATCTATATCACCATCCAGCCTATCAAGATGGTTAATCTGGCTTGCTACCCAACTCGAATCAATCTGCCCATCCTTTGCTAAATCTTTGAAAATACGGGCAAGCATGACCACATGACTATCTGTCATCATGTTTCGGAAATCAGGAATTTGTGCGACATCCCATAGTAATCTTAATCGCCCTGGTGTGTCAGCGAGCTCGCGCACCTCTTCACGCTCAGATAGGGCGATAAGGGTTGTATGATCTACCGCATCCAGCTTTCGCATTAAAAAAGGATAAGGCGGCTTAGCTTCAAGGGATGCGACTAGCCCTCTAAGCGAGGTGAAATCTAATTTGCGGTTACGCCAAAATAATGCCTTTACCGCAGGGAATTGATGAAACTCAACCTGGTCGATGATTTCTTGGTCGAACGGATTGCATTCTTCTGTCACCCCAAAGGTGCCATCTGTCATATGCCTGCCTGCCCGTCCAGCAATTTGGGCAATTTCATGCGCATGAAGCTGACGCATGTAACTGCCATCAAATTTCACATCTTCTGCAAGGGCAACATGGTTAATATCCATATTGAGCCCCATACCAATCGCATCTGTGGCGACCATAAAATCAACATCACCATTTTGATATAATTCAACCTGCGCATTGCGGGTTCTAGGGCTAAGCGCACCCATCACAATCGCTGCCCCGCCGCGTTGACGCCGCACTAATTCTGCAATCCTGTATAGGTTTGATGCTGAAAAAGTGACAATCGCAGAACGTCTTTGTAATCGGGTGACTTTTTTCTGCCCTGCATAGGTTAGTTTGGAAAAGCGTTCGCGGCGCACTAATTCTGCTGCGCCGAATAATTTTGCAAGGAGAGGGCGCATTGTCTCAGAACCTAAAAACAAGGTTTCTTTGCGTCCACGCGCATGTAGCAAACGGTCTGTAAATACATGACCACGCTCTTTATCAGCGGCCAATTGCACTTCATCAATAATCATACAATCAACATCACGCTCAAGTGGCATGGCCTCAACCGTGCAACAAAAATAGCGTGCATGTGGCGGGATTATTTTTTCTTCACCCGTGATAAGAGCAACTTGCCCGACACCAATTTTAGCAGCTATTTTATCATAATTTTCGCGCGCAAGAAGCCGGAGCGGAAAACCTATCATACCAGAGGCATGACCAAGCATCCTGTCAATCGCATAGAAGGTTTTACCTGTATTTGTGGGACCAAGCACACATTTGATTGTTTCATCTGACATGATAATGATACCACTAAGACCAGTCCTGACTTCTGTCCCGCCTTATTATCATCGCTGTAACAAGGTCAGCAGACTATCAAAGATTTGCAGGCCATATGCAAGATTAATTCTTCAATGCCGCGCAGCAAGGCTATTTCATACGCAAAACAAAACCCCTCTACCCATATTGTGGATAGAAGGGTCTTCACAGCCTCCCCCCGATGGAGGCATTCAGCGTGTTAGTGTAGCGTTAACACTTTTTGGAAACACAAAGCCTAAAAATGCGCTGATTGTGTTGTTTTTGGCTTTTCTAGCGGTGGCGCAAATTTTGTTAAGTCAATGCCAACCACGGCAGATTTATATTCATCCAATGTCGGGGTTCTGCCCAAAATCGCTGAAAGCACCACAACAGGCGTAGAAGCTAAAAGGGATTCGCCTTTCTTGGTATCAGAATCTTCCACCACACGCCCCTTAAATAGACGCGTTGAGGTTGCCATCACCGTATCACCCTTAGCCGCTTTTTCTTGGTTGCCCATACATAAATTACATCCTGGTCTTTCTAGATACAGGATATTTTCATATTCGGTACGAGAGGTATTTTTTGGCGACGTATCATCAAACTCAAAACCTGAATATTTCTGCAAAATGGCCCAGTCACCTTCTTCCTTCAACTCATCAATAATATTGTAGGTTGGGGCTGCGACCACCAATGGCGCGTTAAACTCAACCTTGCCTTGGTCTTTTTCAAGATTGCGCAACATCTGAGCTACAATTTTCACATCGCCCTTATGCACCATGCAAGAGCCTACAAAACCTAAATCCACTTTCTTTTCAGCCATATAGAACGAGATAGGGCGAATTGTATCATGGGTATAGCGCTTTGAGACATCAGCATTATTCACATCAGGGTCAGCTATCATCGGCTCATCAATTTGATTAAGATCGATAACCACTTCTGCAAAATATTTTGCATTTTCATCTGGCTTCAATGCTGGCTTTTCACCAGAGCGAATTTCAGCGATACGCTTATCAGCAATATCAATCAGGCCAGCAAGCATCTTGTTGTCGTTTTCCATGCCCTTTTCAATCATGATTTGAATGCGGTGTTTGGCCACTTCAAGCGACTTAATAAGGGTTTCATCTTCAGAGATACAGATAGAAGCTTTTGCCTTCATCTCTGCTGTCCAGTCTGTAAAGGTAAAGGCTTGGTCAGCAAGCAATGTTCCAATATGCACTTCGATAATACGGCCTTGGAAAATATTATCCCCAAACTGTTTTAACATCTGGGCCTGTGTGGCATGCACAACATCACGGAAATCCATATGCTCGCCCATCTGGCCTTTAAACGTGACCTTTACAGATTCAGGGATAGGCATGCTTGCTTCGCCGGTTGCAAGAGCAAGCGCAACCGTTCCAGAATCAGCACCAAAAGCAACCCCTTTTGACATTCTTGTATGGGAATCACCGCCAATGATAATCGACCAATCATCCACCGTAATATCGTTCAGCACTTTGTGGATAACATCGGTCATTGGATGATATTCATCTTTTGGGTCTCTTGCGGTAACAAGACCAAATTTATGCATGAATTTCATCAAGCGTGGGGTGTTTTCCTGTGCTTTAAAATCCCAAACAGAAGCGGTGTGGCAGCCAGACTGATACGCACCATCAAGGGTAGGTGAGATAACCGTCGCAGCCATTGCTTCTAGTTCTTGTGAGGTCATCAGCCCTGTCGTGTCTTGCGAGCCGACAATATTCACCCGCACCCGTGCATCAGAACCCGCATGCAAAATTGTGCCTTTTTCAACACCAACAGCATTTGTGTTGAAGATTTTTTCGACTGCTGTCATGCCTTGATCCGCATGCGAGATAACTTTTGACGGTGCGAAAGCTGATTTTAGCTCAATACCAAGGGTCTGACACGCAAAGCTTTGTAGTTTTTTGCCAAACACGATAGCGTAGGAGCCGCCTGCTTTAATGAATTCCATTTTTTGTGGAGAGAAAGACGCTGAAATATCAACAAGCTCTT
The DNA here is from genome assembly GCA_965660095.1 of Puniceispirillaceae bacterium (SeqCode). Lineage (GTDB taxonomy): Bacteria > Pseudomonadota > Alphaproteobacteria > Puniceispirillales > Puniceispirillaceae > WTJO01. Next base: position 70,996 of record CBFHYP010000007.1, read on the forward strand.
CATTATCTTCATCACGATATAGCTTTTTCTTCCTAGTATCGATGACCATCACAGTGCCTGTTTCAACAGAATATTTCTGCTCAAGCACAGGATTGCCATCATTATTCAAAATAGGGTTGCCATTATCATCTAGCTTTTTAACCCAGTTTTTAAGGTCAATACCAATACCGCCTGTCACCCCAACGGTAGTCAGGAAAATAGGGGAAATGCCATTTGTTCCTGCAACAATAGGCGCAATATTCACAAATGGGACATAAGGGCTAGCCTGCTTTCCTGTCCATAACGCCACATTATTAACCCCAGACATACGCGATGAGCCAACCCCCATTGTACCTTTTTCAGCAATTAACATCACCTGCTTATCAGGATGCTGAAGTTTTAGGGCTTGAATTTCGGCCTGCGCCTTTTCTGAGATCATGCATTTACCATGCAATTCCCTGTCAGAACGAGAATGCGCCTGATTACCAGGGGAGAGTAAATCTGTTGAAATATCCCCTTCAGCAGCAATATAGGTCACGATTTTTACCTGCTCAGCAACATCTGGAAGCTTGGTGAAAAATTCTGCATCTGCGTATGAAGTGATAATATCCGTTGCAATCTTATTGCCGTTTTGATGCGCAGCTTTAAGCCTGTCTGTATCCGCATCATATAAAAATACCTGTGTTTTAAGCACTTCAGCTGCTTGTTTCGCGATAGCCTCATCATCACCTAATGCGATATCAAGTAAAACCTTAATCGAAGGTCCACCTTTCATATGCGATAGTAATTCAAACGCAAAATCAGGCGTAATCTCTTCTAGCACGGCATCACCAAGGATAACCTCTTTCAGAAATTCTGCCTTTTCACCTGCCGCACTCGTTGTGCCTGGCAATGTGTTATAGATTAGGTAGTGAAGCGAATCTGCTCTATGCGGATGTGCGGTATCTTTAATCTGCTGAATGATTTCGCCAACAAGCGCACCGTCATCTATGGGTTTTGGCGCTAGGCCTTCGGTTTTGCGCTTTGCGATTTCTTCTAGATAAGATTGATATAAACTCATGATGAACACCCCGTTTTCCCAGACGCATTTTTCCCGCACTGCACCAGCAATAGATGGCAAAAACAGTCTTGCAGATTTATTTTTGAAAGGCCGTATGTGGAGCGCCAACATTCCGGTCATCGGCATTATAACGCCTGCGGCTTCATCTTTCCAGTATAAATCGGCACAAACCCTTGCCCGAAGCGCGGTTTTTTCTAGACTGCGGAATGAGTTCTAGCTTAAGACAAAAAGCATGGACACGAAATTGGTTAGACAGAATTGCCCTGAAGTAGGCGACTTAACACTGCATAATATTGCGATTAGTCGCGGCCCTCAACTTTTGCTCGCCGATTTAAATTGGTCGCTTTCAGCTGGCCAAGCCATTGTCATTAAGGGCGGCAATGGTACTGGAAAATCTACATTGCTGCGCACCATTGGCGGATTTATCCCGCCTTATGCAGGCACCATCACCCTCAATGACGCCCCGTTCAGACCGCATCATCCAGATTGTCCGCTTATGATCAGCAATTACCGCATCGCAGATGGGCTAGCAGACGAGATGAGCGGCTATGCACAATTAAGGCTCTATCAGAAAATGCGCGGCAGAGACCCGCATATTGGCAAGGCAAAAAAATATGACCGGTTTTTTTGTGCTACCTTCTTAGATAAGGAAATAAGGCACCTTTCAACAGGCCAACGCCAACGCATCGCCCTCACCCGGCTATGTTTGGATGTGCAGGAAATGTACAAACATCATCAGGCTGGGCAAAATCTTATGTGGTTATTGGATGAACCTGATAGCGGGCTTGATGAAGAAGGACGACTTGTTCTAGAAGAGCTTATTGAAGAGATGCTTAAATGTGGCGGGCGTGTTGTGATGGTAAGCCACCTTTCCCGAAAGCTTCGTTTTCCCCATCACACCTTAAGCTTGCAATCCCTAGCAGAGCAGGGGGAGGCATAATGGGACATTTTCTTATTTTATTTTCCAAAGAGGTACAAAAAGGCTGGCGACTAGTCCTTGATGGCTGCATTCAAGCCGCATTTTTCATCATGATTGCAAGCTTATTCCCGCTAGCCGTTGGCCCTGCACCTGACAAGCTTGCTGAACTTGGGGCAGCACTTATCTGGATTGCTGCGCTGTTAAGTGTACTTCCAGCCTTTGACAGATTATTTGCAGATGATTTGCGGCTTGGTTGGATTGAACAGCTTATGAGCTGTCACATCCCGATTTGGATTTATGTAATAGCCAAACTGGCAAGCTGGTATTTGCTTAGCCTGTTGCCTTTTTTGTGTGTGCTACCTGTCATTGCGCTGATGATAGGGTTAGAACTTGCAGTATGGCCGATATTATTTCTAAGCCTTGCACTTGGGATGGCCGCCATATTATTGCTTGGCGGGATGAGCGCAGGGTTGAGCAGCGGAGCACGAAGAAGTGCAATGCTGTTAGCGATATTGGTGTTGCCGTTAACCCTGCCCTTATTGGTATTTGGGGTGATGGCAACAGAAGCAGCTTTGCAAGGCTTATCGCCTTGGCCGCATCTAAAATTACTCGCAGCAGCAAGCTTGTTTTTTGCAGTAATCTGCCCACCTGCGACACATTTAGCACTTAAATCAGCCATTGAAGATCGTTAACCTATGGTATCGTGTGTGCGGCAATAACTGAAAAAGAGAGGGGCAAAATGGGAATGTTTCAGTTTGATCGATTTGCAAACCCGTCTTACTTTGCCAAATTCGCACGTATCTGCGCCCCTATCTGTCTTGGCTTAAGTATCATCGGTTTTTGCTGGGGGCTATATCTTGGGCTTATCGCATCACCAGCGGATTACCAGCAAGGTCAGTCTGTGCGCATTATGTATGTGCATGTTCCGGCCGCATGGCTTGCGCTATCTAGCTATTTAGGGCTTGGGCTTTGTGCTTTATTCTTCCTTGTATGGCGGCATCAATTAGCAGATATCGCAGCCCAAGCCATTATGCCGGTTGGCGCTGGGTTTGCGTTTGTTACGCTGATAACGGGAAGTCTGTGGGGCAAGCCCATTTGGGGAACCTATTGGGTGTGGGATGCACGGCTAACTTCAATGCTTGTGTTATTCATGTTTTTCATTGGCTATGGCGCATTGAGATATAGTTTTGAAAACCCTGAAAAAGGCGCACGCATGGCCTCTATCTTGGCGCTTATTGGCTGTGTGAATTTGCCGATTGTAAAATTTTCCGTAGATTGGTGGAATACGCTTCACCAACCAGCCTCCATTATCCGCTCTGGCGGTATGGCAATTGATAGCTCTATGCTTTGGCCGTTATTTGTTATGTTTGGCGCGTATCAATTATTCTTTATCTGGATTATTCTTCACCGTATGTTATGGATGATAGCTGAGCGCAGATTGAAACGGCACACTGCACACCAAAGCCCAATGGCTGTGGCCGCTTTATCTGAAGTAGCAGCAGAACGTTGATGTTACAGTATCCGAAAAAAAGGATTTTAGATGGAACATACTTCTAGCTTATCTGCTTTTTTAGATATGGGCGGCTATGGGTTTGTGGTCTGGCCGAGCTATGCACTTGCAGCATTATTTGTAATCGGCTTTGGATGTCACAGCATCATCAAAAGCCGCAAGGTTAAGAAGCAACAAAACAAGCTGGCATCTGACCGCTAACACCCTCCATCATTATTTTTTGAATAGGTGCAGAAATGCACAAAAGACACCTC